>NC_011832.1:0-730729 GCF_000021965.1 Methanosphaerula palustris E1-9c
TTATAGTATTAAATTCATAATTACTCAATGCTCGTATCTCATTTTTAGAGAAGAAGAGAATCTATCTCGTGTTCTCATGTTCCATAGGAAATAAAGGGGTGGGGGTACATTTTTTTGCTTCCAAGTGTTCTGATACCAAATTCAACAGATATTCCTGGGTGTTCTTCCAAATTAATCTAAAAATCCAGAGATCAGGAGATCATCTTCAGGGAAGATCGTGATCTCAATAATTCTCCAGTGGAAAAGAGGGGGTATATAAATTCCATAACTCTGATCAGATGAAACGCTCCACTATGATGGAAGTTTGAGATTCTCCACTGGAAATGAAGGGGTATCGATCGATTATCAGGTGATAAGCGATCATCTTAATAGAAACAGATAGCTAATGTACAGATTCCAGTGAACGAGATGCCTGAAGAAGAATGCGATCAGAACAGATCAATGGGGCTTTTTAAGAAGTATCTGACTGATCGGAATAAAATTTTCAAGAACAGGGAGGTTCTCAGGCATTCGTACCGTCCTCATATCCTGCCTCATCGTATGCCCCAGATCGATGAGATCGCCTCAATTTTGGCCCCCTCCCTTCGCAACGAGACCCCCTCAAACATCCTGATCTATGGAAAAACTGGCACCGGGAAGACTGCAAGTGTCAGATATGTGGGTTCTGAGCTAGAAAAAGCGTCAAGTCAGAATGTGGCTACCTGTGCTGTGGTCCATATCAACTGCGAAGTAATCGACACCCAGTACCGAGTGCTGGCTCAGATCGCCAAGGATATCGAGAGACCTGACGAAACCCCCTCAGACAAGCTCAGACCCCATATCCCGATGACCGGCTGGCCGACAGACCAGGTTTATATGGAACTGAAGAATCAGCTCGAGGCACGCGGCGGTGTACTGGTGATCGTCCTCGACGAGATCGACAAGCTGGTCAAGAAGAGCGGGGACGACACCCTCTACAACCTGACCAGGATCAACTCTGATCTCCACAGTTCCCGGGTCTGTATCATTGGCATCTCTAATGACCTCAGCTTCAAGGATTTTCTGGACCCGCGGGTCCTCTCCTCCCTATCAGAGGAGGAGATCGTCTTTCCCCCGTACAATGCTCCGCAGCTCTGCGATATTCTCCAGCAACGTGCAGAGAAGGCGTTTGTCCTTGAGACACTCGATGAAGGGGTGATTCCGCTCTGCGCGGCTCTGGCTGCCCAGGAACATGGAGACGCACGCCGTGCGCTCGATCTACTTCGGATCTCCGGCGAACTCGCCGAGCGCGAGGAGGCTGAGAAGGTCGCTGAGAGCCATGTCAAGAGTGCTCAGGCTAAGATCGAGACCGACTCGATGATCGAGTGCATCTCGACCTTGCCGACGCAGTCCAAGGTGGTTCTCTACTCGATGCTCCTCCTCGAGCAGCTCGGGCATCTGATCTTCACCTCCGGGGAGGTCTGCAGAGTCTACCAGGAACTGGCCTGCCACCTGGAGATTGATGTGCTGACCAATCGGCGGATCACTGATCTGATCTCAGAGCTGAACATGCTCGGGGTGATCAACACCCGGGTGGTCTCCCGCGGCAGGTATGGACGGACCAAGGAGATGTGGTTCGATGCAAACTCGACCAAGATCCAGGAAGTGATCCAGAAGGACCCACGGCTCACAGAACAGGGGCTCGGGCAGATGGATCGCACCTGGCTGAAACAGACATTTAGGTGATTATCATGGATCAGACAGACCGTGACCTCCTCCATCTGCTGGAGGAGGACAGCAGGATAGCAGTGGAAGAACTCGCAACGATGCTTGAGACGACGGCAGAGGAGGTCGCAGCCCGGATGGCGACCCTCGAAGAGGCTGGTGTGATCAGAAAGTACTCTGCGGTGATCGACTGGGAAAGGGCAGGTAACGGCGAGGTCTCTGCGATCATCGAGCTGAAGGTCAGCCCTGAGCGGGACTTCGGGTACGACCGGCTCGCCGAGCGGATCTCACGGTTCAAGCAGGTCCGGTCGATGCGGCTGATTACTGGCGCTTATGATCTGCAACTCCAGGTGACCGGCAGAAACATGCAGGAGGTGGCCCGGTTCGTCTCTGAAAGGATCGCGACGATGGAACAGATCCGGGAGACGGCGACGCATATCGTTATGAAGTCGTACAAGGAGAACGGCACGGTCCTCTTCACCCGTGAGACTGACGAACGGATCCCGTTCTCATTCTGAGGCACCTGTATGAAGGATCGGATATCTGAACGGGCCCGGGTGATCCCACCGTCAGGGATCAGGAAGTTCTTTGATATCGTCCAGACGATGGACGAAGTGATCTCACTCGGTGTCGGCGAGCCGGACTTTGTGACCCCCTGGAACATTTGTGAGGCCGCGATCTACTCGATCGAGCAGGGGAAGACCTCGTACACCTCGAACCGGGGGCTTCAGAACCTCCGCGAGGCCCTTGCGGCACGGATGGAGCGGGTATATGCCCTCCAGTACCACCCTGACCGGGAGATGATTATCACCACCGGCGTGAGCGAAGGGGTTGATATCGCGGTCCGCGCGATCGTCGACCCGGGTGACGAGGTGTTGATTGCAGAGCCGAGCTATGTTTCGTACGCTCCCACAGTGACCCTGACCGGTGGGGTTCCGATATCAGTGGAGTGTCGAGAGGCAGATCGGTTCAAGCTGAACCCCGATACCCTCGCCGAAGCGATAACACCGAAGTCCAAGGCCCTGATCATCAACTTCCCGACCAACCCGACCGGAGCCGTGATGACCAGGTCCGACTACCGGGAGATTGCCGATCTGATCACCGACCATGACCTTATCCTGATCAGCGACGAGGTCTATGCCGAGCTGACCTATGAAGGGACGCATGTCCCTGCGGCCACGGTCGGTGACCTCTGGGAGCGGACGATCACGCTGAACGGTTTCTCCAAGGCCTACGCGATGACTGGCTGGCGGCTCGGGTACCTCTGCGCTCCAGAAGATCTCTGCGATGCAGCCTTGAAGATCCACCAGTATGTGATGCTCTGTGCTCCGATTATGGCCCAGATGGCGGCGAATGAGGCTATTCGATCTGCAGAGGAGGAGAAGGACGCGATGATCAAAGAGTACCGGCAGCGGCGGAACCTCTTCGTCGAGGGGTTGAATCATATCGGCCTCCACTGCCATCTGCCGGAGGGTGCGTTCTATGCGTTCCCGTCTATTGCCTCCACCGGCCTTTCGGACGAGGACTTCGCCGAGCAGTTGCTGCATGAGCAGCATGTGGCGGTCGTCCCGGGATCGGTCTTCGGGGCTGGCGGAGTTAACCATATCCGCTGCGCCTATGCGGTCTCACGGCCGGACCTGACCGAGGCGGTCAGACGGATCGGTCTCTTCATCGCTGACCACCAGCGGGCTTGATCGACCTTCACTTTTTCACTCATTCTGCCGGTCTCTTCTGCCGGGCAGTGTTTCATATCCCCTGACTCCCTTAGTGGCAACAGGATGGTGCCGACACCAGATCTGCAGAACGATCGGTACAGGGTGATCGTGGTCCCCTTGGCTGCTCCCCTCTCACCGGAGGGTTCAGCCCTGATAGGAAGGATCGGTGCAGGGTTCAGCCCTCAGGATCTGCTCCTCTCCCTGACTGATACCTCCCTGACATGTCACCTGCATGCCCTCTCCCCCAATCTTCTCCGCGATCGGATCCAGATGATCAGTGCCGCATCCCCGCGACCAGGGTCTCTCGCCGGCGCCGTAGCGGTGCTCGGAGGGCTGGCCGATGCCGTGGATCGTCAGACCAGCTACACGATCCATGATGGAAAACGAGTCTATGCCGGCTTTACGGCCGAACGGAAGGTTATCGGGCGGAGCGAGAAGGTACAGCGGCGGGGGGGTTGTTATTATGCCGGGGACCACCAGTTCAGCAGGGAGGAGAACCGCCTCTCTGGTGTTCCAGTGGACTCGATCGTCTGCGGGGACAGCGAGGAGGTGCTCTCCCGCCTGCCTGACAACTGCGTGGACCTGGTGCTCACCTCGCCGCCGTACAACTTCGGTCTCTCATACCACGAAGGAGATGACGGGCGGCACTGGGATGCCTACTTCAGCAAACTCTTCTCGATCCTCGACCAGTGCGTCCGGGTACTGAAGTTTGGCGGCCGATGTCTGGTCAACATCCAGCCGCTCTTCTCCGACAACATCCCGACCCATCACCTGATCTCGCAGCATCTGCTGTTGCGGCGGATGATCTGGAAGGGGGAGATCCTCTGGGAGAAGAACAACTATAACTGCAAGTACACGGCCTGGGGCTCCTGGAAGAGTCCGTCGGCCCCGTACCTGAAGTACACCTGGGAGTTCATCGAGGTCTTCTCGAAAGGGGACCTCAAAAAGACCGGTCCCAAGGAGGGGATCGATATCACAGCCGATGAGTTCAAGGCCTGGGTGGTGGCCAGGTGGTCGATTGGGCCTGAACGGCAGATGAAGCGGTATAACCACCCGGCTATGTTCCCTGAGGAGCTGGTTGAACGGGCCCTGAAGCTCTTCTCCTATCAGGGTGATCTGGTCCTCGATCCGTTTAACGGGGTCGGCACCACCACGCTGGTCGCCCGGCGGCTGCAGCGCAGGTTCATCGGGGTCGATCTCTCTCCGGAGTACTGTGCGACCGCCAGGGAACGGTTATCTAACCGGGGAACCTGACCGTTTCTGATCTGTCCTCCAGGAGATCCTGGCATAGGTCGAGGGACTCGTGAACAGAACCCCGTCGGGGATCACCACCCTGGTCAGGTCTAGGTGGGTTCTCAGCACCCCCTCCTGCCGCTGGTCGGTGATGCTGAATCTGGGTGCGAAGAACTGGTACGCCTCCTCCATGTCTCTGAATCGGTAGGTCTTGTCAGCGGGGAACATCCGGATGTCGGCGTAGATCCCGTGCTGGTAGAGGAGATTGAAGACGATGTCGGCCTTGGGACCCGGGGAGAAGTGGGCATGGTGGAGTTCAGGCCAGAGGGTCAGGTACTGCTGCTCCCAGAAGGAGTTGTCCACGAACCAGTACAGCGCCACGAGCCCGTCGGTGACCTGGTTCATCTTAGAAATGGCCGCCCAGAGGTCGATCATCACCAGCGAGAACGAGACGATCACCAGGTCGTAGGGGGGGGCGAGATCCTCTGTTGAATTGACATCCTCCCAGCGCTTCTGGATGCAGGTGATGTTGTCGATCCCCTCGCTCTGGATATGTTCCTTCAGCACCTCGACCATCCCGCCGGCCGGTTCAACGGTGGTCACCGACCTGACCAGTGGTGAGAGTGGCAGGGCCAACGTGCCGGGGCCGGCCCCGATATCGAGCACCCGTTCCTTCCTGTTCGGATGGAGGTCCCGGATCGTCTGCTGCACCCGGGCGGAGTACTGCTCGCGGGAATTCAGATCGTACCTGGCTGCATTCTTCTTCTCTCCCCAGAGATGGACGGAGTCATGGTAGGATGGGGTGGCATCATACCGTTGCTGAGATCTCTGCCAGACCTGGTTCCAGTCCGGTTGTTCAAAGTTCGATCGATCGCTCTGCATCAGGGAATGCTATCTGGTCCTTCTCTTTTTTAATAATGGGGGTGGAGGGCCGAATATGTTTATATATTATCTCCGGTTAATACAGACGCGAGGTACAACGATATGGCAGGTGAAGAATTTCTAAAGACAACGGTCGATGAGCTCGAGAAGCTCGTCTCCACCAAGAACATCATCGGCGACGCGATTCCGATGGGCGAACGGATTGTGATTCCGGTTGCAAGCTATGGGTTCGCGTTCGGCGGCGGGTACGCCAAGGGGAACGATACGATGAAGGGCGAAGGGGGTGGGTCCGGAGCAGGGGCCGGGATCACCCCGATTGCTGTGATCATCATCGACTCCACTGTGAAGGGACGTGACGGGATCCAGGTGCACATGCTCAATAAGAAGACTGAGATCTCTGAATTGATCAGCACCATTTCGACATCGCTCGTTCCGCAGATCATCGAAGCGGTCAAGAGTAAAATGGATAAGAAGGAGAAGAAAGAGAGCGCTGAGAATACAGAGAACGAACCCGAGACCGGATCTGCCTGATCCCTCTCATCTTTTTGACCCCTTCGGCCATGCCCATCCTCTTGACGATTCTGCTGATTCTGCTGCTACTCATTGTTCTGGCAGTCCTCTACCTGCTGCTGGTCCCGATCGATCTCCAGGTCACCGGGACGCTGGACCCTGAGGGGATGACCGCAGCAGGCGGTCTCACCTGGGGGGTAGCCGGGCTTGTGGCCGAGCACCGACAGGGAGATCTCAAGACGGGTGTCTCGCTCTTCGGCCACCGGTTCTGGTTTTCGATGGAGCGGGGTCGGCAGAAGCCCGAAGGGTCGGTTAGGTCGAAAGAACCGGAAAAACCGATTGCATCGGCCGGGGAGAGCGAAGAGCACCAAGAGAAGAAGCAAGGGTCGTCCGGGCCGGGCGCCGGCGAGGTGATTGGCATGGTAGAAGAGGTCTGGCCTCGGATTACCGATCTGCTCGGGTCGACGTTCAGGGCACTGGAGATCAGGTCGATCAGCATCGATATGACCTTTGGCCTCTCCGACGCCGCAAAGACCGGGGAGGTATTCGGGTACCTGATGGCGATTCGGGGAATGCTGACCCCGGTCCCCTGGTTCTCGATGGGGGTGACTCCGGTCTTTGATACGATTACCCTCGTCGGTACCGGCTCCGGCACGCTCAGGTTGAACCATCCGGGGACGCTACTCGTCCCGGCCGCCCGGTTGCTGCTCAGCAGACCGGTTTGGCGGATGATCCGGACGAGGGGTACATCATGAAGCACGAGACCACCTATCAGGCGGGCGGGATGGTGCAGGTCGGCGACCGACAGATCGTGCCGATAGAAAAGGTGAGTGTGCTGAGGATAACCGGGGTGCTCTCTATTCAGAAGACAGGGGTCGGGCTGTTGATCACCGAGGGGGAGGAGCAGTACCTGTTCCCCTTTTTTGAGGAGATCACCCCCTCCTGGGTAGAGGAGCACCTCCCTGGGGTGCTCAGGTCTCCTCTCTGACCTCTCTTCTAGATCGTTCCTCTGCTGTCGACCATTCCTGATGGGGTGGCCGGCTTTTTAATGGATTTTTTACCGGGTTTCTGTTCCCGGTACTGTTTGAGCGTCACCGTCAGGTCCCTGGTGAACGCGAAGTAGCCGACCTGGGTGCTCTTGCAGAGTTTCATCGCCATATCCATCAGCCCGCGGGGGTCAGGGCGTGCCTCGCCGAGCCAGATGTGGAAGATGTTTCCCCCGTCGACGATCGGGAAGAAGACATGCTCGACCTCCATCCGCTTGGGTAGCGGAACATCGGCTCCGGGAGCCACATGCGTGCCATTGGTGTAATAGATCGGGAGGTCATGCGTGGTTCCGATCCGGGCCAGGGCATCCGGCAGGTTTCCCTTGATCACCTTCATCGCATGCGCCCGGTACCGCCGGTCGATCAGATCGGCGACTGCGAACCGCTGTCCGGTCGTCTCTGCAGGGGTCCGGGCCAGAGCGATCGTCATGTGGTGCCGCCTGGAGAGTTCTTTGGCATAGAGTTCCATCTCGGTCATCGCCCGGATGGCTAGGGCGAAGGCCTCACGCGACTGGTGCAGCTCGGTGCCGACATGGTGCTGCACCATCTCGTTCACCCCGACGATCCCGATCGTGTAGACAAGTGACTCCAGGTCCACGGCCACAGCTCCTCGTTCCCCGGTGTTTGGATCCTTGGGCCGCTGCATCGCAAACGGCATCCTGCCGTTGGTCCGGATCAGGTTCATCCACCGGCGCTTGATCTTAAACGCCTCGACGGCCCGATCCATCAGAGCCTTCAGTTCGGCGAAGAGGCGGCTGTCATCCCCTTCTGCATTGTAGGCCGCACGCGGGCAGTTCACCGAGATCACCTGCCAGGAGCCCATCGAGAAGTGCATCCCATCCTTGAAGATCAGCTTGTCGTCGAAACCGGAGTCCTCCTCTGCGAGGGTGGAGAACTGGTAGGCGCAGCACTGGTAGCAGGAGATTCCCTTGCCGGCCCCGCGGTACGCCGGCATCTGGTTGTCGTAGTACGGGGTTCCGAACTTGGAGGCGAGCTCGAATGACTTCAGGTACAACTGCTGGTAGGTGGGGAGGTCGGGATGGGTCGCGTTGAACCCTTCGTCCTCCTGCATGAAGTCTGGCTCGACCGAGATCTCGGGTTTGGGGAATGAGAACGGTTTGCCCCAGGCGTCTCCCTCCATCATCACCTCCATCAGCGCGAGGAAGAGGAGCCTGACCTCCCGCTCGAACTCGCTGTACGTCCGGAGCGGGGCCTGCTCCCCGTCCCAGACCTTCCCCTTGTACACGCAGGGCTTGTCCTTCCAGAGCGTCGGCACCCCGGGTGAGAGCTGCACCGATGAGAAGACCAGCTGCCCGCCCCGGGCGACCATCATCTGGGTCATTTCGTAGACGAACATCTGCATCAATTGCTTGATCTCGTCGTACGGAACCCCTTCGACGAACGGTGCCAGGAAGGTCAGAAAGTTGTAGTAGCCCTGGCCCCCCGCGAAGTTGGTCTGGGCGGAACCGAGCGCCTTGACGGCGTGGAGGACCGCCACCTCCGCTCGCTTGGCAGGGCCGGCCACCGAGGCCTTCGTCCCGTTGCCGTCGGGCATCAGCCCGTAGTACAGGAAGTAGCGAAGGTCCCAGTCCTGGCAGAACGGGCGCGTGCCGAAGTACTCCAGGTCATGGATGTGGATGTCCCCGGCCAGGTGATGATCGGCGATGGTCGGTGGCAGTTGGAGCAGGTACTGTTCCTTGCTGATCTTGTCAGCCTTCTTCTTGTGCGAGGTCTCTGCGTTCTCCTGCAGGTTCGCGTTGTCATGCGCCTCGAACCCCCTGCCGACATCGATCAGGTGGGCGTCGTACACCGGAGTTCCGACCCTGGTACAGACGTTCCGATACTGGACCAGCCCATGCTCGAGGAGGGTGATGTTCATGATCTCCCGGATCAGCGGGCCTGAGAGGGCAGTCAGGTGGAGGGCCAGGATCCGTTCCTCGACCTCTGCGGCGATCTCCCGGGCCTGCTCGACAGTGGCCCCGGTGTAGCCGTAGAAGGTCTCGACCAGTTTCGTCTCGTTCAGGATCTGCTGGACGATCCGTTCCCGGTCCCACTCGAGGATATGCCCGTCCGAGGTCCGGACTGGCGGCAGGGCAGGGACCCAGACCCCGTCGAGGGTGGTCTGCTGTGTCTGCTGCGTCACATCTGGTCACCCTTGATGAAGGGCCCCACGTTCTTCTCGTTCACCGCACCCCCGGTGAAGAGGTCCGCGGAGGTCAGAAAAGCCATCCCTCGCTGCAGCACTGGAGCCTCGTTCACAAAGATCCCGTTCAACCGCAGTTCGGTCAGGGAGGCAGCAGTGGACATGTCCTCCTCGGTGTAGGCCACCCCATGCCCTTTCAGGTACTCCTTCAGAATCTCGCAGTTCGGACAGAATTCAAGTGTATATACGGTCAATTTTGGCGCCGGCGACATCAGACTCCCTCCATAAAGTAACAGTACCATAGGTCATCGCGGTGGTAAAAATTGTAGTGTTTGATCTGGACCTGCCACTATCTTCATCAACCTGTATGGAGACTCTGGTACCACGTGTCCGAGAGAGAGAGTCCGCGTGATCGACTGATGGGAATCACTCCTGTCCGGAGACAGTCGTTCATCGGGTTCATGTCAACCATCGGCTCGACGATTGTCGGATTCATCTCGACGGTTTTTATCGCCCATGTGGCCGGTGCCGGCCCGCTCGGGGCCTTCTACCTGCTCACCGCTTATACAAACATCCTCAACCTGATAGCCGACGGTGGCACAGGTGGGGCGGCGGTGCAGCGGATCGCAGAGGGAGATGAGGAGAACGCTTACTTCTCAGCCTTTGCCGCGGTTCGGTTGCTCCTCTGTCTGCTGACCATCGGTGCACTGTTGATTGCCCGCCCGTTCCTGGTGAACCTGGACCAGGCTGGCCTCTTCCCCTGGCTGGTCATCACCGTCCTGGTCGGCACTGTCAGCGCGCTGGCCGTGACTGGGGTCTATGGCAGGGGGAAGGCCGGAGTCTCACAGATCGCCGACCTGACCGGCACCATCGTCAGGGTGATCGGGCAGGTGGCCCTGGTGGCGCTGGGCTATGAAGTGGCTGGCCTGGCCGGGGGGATGGTGGCAGGTCTCGTTGCGGCTACACTCGTCGACTATCGGTTCCTCGACCTCTCCTTCGTCAGGTTCCAGTGGCGGCACCTCATTGGCCTCTGGTCGTTCGCGGTCTGGTCGTTCCTCGGCGGGATCACCGCCGTCGTCGTCGGGTCCGTCGATACGATCCTGCTCGGTCACTTCCTTCCGAACAGCGATGTCGGGTTCTACCGGACCGCCTTTCAGCTCGCGACGATGGCCCTCTTCACCACCCTGGCGGTCAGGTCCTCGCTGGGGCCGCGGATCACTCGGTGGTTCCGGGAGGGAGCGATCCCGGCGATCGAGGAAGCGCTGGCCCGGGCCTTCACGTACGCGTTTCTGCTCGCGGTTCCGGTCTGCACTGGTGGTTGGCTGCTCGGGGGACGACTCCTCTATTACCTGTATGGGGAACCGTTCGTGGCCGCCACCCCGGCCCTTGCCGTCCTCTTCGCCGCTGAGGCGGTGACAATCCTGGTGACCCTGGAGGGGATGTGCCTCGGCTCGATGAATCGCCCGCGCGAGACCGTCACCGCCGCAGCTGCCGCGGCTGTCGTGCTGCTCCTGCTGGACCTGTTGTTGATCCCCCTGATGGGGATCACCGGGGCCGCTGTCGGGCTGCTCGCCTCGATGGTGATGAACTGGGTGCTCCTCCACCGCTCGCTGAAGCGGCAGATGGTGGTCAGAATAGAACGGCACTCAATCCAGGTCATCCTCTCCGCATCGATGGTGATGGGAGCGGTGGTCCTGCTGTACCGGATGGTCGTGTCGATTGATACACTGCCGGCCCTGCTCGGGGCGGTCCTCGTCGGTGGAGTTGTCTATGGGGGGCTTGTTCTCAGGGGAGATCTGGCCGTCCATGACGAGATAGCGACTCTGGTTCGGGATCTCGGTCTCCCCTGGCCGTCATGGCTCTGATCGATCACCCTTTAGTAGTTCGCTGCCCATATTCTCTGCAATGGTCAGGGCTTTCATCGGAATTGACCTTCCTGCATCGATCAGGGAGGAGATCGCGGCTGTGCAGCCGGCGCTTCGGGCTGTACCGGCAGACATCTCGCTGGTCAATCCTGCGATAATCCATATCACGCTCCGCTTCATCGGCGAGGTCACTGAGGAGGAGATTGGAAGGATCAGTGCCGCCCTGCAGACGATAAAGGTCAAACCGTTCCCGGTCTCGATACGGCCGGTCACACTGAACAGCCGGACACGGCCCAGGGTGATCTGGTGTGGTGTTGAAGATCAAGGGCGATCTGCGGCGCTCCATCAAGCAATCGAGGCTGTGCTCTCCCCACTCGGGTACGAGCCTGAAGCCCGGGCCTTCACCCCCCATGCGACGGTCGGGCGGATCCGACGGGGCCACTCCTCCCTCGAAGGGGTCATCGATTCCCTTGGTCAGAATGGGTTCGGTGACTTCGAGGTCGGGGAGTTCAAACTCAAACAGTCCGTGCTGACGGCCAAGGGCCCGATCTATACCGATCTCTGCGTGGTGACGTTGTGAACGAGGAGGAGATCCAGCCAGTGCTCGCCCGGGTCATCGAACGGATCCGGCCTGAGGCCGAAGAGGTGGCGGCGATCTGGCAGGTCGCAGACAGGCTTATCGCTGCAGTCATAGCATCCGGTGCTGCAGAACCGATGGTGGTCGGTTCGGTGGCTAGGTCCACCTTTGTTCGAGGCGACCGGGATCTGGACCTCTTCATGCTCTTCCCTCCCGATCTCCCGCGGGAAGCGCTCGAGGGGCAGGGGCTTGGTCTAGCCCGCTCGCTGGCTGATCAGTTCGGGGGAAATTACCAGGAGAAGTACGCCGAGCACCCGTACATCAACACCACCATCGATGGAATCGATGTCGACCTGGTCCCCTGTTATAAGGTCACCTCTGCGACGGCCATTCAGTCGGCGGTGGACCGGACACCGTTCCACACTCGGTATGTGATCGCACGGATCGGAAATTTGGCCGACGATGTGCTCCTGCTCAAACAGTTCGCCAAGGCCTGTGGTGTCTATGGTTCAGACCAGATGACCGAGGGGTTCGCCGGCTACCTCTGCGAACTACTGGTCCTCCACTATGGCGGGTTCCTGCAGGTAATGGCCGCGGCTGCTGGGTGGCGGTCTAGGACCGTCATCGATCTGGAGCAGCATGCGACCAAGACCTTTGATGAGCCGCTCGTCGTCGTCGACCCGGTCGACCCGAATCGGAACGTCTCCGCCTCGGTCTCCCTCTCCAGAATGTTTGAGTTCGTGGAGATGGCCCGCGGGTTCCTTGAGCACCCTGGAGAAGAGTTCTTTGTAATTCCAGATCCAGAACAGATCAGCAGAGAAGATCTCTCTGCAGCGCTTGAGGTTAGGGGGACCTGCCTCTGTGCCGTGACCTTTGCGACTCCCCCGTTCATCGAGGATGTGGTGGTCCCGCAGCTCCGTCGCTCCCTTGATGGTACCTGTCACCTGCTCGAACGGTCAGGATTCATGGTCAACCGGGCGGACGCCTGCATGGGGGAGGAGCAATGTCTCCTCCTCTTTGAACTGCTGGCCCCGTCGGTGGCCCGTGTCAGGCGGCATATCGGCCCGCCACTCTCGAGCCGGGATAATGCAGAGAAGTTCCAGAAGAAGTACAGCGATCCTTCCCTATCCATCACCGGGCCGTACATCGAGGACGGGCGGTATGTGGTCGAGGTGCTTCGCCAGTTCACCACCCCGGAGACGCTGCTTGGTTCGGAGCTGCTTCTTACGGTCTCGCATGGAAAGCATGTCCGTCGATCGCTGAAGAAGGGATGGCAGGTCAGGCTGGGGGATGACTGCTGGTCAGAGGAGTTTGGATGTTTCTTCAACGCATTTATGAATGCCTCGTCCCCGCTGGTCCGTCTTCTCAAGAGAGGGGCCGACGGGGGCCAGGACTGATCAGATAACCTTCTCCCCGCGCTCGCCGGTTCTGACCCTGATCACCTGCTCAAGCGGAATCACAAAGATCTTGCCGTCCCCGATCTCCCCGGTTCGGGCACTTGAGCAGAGGGTCTCAATCACCCCTTCGAGGGCGCTATCCTTAACGACCACCTCGATCTTGATCTTGGGGAGCATATCGATCACATACTCTGACCCCCTGTACTGCTGTGTGATCCCCTTCTGCTCACCTCGCCCCTTCACATCAGAGACGGTCATCGAGGTAACTCCGATCTCCTCGAGAGCTTTCTTCACCGGTTCAAACTGCGTCTCGCGTATGATCGCTTCAATCATCTTCATGATATTCCCTCTTGACAGGCCCTCCTGTCCCTTTCTCCACCGGAGATAGAAGTTTATTTCCTGCTATCTATATTTAATAATATCTTATTTGAAGACTCTGATGTACCTGGTCCGGCGATGCCCACCCTTGTCAGAACTGCAGAGCCTTTCTTTCTCTCTCAATCCAAAAAAAAGTTTGGGTGCCCGATATCGGGAGTAACAGGTATTAGCGATTCCATAGGTGCGAGTGTTCCGATAGAAGGACAAAGATATATATCCTCGCTCCCTGTATTTGTTGCTAGACAGTTCTCTGCCCTGACGCCGGATTGCTGCCTCTTTCCCCGGGTGACAACCGATGATTACAGTTCTCTTTGTGGATGATGAACCAGATTTTCTTGACTTGGCCGGTGATATGCTCAGCCGGTATACTGACCTGGCAGTGGATCTGCTCGTATCGCCGGAGGAGGCGCTCGAGAAGATCAGGACCGGGTTCTATGATGTCGTCGTCTCAGACTATGATATGGAGGGAATGAACGGAATTACGCTCCTTCGGACATTGCGCGGGGAGGGGAATACAATCCCCTTCATCATGATGACCGGGATCGGTTGTGAGCATACCGCTATTGAGGCACTGAACAGTGATGCGGACTTTTACCTGGAGAAAGGGGAGGAGCCCGGTCAGATGTTCGACCATCTCGCACGCAGGATCCACGAGGCCGCCCACCGGCGTCTGAACGCCCAGGCACTCAAGCAGGCAAATCGGAAGTTGAATCTGCTCTACAGTGTGACCAGGCACGACATCCTGAATCAGCTGACGATCGCACTCGGGTTCATCGAGATCATGAAGAAGAAGGTCTCCGATCCCTCAGAGATGCGGTATATGGAGAAGATCGAGCGATCATCCAAGACGATCTATTCACTGATCGAGTTCACGAGAACCTATCAGGAGATCGGAGTCAAATCGCCGAGCTGGCAGTTTCTCGCCGGCACGCTCCGCGGGTCCGTTGCCTCTCTCGATCTCAGAGGGGTCGCGTTCACCCAGGACGTCGGAACCTTTGAGATCTATGCCGATCCGCTGCTGGAGAAGGTCTTCTACAACCTGATCGACAATGCGCTCAGACATGGTGAACATGTGACCGCCATCACCGTCAGTGCTGGTCTCCGGGGGGATGGCGCGCTCTTGATCACAGTTGAGGATGATGGGGTCGGGATCCCGGTCTCTGAAAAAGAGCGAATATTCGAGCGGGGGAGGGGTAAAAATTTTGGATGGGGGCTCTTTCTGGTCAGAGAGATCCTCTCGATTACCGCCATGATATTGCAGGAGACCGGGGTTTATGGGAACGGTGGACGATTCGAGATTCTGGTCCCTCCCGGTTACTTCCGGTCTGATCCGCACTGATATAGGTTCAGCCCCCCACCTGATCGGGATGGGGACTGAACAGGGCGACCAGGGGCTGCAGAGGAGGGCAGTGATTCAGGCCCTCCTCTCGGCCTCATTCTTCGGGGCGACGATTCCGCTTTCCAAACTCTTTCTTGAGGATGTCGGTCCCCTGCAGGTCTCGGGGCTGCTGTACTCGGGTGGGGGGGTGACCTTACTCGTCTGGACGGTTCTTCTTTTCTTAGGCGGGAAGATCCCAGCTGACCGGTGGATCAGGAAAACTGACCTCCCGTGGCTTTCGGGTGCGGTGCTGGTCGGCGGCGTCACTGCTCCGGTGGTGCTGATGATCGCCCTGACGGTCACACCGGCCGCCACCGCCTCGCTGCTGTTGACCACCGAGGGGATCGCCACCGCCCTGCTGGCTACTCTCTTCTTTTCAGAGCAGATCCGGCGACCGATCTGGGCTGGAATAGCCTGCATCGCCGGTGCGAACATTCTCCTTTCGCTGGAGTCTGAGAACGGCTGGGGGATCTCTTTCGGGGCGCTTGGGGTCGTCCTTGCCTGTCTGCTCTGGGGACTTGATAACAACCTGACCCGGAGGGTGGCGATGAGAAACCCGCAGATGGTTGGGGCAGTGAAAGCGACTGTGGCCGGTGGATCGGCCCTTCTGTTGAGCTGGGCCGTTCATGAACCCTCTGCAGGTCTCCTCGCCATCGGTGCGCTGCTGCTGATGGGGGGCCTCTGCTACGGCTTCTCGATCGTCCTCTTCATCAGTGCCGTCAGGACGATAGGGGCCTCGAGGACGGCGGCCTTCTTTGGGGTTGGTCCATTCGCAGGGGCTCTGGTCTCGTTTCTTCTCTTCCAGACTGCTCCGACCCTACCGTTGTTGATAGCGCTACCACTGTTGATCACTGGAACGCTGCTGATTGCCAGAGTGCATCGTGCCCCGATCCGGTGAGGTTGAGAATCTTTATCAGCGGCGACCCCACCACTCTAGATCACCATGAAGGAGAAGAAGGCAGACCATGAGCATGACCCCAAAGAACGGGTGATCTGGCAGGATCCTGATCGGATTCTTGGATCGATCGGAGTCAGAGAGGGAGCGACCTTCATCGATGTCGGCTGTGGGGATGGATTCTTTGCCCTGCCGGCAGCGGTGCTGGTCGGGCTGACAGGAATGGTGTACGGTATAGATGTCGACGAAGGGCGGTTGGCCCGGCTTTCAGCGCAGGCTCGTGAACAGGGGCTCGAAAACATTCGCCTGGTCAGAGGCGAAGCTGAGGAGAGTGTCCCCTGTCAGGGGTGTGCAGATATCGTCTTCTTTGGGACCTGTCTGCATGACTTCGCTGACCCGGCTACGGTGCTGCAGAACGCCCGGTTGATGCTGAAGCCGGGGGGAATACTGGTGGATCTGGACTGGAAGAAGGAGGAGATGCCGCTTGGACCCCCGTTCCGGATCAGGTTCAGTGAGGAGGAGGCTGCATCCCTGATCGCCGGCGCCGGATTTCAGGTCAGGGATGTCGTCCCGTCCGGGCCATATTGCTATCTGCTGACAGCGGCCCTACCGTCTGACGACTGAGGATATCCCGTCTACCTTGGTGACCCGGTAGAGTGTATCGACGAACCCTTCGAGTTCTTTCTCGTGCGATACCATGATCAACTGGTCGCAACCGGCGTCGAGGAGGATATCCCGCAGCCGATAGAGCTGACCGGCGCTGAACCCGTCGGTCGGTTCGTCAAGGATCAGCAGGGACTTCTGGTCGGCCCCGCTCTCATCTCTGACGATGGTGTTCAGGGCCAATCGGTAGGCCAGCGCCAGCGAGGTCCGCTCCCCACCTGAGAGGCTGTCTGCATCCACCTCAAAGCCGTCCTGTTCGACCAGCGGGGTGAAGGCTTCGTCGACCCTGACCGAGATCTCCTCCGCTGCGATCAGGTCGGTGAACCATTGCTGGAAGAAGCAGTTGAAGGTCTCGTTGATCTGGGCCAGCCTGGATCGTTCGATCGATTCGACGGCTGGGAGGAAGTGATCGCGGAGCCATCGCCGCTGCTCTTGGAAGACCTGCATCGTACCGGCCTTCGCTCGTTTCTCCAGGATAACCTTCTTCAGATCTTCGCTGGTTCTGGTCTGGTACTCCACCTCCCGCCGCAGTTGGTCCAGCACCTGCTGCTGTTCCTGGATGACATCCCGCTGCCTGGTCGCGGTCGTCTCCAGGTCAAAAAGTTCCTGAAGTTTCACCTCGGCGTCGGCGAGGGCTTCCTCTCCTGTTCTGATCGCTTTGTCAAGGTCCAGAATATCAGTTTCGACCGATCGGATCGCTTCCGCGTTGGCGTTCCTCCGCTCAAGGAGCCCCTGTTTTGTTTTGATTCTGGCGTTCAGGGCTGAAAAGGTCTTCTCGACCTCCTCCTCTTCGAGGTCCCGGATCGTTTTCTTTGCCTGGATGTACCTCGTCACCTCGTCGGTGAGAGCTTCGATCGCGGAGGTGACATCCTGACGCTGCTGTTGCAGGTCCAGGGCGAAGGTGCCGGTGGTGAGCGCCTCCCGGATCTTCTGCTCCTCGTCGACTGCAGTGCCGAGCCGCTCCTCCTCCTGTAGCAGTCCGCCTATTCTGGCTGTGATACCAGCGAGCTCGGTCTTCTTCCTGTTGCAGGTCCGTTGCTCCTCTTCGAGCGCTGCCTGCTCGATCCGGGCACTGCTGATCATCTCATCGGCCTCCTTGAGCAGTCCGGCGAGATCCCGCTGCCAGCCCAGGATCTCGTCGGCCTTCGCCCAGGTCTCCTGCTCCATCGCGACCAGGTGCTCTCTGGTCAGGGTCTGCTGGCACTGGGGGCAGGTGGCTCCCTCCCCGATGGCGGCAATCTGCTCCCATTCGGTCTTCAGGGTCTTCAAGCTCCTCTCCTGGGTCTCCCGTTCAACTCGGATCCTCTCCCTCCCCTGAACCAGGGTGTTCACCCGGGCGGTCACCTCCGGCAACCGCGCCACCGCCGTTTTGAGGGGTTTTAGGGCCGCGCTGATCGTCTGCTGCTGTCGGGCCAGATTCTGCCGTTCATCATGGATCGCCTGCGCCCGCTCCCGGTCTCTCTGGCACCGGCCTGCCCGCTCCTTCAGGTGTTCCTCTTCAGCTCTGATCCGGGCTGTGAGGGCTGCTTCCCTACCCTGCAGATCCCGGTGGTAGAGATAACGCTCTTCAAGGGTGACTATCGCCCGTTTCTGTTCCAGGAGATGCTGATACTTCGGCTTTAGCTGGGCCAGGGCCTCCTCGTCACCTGCGATCAAGATGAGATCTCTATCGATCCGCTTCTCTTCATCGAGCAGCCCCTGGCGCTGTGCCTGCCTGGCTTCTCTGGCCGAGGTCAGACCGGGGAGGGAACCTCGGAGGGTGCCGACCTTCTCCTGGAATGGAAGGAGGGAGGCGATCGCCTCGTCGATTCGGGTGACGGCCCCGGTCAGGGTAGCGAGGAGTGCTGCCTGTTCTGTCACCCCGGCCCTGGCCTGCTGGCATCCGAGCAGCACCTCTTCATACTGCCGCTCGTCCTCCTCCAATCCGGTGCAGAGGCGGGTACAGATTTCGATCTCCGTGTTCAGCCACTGCCTGATCACAGCCTCCTCGGTGTTGGTGGCCGCCCACCGGTACTGTTCGATCCCAAATGCCCTTCTGAGGATGTCGAGCCGCTGCTCCTCCTTCATCGAGAGGACCGCTTTCATCGCCTCCTGGGGAGTGTAGATTGCGTACCGGAAGATTCGAGAGGTGGCCTTGGGGTCGGGCTGTTCGTGGAACCCGAGGATCGCGAGCACCTTCGGTTTAAGGTCGGCGGGTGCGTAGGCCTCTTCGCCATTCGGCCCGGTTAGTGAGCACGGCCCCTGGTTCACCCCCTTCTTGGTCCTGACCAGTGTCCGGTTGATGGTGTACTCCTCCTCGCCAGTGATGAAGGTGAGGCTGACCTCCCCGCGTTTCTGGTGGTGCCTGAGGAGGTGGGTCGACTTCACGTCGCCGAGGCCGAAGAGGCCGAACTCGATGGCCGAGAGGATCGTCGACTTTCCGCTCCCGATGTCGCCTGAGAAGAGGGAGATCCCGGGTGAGAAGTCGATCGTGATCGGTTCCTCGCCATAACTCCGGATGTTCTGGATCCGGAGGTGTACCAGGTGCAGCATCAGCGGTCCTCCTGGTGTCTGAGGAGGGGCTCGACACCACGCCTGATCCGAAGGGTGAAGTCGTCCTTCCGCTCGTCCTCACGCTTCTCCTCTTCGAGGGCGGCCAGGAGTCTGACGGCGGTGGAGACCCCGTTCTCACCGGTCAGGAACTCCAGTATCTTCCTGGTCTTTCCATCCGTGATCTTGGAGTCTGGGGAGAAGGTGGCGGTGGATTTGGCGAAGATAGTCCGCTCGATCTCGTCCCGGTTCTCACCGGTGATCATCTGTTCGGCCTTATCTGGCGACCGAAGATTCGATCTGCTGATCTTCACGACAAGCGCCCCGTCAGCCTCAAGGTGCTGCCGTACCTCTTTAAAGCCCACCTGGTGCGGGGCGCCGGAGGAGAGCGTCCCCTTCACCGAGAGGAGAACGATTGCCCCTGCGACGTCCAAGCTGTTTTGGACCTCCTCAAGGAGTGCGGTCACCTCAGCCGGGCTCTTCTGGTCGGCATCAACCCGCTCGACGATCACATCGGGGAGATGGACTGGGATGAACTCGCTGGTCGCTTCCCCTCCCCGGAGGGTCACCAGGAAGAACCCGCGGCTGGCCCCTGCCGCCAGCGCTTCGAGGTCTTGGATCTGGTGGCCGAGCAGGGGGCCCGGGTAGGCGATCGTCCCGTAACCGTCCATCTGCACGGAGATGCGGGTGTGGATGTGCCCGCCTGCATAGTAGGCGAACCCGCGGGGAAGGAGTGTGAGCGGGACGCCCTCTTCGAACGCCTTGCCTACAGGTTGTAACTCGCTGATCGCCGAGTGGAAGAGGAAGATCTTCGTTCCCTCCTCCTCTTCCAGCCAGGTGCGGTCTAGGTCCTGGTAGAGGGCCGCCTCCAGGCCGTTCTTTCTCCCGTAGATCCCGGTCAGCTTCACCCCGGTGGGCTGGTCGATGACGAACGGCAGTCGGAGTCCCTCTCCGTCGGCTGTCTGATGGTCTCCTTCTGGACTGACCCTGCAGAAGAGGCCGGCCGAGGCCAGGATGTCGATGATCGAGGTGCCGGTCGGGGAATAGTCATGCGATCCATAGGTCAGATAGGTCCGAATCCCGTGATCTGAGAGCCTCTTTAGATGGGTAACAGCCTCCCGAACAACGCCCAGGTCGGGAAGGTTTCCGTCGAAGAGATCCCCGGCGATCACCACAAAGTCCACCCTCTTCAGAATACAGGCCGAGATCGTTTCAGCGAAGGCGGTCATGTTCAGGGTTGAGAGCATCCGCTCGCGCCATGCGCCGATATGGAGGTCAGCCAGATGAGCGAATCTGGCCTGTACTGGTCTCTCTTCCATCGATCCTATAGTATCAAATGGATGTCAGACTCTGTATTTCTTGCCCTAGGTTCATTCAGGATTCACTGAGAAGGACTCCGCTCTTGGCGATGTTCTCCTTCTTCAACTCCTGGATCATGACGGTGATCATCCCGGGGTCGATATGGAAGTTCTCCGCAATCGAGTGTGTGATATCCTGGGCGACTTTCCGTTTCTGGTCGAGGCTCCGCCCCTCTGCCATCTGTATCGTTACCACTGGCATACCCTGATCAGATCAACCTGGGGGGATATCGCGGTTCCGGTTGTGGGATGGCCAGCGGATCCTCTCCGTTCCTCGAAGCCTATTTATCAGACCGGCGTCCTCTTTCTGATAACGTTATGGCGGCACTCATTGAGATCGGTATCATCCTTCTGCTGATCCTCTTCAACGGCCTCTTCTCGATGGCAGAGTTTGCGATCGTATCAGCCCGCAAGATCAGGCTCTCCCAGCTGGCTGCGGATGGGGATAAGCGGGCTGCAGTGGCCCTGGAACTTGCCGAGGAGCCGAACCGTCTCCTCTCTGCCGTCCAGATCGGAATCACTGTCATCAGTATCGTCTCCGGTGCCTATGGTGGGGCAGCCCTCTCCGGGTACGTGGCGGCACCCCTCAAGTCGATCCCGGAGGTGGCTCAGTACAGCGACCTTCTGGCCCTGGTGTTGGTTGTCGCTGCCATCACCTACTTGACCCTGGTCTTTGGGGAACTGGTCCCAAAAAGGCTCGCCCTCACGAATCCGGAGCAATTTGCGGCGTCGGTCGCGGTCCCGATGAAGTGGTTCGCCTGGGTGGGATCTCCGCTCGTTTCACTCCTCTCGTACTCCACCGATCTCGTGCTGGCAATGCTCGGGGCAAAGAATTCGTCAGGGTCCCCGGTGACTGAGGAGGAGGTGAAGCTCCTGATACGGGAGGGGACACAGGCGGGGGTCTTCCTGGAGGAGGAGCAGGCGATGGTCAGCCGGATTCTCCGTCTTTCAGACCGGCGGGTATCCGGGCTGATGACACCACGACCTGAGATCACGGCGATAGATCTCCGGAGTCCAGATCTGGAGCAGATCGCCCTGATGCGGGCCAGCGGCCACTCGTACTTTCCGGTGATCGACGGTGATCTGGATCGGATCCGGGGGATGGTCTCGGTCCGGGACCTCTGGGCCCGGATGCTCGATGGTCAGGAGGCCACAGTCAGGGGCGCCCTGAGCGAACCACTTTATATCCCTGAGTCAGTGCCAGCGCTGAAGGTGCCGGCCCTCTTCCGGGACGCCGGTCTTCATCTGGGTCTGGTCACCGACGAATATGGATCGGTGCAGGGCCTGGTCACCCCGCACGACATCCTGGAATCGATCGTCGGGGTCCTCCCCTCCCCAGATCAGGAGGCCGAGCCTGAGATCGTTCAGCGGGATGATGGCTCCTGGCTGGTCGACGGGATGCTCCCGCTCGACCAGTTCCGCGATGTCGTGCCGCTTGAGGACCTGCCGCTCGAGGAGAAGGGGTATTACCATACGATCGGCGGACTTGTGATGATGCATCTTGAACGGAGGCCGCAAACCGGGGACCGGTTTACCCATGGGGACTTGCAGTTCGAGGTGGTGGACATGGATGGCAACCGGGTCGACAAGGTGCTGGTCACCCAGGTCGATGAGGCAGATCAGTAGTCTCTGCAGATCTTTGAAGTGGTCCGGAAGTGAATTTTTGCCACCGTCCGGAGCACGCCAGAGCCGTATCGATCGACCATCTGCGCAGCCTGTTTGGTCACGCCTGCAGAAGCCCCTTTTAACAGATGGACGTTGTACGGCATGCCGAGCAGGTCCAGGTCCTCAAGGAACCGTGCCCGGGCCAGCACCGAGGCCGCCGCTACTGGAGTCTCCTGCTCTGCCCTGGGTCGCTGAACGACCCGAAGACCGGGGTACCGGACGGCGAGCAGATCGTCGAGTACCCGTTCCCCGGCGAACTGGTCGACGAGCACTGTGGTGCACCCGCTCTCTGCTGCCACCCTCTGGATCGCTTCGGCATGGACCGATGCGAGGAGGTCGTTCAATGTTCCACCGGCTCTGGCTGTGGCCGCATACCGGGCGTTATACTCCTCTGGGAGGAGAACCTTCACCGAGATGCTGACCGCTACCTTTCTGACCACGGAGGCCAGGGACAGGTTCTCCTGGTCGGAGAGCGCCTTGCTGTCCGTCACCCCAGCCGCCCTGAGCCTGGCGGCGCCCTGCTGATCCAGGCAGACGGCAGCCACGACCAGCGGTCCGAAGTAGTCCCCTTTGCCCGATTCATCGCTTCCGATCAACAGCGGAAGGGCGGCCAGGTTCTTTAGTGTACCGGATGGATCTGCTGTCTGCGGAGTCGACACCTCTCTGCCGGCGATCGCCGCCTTCAGGGCCGCCTCGGCCTGGCTGTTTCTTACCTGCGAGTAGTCGACCGTGACCGCCCCGGACTTCTTCTGGTAGACCCTGAGCAGGGTCGACCACTCGCTGGTGCTGACCTGGAACTGGAACCCGTAGGCGATCGTCCGTCTGGGTCCGGCCTGGATCCCGGCTGCATTCAGTCTGGTTGCGATCTCCTGGTAGAACTCGTCAGGGGGTGATGCCTGGAATAAGGACATAAAAAAAAGGGGACCTGATCAGATGTTCATCTGGGTCAGGGCGTTGTAGACCATGCTTCTGAACTGGGCAGGGTCCTGGGTGTACTGCTCTAGGGCCGTCTTTGAATCGGGGGTGGTGCCGTAGGCATCGATCCGGTTCAGCGTCGCTGCGGCCGCATCGAGCACCCAAAGATCCCTCGTCTCCTTGTCCACGACCGTCACCGATTCGGCCTTCACCGAGATGAGCTTGGTTCCGTCAGGGGTCTCGTAGATGTTCGGCTTGCCGATGACGGCGACGAAGGCCGGAGTCTCAATCTTTGCCAGTTGGAGCATCGCCTCCTGCTGGTAGTTGCCAGCCATGATGAAGGTGGTCCCGCTCGGGTCCACCACCCGTGCCCGGTAGAAGGCGTTCTGTTCGCCCTGCCGCTGCTTTTCGGTCATCGTCCCGACCAGGAAGACCCGGTTGCAGCGTTCGCCTGTCGGGAGGAGCACGAAGGTCGGGCTCTTCTCTTCGGTCCCCTCCTTGAACTGATACCTGGTCTCGCGGAGTTCCTGTGCAAAGACCCGCCGTGCCGGCTCCCGCTCGAACCGCTGCTCTCGCCGGGGGAATGGTGCACTCTTCTCTGGGGTCATGCCTGTTCACCTCCGGCACGGTTGATCAGCGCAGCCAGGGCTGTCTGGTCCAGGTGTTGCGGTTCGCACTGGTTGACCAGCATCACCTGATCCATCTCCCGGCCTCTGCAGGTCAGGTACCTGCCCATCACGGTGTTGCAGAGGTGATAAAAAACCTCATCAGCTCCGAGCGGGTTGTTCTCTGCCATCTCCTGAGCAGCCTCCAGGGTCATCCCGGTCACCTGTTCGGTCACCTCGCGCTGCATCAGCACGTTCCTGGTCTTCTCGCCGTCGTCGAGCACACCCTTGATCCGGAGGTCATACCGGAACTCCGGCTGCATCTCGTGGATTGGGCAGTAGTTCTGCCTGGAGAGGACCCGGTTGCACCCCTCTACCGGACAGCGCTTGACCAGCCCGGAACCTTGGCTGATGTGGACGAGCGCCCCTGAGAAGGCTGCTCCCCCGGTTCCGACCTCGATATCCCCCTCGTCAGGGATGACAGTCGCGCTGTTCAGGTTCAGCGAGAGACGGCCGTTGTACTCGTCGACCTGAGCATAGTAGATATTGTAGACGGTGTCAGGGAGGAGCTTCTCCTTTCCTTCTCCTTCCTCGCGCCATATCGTGAACTTCAGCGTCCCGGACTCGTCGCCGATGATCCCGGTCTGCAGCATCCGTTCATGCGAGGGCTCCCACTCCTGCACCATCTTCACCCGCACGCTGCCGACCCCTGGATGGAGGGTCTGCACGGGGATTATCGTCGGCACGAGTGGCTGATCATGGGTGACATGGCTGACGGTCGTTCCGGAATGAACCTTCACATTCGGAACGCTCCGGAACTCGTCGACCACAGCTGATTCGAGTTTGTACCACTCCCCTAAGTCGAGGAGTGGCGCTCCTGCCTTGGCCCAGATCACAAACTGCATCGCCCCGGTGGAGTCCGCGAGGATCCCGGTCTGTCCGATCGCAGGGGTACGTGGGATGGTCAGGGAGACCACCTTCCCTTCGATCGTGACCCACTCACCTGGAAGCACCTCACCCAGGCCACGGAGGTCTGAAGCCATGCTGACCACGCCGGTCAACTGAAACTCCTTGGCGAGTTCGTTCATCACGGTCCGCTCTGCCTCGGCAGGCTGGACCCCAAACTCCTCGATCAGGCGGCGGAGCTTCGCTTCGATCGCTGCCTGGTCGGGGTTTTTGCCTTTGGACTGAATCTTCTGGGAGATTCTCTCAGCTATTACGGAAATATCCATACTTACATCTCCACGTTAGGAATGGATCTGTCAGGATAAATACCCTCAACGCTGCGGGGTGAAAATGAGTTGTCCTTACCCTGTCATCTGCCGGAATCGACAGATGTTTAAACGAACCTGTATTCACAGTACAGGTATGGCGTTAACAGCTGACAGCACAATCTATGATCTCCTCCAGGAGAAGCCGGAATCGACAGCGATCCTCTTCAAGTTCGGGATGGGCTGCGTAGGGTGCTCGATCGCCAAGGGCGAATCGATCAAGGAAGCGGCGATCGCACATGGCATTCCGCTCGACGAGCTCGTCGCGGCCCTCGGCATCTCCCAGTAACCCTCTTTTTTTGGTGTAGAGACACCTGTCTATGTTCATGCGATCTTCTGACCGTCAGGTTTTGGATTGTCCGATCAGGTGTCGGTGCACCTGTTTGAGTTCGTTGAGCGAGGCCATCGGATTCCTCTGCAGGTAATCGGCGACCACCGGCTCGTGCACCAGGGTGCACTCACTGCAGTTCCAGACCGTCTTCCCACTTGAAGCGATCACCTGCTGGCCGAGTTCATCGTCATTACAGGGGTAGAACGGGCAGTAACAGTACCTGCAGGACTGCCCCTTCATATGACACGGGTAGTACGGACAACCTTCAGGCTGCCAGGTCACCCAGTGGTTCCCACCAAACCGGCTGTAGATCGAGAAGGCCGGCCGGCTCAGGGCGGTCTGGTCCTTCGGTAGGGAGAGCGAGCGCCGAAGAAGCGCTGTCCCTGTCGCTTCGATGACCGCAGCCGTCACCTGCGCGTCCTGGCCGGTCCTGGCCGGAGATTCTGTTTCTTCCTCGGTGGCCGCCACCACCTCCACCCGGTACCCTGGCGTTCCAGCCTCTTCGAGCACCCTGTCGACTGCGGCTACGGCAGTCTCCAGGATCCCGGCCAGCAGACCCGGTCCGGCCCGATTTGAGACGATCACCACACTCACCGATGACGGCCCAGCATGGGCGAAGGCGGTCACCTGATCACAGCGTGCGACCGCGGCGGTGTTGATCATCCCTGCCGAGAAGAGGGTGTACACTGGTCCAACCATCCCGGCTCTGGCTGCAGTCAGTTCTTCAACCCGGCTCTGGTCCTTCTCTTCTACGGATGTGACCCTGATCATCACCAGGGGGACGGTCATCAGCAGGGCTGGATCATGCTGGACTGCAACCGTGAAATGACCGCGGAGAAAAAGGGTGGTATCGTCGAGATAATATCTCATGCAATGGTGTAGTGGACCCGGTCCTTCAGTTCCTGCTGTTTTCCTGCATTCCAGCCGGAGACATCCTGAAGGTAGCCGGTGACCCGGCTGATCTGCACCACATCGTGGGACCCGCAATCCGGACAGACCGCCGCCCCACAGAGTGGACAGTACTCGATCCCTGCGAGCACCTCATGTGAACAGTGGCAGTGGTCGAGCGGACACATGATCTCTGGGTGTGCCTCGCCACAGTTCGGGCATGGGCTCTCGTCCACGATCAGATGGCATGTGTGACATTTGTACCGCCGTTCCTCCAGGGGGGTATCGGTGAGTTTGCGGTATTTTGCGGCGAGCTTCCGCTGTTCCTCGCTCCATTCCATAGTATTCAATGGGAGAGACTGCTTTTAAAACTTTCAGCCTCAAAAAAGATCAGCAATGGTTCGATCATCTCAGCAGACTCATAGGGTTCATCACTGATCAGGATGATCGTTCATCATTGACGATCGCTGCCATCACTGCTGCCTCTTTTGCAGGGTCAGCCGCCCCGTAGATCGTCCTGCCGACGATCACCCCTTCGACCAGCGGGAGCACCGAACGAAGGTCGCCGCCCTGCGTACCAATGCCGGGGCTGTAGATCTTTCTCGATCGGACCACACTGCGGAGGGCCCGGATCCGTTCCGGTCGGGTGGCCGGGGCGATGATCCCGTCGGCCCTGCATTCCACCGCCAGGGTTGCGATCTGCTCGGCCACCCCGCGGGAGAAGAACGAGAGGGCCCCTGGGTGGGACATCTCCGCCACCACGAAACATTCTCCACCATAGGCATGGGCCGCGTCTACACAGGCCTCCACGGCGTCTCTGCCGGTGAATCCGTGGCAGATGATCGCATCGAACCCGGCCGAGAAGACCTGGTTGGCGATCAGCCCGTTGGTGTTGGGGATGTCGGCCACCTTGAAGTCCGCGATCAGCGGCAACCCGAGGTCGGCGAGGTCCTTGACGACGCCCAGACCCGCCGAGAGGATCAGTGGGTAGCCGAGTTTGATGGCGTCCAGCGAGGCCGCGCAGGACTCGGCCACCTCGCGGGCATACATCGGGTCGAGCAGGTCGAGGGCGAGGATCAGATCAGCCATGGAGCATCTCCTCGAGGGTTGCGGCCACGATCAACGGGAAGGTGATCGTCGCGTCGGCATAGACGGTGACGGCCTGCCCCTCCTCGGTGATCTTACCCCAGGACCTGGCCTCGTCGAGGGTCGCCCCGGAGAGACCGCCGAGGTCGGGTCGATCGCCGGTCAGCTGGACCGCGTACGAGAAGCCATTCGGGGTCATTAGCATCGACTGGAGGATGAAGTTCTTCGGCACCCCGCCGCCGATCAGAAAGGCGCCGGCTTTTTCGGTCGCAAAACAGCGGTCGAGCAGGGCCGGCATGTCCTTAAAGGCGTCGATGGTGACCTTGTGCGTCTGAGAGAAGAGCCAGTACTGCAGCCCGAGCATCGAGTCCTGCAGGGCCGGGCAGTAGACCGGAATGCCGGCCCTGGCTGCCTCAGCGAGGATCCCGGTCTTCAGGTGGAGGCCGATATGCCGCAGGAGTTCACTGATCGAGATCACCGAGCCCTCCTCGAGATCCCCGTAGACCTCCTGCATGAACTCCTCGAAGTGGATGAAGGCCTCGTTTGGGAGGAAGACATCGTAGATACGGTTGATCTCTTCGTGGAGGAGTTCGACATCCGAGCAGTCGGCCGTGCCATGGTAGTGGTGGCAGCCGATCGCCTCGATCACGTCGTGGGTCAGGTTCGCACCGGTGGAGACGAGCAGGTCGATATGCCCGTCCCGGATCAGGTCCGATACGATCCCGCCCATCCCTGCCGGGACCATCGCTCCGGCGAGGCCGAAGAACTTGGTCGTCTCGGTGTCCTCAAGCATCCTGCGATAGATCGTCACCGCTTCCGCCAGCGATCCCCCGTTGTACGCCCCAGCCCCTCTCAGTGCGGCGACGAGCGCCCCGACGCTCATCCCTGCTGTGAGGTGCGCCTGTTTGACCGGCTCATTGCATCCCTTCATAGTCGCCACCTGCGGATGCAGGAATGTTGGTCCTCATCAAAGATAACTCCTCGCAGCCCCCAGGTTCACTGTTCAGGGCAGGGGTCCGGAGCAGGGCCGGTTCCCCTGCAGAGGGGCTTTGCCAGGTGCCGGCGAGCCACCGAAGGTACCTCGTACCATCTGCAGGCGAGGGTTCGCTGCTGCATCTTCACCTCGGGCTCTGCGCTCTTTTCGCCACAGTGCCGGCACTTGTACCCCTGTCCGCGGCCTGCACTGGTCATCCGCCGGGTGCAGGCAGCACAGAGCGGCGGCCGGCGGGTCACTGCGTCAGCCATCGTCCGGACCTGCAGTTTCTCCAGGTTCAGTGATCCCCCCTTGTAACTCCCGGTCACCGCCACCTGGTCTCCCGGGATGAGGGCTCGGATGATGTCGCGGAAGCCCTTTGTTGGTTCGTAGGCCATTGCCGGCAGGGTCGCACCGTCCTCCCCTTCGAGGAGCAGGGTCACATGCCCGCCCTGGCCGGTGACTGGCACTGCGGTGACGGTCCCGTCCAGACGGTACGACCGCCCGTCGAGCAGTCTGCCGATCACCCCTTCGACCAGGTGGGCATCGGTTCCCTGGTTGGTCCGGTAGATCTGCTCGAGGGCTGGCAGTTCGGTCTCCAGGTACGACCTGGCCAGCGTCACCCAGGCAGGTGAGACCCCCCGGATTCCGAAGAGGACCGGGTCGGGGGTGTGCGGCACGCAGACCACCGTGCTGTTCACCGTATCCACCGTGTCCCATGTCTGCGGGAAGGTCGCCGCCTCTGCCGTAAAGAAGGACTCTTCGTCGATCTGTCGGTGGGTCCCCCAGCAGGACGGGTCCCGGTAGGCGAGCAGTTCGGCGGTCGAATCGGGGAGGTCGCTCGCAATCGCCGCTGCCGCCCCGATCAGTCCTCTCCTGTTCTTATAGCCCCGGTACCGGGCGCCCCAGGTCTCCAGCACCGCCTCTGCCTCGGCGATCGTGCAGAAGTCCTGCAGTGCCTGGTGATAGAAGGCAGGGTCGGGCCGTTCAGCCACCACCGCCACGCCGGGGTTCGTCTCGACCCCATCGAACTCCGCCAGTTCCTCGACGGCAGCACAGGCGAGTGCGAACCCCTCCTCCAGATCTCCATCAGCCTCGATGGCGATGGCTGCGTTTCCCCTGGTCTTGAACTTGACGTTGGGGTTCAGCCGGATCAGCCGGACCTCTCTGACCGTAAACCCAGCCTTCTTCAGCCGGCTGATCAGCACCGCCCCGAGGTAGGTGGTGCACATCCCCTCCCGTGAATCGGTGTCGTCGATCCCGATGATCATAACCTTATTCTTTATTAGCCCGTTGGGCCTATATGCATTCGTCAGGTCAATGGTGCAGGATCGGCTCTTCCAGAAGGCGATCAGCGTGCTGCTGATCGCCGGTTATGAGGTCTCGGAACGATGTGCGATACGTCCACGTAGTTTTGACCTCATCGCTGAGAAGGGCGGCCTGCTGCTGATCATCAAGGTCTCGTCCCCGATCGATAATGTCTCTGAAGAGATCGCAAGGGACCTCGACCTGATTGCCGGTCATCTCGAAGGTTCTCCGTTGATCATCGGCGGCCGGGCTCGGGATACGGATCTTGAGCGGGGTGCGGTCTACCTGCGGTACGGGATCATCGCCATCAACCCCGAGACCCTGTACGACTACTTGGTCGACGGGATCCCGCCGCTGGTCTACGCCTCTCCAGGGGGGCTGTACGTGAATATCAACGGGGATGTCCT
The DNA here is from genome assembly GCF_000021965.1 of Methanosphaerula palustris E1-9c. NCBI lineage: Archaea > Methanobacteriati > Methanobacteriota > Methanomicrobia > Methanomicrobiales > Methanoregulaceae > Methanosphaerula > Methanosphaerula palustris. The sequence continues at coordinate 29,702 of NC_011832.1, forward strand.
CCGGGGGCTGCGCGAGCAACGGAACATGTCCCTCGGGGATCTGGGTGCGGTGCTCGGTGTCTCGCGGCGGACGATCAGCAAGTACGAGAGCGGGATGGGGACCACGCTCGAGATCGCCATCAAGATCGAGGAGGTCTTTGACTCGGGGGTGATTGAGTCGATCGACCTGTTGAAGTACACCTCCCACTTTGCAAATAAGCCACAGGAACGGCTCCCTGTCCAGGCACTGGCCGTGCTCGAGCGGATCGGGCTCGAGCTGCATGCGCTCCGGCGTGCACCGTTTCAGGCGCTGGCCACCTTTGAAGGGGAGATGATCCTGACCGGGTACGGTACGGCGCAGAAGGTGGTCAAGCGCGCCGGTCTGATCGGAAATCTCTCTGCGATCACGCATACGCACGCGATGTGCGTGGCGATCGATGGTTCGATCCGGAAGAAGGTCGGGCAGACGCTGATTATCGGCGAGGAGGAACTTCATGACATCGAGGACGGCGAGGAACTGATTGAACTCTTCGATTAGACGAAATTTTTATATAGAACCACAAACCAAATTTATCGCTACATAAGGTGATAACTTTGTCTCAACAGCTTGCAGGACAGCCAATCTTTATTCTTAAGGAAGGGAGTTCACGGACTCGTGGACGCGACGCGCAGGGGAACAACATCAATGCAGCCAAGGCTGTTGCGAATGCAGTCAGGACCACGCTCGGACCAAAGGGCATGGACAAGATGCTCGTCGACACCATCGGTGATGTCGTAATCACCAATGACGGTGTCACAATTCTCAAGGAGATGGACATCGAGCACCCGGCCGCAAAGATGATGGTCGAGGTCGCTAAGACCCAGGACGATGAAGTCGGTGACGGAACCACGACCGCTGTCGTGATCGCCGGCGAACTCTTAAAGCGTGCAGAAGACCTTCTTGACCAGGACGTTCACCCAACCGTGATCGCTCACGGATACCGGATGGCAGCAGAGAAGGCTCAGGAGATCCTCGCCGAGATTGCGATCCCGGTGAAGGCCACTGACCTCGCAATGCTGAAGAAGATCTCAGAGACCGCGATGACCGGCAAGGGTGCAGAGGCTGCCAAGGACAAGCTCTGCGACCTGGTCGTCAGGGCAGTCACGATGGTCGCCGAAGAGGATGGCACTGTCGACAAGGACAACATCAAGGTGGAGAAGAAGGTCGGCGGTTCGATCCAGGACTCCGAGATCATCGAGGGGATGCTGATCGACAAGGAACGCGTCCACCCAGGGATGCCAAAGAAGGTCGTCGGCGCGAAGATTCTGCTCTTAAATGCAGCGGTCGAGTTCAAGAAGACCGAAGTCGATGCTGAGATCAACATCACGAGCCCAGACCAGCTCCAGTCATTCCTCGACGAGGAAGAGCGGATGATCCGGACCATCGTCGAGAAGATCATCGCCAGCGGCGCGAACGTCCTCTTCTGTCAGAAGGGTATCGACGACATTGCCCAGCACTACCTTGCGAAGGCAAAGATCTTCGGGGTCCGCCGTGTAAAGAAGAGCGACATGGAGAAGCTGGCCCGTGCGACCGGTGCCACCATGGTCTCTTCGATCGACGCGATCAGCAAGGACGAGCTCGGCACTGCAGGGCTCATCGAGGAGAAGAAGGTCTCCGGCGAAGAGATGATCTTCGTCACCGAGTGCTCCAACCCCAAGGCGGTCTCGATCATCGTCCGCGGTGGGACCGAGCACGTCGTCGACGAGCTCGAGCGTGCGATGGAGGATGCTATCAGGGTCGTCTCCGTCGTCATCGAGGACAAGAAGCTGGTCGCCGGCGGCGGTTCACCAGAGACCGAGCTCTCCCAGCGCCTGAAGATCTATGCGTCCAGCGTCGGTGGCCGCGCACAGCTCGCCATCGAAGCCTTCGCCAGCGCCCTTGAGATCATCCCGAGGACCCTTGCGGAGAATGCAGGGCTCGACCCCATCGATATGCTCGTCGAGCTCCGTGCAGCCCATGAGAAGGGACAGAAGACCGCAGGTCTCGATGTCTACGAAGGCAAGGCAGGGGACATGCTGGCAGCAGGGGTCATCGAGCCGCTGCGGGTCAAGACCCAGGCCATCTCCAGCGCTGCAGAGGCAGCTGTGATGATCCTCAGAATCGACGATGTCATCGCATCGTCCAAGTCAGCAGCCCCAGAAGGCATGCCACCAGGTGGAATGGGCGGCATGCCACCGGGTATGGGCGGTATGGGTGGCATGGACTACTGAAGTCCAACCCCTTACCCCGATTTTTCATCAGTGGGCAGAGAGCCTGGCGGGGCGAAGCCCCCCAAACTTCATGATCCCAGGGTCTGGCCGAAGAGCCAGGAACTCTGGAATCGACCTTTTTTGAGTTCCTTGAATCAAATGTGATAAAAAAGAAGAGTGAATCTCTTCGCTTCAGCGTTTCTGCTTGGGGAGAGCCCGGAGCTTCTCGATCTCCTCCTTTCCTTCCGCCCGGAGGAGGAAGGTGCCGCGGCAGGGCTTGGTGTACGGGAAGATCACATCGTCGCCATCGACGCCGATGGTGACTGGGGGCACCCCGATCAGGTAACTCTCGAAGAGCCGATACCCAGGTTGGACCTCGTAGTACTCGGAGAAGTGCGCCCTGATGTACTCGCTGCTCTCCTTGAACGAGGCCCCCTGGAGGAGGACCTCGTAGTTGATGTTGTCGATGCAGCTCATGCCAGTACCTCCTTCAGTTTATGCACCAGTGGCATCGGGTTATGGACGGCCTTTGCGACGACCTTCTCGCAGGGGAAGGTGATCGTGGCCGCCACCTCCTCGGCATGCTCGCCATAGATGACGGCGATCAGTCTTCCACTGGAGATGGCCGACATGGTGCCAGCGTATGAGACCCCGCCGTCGTTGTGGACGAAGACGAAGATCTCGTCGAAGTCGCGTTCCTTCTCTGCGATCGCCGCAATACAGGCGTCGAGGTCGATGGAAGTTCCGATGTAGTGCCCTTCGGGGTCGGCGACGTCGATCAATTTTCTAGCCGAGGTGGTCCCGGCGATGGTTGGCAGGACCCCGTGCGCTTTGAGGGCGTGGCAGAGATAGATCGCGAGACTGGTCTGCACCGGCACCTGCGGGCACCCGAGCAGGATCAGTGCGGTCGGTGCGTTCTCTCCTGTGGTGGTTTCTGTATCCATTGCAGCACTCCAGTCCGGGCTGTCCGGGGCAGCGCCTGCCCCAGAGACCCGGGTCATGTACTCTAGTATCGTGGGGGGAGAGATAATACCCTCCTTTCACTCCTCCTTTCTGCGGAGGCCAAGCCCGATCAGCCCGAGCCCAACCAGCAGCGGCAGGAGTTCAGGCCCTGACTTCTGGGTCGTCGTAGGGGTGAGGGGTGTCAGGTTCGCGATGATGTCGACGGTCTCTCCTTTGGCAGGATGGGTCGTGATGTTAATCGTGAGGGGAGAGAATCCCTCCCCGGTGACGGTGATGTTCTTGAATGGGGTGCCGGTGACATACACCATCACCTTCAGGGTCCCGTTGGTGATGGTCCCTTCAGGGGTGGAGTCGAAGGAGACGTTGGCCCCCTCGGCATTGGAGTGGATGAGGTACCATCCCTGGTCTCCCCCGATCAGGGTGTTGGTGGTGGTCTGGACTGTAGTGGTGTTGGTGGTGGTCGTCGTGGAGAGCGGAGTCAGGTTCGCATAGAGATCGATGATCCCGCCCTTGGAGGGTACTGAGGTGATCTGGCCGGAGAAGGGTTGGTATCCGTTCTTGGTGGCGGTGAAGGTCTTATAGGGTGTACCGGTGGTATAGACCTGTACCTTGAGGACCCCTCCCTGAATCGTTCCCTTGGCCGTTCCATCGAAGGCGATCGATGCCCCGTCGACGTTCGAGTGGACGAGATACCATCCCTGGTCTCCGCCGATCACCGAGGTGTCATCGTTCGAGGCGGTGGTGGTCAGGGGTTGGAGAGTCGCATAGAGGTCGATGGTCTGGTCCTTTGCCGGGTAGCCGGTGATCTGACCGTTGTAGGTCTGATACCCTGCCTTGGTGACAGTGAAGTTCCGGTACGGTGTGGCGGTGGTGTATACCTGCACCTTGAGTACGCTGTTCTGTGTCGTCCCCATCACCGTGCCATCGAAGATGACAGTCGCCCCGTCAACGCCGGCATGGACCAGATAATATCCCTGGTCCCCGCCGATCAGCGTCTGCGCGGTGGTGGCGTTGGCAGTGGCAGTGACTGTGGTGGTGGTCAGGGGCTGGAGTGTCGCATAGAGGTCGACGGTCTGGCCCTTGGCTGGATGATCGGTGATCTGTCCGTTGTAGGTCTGATACCCTGCCTTGGTGACGGTGACGTTCCGGAACGGTGTGGCAGTGGTGTAGACCGGGACGTTCAGCACACCGTTCTGTGTCGTTCCCATCACGGTATCATCGAAGGTGACGGTCGCCCCGTCAACGCCCGTGTGGACCAGATAGTATCCCTGGTCCCCGCCGATCAGCGTCTGCGTGGTGGTGGTCGTTGTGGTCAGAGGCTGAAGGGTTGCTATGAGGTCGACGGTCTGGTCCTTTGCCGGGTAGTCGGTGATCTGACCATTGTAGGTCTGATACCCCACCTTGGTGACAGTGAAGTTCCGGTACGGTGTGGCGGTGGTGTATACCTGCACCTTGAGTACGCCGTTCTGTGTCGTTCCCATCACCGTGCCGTCGAAAGTGACGGTCGCCCCATCAACGCCGGCGTGGACCAGATAGTATCCCCGGTCCCCGCCGATCAGCGTCTGATCTGCGCCCATGACCCCGGTGGGGATGAGGGCGACGATCAGCAGTGCAATCAGGAGTGAAGAGCGGGGAATCATATCAATCCCCTCTCACGGGCGCAATACCTGCTCTCTTCTTCTGCGATTCCTGCCGCTGTGATCGAACAGATCACGATGGCGCGATGGTACAATTGAATCATCTGATCCATAGATGGATCACTGTTTCCACTGAGTTTAAACGTGCTGATTTGATCTTCTTGAGGATCGACTCTGGAGGCAACGAACTCCGGCATCATCTCCGTGATGGTCCAGTTCTCTGTAGCAGGGTATGTGGATCACACCGGCGGCTCTCCGGTCATCTCCCTCACCCAGTCGAGGTATGGGACCGACCCACCGATGATCGGCAGGGCGATCACCTCGGGAACCTGATAGGAATGGTGGCTGCAGATGGCCACAGTTATCTGCTCGGTCAGGTCGGCGGTGGTCTTGATGATCAGCAATTCTTCAGGTTCGTGGTGAACAGTTCCCTCCCAGCGGTAGAAGGACTGCACCGGTATCACATTCACACAGGCCGCCAGGTGTCGTTCGACCAGGTACCTGGCCAGGTCGCCCGCCTCGCTGGCCGGTGCGGTCGAGAGGATCACGACTGCACCCCCCTTTCCATCGCACTCGTCATTCATAGACAGAGAGAACACCGCCACCGGCTTAAATCCTGCCCCCAACCAGCCAGGGGAATGTCCTTGATCTGTCAGGTTAATTATCGGTGAACCACCAATAGATCAGCAATGTATGCACAGCGCATGGGTTCTCTCCCACCCTATCTCTTCGCCCGTATCGATGCGATGAAGGCAGAGAAGATTGAGCAGGGCGTCGATATCATCGACCTCGGTGTCGGTGACCCGGACCTGCCGACTCCGCCCCACATCGTTGAGGCCCTCTGCACGGCCGCACGGGACCCGAAGAACCACCACTACCCCTCGTACGCCGGGCTGCCGGCGTTCCGCTCGGCGGTCGCCGACTGGTTCCAGCACCGGTTCCATGTCACCCTCGACCCGAAAGATCAGATCCTCTCGTTGATGGGCTCGAAGGATGGGATCGCCCACATTCCCGAGGCCTTCATCAACCCCGGCGACGTGGTGCTGGCTCCTAGCCCAGGGTACCCGGTCTATCGGACCTCGACCCTCTTCGCCGAGGGGACGATCCATGAGATGCCGCTCACTGCTGAAGCAGGGTTTCTGCCGGTCCTCGATGACATCCCAAAGGAGGTCGTTGCGAAGGCGAAACTCCTCTTCCTGAACTACCCGAACAACCCGACCTCGGCGGTCGCCCCGATGAAGTTCTATGACGAGGTCGTCGCCTTCGCCCGCGAGCACAACATCGTCGTCGTCTCCGATAACGCCTATTCTGAGATCTCGTACGACGGCTACAAGTCCCCCTCGTTCCTCAAGGCCGACGGGGCGATGGAGGTCGGTGTCGAGATGCACTCCCTCTCCAAGACCTACAACATGACCGGCTGGCGGCTCGGGATGGCCGTCGGCAACGCCGAGATCCTGGCCGGCCTCGGCCGGGTGAAGACCAATGTAGACTCCGGGGTCTTCGATGCGGTGCAGCATGCCGGTATCGCGGCCCTCTCCGGCTCGCAGGAATGTATCGGCGAGGCCTGTGCAGTCTATAAGGAACGGCGCGACGTACTCGTCAATGGACTCCGATCCCTTGGTTACCAGGTGACCGCTCCGAAGGCGACCTTCTATGTCTGGATGCCGGTCGACGACTGCATGGCTTTTGCGGCCCGACTGCTGAACGAGGCAGGGATCGTGGCGACGCCCGGGCTCGGGTTTGGTTCGTCGGGTGAAGGCTACGTCAGATTCGCCCTTACCCGACCGGTGGAGCGGATCCAGGAAGCCCTCGACCGGATCGCGGGGATGAGCCGATGATCCTCCCCCCACACTTCTCGATCAGGGGCGGCGATCTCTTTATCGAGGGACAGAACTGCGTGGACCTGGCCGAGCAGTATGGCACCCCACTGTACGTGACCAGCGAGGACCGGATCCGAACGCAGATGCAGGGTTATCGGGACGCCCTCTCCTCGTATTATTCTGACATATCGGTGCTGTACGCGGCCAAGGCGAACGGCAACCTGGCGGTCTTCCAGATCCTGGCCTCAGAAGGGGCTGGCGCCGATGTCTTCTCATCAGGGGAGGTGGCGCTGGCCCTGAAGGCCGGTATGGACCCGCACAAGCTCCTCTTCAATGGCAGTTCCAAGACCCTCATGGACCTCGCCCTTGCGGTGGAGCTTGGGATCCGGGTCTCGGTGGACTCGCTCGACGAGCTCCACCAACTCGACGCCGTGGCGGCTGAGGCCGGAAAGGTCGCCGAGATCGCGTTTCGGGTGAACCCGGCCCTCGAAGTGCCGACGCATCCCAAGATCGCCACTGGCCTCGCCTCCAGCAAATTCGGGATCCCGCATCAGCAGATCCCGGCGGCCTATGCTGAGGCGCTCGCCTGCAGTAACATAAAACCGGTTGGGATCCACTGCCATATCGGCTCGCAGATCCTGGACGTCACCCCCTTTGCGAAGGCGGCCGAGGTGATGGTCAGGATCGCCAGGGAGATCACCGACCTCGGGATCAAGCTCGAGTTTCTGGACCTGGGCGGCGGCCTCGGGATCCCGTATAACCACACCTCCGAGACGGCGCCGTCGCCGGCAGAGTACGCAGCAGCCGTAATGCCGGTATTTCTGGCCGGGATAAAAGAGTGCAACATCCACCCAGAACTCTGGGTGGAGCCGGGGCGGTCCCTGGTCGCCGACTCGACGGTGCTGTTGGCCACGGTCAACTCGGTGAAGAAGGCCCACAAGACGTTCGTGAACGTGGACGCCGGGTTCAATCTGCTGATTCGGCCGGTGATGTACGACTCCTACCATGAGATCGTCGTGGCCAACCGGGCCGACCAGCCGATAGCCGGGACGTACACGGTCGCCGGGCCGATCTGTGAGACCGGTGACCTGCTGGCGGTTGACCGGGCGCTGCCGGGCGTCCAGGAGGGCGACCTCGTCGCCGTGCTGGACACCGGGGCCTACGGGTTCTCGATGTCCTCGCAGTACAACAGCCGGCCCCGGTGTGCCGAGGTGCTGATCCGGGGTGGGGATGCCGCCCTGATGCGCAGGGCAGAGACGGTCGACGACCTGCTGGCCTCGATGGTCACCCCTCCCTGGCTCTAAACCAGACGAGTCTCTTCCCATGCAGTTTCACTATGCCCTGGTCGACGATCTGATGACCGGGTCCGAATTCGAGGCGAAGGTCGAGGCGCAGATCGCGGCCTGCGGCGACCTGATCGACGAGCAGACCGCGGCGATGCTGGTGGTCCGGGACGCTGGCCGTCAGCATCAGAAGATCCGGGACCTGGCCGGCCGGTCCAGCCTGGTCCTCTTCTTTGCGAGGCTCCTCTCAGTCACCCCTCCGCGCGCGTTCACCCGGAAGGACGGGAGCGAAGGGATGGTCTCGACGATGACCGTTGGGGACGAGTCGGGCAGGATCGAGGTGACCCTCTGGGACGAGCGGGCAGAGGCCGCGGCAGAACTCGAGGTTGGCGAGGTCTTTGAGATCATCGCGAAACGATCTGAGCGGCGGGCCGGCGAGTTCACCCTGATGGCCATGCAGAAGGCGGCCTGCGAGATCCGGTGCCAGGCGCCGCAGCCTGTGCAGGAGGGGGAGGATGCCCCTCCAGAACTGGTCGTCAGGCTGCTGGCTTTGGAGGAGCTGCGGACCTTCTCGCGGCGGGACGGGACGACCGGGGAGATGGTCGGGGCCCTGATCGGTACCGAGGCCGGGACGGCCCGGCTGGTCTGCTGGTACCCCCCGCTCCTCGACGGGTTCACGGCCGGGGAGGTGATCCGGCTGGTCGGGGCGACCCGAAACCACCGCTCTGAACGGCCGGAGTACATGATCAGCGAGACCGGGGAGATCACGGCCACCGATCAGGAGGTGACGGTGCCCCTGACCCCGCTCTCGGCGCTGGTCCCGGACCAGACCTTCTCGGTTGCCGGGACGGTCCACGCGATCCAGCCGGCCCGGGAGTTCGTGACCAGGAACGGATCCCGTTCCTGGGTGCGGAACCTGATCATCGGGGATAAGGAGACGGAGGTGCCGGTGGTGCTCTGGGGGGACCATGCCCTGCAGGGGATCAGTGTCGGGGAGGCTCTCTCTCTCTACCACCTTTCGGCCCGGACCGGTCGTTCTGGTTCCCTGGAACTGAGTGCCGGCTGGGGGAGCGTGATCATCACCCCGGCACCCCCGCCCGAGGAGGTGATCTTCTCCGGGACGGTGATCGTGACCAGGGCGGGTACCTTCCTGGATACCGACGACGGCCGGTACCTGCTGACCGGCGGGGCGCCGCATGGCCGAACGGTGGAGGTGACCGGGGTGTTACAGGGTTACCGGCTGACCCCGGCCAGCACCCGGCTGCTGGTTCCTGACTATGCTGCCGTGAAAGAGCGGATCAGACATCTTATCGACGGGTAACGATACTCTTCCAGAACAGGATCGATTACTTTCACCCTGCATGGTCGTCTGGCTATATGCTGAAAGGTGCATAGTATATATGGTGAAACCGGGAATGCCTGATCGGCGCCCGGCGACTATCGATACGGGCCGGTGCCAGGGGCACGCGCCCGGAGGTACATTACATGGCAGCAGGACCGCTTGAAATTGAAGACCTGCCCGGTGTCGGCCCGACTACGGCCGAGAAGCTCCGCGATGCAGGATTTTTAACCGTTGAGAGTATAGCAACGGCTTCCCCGACCGAACTTGCAGAGGCTGCAGAGATCGGCGAGGCGTCAGCCAAGAAGATCATCAAGGCTGCACGTGAGATCGCCGACATCGGGGGGTTCAAGACCGGACAGGATGTCTTTGAACAGAGAAAGAATGTGCGCAAGCTGAAGACCTTCGTCCCTGACTTCGACGAGCTGCTCGGAGGTGGCGTCGAGACGCAGGCCATCACCGAGGTCTACGGTGAGTTCGGGTCTGGGAAGAGTCAGATCGTCCACCAGATGGCCGTGAACGCCCAGCTCCCCGAGAGCGTCGGCGGGCTGAACGGCTCGGCGATCTATATTGATACCGAGAACACGTTCCGGCCTGAACGGATCGAACAGATGGTGGCAGGGCTCGACTTTCCTGAACTTGAGCTCCCCAGCTTTGAGGAGTTCCTCAACAACATCCATGTGGCCAGGGCGCACACCTCGGACCACCAGATGCTGCTGATCGATACGGCCCGAGAGCTTGCCGCAGAGTTGAAGAACAGCGACCACCCGGTGAAGATCTTCATCATCGATTCGCTGACCGCCCACTTCCGGGCTGAGTACGCCGGCAGGGGTACCCTCGCCACACGGCAGCAGAAGTTGAACCGGCATATGCACGAGTTCTTCAAGCTGATCGACGAGCACAACGCCGTCGGTCTGGTCACCAACCAGGTGATGTCCAATCCGGCGGTCTTCTTCGGGGATCCAACCAAGCCGATCGGGGGGAACATCGTCGGCCACACCGCGACCTTCCGGCTCTACCTGCGCAAGAGCAAGGGCGGGAAGCGTATCGCCCGGCTGGTCGACAGTCCGAACCTGCCTGAAGGGGAGGCCCCTTTCATGGTGGAGGAGGGTGGTCTCAAGCCGTGCTGAAGGCTGTCGTCACCGATGTCGACGGGACGATCACTGATCAGCGCAGACGGATCAGCACCTGCGCGATCGAGTGTATCAGAACGCTCGTCGATGCCGGGGTCAGGGTGGTGCTTGCCAGCGGCAACACCCCCTGTTTTATGAATACGCTCACGAAGATGATCGGCACCGACGGTACGTTCATCGGAGAGAACGGTGGGGTGTATCGTATCGGGTTCACCGGGGACCTGCAGGTCCGGGGCGACCAGCAGGTCTGCTGGGACGCCTACCACCTGCTCAAGTCCCACTTCGACCAGCAGGGGATCGCCCTCGAACTCTTCGGAGCGAAGGAGCGATTCGCCGATCTGGCGCTGGCCAGGAATGTCCCGGTGGACGAGGTCCGCATCCTCCTCTCGAACAGCCCGGTGCAGGTGCTCGACACCGGGTTTGCCCTCCATCTGCAGTCGCTCTTTATCAGCAAGGCGACGGCACTGGAGGAACTTGCTTTAACACTCGCTCTCCCTGCAGATCAGATCCTTGCAGTTGGAGACTCAGAGAACGACATCCCGATGCTGCAGTGGGCCGGCACCGGTATCGCGGTCGCCAACGCCAGGCCGGCCGTCCAGACGGCGGCCACCCATGTGACCGCTGCACGATATGGCGAAGGATTTGTGGAGGCGGTCAGGCACGCCCTCCCGTCCCTTTTTGAGAGAGCCTGACGTGAGATAGTCCCCCCCCAAAAAAAGGTCTATTGAATCGGTTATAAGATATGGATTATGCAGACGGTGACTTGGAGAGGAACCGATCCACGACGATATAGTCCTTGATATCCTTGACCGCTTCGAAGGGGATCATCATACGATCGCCGTCGATCCGGTATCCTGTCGCATCGAAGGTGCTGTCAGGCTTCACGATCAGATCGATCACCTGCCCGCTGTCCAGGTCAACCATCACGTTCTTGAGGGTGCCTATCACCATACCATCATTGCTCATCACTTTTTTTCGGGAGAGGCTCCGTGAGAATGTACTGACCATAAAAAAATGTCTAAACTATTAGTATTTATAATGGTGATATGCAAGGGGACGATCTCCTGATCATTTCACTCATAAGCCGGGATCCTGCCCACAATTTCGGTAAGATATCGATGCATCATGATCACCCCCTGTCGAAGACCTGATCGTCCGGGGGATACCCGGTTCATGATAAACGATAAAAGATGAGATATCTATGAGATATACTATCTCGGACCTCTTCTGGTCCTGTCATCATCGGCCCCCTTCAGTGGTAGAGAGACTAAAAAAGGTCTTGACGAAGACGACGAGCCGGAGAACCCGATGGGTATCGGCCGGTCGGCTTATGAAAAGATCCGATCCGGTAAACAGGTCGGTCAGATCGCGCGGGTCCTGCAGTTCGATGATGAATGCCGGTTCCGGTATCTGATCGAATAACATCCATTCATCCAGATTTCGTTGCATCGCAGTGATAGACCCGGTTTGCCTCGTCTCATAAAAGGGATTGCAAAAACGGAGTACCCATGTCAGAAAATCCAGAACACCCGACAGAGAAGATCACCACGGGACCGTCCCGCTATGACCAGATAAAGGCCCGGGTCCGTACGATCCTCAATGCATCCCAGGACAGGGATCGAACAACACTGCTCATCCAATCCTTCCTCGCTGTCGTCATCCTTACCAATACGATCGCCGTCGTTGTCTCGACCATACCGGATTTCCCCCTCCAGTTTCTGGTCTTATCGGTCATCGTGGTCTGTCTCTCCATTTTTTCTATCGAATATATCCTGCGGCTCTGGTCATGTACCCACAGCGGCACGGTCAGGGGCAGGGCGATCGATCGCCTGCGTTATGCAATTCAGATCTCCATGATCATCGATCTCATCTCGATCATCCCCATCCTCTTCTTCTATCTCTTCCCCCGGATCCCTGCCCTGCTTCATCTCTTCATGCTCCTCTCGATCTTCAAACTGGTGCGCTACAGTCGGGACTCAGAATCACTCAAACAGTTACGCCGTGTCATCTTCAAGAAGCGGGAGATCATCTCAATTCTGGGAATTTTTCTGATCTTTGAGATCCTCTTCTCCTCGACGATCATGTACATTATCGAAAACGCAGCACAGCCGGATACATTTTCGAGCATCCCTGCAGCCATGTGGTGGGCGGTGATGACGGTGACGACTGTGGGATATGGAGATATTATCCCCATCACTCCCCTGGGAAAGATCATCGCAGGTATGGTGACGATCGGGGGCGTCTTGCTCCTCGCCCTCCCCTCTGCGATCCTTGCTTCTGGATTTATGGAGGAGCGGCAGAGAGAACAGATGGTTCGGGATCATCCCGGGATCGAGGCTGGGATTTCGCTGCTTGAACGGGTGGGAACCTTAAAAGAGCGGGGGCTCATCACCGAAGAGGAATTTGACGAGTATAAGGTACTCGTTCTGCTCGGATTGCACGAAGAAGAGAAAACTTGAAGAACGCTCGATAAAATTCCGCCAGCCTGATGGCCATCAAACCTGATAATAATCCCGGTCTTCTTTCTCCTTTAATCTCCGGCAATCCCGTTGAGCCATATCACCTCTTCTCTTCTGGTCAGCAGCACGACGTTGCAATACCCTGTTATCTGACGACATTCCCTGCCCTTTATAGGTCAAGGTCATCCGTATCATCACCTATGAACCGGAGGACTATGCCACGATCCAGTCGATCAAGGGCTTCCTCTTCATCATCACCGCGCTCCTCCTCTTCCTGCTCATCCAGCACTTCACCCGCGAGTTAAGGGGGAAGAACGACGAGCTCCGGACTTCATACGAAGAGATCGCCGCTTCGGAAGAGGAATTGCGCCAGAATTTTGAGGATCTCATTGCCGGCGAACAGGCATTACAGGAGAGTGAGGAACGCTACCGTCTGATCGCAGAGAATACCGGGGACGTCATCTGGGTGCTCGAATGGTGCCGGAATCAGCACGTCCCTTTCCGTACGGCTGGTCGCCTATGCTGCCGACGACGATACCATGAAGGTCCAGATCGAAGAGGTGGACCAGGTCTGCCGGGACGGCTCCATCGTTCCAATCGAAGCGGTCACCACTCTGGTGGCCGATGCCGGTCGACGGGTGACCGCGATCATCGGGATTTCTCGGGATATCACCGAACGCAAACAGGCAGAGCTTGAACTCGGTCAGTGGAATCGCGCCCTCCAGTTCATCAGCAGCGCAGACTCCCTGCTGGTGCATACGATCGATGAGCAGACGCTGACCGATCAGATCTGTGCGGTGATCACTAGGGCCGGTGTGTACCGGATGGCATGGATCAGGTATGCCATGCACGATGAGGCGAAGAGCGTCCCCCCCGTCTCCAGCTGCGGGTTCGAAGACGGTTTTCTTGAAACGATCAATCCCACATGGGCGGATACCGACAGGGGGAGGGGACCGATCGGAACGGCGATACGGATGGGTTGGTATTGCTGTCCCCGGAACATTCCCGGTGATATTGCATTCGATCCCTGGCGCGAAGCGGCTACCCCCCGGGATATCAGTCCTCCATCGCCCTCCCGCTGGAATCAAATGGCACCATCTTCGGTGCGCTCAATATCTACAGCACAGTGACGGACTCCTTCACTGACGAAGAGGTCATCCTCCTGACCCAACTCGTCCGGGACATCTCCTTTGGTATCCTGACTCTCAGGGATCTGGTGCTCCGCATGGCTGCAGAACAGGAACTCCGACAGCTCAATCTTGAACTGAAGGAGCATGTCAGGGAAAGGACACGGGGACTGAGTGAAGCCATTGAATGGCTCAGGGAACTCGACCGGCTCAAATCGATGTTCATCGCATCGATGAGCCATGAACTCCGGACCCTGCTCAACTCCATCATTAGGTTTATGGGGATCATGGTGAAAGGAATGACAGGGGGATCAATGCAGAGCAGAAGCAGCAGCTCGGCATAGTACAGGAGAGTGCCCGGCACCAGCTGGTCCTCATCAACGATGTGATCGATATCTTCAAGATCGAGGCTGGCGTCTCGACGTTCGACCTCGTCGACCTGATCAACGAGGTGGAGAGTGATTTTGAACTGCAAGTATATGATCGGGGACTTGTTTCAGTTGTTAAATTTCCGGTCCTATCGCTATCACCAGCGATAAACGCCGTATTAAACAGGTCATAACAAACCTTGTCAGCAATGCGATCAAGTGCACTGACGAGGGAAAGGTCGACCTGACGGTTGAGGAACGAGGATCGGTTGTGGCTGTTCGTGTCTGTGACACCGGCATCGGCATTGGGAAGGAGGATTTCGACCGGCTCTTCTCTCCCTTTGGCCGGGTTCCGGTGCCTGGGCGCCTGACCGAGGGGACAACAGGGCTCGGATTATATCTGTCAAAGAAACTTGCCTGGTTCCTTGGCGGAGATATCATGGTGGAGAGAGAGGTGCAGAGGGGGAGCGTGTTTTCGTTCACCCTCCCGAAAACATATGAGGAACAGGATGGGACACAGTTCCCGGGAGAGGTTTCATCCAGTCCTTTTATCGATCGCCCTGGGCAGACACTGTTGAGCATGATCATCAGAGACATATCAGAGTGCAGAAATCAGGAGATGGGCCAGCAGCCACCCCGCTGGCAGCGTATCAGGGATCTCCTAGACACTATCCATATGACAGGTGTGGCGGGCTCTCTTCACATCACGAACGAAACGGAGAACATGGAGATATACGCGTATCCAGTCATCGAAAAAGTGTTCTGGCACATGGTCGACAACTCGGTAAAGCACGGGAAGAAGGTTACTGAGATCCGGATCACTGCCCATGAATCTGCATTCGGATGTACACGGATCTATCAGGATAATGGCGTTGGGATTCCAGTGGACATGAGAAAGGATCATTTCACCAAGAGTTTTGGCAAGGAGACTGGTTATTCTCTCTTCTTTGTCCATGATCTTCTTGAGATCTCCGGTATGACGACCGCTGAGACCGGGGAACCAGGGAACGGAGTCCGGTTCGAAATCGGCGTGCCGAGGGGACTCTACCGATTTGTCAGTTGTTAACTCCAGTTGTCACCGGACTTTTTTTAGACCTGGAACCGATCGCCCTGAGAGGTATCGGCAGGTACTTATCCTCTTTAATCCATCTTCCAGACAGGACTCCCCAAAATGGAGTGGAAGTGGTGCCCCGTGATCTCAGTGCTGTATGTCGATGATGAGCCGGTTCCTCTTGAGATGACAAAACTCTCTCTGGAGAAGGGATTCGGCTTCTCTGTTGACACGGCGATCAGTGCACACGATGCCCTGGAACACCTCAAAATCCAGCGATACGATCTCATCATATCTGATTACCAGATGCCGGAGATGGATGGAATAGAACTCCTGAAACTTTTGCGCAGAACCGGTAATGCAATTCCATTCATCCTCTTCACCGGGCGGGGACAAGAAGAGGTTGTAGACGATGCCTACAATGCAGGGGTTGATTCGTTCCTTGTCAAAGGTGGTGATCCCAGGATCCTGTATATGGATCTCGCCCGAAGGATCGAACAGATCGTCAGCCATAAAAAAACGGAGCAGGCGTTACAGTTCAGTAACATCCTCCTCTCCACACAACTGGAGACTTCGATGGATGGAATTCTCGTCGTTGATGAACACGGGGCGATAATCTCGTCCAATACGCGTTTCATGGATATGTGGAATATTCCGGTGGACGTTATTGCTCCGGGCTCGGATGAATGTGCATTGCTGTCGGTTCTTGGCAACCTTGTTGATTTCGAAGCCTCTTCCCTATCTGCGAATTATCTGTCTGATCGTCGAGATGAGAAGAGCCATGAGGAGATCGTTTTAAAGGACAGCAGGGTATTTGACCAGTACTCAGCTCCAATGGTAGAGAGCGATGGTGAATACTATGGAAGGGTTTGGCACTTCCGGGATATCACAGCCCGAAGGCAGGCGGAAGAGGCGCTCCGTGAAGATGAAGATAAATCTCGCATGATCTTTGAAAATTCCAATGATGCGATCTTCCTTATGGAGGTGGCTAGGGAGGGGGAGATCTGCCGGATCATCGATGTAAACAGTGTGGCTGTCAGACAAACCGGGTATTCGAAGGAGGAACTTCTGTCTGGATCTGCAGTCGGCATCGATTTCCCAACCCTGATCCAGAGACTGCCGTCGACCATCTCTGAACTGCTCGCCGGAGGCAATACTACCTTTGAGAGTGATGTGACCAGAAAGGATGGCATACTCCTGCCGGTAGAGGTGAACATCCAGGCCGTTCAATTCAAGAATACCTCCTGCATCATTGTTACCATTCGTGATATTTCCAGGCGCAAACGTACAGAGGAAACACTGCAGAAGAGTGTGGCAGATCTGGCACGCGCCCAACAGGTGGCAAATATCGGGAACTGGAGTCTTGACCCTGCCACAAATGAAGTGGCATGGTCAGATCAGATGTATGAAATCTTCACCATCCCCCGATCATCCCTGATAACTCGTGACCTCTATCTTGCTACCATCCATCCAGATGATAGTGAACATGTCATACAGGTACTGACAGAGGCCCTTAATGGTTCTCTGGACTTTTTCGACCTGGAGTACCGGATCATCATACAGGGAGGTCATATCAGGAATATCTATGAACTCGCAGAGATCTCCCGCGATGAGCAGGGAACCCCGCTTCTTGTCTTTGGCACTGCACAGGATGTCACGGAAAGGATTCTTGCCGAAATGATATGCAGAGAGAGCGAGTTGAAATATCGAACGCTCATCGAGAGCGCAAATGAGGGTATCTTCATCATTCAGGATGGGTTTGTTCCGTATGGGAATCCCAAGGCGATGGAGATCATGGGATTTTCAGCAGATGAATTTGCAGGGAATCATTTCCTTGAACTGGTTCATCCCGATGATCGGCAAGAGACTCTGGAACGGTATCAAAAGCGGATACGTGGCGAATTCGATGAACCGATTGCCTACTCACGGATCATCGATCGGAATAACAATGTCCACTGGCTTGAGATCAATGCGGTCAGGATTCTGTGGAATGGTAGACCGGCGACACTCAATTTTGTGACCGATATCACCAGGAGGAGACGTGCTGAAGAGGCACTCAGAGAGAGTGAAGAGAATTACCGGATGGTCGTTGAAAATATCTCGGATGTTTTTTACCGAACAGACAAAAACGGGATTCTCACCATGATCAGTTCGAGTCTGAAGACGGTGCTGGGATATGATTCGGTGGAAGAGTGTCTTGGGCAGTCCATCGCTGAAAAACTTTATTTCGAGCCGGAGAAACGGAGAGACTTCCTGGAAGTGCTTTTGAAGAATGGTTCAGTCAAAGATTTCGAAGTGACCCTGAAACGAAAGGATGGGAGCCCGGTGACGGTGGCAACCAGCAGCCAGGTCTATTATGACGAATCCGGCAACGTTCTCAGGATTGAAGGGGTTTTCCGGGATATTACTGAACGCAAGCGGACTGAGGCCGCTCTGGTTGAGTCTCTGCATGAGAAAGAACTGCTCTTAAAGGAGATCCATCACCGGGTAAAGAATAATCTCCAGACGATTTCGAGTCTCCTGTACCTCCAGTCACTCTCAACAGATAATATAGGGCAGATCTCATTACTCAGGGAAGCCCGGTCGCGGGTCATATCCATGGGTCTGATTCACCAGAAACTCTACCAGTCCGCAGACATTGCCCATATCCAGTTCATGGATTATATCCGGGGTCTCATCGATTTTCTTGAAGAGTCCTATGGTGTTGATCCGGATAAGATCCAGACATTTGTGGATGTCAGCCCCTCCGATCTCACGATGGACCTCGATACTGGTATCCCCTGCGGACTCATAATCAACGAACTGGTCACCAATGCTCTCAAGTATGCATTCCGGGAGTATGGGTGTGGGACTATCCGGATCCGAATGGAGCGGGACGAGCATGAGTACCTTCTCACGGTCAGCGATGATGGGGTGGGAATCCCGGAAGATCTGGATCTCTCCACGGTAAAATCCCTTGGGATGACCATCGTCACCGATCTCGTCAGTCAGCTCGATGGATCGCTTGAGATCATCCGCCAGCCGGGTGCAACCTTCAGAATTCGGTTCCCTGATCAGAAATGATGGAGATATGCCATGATAGAAAAGAAGATCCTGATCGTTGAAGACAATGCGATAATCGCCCGCGAGACCTCAGAACGATTGAAACGGCTCGGGTACACGGTGACTGGAATTGCTGCGCGAGGCATCGATGCCATCGAGAACGTCCGGGCGAGCCTGCCCGACCTGATCCTCATGGACATCAATCTGAAAGGAGAGATGGATGGTATCGAAGCGGCCGGCAAAATAGGTGAATTTTCAGATGCACCGGTGATCTATCTCACCGCCTATTCCGACGATCTCACCCTGCAGCGTGCCATGCAGACAAAACCGGTTGCGTACCTGATCAAACCGTTCAAGGAGCGTGAACTCTACAGCAACATCGAGATGGCTATCTACAAGCACAAGGCAGAGAAGAAGACCGGGATATCCGACGAGACCGACGAGATCATCAGGGCTTTTGCCGACCTCCCCGAGTGTGTCATCGTGACTGATAACGAGGATCGTATCCTGTTCATGAACCGTTCTGCATCGCACCTCATCGGCTTCTCTGCAGAGGAGACCCTGGGATCTTTGATCTCGACCGTCTTTACGATCAGACGAGGTTCGCCCAGGCTGGAGGAGACCCTGAAGAAGAAGTCGACCGGTTTCCCCCTTCTTCAGGAGGAGCGTATCAGGGTAGACCTGATCACCCGGGGGGGGTCGAGTGTCCCGGTCATCACGGAGGCGACTGCCATTACCGATAGTCTTGGGATCAGGGAGGGTTTTGCTCTGGTCTTCTGGGTTGACGAACCGGGATCGTGAACCTGGATGGGATTATCCAGTACGACCGGAACGGGAGAACAGGTGGCCTCTGGACCCCACGAACCGGTGAGATGAATGGGGATTTTTGATATATTTACCCCGGATATCCAGAAGATGCGCGATGCAGGTGATGTCCGGGGGCTGGCGAAGGCGCTTGGGGATTCGAATCTGGAGATCGCCCGGAAGGCGGCAGCAGCGCTGGTGGGTCTTCCCTCGTCCAGTGCCGTGATTCCGTTGATCCGGTCACTTTCATCCCCTGACAAGGATATCAGGCGTCTGAGCACGGCTGCACTTGGTGCGACCGGGGACCCACATGCGCTCCCTGCCGTTCTGGAAGCAACGGAGGATGGAGATCTCGGCGTAAGGCTGGAGGCAGTAAAAGCACTTGCAAAATTCCACGATCCTGAAGCAAATTTGCTTATTACCCGGTTTACCGCTGACAGCAATCTGGACATCCGGATGGCGGCAGTCTCTGCACTGGGGCAGACCGGGGATCCCACATCGATCGAACCTCTCCTCCATCTGCTCGTGGATCCCCATTACGGCATACGTGAGGTCTCTGCATATGCACTCGACTCTCTCGGCTGGGTGCCGGCGAACGATCGGGATAAGGCTTTCTATTTTATCGCAAAACGGGAATGGAGAGGCCTGTTCAACCTCCAGTCGGTGGCAGTAAAAGTTCTTGTCTGGGCATTGAAAGATGAATATTATGCTGTCAGGCAGGGGGCGGCCTCGACCCTGGGAAAACTCAAGGATCTCCGGGCTGTCAGGGCACTGGTCTCTGCTCTTTCCGATGAAGAGAGCAGTGTTCGGATGGAAGTGGTCTCCGCTCTGGGTGAGATAGGCGACCTTCGGACTGTCCCTATCCTGGTACGGGTACTTGACGATGATTATATCGGTGTGCGCATGACTGCCGCCTCTGTTCTCGATGGCATGGGATGGAAACCGTCAACTGAGAACGACCTGATCCTCTATCTCCTCGCCAAGGAACGATGGATGGATATTGCAGTTATCGGGAAACGATCGACGCAGGTTCTGGCAAAACGACTCAATGATCCTAACTATAGCACCCGTGATGAAGTCGGAAAGATTCTGCAGAGACTGGGTGAGCATGCACAAGAACCGATGCTTTCTGCATTGAAGAATCCTGACCCGGATGTCCGGTCAAGGGCTGTGTGGATCCTCGGGAATATCAGGACCAGGCAGGCTGTTGGCCCGATCATTCGAATCCTCAGCGATGACAATCCAGCATGTAGAGAGGAAGCTGTCAGAGCGCTGGGAAAGATCGGGGACCCCCGTGCCATCCCGTTCCTCAACCGTGTCCTCGGGCGTGAAATTCTTCTCGCCCCGGTGGCGATCCGGGCGCTGGGGCAGATCGCTCATCCCGCTTCTGTCAAGGCATTGATGCCGTATCTTGGGAGTGCAGACCGGGAGATCCGGCTGCATACGATCCTGGCACTGGGAGAGAACGGTGATAAAAAGATATCAGGTGCCATCGCTCATGCGGTGAAGGATTCCGATCCTGAGGTACGGGTTGCTGCTATTACCGTTATCAGCAAGTTCCCTTCGAACGAGGTGTACGCCCTGATCCGGGCTGCACTCGAAGATGTTCATCCCGATGTCCGGTATGCAGCCCTCCTCGCCATCTCCACGTGGCAGGCCGACGACACGATCCCACTGATGGTCAGGCGACTGGAAGATGAAGATCAGAAGATCTGCAGGATTGCTGCACAGGCGCTGAATCGACGGCGCTGGCAGCCGGCATCCCTGCCGGAGCGAAGAAATTACCTGATTGCTATGGGTCAGTGGCGGGATCTGGAACGTCTGGACTATGTCAATAAAGAGCTGCAGAAGAAGGAATCGGATCTCGCATGCCAGATCGTCCCCCGGGGAAGCATCATGGATCCTGTACCTCCGCTGTCGGGATCTCCAGGAGAGCGGGTTGATGGAGATCCAACGAGACCGGAGGGTGCAGGAATAACCGGTGAACCCGATAGCCTACTGGCACTGATCCGGACGCTGGGGGACCAGAAGGAGATGCAGGCACTCCGGTGGAGATCTGCTGAAGGGCTCGGGGGACTGGGCGATAAGCGGGGGGTTGAGCCACTCATTGTCGCGTTATTTGACCCGGATTCTGAGTTACGTTGGCGTGCTGCGTTTTCTCTAGGCCTGCTGCATGATGAGCGTGCCATCGAACCACTTGCAACCGCCCTCCGCAGTGATGATCAGCTGACTGTCAGGGTACGGGTTGCAGAAGCGCTCGGACAATTTAAAAAACCGGTCGTCATCAGGCCGCTCATTCACTCACTTGGTGACGTTCATCCGGATGTCAGGGATATGGCAATCCGTTCGCTTGGAGAGATCGGAACTGAGAGTGCGATTAACGCAATCCTGACCGGGCTCCTCGATGCGGATGAGACTGTCCGCGAGAGCGTCATCGATACCCTCTTAAAACTCGGTGCCATGGCAGGCAGGTCGTTGGTGAAGAATCTCAAAAATAGAAACCCAGAGGTCAAAAAAGGAGTTTTGACCGTTTTTATGCGGATGAAACCAGCGATCAGTTTCCGCATCCTGGTCTCTGAACTGGAGAATGGTGACTGGGAAGTCCGCCAGATGGTTGCCGCTGCACTGGATTCTCTTGACTGGCAACCAGGGGATCCCTTTCAGAGGGCGATATATCTGTTTGCACAGCGCGACTGGAGAGCCCTTGAAGCGCAGGGGAAGACCGCTGAGGGAATTCTGATCCGGGGGACTGCCGACAGCGATCCCGCGATTCGGAGGGCTTCAGTGGAACTTCTGGGTTTGATTGGGGACCGTCGTACTATTCCTTCTCTGACCGAGGTCATGTATGACGAGAACCGGGAAGTCCGTCTCTCCTCGATAAAAACTCTGCTGAAGAGGCAGGGCGGGGAGTCCTCCAGGCTTATCTCCACTCTGAAACGAAACGTGAAATAATAAATCCTGATTCAAAGCGCAGAATTTCAATTATATTCGACTATGATCTCTTCCAGTCGATAACGGGAAAATCCCCCTGGAATTTTTGTATGATCTCGGTATGGTATGTCGATGATGAAGAGTCCCTTCAAAAAAATTGCGAAGATGTACCTGGAACGGAGGAACGAGTTCTCTGTCGACACGGCATCGTGTTTCTCACGCACCTCTGTATGAAAGAAGATCAGACGCCGTTCATCATCTTCACCGATGGGGATGGGAGGGGGCGGTATCGATGCGAATAACGGCAGAGTTGACTTCGATCTCTTGAAAGGGATTATCCCCCCGTCCTTCTTCAAAACTGGTTGAATGATTCTCTGCCAGTTCAATTCTTTTCCGGACGATCGGCCAGTGGTCGCTGGTGAGGATCAGGATCCGATAGGTTCATGTCAAGCATGACACAGGGTAGCATGGGAGTGGATGGGATGAGAACCATGAACCATGACTTGCAAGGACTGTTATCTGATCTGAAAGGCGGCCACCGGCTCGGTGAGGATGAAGCGTTGATGCTCTTCGAGACCCGGGGCCGAGATATCTGGACGATCGCAGCAGCGGCCGACGAGCGGCGGGAGGCGGTGGCCGGCGACCCGGTCACCTATGTCAGAAACCAGAACATCAATGTCACCAACCTCTGCGTCAATGCCTGCGGTTTTTGTGGGTTCTCAAAGAAGCCCGGGGATGACGGCATCTATTATCATAGCCGCGAGGAGATCCAGCAGAAGGCTGCGCTGGCGAAGAGCCGAGGGGTCTCCGAGATCTGCACGGTGAGCGGGCTGCATCCCCATTTCACGGCCGAGTCCTATATCGAGATCTACCGCTGGATCACGGAGGCGGCACCGGGGATTCATCTCCATGCGAGCAATCCCATGGAGGTTGCGTACGGGGCGGAGAGGAGCGGGATGACCACACGGGAGGTGTTGACCGGGATGAAGGCGGCCGGCCTCTCCTCGATGTGTGGAACAGCGGCTGAGATCCTGGTTGACCCGGTCAGGGATACGATCTGTCGTGGAAAGATCCCGACCGATGAGTGGGTGCGGATCATCAGGGAGGCCCACTCCTTAGGCATTCCCACCACGGCCACGATCATGTACGGCCACTGTGAGACCGAGGCCGACCGGGTCCGACATCTGGCGATCCTCCGGGCGATCCAGGATGAGACCCATGGGTTCACCGAGTTCGTCCCGCTCTCGTTCATCCACATGAACACCCCGATCTACCGTCAGGGGCTCGCCCGGGCCGGCGCGACCGGGAGGGAGGATCTGTTGATGGTCGCCGTCGCCCGCCTCTTCCTCGATAACTTCCGAAATATCCAGGTCTCATGGGTGAAGGAGGGGATCAAGATGGCGCAGTTGGGCCTCATCGCCGGGGCCAACGACCTGGGGGGGACGATGTACGAGGAGAGCATCTCGAAGGGGGCCGGCGCGACCAACACTGACTACCTCGATCCGGCAGAGATGCAGCGGGTGGCGGAGGATCTCGGGAGGATGCTCGAGCGCCGGACGACGCTCTACGACATGTGTTAACGGGTTATTCTGGTTGTGGTTCGTCGACTTGGCCCGGTTTGGGCGAAGGTAGAGGGTCGACAGCTGACTGGCATGGACACAGAGACGGCGGCGCTCCTCTTCAACGAGTTCGAGGAATAGGAGATCGAAGAGATTCCGAGGGGGTTGAGATCTATAAAACTCTCCGAGATCATAACGGTGATCGGGGGAGGAACTCTGTCGACAACAGTTGATGAGTACTGGAATGGAGAGATCCCATGGTTTTCTGTTGTCGACGCTCCCTGGGAGAGTGAATTGAGGGGATTTCTTAATGTTCAGCTGCCAAACACCAATATCTAGGCTCGGCCCCCTTCCACCGAAAAGACACCACCATCCTACCGTCCATCGAACCTGACGATGAACCCGGTCTTCGATCGCCCGTCGAAGCCGGCCTGCTCGTAGAACGGTATCGCTTCTCTCCTTCCGGTCAGCAGCATCACCTTGTAACATCCCTGCTCCCTGGCGATCACCAGTGCCCGCTGGAGGACTCGTGTCCCGATACCCCGGTGCCTGTACTCCGGGTGCGTCACGACATTCTCGATCAGTCCGTACGGGGCCGCCTGCCGGGTCAGGTTCTGAATGATGGTCAGGACACAGGAAGAGACCAGCCTCCCGTCGACCTCGGCCACCAGGTACCGCTGCCCCGGGTCCGCCAGTATCCCGTCCCATACGGCATGCACCCGGGTGTCGACGGCGAGATCGCCGTCGTCACTGTTCAGATGTTCGTAGAGCGCAAGGAGATCGTTCAGTTCCTCTTTTTTAATGAGACGAATAATTTCGGCCATAGCATATATCTCCATTTTATCGGGATGCGAAACCCCTGTCGGGATCACTCCTTATGATTTCATCCCGTACCTCCGGAATGGAATAGGGAACACCACGATGTGCGGATCTGATACTCAGGTTGAATAGTCTGACATGAACAGATATTAAACTGGGTTCTCTGGTGAATGCTTCTCCACCTGATTGGTTCCCGTCCGTCCGTAAGGTACCGATAATCTGACGTCAGTACACCTTGATACGATTGTTCGGAATCGGACGCGATAAAAACCAGCTTCTTTATTTTTCCCTAAACCCCATACCAGAACAATCGTTAGGCGAGATCCCATGCAGCCGACCATACCACAAGACTCCCACACCGTCCCCTGCATTTCGATTACGTGGGGTCAGTAGACCGGTACGTCCCCCTGGGAACATGGATCTCAAACCGGACGCCGGCACCGGGTTCGCCGGTCTCGGTGATGGAGATCCCGGTGATCGAGAGGATCTCCCGGATCAGAAAGAGACCGAGACCGGTATGTTTCCCAAACCCCTTCTGGAAGAGCCTGTCCTTGTCATCAAAGGCGATACCGGCACCGTCGTCATGGTAGGTGATCACGATACCGTCCGGGGTCTCGTCTGCGGTGAGCCGAATCACGGTCACATGACCCCCATGGCGCAGGGAGTTTTCGATGAGATTGTAGAAGACCTTCTCGATCAGGGGGTCTGCATAGACGAGGAGATTGGAGACCTGCACCTCGACACCGATCTCCCCGAGCGGGAGCTGCGACGCGGCAGATCGGAAGATCTCTGCGATGGTACACCATTGGGGTGTCTGGACCCCGAGATCCTCGTAATACTGGGTGAATTCGATCTGTTCGCGTATTGCATCCGCTGCCACGTCCCCCTTCTTCAGGTACTCTTGGAGGTCGGGATCCTGTACACGTTCAATCGAGAGTTCGAGATAGGCACGCAGGCCGATGATCTGATTGAGAATGTCATGTCGGGTGATGGACGAGAGCATGTTGAGTTTCTTGAGGGCTTCCTGCAGCGCCAGCTCAGTCTGTTTCCGTTCGGTGATGTCTCTGATGATCCCGACGATGAACTCATCGCCGGCGGTATTGGTGTTGAGGGCTTTTTTGGTGATGACCGTATGAGTATTTCCCCGTAAGTCGGTGATCTTCTCCTCGTTTTCATTCCCCTGACTGGTCCGGAGAACCTCATCATCTTTCTCCAAAAAGACATCCGCTTCCTCCCTTCTGAAGAGATCAGAATCGGTCTTTCCCAGCAATTCCTCCCGGGTGTGTCCGGTCAACTGACAGAAACTGGTGTTCACTTTGACAAAATGGTGCTTGTGATCCTTGATGAAGAGCGGGTCCGCCAGGGTATTGATCACCGTGTCCAGGTATGCATTCGATTCCTGTAACGCCCGCTGGACCATCTTCTGGTCGGTGACATCCCGGATCGACTCGATCGCACCGGTGATCTCCCCCTTCTGATCGATCAGCGGCGTCGCACTGGCCCAGAGCGAAAAACGGGCGCCATCCATACGGGAGATCTCTGTCTCGGTCATCACCGTAGTTCCTTTGAAGTGGACATTGGGATACGCTTTTTTTATCTCTTCATGATCCTGTTGCAGGACATAATCGATGAGGATTGGACCGGTGTGATCGGAGATCCATGCAGTATACGATTCTCTCTCCTTGCCGAGTATATCCGATGCCGAAACCCCGCTCAACAGTTCCAGAGCATGGTTCCATGCTACAACAACACCAGTCCTGTCGATGACCATCGTCGGTTCAGGAAGGAAATCGATGATCTCGGCAAGACGCCGGCTGGTCTCACGAAAGGCCTCTTCCGCCTGTTTTTGTTCGGTGATATCCCGATTGCTGGCACGTCTTCCGATGAACGCTCCCTTTGCGTTATAGAGGGGCTGACAGACATGCCCGATCCAGCGAATGCTCCCATCCCGATGAACTATCCGGAAATCAACTGTTTCCAGGGTATGGGGCGGAAAAAAACGGGACATGTGGTGCTCAAGGGCATCCCGGTCCTCAGGATGCAGGATGGTATTGATCAGACGCCTGGTGGTATAGAATTCCTGCGGGGTGTAGCCGGTGATCCGTTCGCAGGAAGGAGTCGTATACAGGATCGATTCATCAGGACCGATCCAGTACTCCCAGTCGTAGGTGTAATCGGCGAGTGTTCGATATTTTTCCTCACTCTCCTTGAGGGCATTCTGCGTCAGGGTGAGTTCAGATATATCGATGAAACTTTCAAGAAGGTAGGTGCGGTCGTGAAGGATGATCGGTACCACCGATTTCAGGACCGGGCGTCGTTCACCATCCGCCTGGATCAGCACCTTCTCTGACCGGTCGACGATCTGATGGAGATCGGTGATCGGGCATCCTCCGTTCAGGGCAGGACAGATGTAACTGGTGCAGACCGAACCGATGATCTCCTCTTTTTTTGCCCCGATCATAGCCGCTGCAACGGCGTTCACCTCGACGATGGTATGGTCCTCTGGATCGATCACCACCACGCCGGCGATCATCGATTCCAGAATGGCGTTGAGGAGATCATCGCGGATTTTTTGTTCGTCTTCTGTCCGCTTTCTCTCTGTGATATCCCTCCCGATGACCTGGACTCCTGATATCGTTCCATCGTTTATGATGGGTGCACCAAAAAATTCTATGAATGCAGTGCCTCCGTATTTTTTTCTGAACCTGACCGTGATCCCTTCGGTGACCCCCCCTCCCAGGAGATCAGGGAACGACTTCTCTAACTGGCCGAGATCATCGGGGTGGATGAAAGCTCCGGAGAGTTTCCCGATGATCTCAGCAGGATCGTAGCCCAGGATCTTTCTGGCTGAAGGGGAGACATACGTTGCCCGTCCTTCCCTGTCGGTGAGCAGGATAATATCGGAACTCCGTTCAGCCACACCCCGGAAGAGGGTCTCGCTCTCCCTCTGGCGGGCAGTCAGGGACGAGACAACGGTCGCAATCAGGATGAACATGATCACCCGTCCCCCGACCAATAGCAGTTCCCCGGGGATGATTGGATTCGAGATATAGGTCATACCACAATAGATCGCTGAAATAACCGCTGAGAAGATGATTCCGCGTCGGGGAAAAAAGTACGCGGTGAGGATGATCGGAATATAAAAGAGGTGGGGGAGGACACTGGTCGTTCCGATCATGAGTTCGTATTCGTTCAGGATCAGAGTTATGCCGGTACTGACTGCGATCAGTGCAGCAAGTAGATTTGGACGATCTTGCAGGTGCTGAAGGAAGGAACGATCCATGTCGACAGACTCCCATTTTCTGGGAATAGTCTGTTACTTTTGGGGTATGAGTAATAATAGTTACTGCTTTTTCTCCGGATTCCTCTTTTGGAGTACCCCAGTGAAATAAGATCGTTGGGTTCTTCTTCATTGAAATACAGAAAAAAGAAGATTCGATAATGATCGAAATCTTTGCTCGGTGCAACGGACCTGCTATCAGGACACCCTGTTGGTGTATAATCAGTCTGTCGGGAAGACGCGGAGCACGTCTGACTGGGTCAGGATCCCGACCGGACTCCCGTTCTCGACGACGATCAGACGGCCGATCTCCCGCTCCTTGAACCGCTTCACCACCTCGAAGAGGCGAACCCCGCCGTCGGCTTCGATCACGTCGGGGGTCATCACCGTCGAGACGGGTGCACTGACCGGCAATCCCTCGTCGATCGCCCGGACGATGTCAGAGATCGTAACGATTCCTTTCATCGCCTCGTCGTCCATCACCGGAGCCCCGTGGATGTTTCTGGTATGGAAGAGATGGATCGCTTCGCTGATCGTCGCACTGGTGGCGAGCGTCAGGAGCGGTGTCGACATGTAGCAGCGGATCGGCAGCTTTGGAAGTGAGATCATCTCTGAGATCGAGATGATCAACCCCTGGTCGACCTCATCCTTCCCAAAGACCTCGCCCCGCACAAAGAGTTTGTTCACCGGCGTCGGGCCGATGGCCACCTGGTCGCCGATATCAAACCCCTTCACCGATCCGATCACCTTCACCACCGCATGGCAGACATCCGGGTGGCAGAGGGTGGTGAAGTCGATCTCGGTCGCCGAGACGCCAGGGAGTTCCTCTCCCCGCCGGGTGATCCGGACCTTGGCCTCACCGTCTGCAACCGATATGCTCAGTTCCTTGTAGGCGCGGGCGGTCGGGTTGTACCCCCCTTTGGGCCCTGGCACCCCGTCGACCAGTTCGAGTGCCTTCAAGGCCTGCATCTGATTTCTGATCGTGCCCGGGTTCCGCTTGATCACCTCAGCGATCTCCTCACCCTTGATCGGGTGCGAGTGCTGGTGATAGAGGGTGATCAGGGTGATCAGGATGTCCTTCTGGATGAGCGAAAGATCCATAATGATTAATCATACGGTTATCTTAAATAGGTTGGCGCACCGGCCATTCTCTGTTCAGAGCAGGGTCAGCCAGGCCCAGGCTCCCGTGGCTGCGCACCCGAGCAGAAATCCGAGGATCGTGCCGCCGTTCAGGGGTGGCAGCCCGGCCTGGGGCTTTCCGGTGTTCACGAACCAGAGGAGGACTGCGAGTCCAACGACGGACCCTGCCATCGCTCCGAGCGCAGGGAGGTTCAACCCGAGCGGTAACGTGGCTGGGAGGAAGACCGCGGCTGAGACGACCAGGATCGAGGGCATGATCAGATCTCCCATCCCGATGATGAAGGCCCCGCGCTCCCCGTCCCCGCCGAGGTCCCCGACCCCATCTCTGATAAACGAGTAATCCCGTTTCTTGGGGACCACGAAGAGGATCGGGGTCTTGAGACCGATGACCCCCTCGGCCAGGGCGATCATATGCTTGGTCCGGTAGACCGAGATCGCATCGTAGACAGCCAGCAGCAACAACAGCAGGAGCACCGGCAACAGACCGAGCGAGACACCGAATATCGCCGCGACGCCGGCCCCAAGCAGCAGCCCGAGTCCGTCGATCACGTACCATTCGGGATACCGGTACAGCAGCAGCGAGGCCAGGGCTCCGAGGAGGACGGCCAGTCCAAGGCCGAGGAGCGGGTCCGACAGCAGAGGAAAGACGAGGGCCTGGAAGATGTACACGAACGTCAGCCAGATCGAGAGGCCGATCACGGCGGAGATCAGTTTGAGGTGGTTGGCCCTGATCAGCACCAGCAGAAAGAGCGTGAAGGCCAGCATGATCACGATGAAGATCACCGGATCCGTGAGTGAGGTCGGGTCTTCGAATGCAGTGATCCCTGCGCTCTTCATCAGCGGGGCGAAGAGTACGGCCCCGGTCTCTACGATCAGCAGCATCAGCAGGATACCGAAGAATGGGATCAGGTTGGTCAGCTTCATGGATAGGTAACTTAAAATATACACCGCCATTACCTAAAAGTATGGATATACGCGAATCTCTTCTTGATATCATTCTGACCATTGTACTGGTCATTTCAACCCTGGTGCTGGTCTTCCGGCTCTGGCAGGATGTGACGATCGCGGTCGCTGCCACGCTGATGATGCTCGCCCTGGGCGGGCTTTTCCTCTCGTTCGGGGCCAAAATCTCCATCCTCGACAATACCCTGATCGTGCGCGAACGGTCGATGCGGCTGAACCTTGAGGAGACCTCTCTGATGATGAGCGAGAAGTACGAGACGACTGTGGCGCAGATCGATGCGATCATCCAGGACTTCTCGCGCAGGATGTACCGCTGACATGGGTGTTGCTCTCCGTGAGGTGCTGACCGAGTACAAGCATCCCAGAACCTGGGAGACCCTGGCCGGGACCGCCGCCATCGACGGGAACAATGCCCTTTACCAGTTCCTCTCGATCATCCGGCAACCGGACGGCACCCCGCTGATGAACAGCGAAGGGAGGATCACCTCTCACCTCTCCGGGGTCTTCTTCCGCACGCTCCGGTTCCTTGAGAAGGGGATCCGCCCGGTGTATATCTTCGACGGCAAACCCCCTGCTCTGAAACAGGAGACGATCGAGAGCCGGCGGGAGGTGAGACGGGAGGCCGGCGTCCAGTGGGAGGCTGCTCTGGCCCGGGGGGACCAGGAGGAGGCGTACAAACAGGCCCGTGCCTCCTCCCGGGTCACTCCTGAGATCATCGCCACCTCAAAAGAGCTGCTGACCCTGATGGGCGTCCCCTGCGTGCAGGCTCCGTCCGAGGGGGAGGCCCAGGCCGCCTCGATGGCCGCTTCCGGGGCGGTCACCTACGCCGTCTCGCAGGACTACGACTCCCTCCTCTTCGGAGCCCCGCTGCTGGTCAGGAATCTGACCGTCTCGAGCAAACGGCGGGTGCAGGGGAGGACGATCGCAGTCCAGCCCGAGTCGATCCGTCTCGATGAGGTGCTCGGGGGACTCGGGATCACCCGTGAACAGTTGATTGAGGCCGGCATTCTGATCGGCACCGACTTCAACCCCGGCATTAGGGGAGTCGGACCGAAGACAGCGCTGAAGATCGTGAAGAAGGACGGGTTCGCCGACATGATCGCCGAGAAGTTACCGGACTTCGACCCGTCCCCGATCCTACAGTTCTTCCGCTCCCCGCCGGTGATCGCCAACCTCTCCCTGGACTGGCAGCCGCCGGACCAGGCAGGGATCGAGGATCTCCTCTGTGGGGAGTACGGGTTTGCAACAGAACGGGTAAGAACTGCCCTTCAGAAGATCAGCGGCCCTCCCGGGCAGAAGACCCTGGACCGCTGGTTCTGATTTTTTTGCGTTGAAAGTGGAAAAGACGGGGGAGTGATTGGAAAATTTATTCCGTAACCAGCCGGGAAATTTTCCGGGGAACATCCCTTCGTCAAAAACACAGGATGATACCGGACAGAACATTTTTTGGAATATCCACAGAATAATGAATAAGAGGAGATGTCTGGATGAATTTTTTCGAATTTCTTTTCATCACCTCCTCATTACTTCTTATTTTGCTTGGAATTTTTGTTTTCACCCGGGACCCGAAAAGTCCCCTGCACCAGGCATTCCTGTTGTTAACCCTTGGTGCGTTCTGGTGGGCGTTCTCCTTATTCATGTTCAGGTATTCATCCACCTATTCCGAAGCTTACTTCTGGATGAGAATGAGTGCCTTCTGGACGTTTGTCCCTGCTTTATCGTTGAATTTTATCTGGATATTCAGACGATCTGCTGCACAACGGGGGAGTATCTGGATATATCCGTTCATATACATCCCTGCAATAATCTTCTGCATCCTTGAACTGGTAACGGATGTTATCAATGTCAGACCTGTCAGTGAATATTGGGGATATTCCTTTGGTCTGTCAGAAAACCTGTGGATCTATTATATCGAACTCGCATGGGCATTTAGCCTGATCATCATCTCACTGCTCGTCTGCCTTCACTATTACCTGAGTACTCGTGATATCCGGAAGAAGAAGCAATCCCAATTTATTTTGATTGGATTTGCTTGCCCTGCGATTGCTGTTTTCATGTATCTCATCATATTGCCAGTTTTCGGCATCGCGGTTCTACCGGTCATCAGCATCGCTTTTCCAGAGATAGTCATTATTTTTGTCCTCATCTTCTCCATCTTTGTCGGGTATGCGATCTGGAAGTACGATCTCTTTGTCCTGACACCTGCGACAGCGGCCGACACGATCATCTCCACCATGACAGACCTGTTGATCATGCTGGATGGAGAAGAGAACATCGTTGTGGTGAACCGTGCGACGAGGGAGATGCTTGGATATACTGAAGATGAACTCATCGGAAGTCCAGTGAGCATATTGATCGGTGACCACCCTGAAAAACCCGATTTTTTGGCTGATATAATCAACAATGGGGGTTCGCTCTCTGATATAGAGATGGTATGCCGGAAAAAAGACGGGACCGCCATGCCTGTCAGTGTTTCCGGTTCGGTCATTAGTGATAATGCCCGGAGCATCTCCGGCGTTGTCATCGTATTACGGGACATCACCGAACGGAAACAGGCGGAGAATGCACTGATACTGGTATTGGAAAAATTGAAAAAAATTAATCTCCTCTCCAGCATCACCCGGCATGATATCCTCAACCAGCTGACTGTACTGAAAGGCTATCTTGAGCTCGCAGAGACACTGGAACATGATCAGGATATCGTCATGTATCTAAAAGAGATGCAGGAGATAACTGATGTGATCGACGAACAGATATCGTTTATGAAGGATTACGAGGAGATGGGCGTGCGGGAACCTGTATGGCATGATGTTGCTGCAGGAATTCGGCGATCCATTGCCTCCCTCCCGATGCGAAATGTCAGGACGGTGATCGATATGCATGGTGTAGAGGTGTTTGCTGATCCGCTCTTTGAGAAGGTATTCTACAACCTCATCGATAACGCGTTACGGTATGGTGGGGAGAATCTTACCATAATCCGATTCATGGCCACTGAATCTGGTGCGGGAATCCTACTTGTCTGTGAAGATGATGGCAGCGGGATCTCTCCTGATGACAAAAAAAACCTGTTCATGAAAGGATTTGGGAAACATACCGGTCTTGGTCTCTTCCTGGTCAGGGAGATCCTTTCGATCACTGGTATCACCATCACCGAGAACGGGGGGTCGGGACAGGGAGCCCGGTTCGAGATCATCGTGCCGCAGGAAGCGTACCGGTTCCCCGACATGCACTAACGGTGCAACATGTGGGTCCAAAACCCACCTTCACCGGTAATCCCAAATTGATACACAAAAATCCGCTGAATGGAGCGTTCTGGTCACCGGCTGCGTACATATGACCTGCACCCCTCGTTAGAGATTTCCGCTGCATGTGAAGAGAACGAAGGCTGTTAGGTAATGGTGCGTTCACCACTCCACCTGTCAGAAAAAGGATGGATCTGTCGGGGGATGAACGTATTCCCGGGCACGCTACTCGTCAGCAGAACTGCTAACCGCCGGGGCAGGTTCTCTTCTCTCCCGTACAATGACTGAGAACACGAAGGTAGCGATGGAGAGTACGAACCCGATCAGCGTGGAAAAATGGAAGCCATGCATGAATGTGCCAAGATCCAGGTCGGAAAATGCTACAATACCCCCTCCTGCAGTTGTAATCGTAAAAGCCGTTGCATAGAGCGCAATACCAATAACACTTCCGAGATATATTGCCGTGACCATCAGGGATGATCCGGTCCCTTCTTCGCCAGGGGGGGCATGATCTACAACTCTACTGGCAACCGGTCCTCCGGCAAATCCCCAGAACAGGCCCATCAGGATGAGACCTGCTAAGAGCGGAACAACTCCCATCTCCGGGAGAATTATCAGGTAGATTCCGTTCACTGCAATCAATACCAGACATGCTGCAAGAGCGAACGGTCTGCGGCCGATACTATCCGACCATCTCCCGAGCGGGATCCCGATGATCGTCGTGAGTGCGGGTGGAATCAGCAGATACAGACCGCTCATTGCCGTATCGAACTGCATGCCCGCCTGCAGGAAGAACGGCAGGAGGTACAGCATCCCCGCGTATATAACATTCATGATGAGAAATGCGAGGAATACTGCAGTGAATCTCCATGCGGTAAAGACCCGGATGTTCATCAGCGGCGTTGTACACCGGAGTTCTCGAAGAAGAAACGCGATGGTACATACAAGACAGAGAACGGTGCAGATCTGTATTTGCTGATCGGTGATGCCCAGATGGGGAATACGTTCCAGGGTATAAACCCCGAATCCCATCATGCCGAAGAGCGCGACAGCACCGAACAGGTCGAACGGCTGTTTTTTCCGGGTGTTGTCCTCTGGAATGACATGCAGGGCAAACGGCAGAGCAAGGAGTCCTATTGGGATATTGATCAGGAAGACCCAGTGCCAGGAGAGGTAGTGAGTGAGGAACCCGCCGATCGCAGGGCCTGCAGCAAATCCGATGGAGCTTGCCATGGTCATGGCACCAAGGGCCATCCCCAGCATGGTTTTTGGGAGGTATGTCACGCAGAGCAGGGGTGCGGATGCAGCGATCATGGCCGCCCCTATTCCCTGGAATATGCGGGAGACAAGAAGTATTCCAAAATCGGGAGAGAGTCCGCATACGGCGGATCCCAGGGTGAAGATGAGGAGGCCGCCGAGGAATATCTTTCGGAGAAGACCGCGTTCTGCAACTTTTCCAAAGACGAGAATGAGTCCTGCCATCATCAAGAGATAGGTGATGACGACCCAGGAGACCGTCCCAGTATCGGTGCCGAATGATTCGGATATCTGCGGGAGGACAACATTCACAATAGAACCATCGAGCCCGTCCAACAGCATCCCGATTGTGGCAGCAATGAGGAGGAGTTTCTGATACAGGGGGTCGGTGATGATTCTGGACATGTGGGAAGAAAGTCTGTTGAGAAGGTTCCTATATGTTTGTGTTATCGGTGTGATGGATGGTCTGTATCGGGAGGATTTGCTTGATTCTCAAGGGTATGCCGCTTCCCGGGAAAGGGGGCAGGCATTCCTGAACAGATGACGGTGGGGAGATACTCTCCTTCCCATTCTGAGGCTATATCAATGCGGAATAAGGTAACCAGACGAATAACTGCAATTATTTTTTCACTCAACGCCGCACTTATGTCTCTTCTCTGTGTATGATTAACTACGACACCGTGCTCTCCCTGATAAGAGCGGATGTACTGGTGTCACAGATGCGAACATGAAAGCCTGCCCATTCAACCTGGTACATACCCGGTTACAATGGGACCGGTGTATCCAGGTCTGATCACAATGGCAGAGAAGTTAACAATGGTGAAAGAATGAAGTTCAGATCGAAGTATCTTATGTCAGGGGTTTTGATGCTCCTGCTGATATCTCTGACCCTGATAGGATCAGTCAGTGCCGAGACAAAGATAAACAGTCTCCCGTACACGATTACATCTCCAGGAAACTATGTCCTGGGAGATTATTCCCATGACTACAAGGGTTCCGTGGGTATCACTGTCATGTCCTCAGATGTGACGATAGATGGACAAAACCTTGAATTCAGTGCAGTGGACAAATTGGATTCCAACTCCATTGGTATCAAGGTCTCGAGTTACATGAAGTGTGGAGTCCTGTACACGCCCCACAATGTGAAAATTCAGAATTTCAAAATTAGCGGGTTTGCCACTGGTATCGTCTTCGACAGGGTCAAGGACTCTGTTATTACGAAGAACGAATTCATGGACAACGTCAAAAGTGTAACCCTCAAATCGACCACCCATACTACAATCAATTACAATACCTTCACCAAGGATACAGGGGTCGGGATCACAGCAGAATCCGGATCAACTGAAACAGGTATCCTTACAAACACCTTCAACTCCGAGAAGCTTGCAATGCAGCTGAACGGTGGTTCGACCACTGCGACGATCAAGGGGAACAAAGTTTTAGCAACCACCGATCCCGAAGATGCCGAGAATATCGGGATTAAGATCGACGGATCGAGCGGAAATGCAATCTACAACAACCTCTTCAACACCTTCAACAATGTGAAGGCGACCAACACCGCCAACACCTGGTACCTGCCCACTCTTGGAAGGAACATCGTTGGGGGAGATTCGATCGGCGGTAACGCCTGGATGATGCCGGATGATACCGGATTTTCACAGATTAAGTCCGACGACAATGGGGATGGATTCGTAGATACACCCTATATCATCAACAACCTGAACAAGGACGTGATGCCACTGAAGGCCTGATGAGAACATAGAAGTACTACCATTCTCATATTTGCGATGCCGGCCGGTCCCGTAACCCGGGACTCCGGTCAGGTATCACCTCCTTCTGGTCAATTCTGTTTAGAGAATCTGATTCCTGTAAAACACGCTGCCATCAGCAGGAGCGCACCCCGCTTCGCAGGGCTCGCATAGAAACGTCCTCCTGCTGAACTGCTGAAGAACGCTACCTGACGATGTATCTGCAGTAACGTCCGGATGATGCCTGATGTCGACGGAGATGGATCTTTTGACAGCACGAACTGCCAGCCGACAGTCACCGCAACACGCTTTTTCACCAGGCAGGAACCAGGACCTTCTGCTGAAGTTCCCTGCAGTCGACCAGATCTGAGATGAGAGATTTCAGAACCATTTCAATGTGAAACTGGTAGACTGAACGAATAACTGCAATTATTTTTTCACTCAACGCCGGACTTATCTCTCTTCTCGTGTATGATTACCTGTGACACGGTGATTCCCGGGATGTTGATGGGAGTCGTGGTGTCACGGATATACGCTGAAAAATTGTGTATTCAGCCCGATCACCATGCCCTCTTCCAAGGGGGCTGTCGATATCCTGGTATGAGCACAATGCTGGAGAAGAGTGAAAAATGAAGATCGGATCACAGTATCTCATATCAGGGGCCCTGATGCTTGCTGATATCCCGACCTCAGTTGGATCGGTCAGTGCCGAAACGGATTTCCGACCTCCGCCGTACATGATTACGGATCCGGGCACCTCTGTGCTGGCGGGTACTTTCAAGGATTGTCAGGGTGCTCTGGGTTTCATTGATAGGACGTCAAATGTGGTGATCGACAGTGAGGTCAGAGAGAACAGACTGGTATCTTGGTCGCGATCATCATGGAATTGTCAGAGCCAATAGATCTCCTCCAATGTGAGCGTTCAGCATTTCATTCTGGTGAATACAACACCGCCGTCGACACTTTCAATAGAGTGGAGGCGCCAGCACCAGGAGCATGACCACCGAACAGCGCCGGCAGTCCATCGATCGAGGATGATACCTGATGACAAGTGAGGGTGGATGTGTGGATGCCCCTCTCTCATCATCAACAGGAAGAAGGATGTGATGCTGCTGAAGGTCTGAAGGGAATGTGAGACTCAGAATCACCTATCTATTTGCGATGCCGGACAGATCCGCAACCTGGGGTCTGACCTGGCACCACCTCCTTGTAGTCGATCCACTTTTGAAGATACGCTCTTCTCTCAAACGCTTGTCGGGTTCGCATCGAAATGATCCGTCTCTCTGTGCCAGCGAAAAGGACCTTCTCTCTCCAGATCACAACCTGCACATTTATACCACGAAAAGGGAAGATCCTGCTGATATGTACCCGGGGACAGGAGAACCTCAAAAGAACAGGGTTATCCCCGGCAGCGTGATCCACCTCTTATGGGGCATGGTTCTTCTTACTATCCCCTTTTGTGCCCTGATCGTGTTTATTCCCCTGGAGATATACCGGTTTTATGGTAATTTCCTTGAGGTGGGCGTTGCCCTCATCTGCATGATATCCTGCCTGTATGCCTATCGCGCCTGGTCGGAACGAATCATTATCGTACTTGCTGCATTTGCTTTTGGTGAATATGCACTCTCCAACACGTTCTGGTACCTGTACTCGATCGTGCTCGGGAGACAGAATGTATTCTTTACCATATCTGAACTGGGATTTATAGGATTCATGCTCTTTTTTATCGTTGCATTCCGCATCGAATTCCCACAGAAACCCCGCCCGGTTTCATCACGAATCGTGATGGGGTCCCTTTTTTTGTTCATTGCTCTACTGGTTCTGGGGATATCTGGTGTGACCCTGAACACGGCCCTGTTTATATTCCGTCTTCTGATTCTGACACTGTTCATGGATGGCGCGTTGGACCATGGCGTTGATCAGCATCCCCTGCTCTGGCCGGGCATCTGCCTGTGGAGTTCTGCCTCTATCCTTGATGGACTCAGAGATACTGTCGTTATTACGTACGCCGAAAGGGTTGGAGCGATACCTTTCACCGCAAACCATCTGACCGCGTATGATCTTTTGAGTATTGTCGGGCCGCTCTTTATCCTCTCCTTCCTTCTGATTCAACTGGGGATTTTCAGGTATATCAATTCCCAAAAGAACTGAATTTCTACGGGGATCGTATCAGGGCGATGTGAAATCGATCACTGCCAGATGACAGGGGATCCATTACAGGGAATCAGTCTTTTTAAACAGGATTGGCAGGTTCACATGGTAGCAGGTGAGCAGAAAGAAGAACAAGACCACCGGGAAGATGAGATCGATGATGGTGCCGATCAACTGGTAATGTTCTGATAACAGGTTGAAGATCGCGTGGATTGTTACGGCAAGCGTATAAAACCCGAACAAGAGGATCGGAAGCGCTCCACGGTCAAAATTTTTGATAAGGACAATGCCATACCCGATGATCCCGCATGTGCACCCATGCATCAGGGAGGTTGAAAACGACCGGGCGAGGATACTCAAAACAGGTACGAGCGTGAGCTGGAGGGCACTGGGATCGATGACAGTCCAGGTTTCAATGATGGAGAATCCAATGCCTGCAGCCATCGCATAGGTCAGCAGATCTTCGTCGCTGTTCTTTACACCCATGATAACTGGAATGATGATCGGAAGTGCCTTGAAAAATTCTTCCACGAGAGGGGATACCGTAAGGGAGTAGGGGAGTGTGGGAAATGCAGGGGAAAATATCGGAAAAAGAAGGTTTACCGGTATGGTTGCTACAATACCCCAGAGGAGATAGATCATGAATTTTTTACCACGGTAGCCTATAAACGCTATAAGAAAAAGGATAGGCAGAAGGTAGGCGGCTACAAGGATGATCTCCATATCAGTTCTCCTGCAAACGGGGAATCTCTTCAGACAGAATCCGACCCTGCTGTGAAACAGCGCCGTGACTGGCGTGTGGATCTCTCTCTCACAGATATCAGGTTTTTACAGATAATAAGATCAGGGGTGGATGGTGTCGAGACGACATTGAAACGCCCGGATCTGATGAGTGAAATTTTTTTTTCAGTTATCAGCGGGTATTTATGAATTCACAACAAGATTAAGAATCAATGTAATGGCTGGTGTGGTCGATGACCGACCCGCCGGCACTGTCATCGATATGAGCGTATGCCTTGCATCATTCAACGGTTCATCACCTGATAAGTCCCTGACAGAAGAGGGCCGGGTGTGGACCTGTCGGTTGGGTGATGAATGCAGATATGGTATGGAGTTTAATTATGGATGAAGTAAGGGACGGGGGAGGCATTGTCCAGCGAAGATCGGGGTTTTCATTCGGTACCGGGAGATATGCCGATGGTACTGATGAATTTTCGGCAATTGATGAACCTGCCGATATGACGGAAAAGGTGATCTTTCTTGAGCCAGGGGAGGAGAGAGCCCAGAATATTGTAAAGGCGATGGCTCACCAGAATGCCGGGGACGTCGTTCAGCTCCTCTCACTGGAAGGGCCGCTCCGGCTCTCCATTATTGCTGAACGGCTGGATATTTCCTTAAATACTGCAAAATATCATATTGAAAACCTTATGAATGCTGGAATCCTGGAGATCTCCGATACCCGGTACAGTGTGAAAGGGAAGAAAGTCAAGATCTACCGATTGAAGAACCAGGTCTTCATCGTCGCTCCAAAGATGACCTGTCTTGCGGAGGTCCGAAGGGCTCTGACGAAATACTGCACAGCCCTTGGGATCTTTATCAGTGTATTTGGTGTTGCGCTGGTCCAGCCGTTTGTAGATCTGCCAGCGGTTCCTCTGCAACTATCCGGATCGATTCAGCCGGGTTCAACGGTCCCGACAGCAGTTCTGACAGATAGTGGTATCATCCCGGCGTTGATCATTGCAGCGGCAGTCACCCTTCTCCTGCTGGTGATCTATGAGATGCATACCACCTGGAAGAACCGGCAATCCTGTGTTTGACCAGTGGAACCTGATATCGTCAGGGTACTCTCTAAAATAGGGATATTTCGGGTCAGCCCGTAATTCCCACTTATTTAATTTTAATTCTATTGTTCACAGTTGCTTCCAGACGAACCGGAACCGTTGGTAGGCAGTGTAGTGACCGAGCACCCCAAAGAGGCCGAGTACCCAGCCGAGCTGGGTCAGCCCAAAGTACTGACCCGGGAAGATCATACCGAGGATCCCGGCCAGGATCACCAGCACGAGCCGGTCGGCCCGGCCGAGCAGCCCGCCGTAGTACCGCCCGACTCCGACGGCCTGGGCCTGGGTACCTAAGTATGACGACATCAGCACCCCGGTCAGGGCGAAGACCCCGATCTGCCAGGAGACCGCACCGCCCGCGAAGATACCGGTGATGATGAAGATGTCGGCGTACCGGTCGACGGCGTGGTCGAGGAAGTCCCCTTTCTTGGACTGAAGGCTACCGGCCCTGGCCACCGCCCCGTCCAGCGCATCGAAGACGGCGTTCAGGGCGACCATCACCACTCCAAGGCCGAGTGAACCTTTATAGAATGCGACCCCCGCTCCGCCGGCCGCAAAGAACGAGAGGATCGTCAGGGCGTTGGGGGTCAGGTGCAGTCTCTGCGCCAGGGCGACGAACGGGGGGAAGAAACGGGCCACATGCGGGCGGTAGGAGTCGAGGGTCATAGCAGGTCTCCGAGCATCGTCGACCAGTCGATCGATCCGCAGGACGGGGGGACCGTTCCGTTGACGAACCCCTCGATCAGGTCGGCGCAGTCCTCTGGTGAACGGTCGGTGGTATCGATCTCCAGCAGGTTCTCCTCTCCATGAATATCGTAGGCCTCGGAGAGGATCAGGTCCATCGCTTCGGCCTCGCAGTTCTCCCGGATCTTTTCGGCACTGTACCCCCGGCTTTCCAGCCTGACGCTGAGCCGGTCGGGCCGGCACCTGAGCACCACAATGCGGTCAACGGCGAGGAGATGGACGAGGTGTCCCTCGATGAACGGGGCGGTCGGTGTATACCTGTCAGCCCAGGCATCGGCGTCGACGATCCGGGCATCACGTTCCTCGTCCCTGCCGGTGAGGAACGGCTCCATCGTATCGTTCTGCCGGATCACCTGATACCCGCGGCTCTGCAGCACCCCACTGACCACACTCTTCCCCGTTCCCGGGGTCCCGGTGATTCCACAGGTCATATTCTGTTGATCTCTTCGATAAAACGTTCGTTCTCCCATGCATCCCCGATCGAGACCCGGACATAGTGGTCGCCGAGGCCGGGGAACGACCGGCACGACCGGATCAGTACTCCCCTGCCTGCCAGGGTGGCAACGACATCGTCTGCGGTGTGGGGGGCCACATCGATCATCAGAAAGTTCGCCTCTGATGGTAGCACCGGGAATCTGACCGCCGAGCGGACTCGCTCCCGCCATTCGAGCATATGTGCCAGCGTTCTCTCCCGATGCTCCCGGTCGGCAAGGGCCGCCACCGCGGCGGCAGCCGAGACCGACGAGATCCCGGAGAACGGGGTCGCG
This sequence comes from Methanosphaerula palustris E1-9c, assembly GCF_000021965.1. Classification (NCBI taxonomy): domain Archaea; kingdom Methanobacteriati; phylum Methanobacteriota; class Methanomicrobia; order Methanomicrobiales; family Methanoregulaceae; genus Methanosphaerula; species Methanosphaerula palustris. Next base: position 71,375 of record NC_011832.1, read on the forward strand.
GCCTTCATATAGAATGGTTCCAGCCAGGCCGGGATGAACGCATAGCCCACCCGTAGGCCGGCCAGCCCGAAGATCTTGGACATCGTCCTGCCGATGATCAGGTTCTCATACTCCCCCATCAGCGGGCGGTAGTCGTCCCGGGCAAAGTCCACGTAGGCATTGTCGAGGAAGAGCATGCAGTCGCCGATCCCATCGAGCACCTTCCGCACCTCTGCCGGCGTCGTCACCGTACCGGTCGGGTTGTTTGGGGTACAGAGGAACGCGACCTTTGCGCCCGTACAGGCCCGGGTGAAGGCCGGGATGTCGACCGTAAAGTCCTCCTTTCGCTGGATGTTCTCGACGATCGCTCCCTGCCCGGCTGCGGCGATCCCGTAGAACGAGAAGGTTGGGGTCGAGACGACGACCCGGTCCCCATGCCCTATAAAGCACCGGAGGACGGTCTCGATGATCCCGTCCATCCCGTTGCCGACGACGAAGGTGTGATCCCCGTGGAGACGTTTCAGCGCCTCGGTCAGATCGGTCATCCTGTCGTCAGGGTACCGGTTCACGGTCGCAAGAGCCGCAGCACCTGCAGCTATCGCTGCTTCTGACGGCGGGAACGGATTCTCATTGGAGGCGAGGCAGGCGATCCGGCCCGTTTCCCTGGCTGTCCCAGAGTGTGCAGCGTAGACATACCCGGGACCGGTCCTGAGATAGGATCTAATCGATGGCTGCACGGAGTACTCCGGTCGCTGTCTCGATCTCCTCCGGGGTGATCACCAGCGGCGGCACCAGCCGGAGGTTACCGTCCGCGGCGCAGTTGATCAGCACCCCGTGCTCTCTGCAGGTATCCCTGACCTCGGCGCACCGATCCCCGAGGGTGACTCCGATCATCAGCCCCCGCGACCGGGGGTTGTAGGCTGCGAGCGCCTTGTGGAACTGCTCGCCTTTGGCCGGCACGTCCGGCAGTACCGCTTCGATCACATCGATGGTGGCCAGGGCTGCCGCACAGGCGATCGGTCCGCCCGAGAAGGTGGAGCCGTGCTCTCCCTTCTTAAACTCGAGGCCATCCCTGGCGACGAGGGCCCCCATCGGGAACCCACTTGCAATCCCCTTTGCGAGGGTCACGATATCGGGCTTTACGCCGGTATGCTCGATCCCGAGCCATTTTCCGGTCCTTCCCATCCCGGTCTGGACCTCGTCGACGATCATCAGGGCGTCGTGCTCATCGCAGCACTCCCGGATCCCCTCGAAGAACGAGTCCGGTGGGATCAGCACCCCGGCCTCCCCCTGGATCGGCTCGACGATCACGCCGGCTGTCTGATCATCGACCGCCGCCATCAACCCATCCAGATCGCCGTAGTCGACAAAGGTGCAGGCCGGTTCGAGGGGCAGGAAGGGCTCCCGAATCGCAGGCTTGTAGGTGACCGAGAGCGCCCCCATTGTCCTCCCGTGGAACCCATGGTTGAACGCGATGAACTTCTTCTTTCCGGTACTGATCCGTGCGAGTTTCAGGGCTCCCTCATTCGCTTCTGCCCCCGAGTTCGAGAAGAAGGCCTTGGCGAAGCCGGTGATCCCGACCAGCCGCTCTGCCAGTTCTGCCTGGTGCGGTACGTAATACAGGTTCGAGCAGTGGATCAGCTCCTGTGCCTGATCACAGATCGCCTTGACCACAGCCGGGTGGCAGTGGCCGGTGGAGCAGACGGCAATCCCTGCCACGCAGTCGATGTATTCGTTTCCCTTGTCGTCCCAGACCCTCGAGCCCCTGCCCCGCACCAGCATCATATCGCGGGTGTTGGCAGGCATATAGTAGCGTGCGTCGAGAGCTTTGTAATCCTCTGTAATCATCCTTGTTCACCAGTTTTTTCGTTCACTCGTACTCGATCGTTGCCGGGGGTTTGGGGGTCACGTCGTAGACAACCCTCGCGACCGAAGGGATCTCGGCCGTGATCCGGGATGCTATCTTAAAGAGGACCGGGTACGGCACTTCGAGCGGGTCGGCGGTCATCCCGTCGCGGGAGTTGACCGCCCTGACCGCCACAATCCAGCCGTGGAGCCTGATGTCCCCCTTGACCCCGGTCCCGAGTCCGACCAGCGCCGCCAGGCACTGCCATGGGCGGAACTCCTCGACCAGTTCCTCCTCTGTGATCGCGTTCGCCTCACGGATCACCGCGACCTTCTCGCGGGTCACCTCGCCGATGATTCTGACAGCGAGTCCCGGGCCCGGGAACGGCATCCGGTGCTGGATCTCCCGCGGCAGCCCGAGTGCGCCGGCCACCTCCCGCACCTCGTCCTTGTAGAGGTCGCGGAGCGGCTCGAGCACTTGGGTGAAAGCGATCCCGAGCGGCATCCCGCCGACATTGTGGTGGCTCTTGATCCCGCCCTCGCTCTCGATTCGGTCGGGATAGATCGTTCCCTGCAGCAGCACCGTCGCCCCGGTCTTCTCGGCCTCCCGCTCGAAGACCCTGATGAACCGTTCGCCGATGATCTTCCGTTTCGTCTCCGGGTCGGCTACCCCGGCCAGGGCGTCGAGGAATTCATCGGATGCGTCGACGATTCGGAGGTTCAGGTGGCCGAAGAGGTGGCGGATCCGGTCGGTCTCTCCTTTGCGCATCAGCCCGGTATCGACATAGATCGGTTCGAGCCGTTCCCCGATCGCCTGTGCGGCCAGGGCTGCACAGACCGAGGAGTCCACCCCGCCTGAGAGGGCCATCACGACCCTGGCATCCGCGGTCAGTTCTCTGATCTCGCTGACGGCCTGTTGAATAAATCTCTCTGTATTGACCATTGTATGCTTCTCCGCATTCTTATGGAGTCTTTTTGTTCTTTCTGCACGCACTGACAAAACCGAGAAACGCCGGCGCCGGCCTGGTCGGCCGGGATCGGAATTCGGGGTGGAACTGAGTGGCAAAGAAGAACGGATGGCCGGGAAGCTCGCAGATCTCCATCCGTGGACCGTTCAGCCCGGAGAAGACCAGCCCTGCCTCTTCGAGGGCTGATATCTCCTCAGGGTTCACCTCGTACCGGTGCCGGTGCCGCTCAGTGATGGTGCTCCGCCGGTACAGTTGTTCTGCGATCGTCCCGGCCTTGACCGTCACCGGGTAGTTCCCGAGTCGCATCGTCCCGCCCAGGTCGTCGACCCCTTCCTGCTCGGGGAGAATGGCGATCACATGCCGTCCGTCCCCGATCTCCTCAGAGCAGGCATCCTTCCAGCCGAGCACGTGCCGCGCAAACTCGACCACGGCCAGTTGGAATCCGAGGCAGAGGCCGAGGAAGGGAATGTTATGCTCTCGTGCATACTGAATCGCCCTGATCTTCCCTTCAATCCCGCGGATCCCGAACCCCCCGGGGATCAGGATCCCGTCCACATCGGCCAGCTGGCAGGGCTCGTAGCGTTCGGCGTCCAGCCAGACGATCTTCACCTCGGTGGCGAGCGCCCTGCCGGCATGCTTCAGCGCCTCCTTGATCGAGAGGTAGACGTCCTCGATCCCGTACTTGGAGACGATGGCCACGGTGATCCGCGAGGTGTACTCCCGGGCGACCACGTTGTACCATTCCTCCAGAGCCTCCCGCCGATCGAGGTGCAGGTGCGTGGTGATCGCATCGGCCAGACCCTCCTTCTCCAGTTCCACCGGCACCTGGTAGATATCGGGGACGGTGGTGGCACTGACCACGGCCTGTGCGGCGACGTCGCAGAACGAGGCGATCTTCCGCTTGGTGTGCAGCCCTATCGGGTGCTCGCTCCTGCCGACGATCATGTCCGCATAGAGGCCGGCCTCACGGAGCGCCTTCACCGAGTGCTGGGTCGGTTTGGTCTTCATGTCTCCCATCGTGTCCTCAGGGATCAGGGTTACATGGATCAGCACCATCTCGTCCTCGGGCAGTTCGCCGCGCATCTGCCTGACCGCTTCGAGGAACGGCATCGATTCGATATCGCCGACGGTCCCTCCGACTTCAACCAGACAGATCTCGGCCGCCCCGTTCTCGTCCCCCTCGGTGGCGGCCTGCTCGATGCGGCACTTGATCTCATCGGTGATATGTGGGATGATCTGGACCGTGTCCCCGAGGTAGTCCCCGCGCCGTTCCTTCTCGATCACTGACCGGTAGACCTTGCCGGTCGTGATGTTGTGCGGCCCTGAGAGTTCGATGTCCAGAAACCGCTCGTAGTTGCCGAGGTCCAGGTCCACCTCGCTCCCATCGCCCAGCACGAAGACCTCCCCGTGCTGCGCAGGGTTCATCGTCCCTGCATCGATGTTCAGGTACGGATCGATCTTGACGGCCGTGACCCGATACCCACGATTCTTCAGGATACGCCCGATGGATGCGGCTGTGATCCCCTTCCCCAGGCCACTCATCACTCCGCCGGTCACTATGATGTACTTCACGATCTGTCTCCCAGTGGGTACTCTCTATGCTTTTAATATTCAATTAGTGTTCGCATCAGCGGGTCTGTTCCTCTCCAGCAGGGGCCTGTCTCGTCACTGCATAGGCTGCGGTGGTGCGGGAGAGCACCTTCTCGGAACCCCTGGCTATGAGCGTCCCCTCGGCAAAGATCACATTCCTTCCCCGCTTCACGATCTTTCCCCTGGCCACAATCGTCCCTTCGTTCACCCCGTGGAAGAAGTCGGTGGTCGCCGAGATGGTCGCTATCCCTTCCCTTTCCTGAAGCCCGGGGTAGATGGCCAGCACTATCGCCTCGTCAGCGAGTGCGGTGTACAGACCGCCCTGCAGCCACCCCTCGCCGTTCAGCATATCAGGTCGGACCACCATCGAGAGTTCGCCGTGCCCTTCCTCCATCGCGACGACCTCGATTCCCATCAGGGTGAAGAACGGGTTGGCCTTTGCCCCCTGCTGCTCCAGTGCAGTACAGTAATTGTTCATCTGATCAGGTTCAGGGGGACGGGGAAAAAAGGTTTACCTGCCGGCCTGCAAAGAGAGATGCATGGAATCTGACACCCTGGAGAGGATCGAAGCGATGCTCGGCGACCTCGTCTGGCTGAACGCCGTCATCGCCACAGAACTGATTCAGATCACCGAGAACTCCTCTTCGATCCTCCGCAAGGAGGCGCCCCCGGAGATCTGTAGAGAGGACCACAATGCCATCCGGGCCGAGGCCCTCCGGATCGTCGGTCAGTACAGCCAGGACGCGACACTGAGTCGGCACCTGAACCGGCACCAGTGATCAGATCTGACCGGGCGCATCGATAATGTTAATGAGGTCACCATGCCAACTCTTCTTCAGTATGGAGCGGCTATCAGCAGCGAGACCTGCTGCCGGGGAAGCGGCAGGACCTGATCCGAGAGGGTGCACCCCCTGAGGTCTGCACTGGTGGATGAGCGAGCCTGCACGGTGGTCATCCCTGCCTACAACGAGGAGGACCGGGTTCTTCCCCTCCTCGCCGGCCTGGAACAGTTCCACTGGAGGGTGATCGTCGTCTGTGATGGCACCGACCGGACGGCCGATACGGTCGAGACCTTTGCGGCTGCCCATCCCGGGATGGCCCTCACCTGCCTCCGGTTCGATCACCGGCTTGGCAAGGGGGGCGGGGTGCTGGCCGGCATCAGGGCGGCTGAAACGGCGTATGTTGGTTTTCTGGATGCGGATGGGTCCACTGCCCCCGACCAGATGGCCAGCCTCTTCGATCATCTCGATGAGGTGGACGGTGCCATCGGTTCGCGGTGGGTGCCAGGGGCGGTTCTTGCAGTACCGCAGGGACTGCTCCGGAGGCTTCAGAGCAGGGCCTTCAACCTGCTGATACGGCTCCTCTTTCACCTGAACTACCAGGATACCCAGTGCGGGGCCAAGGTTTTCCGTCGGTCGGTCCTGATCAGGGTGCTGCCCCAGATGATCTCGACCGGGTTTGAGTTCGACGTCGAACTCCTCTGGCTTCTCTCCAGGGCTGGATTCCGGGTGAGCGAGGTGCCGATCGTCTGGGCAGATCATGGTGGCTCCAAGGTCGGTGGGAGCGATGCGTTTCATATGGCAGAGAGTCTGGTCAAACTGAGGTTCTCCGGGCGCAACGTATGAAGCGGGAGGAAGAGAAGAAGCGGGCGTTCTCGCTCTATCAGGAGGGAGCGTTCCAGGCGTCGCTCGACCTCTGCACGGTCCTGGCCCGGGACGAAAAGGACCAGTCGCTCGATGTGCTGGCGGCCACCAACCTCTTCTCCCTCGGCGCGCTCGAGGAGGCGGAGGCCCGGTTTCGGGATCTCGCGCTCCTGACCCCCGACTCCTCGTACGTCCACTCGTACCTCGGCAAGGTGCTGGCTGCGGCTGGCAATGAGGAGGCGACCGCCGAGTACATCGAGGCTGTCAGGCTGGACCCTGAGAATCAGGAGGGACTTCGGGCCTACGGTGCCTACCTGGCCGGGAAGAACGATACGGCGGGGGCCGTCCCGGTTCTCTCCCAACTGGTCCGCCTCTCCGGCCGTGAGGAGGACGTGAAGACGCTCGCCTCGATGCTGCTCGAGCAGGGGAACGGGGCGGTGGCACTGGACCTGTATGCCCGGTACCCTCCGGCAGGGGACTGGTATATGTATATCGAGGCGCTGATGGCTACCGATGACCAGGTTGAGGCTCTCCGGGTCGCCGAGCAGGCGTACCGCAAGACTGGAGAACAGCGGTACCTGCATCAGTACCTCTCGGCCCTCGCGGTGGTCGATCAGTCAAGGGCACTGACCGAATATGCGGTCTACGCCGATGAGGAGGCTGACCCTGCGATCCGGTTCGACTATCTCCTCCTCCTCCGGTCCAAAGGGGATCTGGAAGGGGCTTTGTCGGTGGCGACAGCCCTGGTCGCTTCGGCGGGAGCGCCGGTCTATCATCTGGTCAGGGCGGAGCTGCTGGCCGCCCTCGACCGGAAGGACGAGGCAGAGGCCGCGTTCGTTGCGGTGATCAAACAGGAACTCTCGTCGATGGAGGATCCCGAGACCCTGGACCTGCTGATCCGGCGGTACCGGGAGTTCCTGATGGTAAGGTATGATCAGCAGACAGTGCTGGTCCGGTTTCGGGCCGTGATCGGGGACGGAGCGGATGTGGTCTCTCTGCTGGCCATGGCGGCCCTGTACACCTCGCTCGACGATCCGGTCGAGGCACGTTCCTGGTATTACCGGGCCTACCGTGCTGACTTCCTGAATGGTGGGCTGCTCTATGCAGAGTTTCTGATCGGCACCGGAGATCAGCGCGAGTGTGAGAAGGTGGTGCTCTACCTGCTCGGCACCCTCACCCGGGTTGCCGACCTGGAACGGGTGGCCGCGGTGGTCCTCGATCAGCGGTACGGCATGTACCGCCTCCCGCGGCTGCTTGAAAAACTGATCGCCTGCTGCGAGGCCTCCCTGCACCTGCTCAGTTCGGCCGGCAGGGAACTCTGTGCGGTCGCGTTCCTGGTCTCGGCCACCGATGCGTTCGAAGCGGGGCAGTACCCCCGGTGCAAGGAGTGCTGCCTCCGGGGTCTCGACCTGATGCCGGGCCACCCCCGTTCCCTGCAGCCCGGGGACTTCTTTGCCCTGCTGGTCCGGTGCAAGGAGGAGTCGCTTGCTGATACCCCGGTGCTCGGGGAGCAGCGTGCACCTGAGGTGCAGGTGGTCGACCAGGCCGGCCCGGAGGAGTCCGGCCCAGACCTCGATCTCGATCCGGTCGAGGAGCAGGTGGTTGCGTTCCTCCGCACCCATACCCGTGCCGAGGAGCAGGACCTCAGGACGTTGCTTGGAACCCGGCGGGTCTCGGGGATCGTGAACAGGCTGATCCGGAAGGCCGCCGCCGCCGGGGTGGAGATCATTGCAAAACAGGGTGTTGGGGAGAATGGTGAGATCTATGAGTACGTGGGACGATGAACCAGGGACCGCTGTCAGTGAACAGGAACGGTCAAAGTGTATCACAATGATCAATGCGCTCCGACGGGGGACCGTCCCTGCGCTGGGGCTTTCCGAGCTGGCAGTAGGGCTTGAGGCCGAGGAAGGGGTGATCCGGCAGCAGCTCACCTACGTGGCCGGCGGTGGTGGAGACCTGAAGTTTATTCGGGGGGATTACGGGGCTGGCAAGACGTTTCTGATCGCCCGTGCCCTCGAACTGGCCACTGAACAGGGGTTCGTGACCGCCCATGTGGTGATCTCAGCAGAGACCCCGCTCCACCGGTTGCGGAGTCTGTACCAGCGGATCTGTGCGAATATGCGCCTCCCGACGGACGGCCCGGCCTTAAAAACCCTGATCGACACTTGGCTCTTCGGGATCGAGGAACGGGTGATCGCAGTCAGGGGAACAGAGACCCCTGACGAGGTGCTGGAGGCCGAGACAGTTCGGGCGATCGAGGGGGCACTGGCTGGAGTCAGCGCCGAGAACAGTGCCCTCGCAGCGGCGGTCAGGACCTACTACCTGGCCAACAACAAAGCCGAGTACCCGCTCGCTCAGGCCGCCCTCGGCTGGATCGCCGGCGAGCCGAATGTCGGCAGAACATTCCGGCAGAAGGCCGGGATCAAGGGGGATGTCGACGACTCGGTCGCCCTCTCGTTCCTCCGCGGACTGGTCTCCATCATCTGCAGCGCCGGGTATGCCGGGCTGGCGGTGGCCTTCGACGAGGTCGAGACGACGCAGGGTCTCGTCCGGGCGCAGCGCGAGAAGGGATACGGCAACCTCCGGCAGCTGGTCGACGGGCTGGACCGGGGGGAGATGGAGCACTGTTATCTCCTCTTCACCGGGACGCCGGCGTTCTTCGAGGGGTCGCGGGGGATCCGGGCTCTCCCACCGCTGGCCGACCGGATCAGTCTACCGGCCTCGGACGGCTACCGGAACCCGCATCAGGCCCAGATCGTGCTGGTTCCGTTCGATGCGCAGAAACTTGAGAAGGTGGCCATGCGGGTGGCTGATATCTATGCGGCTGCCTGCGGCCCGGTGGACCGGGAACGGATCTCGCACCGGTTCATCCGGGGGATGATCCGGTCGATGACTGCCAAGTTCGGCGGCAGGGTCGACGTGATCCCGCGGGTTTTCCTCCGCGAGTTTGTGGACGTGCTCGACAAGTGCGCCCTGTACCCCGAGTACGACCCGGCGACGTCGTACCAGGAGAGCCGGCTTCCCGAGGACCTGCGCGAAGAGGAGCAGGCCTTCATCAGCATGCAGTTCTGATCCGTGCTGCAGTGATCTCCACCTCTTTTTTTATCCATGATCGAAGACGTTCCGTAGATGCGAAGTGATGATAAAAAGCGAATCGATAGCCCGGAGCAGATTCGAACTGCTGTCGGGGGATCCAGAGTCCCCCATGATTGACCACTACACTACCGGGCTTCTAGCCTTACTCTATTCGCCACGGTGCCTAATTAAGATGACGGCTTTGGGGCTGCCCGATTGCACCCTCTGCATCGGCAGCAGACCTCCTGGACCGGGTGGAAACGCTCTCCCCTGTTGCAGAATGCTTTCAGATCATCCATGTCGCGCGTGAAGTAGACGTGTGGTACCAGGGCGATATGGGTGTACCTCCCGATCCTGACCCCGAGTGCTTCCGCGATCATCAGCTGCAGGTGGACGAGCGCGAACATGTTGGCCCCTGATGCGGTCAGCATGTCGTTGGAGCGGAAGACCACCTTCATCTGCAGGGCTCCGTCCCTGATCACGCACTGGACCAGCTGCAGACACGGACAGTCCTTGACCTGCTCGTCGACGACCGGATTCCAGGTGATGGCCAGCGCCCGCCGGGTAGCCGGAGCCTCCTGCAACTTCCTGATGATATACGCGATCTGGTCGACCTGGACCGGTGCTTCGTCCGCGGCGAGCCGGTCGCCCCAGTTAAAGAGGCGACCGTGGTAGTCATACTCGAAGATCCCGTCCGAGCCGTGCAGCAGATCGGCAGCGTACTTCTCCATGAACCGTCGCTGGAACCGTGATCCGGTGCTGATCATCGGTTCGGTCGTCGGGTTCTCCACCTGCAGAGCCAGTTCCTCACACTCGATGGTCGCCTCGCCGTCCTCGGTGCCGAGCACCCATCCCTTCTCAAGGACTGTCTTCACTGCCAGTTCGTGGGCACGTGCCAGGTTCGGGGCGCTGATGATCCGCATATTAGTAGTAGGTGGGGGGGTCGACCACAAATATTTGTTGAGCTCCCTCATGAGGTCTCTGGGGTTGCGCTGGTTGATCCGGGTCAAACTCAGAGTGGCTGGTGAGATCTTCTGGAATGATCCTGTCGGCCGATCATCCCACCCCAGATTCATGGAAAATACGTGGTTTAACGCTCAATTAATTGAAAATATGGCCATTAATTCAAAATCTCCCCGCATCGGAGTATATCGGAATGCCAGTGTTTATATAACAATAATAGATTACGTATAACTCATCAACCGAGGGAGTGATCCAGGGAGAGGCCAGGTCCTGCAGGCCGAACGTTCTCTTCATATCGACGCCGGATCCGGAGAAGCCCTGCTCATACATGATAGGGGCCCCCTCCCTGCACACCAGCCGCATCCTTGCCAGGTGTCTCTGGGGCAGTGAATCAGGAGAATGATCTATGAGGAGTGAGATTCTGTGCTGTTATATCGTGCTTGCCATGCTGCTGGGAGGGTCACTCCTGGTCATCCATGCAGATGCGACCGTGAATATCCTGCCGCTTGGCGATTCGATCACGCGGGGCGGGACCACCGCTGACTCTCCGTATCCCAGTTATCGATACCTGCTCTGGAACTACCTCAAGACCGGCGGCTACGATGTCAACTTCATCGGCTCCACGACTTTTCCCACCTTCAGCTCGTTCTCGTTCGATCAGAACCATGAAGGGCATGGGGGGTATACCACCGGTATGGAACTGGCGGGGGACTCCTCCGATGATCCCTCGGCCAAACTCTCCAACTGGCTGAAACTCTATACCCCTGACATCGTCCTCCTCCACATCGGGACCAACGATGTGATCCAGCAGGTGCCGCTTGCGACGCGGCTGAGCAATGACGCTCAGATCATCGATACGCTCAGGGCGGACAATCCGAACGTGAAGATCCTGATAGCGCAGATCATACCGACCAGCGATTCGTTCAGGAACACGAACTCCCAGCTGATCGCTTATAATAACGCGCTTCCGGCTCTGGCGGCCCAGAAGAGCACGGCCCAATCGCCGGTGATTGTGGTCGACCAGTACACCGGGTATAACGGATTTTCGGACAACCAGTACGACGGGATCCACCCACAGACCTCTGGTGAGAAGAAGATGGCCGACCGTTGGTATGCCGCACTGGTACCGCTGCTCAGCGGCGGTACAACAGTCGAACCGACACCGGTACCAACATCTGCGCCATGGGACTCGCCACAGGCGATCCCTGGTTCGATCCAGGCAACTGACTATGCTTCCGGTGGCGAGGGTGTCGCTTACCATGACACGACCACCGGCAACCAGGGTGGTGCCTACCGGAATGACGACGTGGATATCGAGTACTCTTCGGTGGAGCAGGAGTTTGTGGTCGCATATATCCGGTCAGGCGAGTGGCTCACCTACGATGTGAACATCGCCTCGGGCGGGATCTATACCGTCAACTTCAGGGTCTCCTCCCCCAACACCGGGAGTACCATCGATCTGGAGGTCGACGGGTCCGAGGTGACGATGATCCAGGTGCCCAACACCGGCTCCTTTGATACCTACACCGCGGTACAGCGGCCGGTCTACCTGCCGAGCGGCCATCACACCCTGAAACTCGACTTCAGTGGATCCTCCAATGTGAACTATCTGAAGTTCACGACCGGGATGCCGACGCCGGTGCCGACTGGGACCACAGTCTCACCGACACCGACCGGCAGCCAGACGATCACACCGACTGTGACTCCAACCGGGGTGGAGCGGGCCTATGTTTCGCATACCTTCCCCTGCAAAGTCGAAGCTGAGGACTATGACCTGGGTGGCGAAGGGATTGCGTACCATGACACGACGCCCGGCAATCTAGGCGGTGAATATCGAAGTGACGATGTCGATATCGAGGCGATGTCCGGTGGCGGAAGCAATGTCGGGTATATCAAGAATGGAGAATGGCTGGCCTATACGGTGTCCGTCCCAGTCACCAGAACCTACGTCGCGACCTTCAAATCGAGTAGCTGGGCTCCGGGCCGTTCGATCCTTGTGCAGGTGGACGGGACACCGGTCACAGCGGTCGGCGTTCCAAACACCAATTCAAGCAACGTCTATGACTCCGCTCAGGTCGCGCTTCCGATGACACAGGGAATGCACCGCATCACATTGACCTTCAATGGGGACTGTCAGAACCTGGACTGGTTCGATGTGACCAACGACATGCCCACGACCGTCACGACGCCGGTGCCGACCACGGTAGTGACGACGGTACCGACCACCATAGTAACGACGAAACCAACCACCACCACGACCACGGTGCCGACGACTGCCCCTACAACGGTCGTGACTACGGTGAAGCCGACCCAGACCTCTCTCCCGTACGTGGCTCACCGACCACCGATCAGGGTCGAGGCCGAGGATTATGACCAGGGTGGCGAAGGGGTCGCATATCATGATACGACGCTCGGCAACCTTGGTGGGCAGTACCGGCAGGACGACGTGGACATCGAGACGATAGCAGCCGGCGGGTACGATGTCGGATATATCAAGGACGGAGAATGGCTGACCTATACGATCGATGCGCCCTCCACCTCAGCGTACACCGCAGTCTTCCGGATGGCGTCATGGGGTGCCGGCCGATCGATCGGTGTCAGTGTCGACGGCGTTCAGGTCACGACGGTACCGGTTGCCATGACCGGGTCGTACAGCACGTTCACACTCTCTGCGGCTTCGTTTACGATGACCCAGGGGACCCATAAGGTCAGGTTGACCTTCAACGGAGACAGCCAGAACCTGGACTACTTCGATCTGATCCCTGGAAACTATGCGCCGACGACAACCACCGTCACGCCCGTCCCCACAACCGTGATGACCACAGCGACGGTTACGACGACGGCGGCGACCACGACAGTGCCGACGACGACACCAACCACTACTGTCCCCACGACGGTCGTGACCACAGGTACCACGACGGTTACGACGACAGCGGCGACCACGACGGTGCCGACCACTGCAGTAACAACGGTGACAACGACACCAGCCCCGTCAGGCACCGTCTGGCAGATCCCGACCCATATCGAGGCCGAGGATTATGACCAGGGTGGCGAAGGGGTCGCATACCATGATACGACGCTCGGCAACCTTGGCGGGCAGTACAGACAGGACGATGTGGATATCGAGGCTATATCCGGCGGCGGGTACGATGTCTGCTACATCAGGGACGGTGAATGGCTGCGGTATCATATTACGGTCCAGAACACCGGCATTTACACCGCGACCTTCAGGGTCGGAAGCTGGAACCAGGGGAGGGCGATCACCATCGGGGTCGACGGTGTTGGGGTAGCCGTGGCCGCGGTCCCGAACACCGGTTCGAGCAGTGCCTATACCACCACTGCGGTGGCGGTTCCACTGGCTGCCGGGGATCATATGCTCACCCTGACCTTCAACGGTGATGGCCAGAATCTGGACTGGTTCACACTGGGTAATGGTGTGATCCAGACGACGACACCGACGACTGTGGCGCCGACGACTGCCCCCACGACGGTGCCTACCACCGTGGTGACGACCGTGAAACCCACGACCACGGTGACGACCGTCACCCCGACGACCATGGCGACCACTGTGAAACCCACGACGGTGGTCACGACCACTATTTCCCCGACGATCCCGACGATTCCAGTCAGCACCACGGCGACGACCCTCCCTCTCCCCGATACCAAGGCCTACACGAGTCTCTCTCTTCCGGGTCGGCTGCAGGCCGAGAACTATGACAACGGCGGCGAAGGGGTTGGCTACCATGATACCACCCCTAGCAACCAGGGCGGTGCCTATCGGAACGATGATGCTGACGTCGAAAGCCTGATCGACAACAGCGGATACGATGTCTGCTGGATCCGGGATGGCGAATGGCTGAAGTACACCGTGACCGTCCAGCAGAGCAGAACGTATGGGGCCGCCTTCAGGGTTGCCTCCCCACAGGCCGGGGGGCAGGTCGAGCTGAAGGTCGACGGTACAAGCGAGGTGACCGTCAACGTCCCGAACACCGGGTCGTTCGACATCTACCAGTCGATCGGCACCCAGGTACCGCTGACCGCTGGACAGCATACGATCACCCTGGCCTTCCATGGATCACGGATGAACGTCGACTACGTTGACTTCGTCTGAACGGCAGTCCGGGAGAGGTTCTCTCCTCTCTGAAAATCCCTTTTTTTCAGTTTATCGTTCGATGAAAATAGGATTGCTGGCTTCTGGTCATTCCCTACTCTGGATCAACGTCCATGGAATATGTATCGTGAACCTGGTTCCGTCCCTCTCTTCAAGGTCCACCCGTCCGCGGAGCTGGTGGCAGGCCAGAGCCCTGACGAGTTGGAACCCCAGGGTCTTTGTGGTCGTCCAGTCGAACCGTTCGGGCAGTCCTGCCCCATTGTCCCCGACCGATAGGATGAACCCGTCCTGGGTCTGCATGAAGGAGACTGTGATGGTACAGGCTTGATCGGTGTCAGCGGGGATCGGCCTGTCGATGGGAAACGCATATTTCAGGGAGTTTGTGACCAGTTCGTTGACAATGAGTCCACAGGGGACGGCGATCTCGAGGGGGAGGAGGGCCTGGTCGACCTCATACAGCACCTTCACCGGGGTGGAACCACCCAGCGACTGGATCAGTTTCGGGACCAGGTCCTGCAGATACTGGCCGAAGTTTATCTGCGAGAGATCCCTGGATCCATACAGAAACTCATGGACCAGTGCCATCGTGGCCACTCTTCCCCGCAGGTCGTGCAACAGTTGAAGGGTCTGTTCGTCGGTGATATCGTCGGCCTGGAGGTCGATCAGCGAGATGATCACGGCCAGGTTGTTCTTCACCCGATGATGGATCTCCTTCATCATCACCTCCTTCTCTTCGAGCGAGTTCCGTATCCGGTCCTCTGCAGCGACCCGCTGGATTGCGGTGATCATCTGGGGGGTGACCTCTTCAATCACCACCACCCGGGCAAGGGGAACCCTCTGTTCCCGTCGATCGGCCAGGCAGATGAGACCGATGACCCGGTTGTTCTGCCAGAGGGGGACAAGGGCGACGGACTCAAAATCTGCCTGGTTGGTGAGGTTCCAGGTCGGGTCGCCGGCCTCCTTCTGGAGCATGGTCGGTCCTGTCGTGGTGGCGTTGATGAAGAACGAACCGCTGCTGGTGAAGATGGGTAGATCTGGATCGGTGACACCCTCGATGACCGCAGTGCTGATCGTCTCGTCGACGATCCTCGACAATGGGTTACCGAACGCGTCTCCCGCTCCAGGGTTCCCGCTCCAGATTTCATACGGGGTCATCCCTGCCTGATCGAAGAGATGGATCCCCACCACATCGCAGCCGGCATACTCCTGGATCACCTGGAGATACTCCTGCAGGAGGACCGGACAGTCCAGTGGCCGGTTGGCGACCTCGAGCAGGGTATGGGAGAGCCGGATGGTATCCGATGCATGCCTCTGTTCAGTGATGTCAGTGGCGATGCTGATCAGTACCTCCTCTCCAAAGTACGTCCCTTTGTAGAAGCGGACATCCTTGGGGAAGATCTCTCCATTTTTGCGCACTCCCCAGTATTCTATCTGCTGTGGCTCTCCAGTGAACGCCTTCTGGATCAGTTCCTCAATCTTCTTCAGATCATTCATGCCCGGAGCCGAGAGGAACTCTGGATATCTCCCGAGGAATGCCTCCCGGGGATAGCCGTACATCGACACCGCACCATCATTCGCATCAAGAAACCTCCCTTTCTGATCCAGGATGAAGATCGTCTGTCGGATGGTGTTGAAGAGGCCATGGTAACTCGCTTCGCTCTCCTTGAGTTCCTCCTCCGCCCGTCTCCGTTCGGTGACATCCCGGGCAATACCCCGGAATCCGGTGACCTGTCCGGTCTTATCCCTGATCTTTGCAGAGCGGATCTCGATACTGCGTGGCGTCCCATCGGCATGATGCGCCGGGACTTCGAAGGTATTGATCTCCTCCCTGCTCTGCAGGTGTGAGCCGAGGATCTTCTGCACCGTGGGAATAAAACTGGGGATTATAAGGAAGAGAATCGGTTTTCCGAGCATCTCCTCAGTGGAATAACCGAGAATATCTCCAATCTGCGGACTCAGATAGGTGAAGATCCCCCGGGTGTCGATCTCCCAGATCATGTCAGGCGACGTCTCCACTATCGTTCGGAATTTAGTCTCTCTCTCCCTGAGGATCTCCTCTGCCTGCTTCTGACTGGTGATATCGGAGAAGAGGGTGGTGAACTCTCCGGGACGGGGGCTATAGACCGTCACTTCATAATATCTGTTCAGGGCCGCGGTGAACTGTTCAAATGACTGGGACTTCCCGGTGAGTGCTGTTCTGCCGTAGCGTTCGATCCAGAACGGTTCGATATCCGGAAGCACCTCCAGCACGGTCTTTCCAAGAATCTCGTTCCTTTTCAGCCCGGTCAACCGTTCGAACGCCGGATTGACATCGATGAACCGGTAATCCACCGGCCTGCCTTCGGCATCACAGATGATCTGATGGTGGGCGAAACCATTGAAGATCGAAGTGAAGAGGGATCGGAACCGCTCCTCGCTCTCCTGCAATGCCACTTTACCCTGCCGGGCCTCGATGGCCTGCAGAACCCGGTGCTCCAGCTCGGCGAACTGGGGGCGGGGGTCCCCGCCCTTCTGGACATAGTGATCCACTCCGCTGTCGATCGCCTCGATCACCACCTCCTCTCGCCCCCGTCCGGTGAAGAGGATGAAAGGGAGGTCTCTGTACCGGGACCTGACCTCTTTGAGGAAGGTGATCCCGTTCATCCCGGGCATCTGGTAGTCGGAGATGACGGCATCGTAGGTCTGGAGGTTCCCGCAGGTCAATGCATCCTCTGCTGACGTTGCAGTATCTATGGTGATCTGATGTGACTGCTCCAGGAAGATCTTCCCCAAGTTCAGCAGGTCCGATTCATCATCGACGTAGAGTACATGAAACACGGAAGACACCAGGTTTGTGGTTTGATAGTGCCTTGCCCCCGCAAGATATAAAATAATTGTAATTGTCCCCTCTCTTCACCAGTGCAGATGTCGAGAGCCAGTGCTGGTCTGCCAGGACTTCCGGATGTTCTAAAAAAAGGAGAGATTCAGGCCCGTTCGGTGAAGACGATCGAACCCGATATCCGGGTGATCTTTATCTTCACGGTCTGCCCGGGCTTGGATTTTGGGACATACATGATGTACTTCCCTTCACGGGCAACCCCGTCACCACGCTTGCTGACCGACTGGATCATCACATCCATGATCTTCCCTTCGACCAGCCCCTTGTTGGCGTCCTCGCTTCTGGCCTTCCGCTTCTTCACCGGCCTGTGGCTACCACAGGCATCGCAGCGGAGGAGCAGGATCCGGTCGTCCTTAACCAGCCGGGTGTCAGGACGTCCGCACTCACTGCAGAGGACATAGTCATCGAAGTAACTCTTGACGGCGGCAGTGAACTGCGCAGGGTCGAACTTGCCGTTGAAGACCGCACGGGTCCCATCGATCTTGCCGGCAGTGCCGAGTTCGCCGACCAGGAACTTCATCAGGTGTTCAGGCTCACGCCGGAGCGTGTCCGCAATCTCGCGGAAGTTCTCAAAGACCGTGGCCTTCCCCTCGATATAGGACTTCACCTCGGGGATTGTGAACCGTTCTGAGGACTCACTCACCTCAGTAACATGCTCGTACGCTTTCTTGAGGAGCGTCTCGTACGGATCAGCCATGGGTAGTATATGGGGGGGCAGGGCTAAATAATCTGGCACCCTGCCCCCTATCAGGATCTATTTTTAGCCTATGCAGGTGAGGTTGTACATATGTTATCTGCTGAGGATCTCACGGTGATTCGGGACGCCCTCCAACGCGATCTGACCCCGGTCGAGGCCGCCTGTTTTGAGAACCTCTGGTCTGAACACTGCAGTTACCGTTCGACCAGACATCTGCTCAAGATGATGCCGACGACCGGGCCGGCGGTCCTTCTCGGGCCAGGGGACGATGCTGCGATCGTCTCGTTCAGCGAGACCTGTGCCCTTGCGATCGGGATGGAGAGTCACAACCATCCCTCGTACGTGGATCCCTATGACGGGTCCGCGACGGGAGTCGGCGGGATCGTCAGGGACGTGATCTCGATGGGGGCGAAGCCGATCGCCCTGATGGATCCGCTCTACTTCGGGCCGCTCACCGACGAGAAGAACCGGTACCTCTTCTCCCATGTGATCAGCGGGATCAGCGGATACGGCAACTGTATCGGCGTCCCGGTGGTGCGTGGGGAGGTGGTCTTCGATGAGGGCTACAGCGGCAACCCGCTCGTGAACGTGGTCTGTGTCGGGACCGTCGACCCCACAAAGTACCTGACGGCCCGGGTGAAGGTGCCGGGCAACCACCTGGTGCTGGTCGGGGCCAGGACCGGTAGGGACGGTCTCGGCGGGGCCTCGTTCGCCTCCCGGGACATCGCCGAGGACGCAGAGGCGGTGGACCGGCCGAGTGTTCAGATCGGCGACCCGTTCACCGAGAAACTGATCATCGATGCGATGCTTGCGATGGCGGCGACCGGAAAGGTCCTCTCCTGCCGGGACCTCGGGGCGGCCGGGCTGGCCGGCGCCTCTTCAGAGATGTGCTCGACCTTCGGCGGGATCATCCATGCTGAAAAGGTCCACCTCCGTGAGACCGGGATGACCGCGCTGGAGATCATGCTCGCCGAGAGCCAGGAGCGGATGCTCCTCGAGGTGGCGCCGGAGGACGTGGCCCAGATCGGCTCCCTGGCCGAGCGGTTCGATCTCTGCTGGTCGGACATCGGGGAAGTGACGAGCGATCCGCGGTACGTCGTCGACTTCCACGGTGAGGTGGTCTGCGACCTGCCGATCGATCTGCTGATCGACGGGGCCCCCCGCTGCAGCACCCTCTCCCAGGAGCGGTATGAGGCGGTGGACCTCTTCACCCGGCCCGTCACCGACCTTCACACCCTGGCCCTGCAGGTCCTCTCCCATCCGGAGGTGGCCTCCCGGGAGTGGATCGTCAGCCAGTACGACCATGATGTGCAGCTCCGAACCGTTTCGCTCGCCCATGACGCCGCGGTGCTCCGGCTCGAGGACGCCGCTCTCGGTCTCTCGTGCGGGTGTAACCCCCGGCACATTCACCTCCGACCCTTCGACGGGACTGCCTGTGCTGTCATCGAGAACGCGGCCAACCTGGCCTGTATGGGGATTGCACCGCTCTGTATCGTCAACTGCCTGAACTTTGCCAGCCCGCTCGATCCGAAGGTGTACTGGCAGCTCTCGGAGTCGATCCGCGGCCTCTCGATGATGGCCGGAGCACTGCAGATCCCGGTCGTCGGTGGGAACGTCTCGCTGTACAACCAGAGCGACGAACAGAACACCCAGATCCTCCCGACCCCGTCGCTCGGGATGGTCGGGAAGGGGGCCGTCCGCCGCTTGCAGAAACCAGAGGCAGGGTGGAGGCTGGCCCTCGTCGGAGCGACTCATCCCGACTTCGGCGGCTCGATCCTCGATACCTTGACCGGCTGTCATGGACAGGCTCCGGGGATCCCGGACCCGGCTGTGGTTGCAGCGGTCAGGAACGTGATGGCGAGGAACCCCGACCTGGTCACGACCGATCTCTCACAGGGCGGACTGCTGGCAGCGCTCGCAGGGCTCGCCCCCGATGCGACGGTCACGCTCGCCGGCGATCTGCTGACCCAGCTCCTCTCAGAGACCTACGGCAGGTTCCTGATCGCCACTCCTGACGAGACGATGCTGGCTCCGCTGGAGTACACGCTGATCGGTACCATCGGCGGCGAGGGTCTGACGATCACCGGCGAGGGTGAGTCCCTGCATCTCTCCCGCGACGAACTGATCTCTGCAGACCAGACACTGACCCGGACGATGCGCCAGTCCGCCTGATCGGCCGGTAGACCCGATCCTCCACTTTTCTAGTATTCTCTTTTTCGAAGAGCTGCGACGGCGATGGCCCGGACTCTGATAGACAAACCGGATCGATCGTGCTGAAAAAAAGGAGTGGGATTATGCGTTCTTCTTGAACTGGGGCATCAGACCCCTGATCTCTGCACCGACCTCTTCGAGGAGGTGTTCCTCGTCGTTTCTCTTTAGAGCGGTGAAGACCGGCCTGTTCACGATGTTCTCGAGCATCCATTCCCTGGCGAACTCGCCGTTCTGGATCTCCTCGAGGATCTCCTCCATCGCGATCCGTGAATCTTCGCCGATCACCCGCGGTCCCCTGGTCAGGTCGCCGTACAGGGCGGTGTTGGAGATCGAGTCCCGCATATTGGTGAACCCGCCCTCATAGATCATGTCCACGATCAGCTTCATCTCGTGGAGCACTTCGAGGTAGGCCATCTCGGGTGCGTACCCGGCGTCGACCAGGGTCTCAAACCCTGCCTTGATCAGCGAGGTGACCCCGCCGCAGAGCACAGCCTGTTCGCCGAAGAGATCGGTCTCGGTCTCCTCTCTGAAGGTGGTCTCGAAGACAACGGCTCTGGTCGCTCCGATCCCCTTGGCGTAGCCGAGCGCGATCGCCTGAGCGTCGCCGGTATAGTCCTGCTCGATGGCGATCAGCGCGGGGACTCCTTTCCCTTCCTCAAAGGTCCTGCGCACCATGTGCCCTGGCCCCTTGGGTGCCACCATCACCACGTCGACGTTGGGCGGCGGGACGATCTGGCCGTAGTGGATATTGAACCCGTGTGAAAACATCAGACATTTTTTGTCAGCAAGGTACGGGCGGATCTCAGTCTTGTATACGGCCCCCTGCGACTCGTCGGGAAGAAGGATCTGGATGATATCTGCCTTCTTCACTGCGTCTGCTACGGGAAAGACCTCGAATCCATCCTCAGAGGCCTGTTGGAACGACCGTCCGGGCCGAAGCCCGATGATCACAGAGAGACCGCTGTCGCGAAGGTTCAGGGCCTGGCCCCGTCCCTGCGATCCATAGCCGATCACTGCGATCTGCTTTCCCTGCACAGCGGCAAGGTCGGCGTCCGACTCATAGTATTTCTTGATCATTTCGCACCTATTTCCATATCTGCGCGACTACATAAATATAATATCATAAACGATAAACTAAATTACTTTCATTTTTCATATGTGGAAGCGACAATACAGAGATATACAGACAATTGAGGGTTTATAATGGATTTACCAGATGTCCAGTCCACCTGTCCTGATGTCCGCATCAATCTGACACGGGTCGGGGTGAAGAATGTCAAGAAACTGGTTGAAGTGATGCGGCCGAACAAACGGCCCATGATCTTCATCTCCAACTTTGATGTCTTTGTCGACCTCCCGGGGTCGCTGAAGGGTGCCAACCTCTCGCGGAATTTTGAGGTGATCGATGAGGTGCTCCAGCAGGCGATCGATGGCGAGGTGAGCGGGATCGAGGAGCTCTGTTCTGTTGTAGCACGCAAACTGCTCGATCGGCATGAATATGCCGATCGGACCGAAGTGCAGATGCGATCAGAGTTCATGGTCAAGCGGGAGACCCCGGTCAGCAAGACCAGTTGTCACGAGGTCGTGAAGGTACATGCACGGGCCATCGCCCAGCGGACCTTCCACGAACCACTGATCAGGAAGAGTATCGGGGCTGAAGTGACCGGCATGACCGCCTGCCCCTGTGCGCAGAATATCATGCAGGAGCATGCGCATCATGTGCTGACCGAACTCGGTATCGAACAGGAGAAGATCGAGAAGTTCTTTGCAGAGGTTCCGATGGCCACCCATAATCAGCGGGGACGGGGCTTCCTCTGCATCGAGACCGATGATGAAGAGCATGTCAACCTTGAGACGATCATCTCGATCCTGAAGGATTCGATGAGTGCCCGCACCTATGAACTGCTGAAACGGGGCGATGAGTCGTTTGTGGTGATGGCCGCCCACAAGAACCCGCGGTTTGTTGAGGACTGTGTTCGCGAGATGGCGAAGCGGGTGCTCGCGGCCTTTGCGTACCTCCCGGGAGACTCCCGAATCACGATCAGGCAGACCAACGAGGAGTCCATCCATCAGCATGACGCCTATGCAGAGCGGAAGGCGACGCTTGCAGAACTGATCGTTGAGATGGAAGAGGATAACAATAGAAAAAACCACTGATCTTCTTTTTTACCACAACGCGCGTGAATAATCCTTCTTTTTCTTCAGATTCTGCTGGGCGAGCCCCTATGGTCCGGGTTACCTCTGGGATCGAAAGCCAGATCTGATCCGGTCGTCGCTTCACTCCGGGAGATGCCGGTAATATTTGCCTCATCTCGAAATATTCGTTTATTTTGAATATTGAGCATCTTTCTATGGTTTTATTCAGAATAATCTCACGGAAGGGATCTGCATGTGATCGATTAACTTGTGGTACTTTCTCTAAGAATTGTATAATTTCCTCCCGATTCTTAAATAGACGGCACTGCTGGGAATAAAAGGAAAAAAGATATATGCTGGATAGTCAACAGTAAGATTATACGTACAATGTACGTCCAAATCTTCCCGATTCATGGAAAATTTGTCGATTGTATTGTATCGAACGAAGAACAACTCAATTCATATGAGGAGATTTAATTGTCGAAAGTTGTAGAGATATCCCCAACGACGAGACACGAGGGACATTCCAAGCTCGTTTTGAAGGTAGACGACGCGGGCATCATTGAGCGTGGTGACTGGCTCAGTATCACCCCGGTCAGGGGTGTCGAGAAACTGGCAATTGGCAAGACGATGGATCAGGTGCCAAAGATCGCATCACGGGTCTGTGGTATCTGTCCGGTTGCACACACCATTGCAGCGACCGAAGCGATGGAAGCATCGATTGGATGTATCATCCCTGACGATGCCTACCTGCTTCGTGTGATCATGCAGTGTGCCAACCGTGCCCACTCGATTGCACTGCACAACATCCTTTCCCTGCCGGACATGTACCTGCCAGGGACTGACACCAAGATCAACCCGTTCAGCCCAGAGGAACCGGTCAGATCGGTTGCCAAGCGGATCCAGCGGATCCGTGAGATCAGTCAGACGATCGGAGAGATCGCCGGTGGCGAAGCGGTTCACCCCAGCAACACCCGTGTTGGTGGTATGTTCGTCAACGTCAGCCCACGGGCCAAGGCCAAGATGTACGATCTCGCCAAGGAAGGGCTCGCCCTTGCTCGCGACCAGATGGAGTTCATGATCGCAATCTTCAGGAACTACCAGAAGCGTGACTGGGCAGAGGTCGGCGGCATGAAGGTCGACATTCCCGAGACGCTCGGATACCACAACCAGGGATACATGGCGACTGACCCGATCTATGGATCGAGCAGCCTCGATGAGAACCCAACCTGGGACATCTCGCGGTTCAACGAAGTCCGCCCCTGGGACTGGTATATGGGTGAGATGGAAGTCACCGACGACTATCCAGACTATCCAGTCGGCGGCACCACCGCGAAGGGGACCAAGACCTGGCCACAGATGGAAGCAAACACCGGTGTGCCACTGTACGACGGACAGCCTGTTGAGGTTGGACCCCGTGCCCGTATGGTCACGTTCAAGAACTTCGATGAGAAGGGAACGATCGGTCAGCAGGTCGCACGTCAGATGGAATACACTGACTCCTTCTACAAGTTGATCGAGTGCCTGGATGCACTGAACACGAACGGCAAGGTCTTTGTGGACGAGCTCCCAACAGGCGACGGTTCACTCGGTTGGGCAGCCAACGAGGCTCCCCGTGGCAGCGATGTCCACCTGGCCCGTGTCAACAACGGCAAGGTCGAGTTCTTCTCGATGCTGGTCCCGACGACCTGGAATTTCCCAACCTGCAGTCGTGCCCTGACCGGTGCACCCTGGCAGCTCGCAGAAGTTATCATGCGCGGGTACGACCCGTGTGTATCATGTGCCACCCACATGATTGTTGTAGACGAAGATCAGAGGATAGTAGCCCAGAAGCTCATTCAGTGAGTGTAATGTGATGTTGTTTTCTGAGATCGTGGTGGTCGGTTGTGGCAATCCCCTCTTTGCGGATGACGGGTACGGACCCGCTGTGATAGAGGCATTGCAGAAACTACCGCTTCCTGAGAACGTCAAGGTGATCGATGTCGGCCTGGGAGGTCCGCACTTCGTCTTCACGCTTCTCGATGATACGGTCACCAAGAAACTGGTGATCGTCGATATTGCAGACTTTGGTGCCGCGCCAGGTTCCCTTACCAAGTTAAGGGTTGAAGACCTGCCGCCGGGCAGTTATCGTGACGCTCATTCGTGGGATCTCGCCGAACCACTGCAGCGCATCAAGGATACAATAGACATCACGGTCATTGGATGCCAGCCAAAACGCGTTACCGCGCCCGAATTTGAGATTGGGCTCACTGAAGAGGTTCGAAAGGCAATACCCAGAACGGTAGAGTTAATACTCCAGGAGGTTGGAGTCGATCATGGGACTGCTATCAAACATCTTCAATATCTTCAAGAAGAAGAACGTCACGGTGGAGACCCCGCAGCAGACTGCACCAGCACCTGAGCGGCCTGAAAAGACCGCGCCGGCGCCAGCGGCCCCCAGTGCTCCAAAGAGCAGTACGCCAAAGAGCAGTACTCCAAAGAGCACCCGGGTCAAGATGCAGAGACCTGCACAAAATCCCCCTGATGTTAACGTAAAGAAATCGGCGGAATCAGAGAAAAAGGAGGAAAAACCTGTGTCAAACAAGATTAGTGTCGGCCATGTGCACATGAGTGGATGCACCGGCTGCCTTGTATCCTTCGCGGATAATTATGGTGGATTATTAACAATTCTCGACAAGTATGCAGACCTTGTATACTGTCTGACACTTGCCGACGTCAGGCACATCCCTGAGATGGATGTCGCCCTGGTCGAGGGCTCGGTCTGTCTTCAGGACAAGACAGCAGTCGAGGAGATCAAGGAGACCCGTGAGCGGGCCAAGATCGTTGTAGCACTCGGCGGATGCGCCTGCTACGGAAACATCACCCGGTTCTCCCGCGGTGGTCAGCAGAACCAGCCACAGCACGAATCATATCTCCCAATCGGAGATCTGATCGATGTCGATGTCTACATCCCCGGATGTGCGCCGACACCCCAGATGATCAGAAACGTCTGTGTGATGGCCTACCTGCTCCTCAAGGGCAACGACGACCAGAAGAAACTCGCAGCAGAGTATCTCAAGCCACTGATGTCCCTTGCAAAGGCCTGCACCTCGTCCTGCGGTTGCGACATCATGGACAGTGTGATCAACCAGGGACTCTGCATGGGCTGTGGCAGCTGCGCAGCATCATGCCCAACCCGTGCGATCACGATGCAGTACGGCAAACCGAACGTCGACCGCGAACAGTGCATCAAGTGTGGCGCCTGTGTTTCACAGTGCCCACGGTCCTGGTTCAGTTTCGATGTTGTCAGCCAGTTTGAGGGCATCACCGATGCGATCAATGGAGCCATGGAGTGAGTAAGATGGTATCAGATAATTTCCTCGGAAACTACGCATCGGTTGTTGCAGCACGCAGCACTGATAAGAGCATCCTCAAGGGTGCACAGGACGGCGGGATCGTTACCCAGCTCTTTGCCTATGCGCTCGAAGAGGGTATCATCGACGGCGCGATTGTAGCAGGGCCTGGCGACGAGCCATGGAAGCCCGTCCCGGTCGTCGCAACCACCGTTGAAGAGCTGCTCGCAGCACGCGGCACCAAGTACAACATCAGCCCGAACATGCAGCTGATCAAGGAAGCGACCAGATCCTACGGGCTCGACAAGGTCGGTATCGTCGGCACACCCTGCCAGATCCAGGCGCTCCGCAAGGGGCAGCTCTATCCGGTCGGCCTGCGGGACGTCCCCGACAAGATCGCCCTTGCAGTCGGTATCTTCTGCATGGAGAACTTCCCGTACCAGTCGATCGTTCAGCTGGTCGAGGACCACGCGAACACCAAGCTCGAGAATGTCACCAAGATGGACATCGGGAAGGGCAAGTTCTGGGTTTACACCGGCCGCGGCGCATCCGTGCAGCTGCCTCTGAAGATCACCCACAAGTACGAGCAGGCAGGCTGCCACGTCTGCCTTGACTACGTCTCCAACCTTGCGGATGTCTCGACTGGTTCAGTCGGCACGCCAGACGGCTGGTCGACGGTCTTTGTCAGGACAAAGAACGGCGGGGACATCTGGGCAAAGGCTATTGCAGCCGGATGCTTCGAGACCAAGCCGATGGACTCTGTCAAGCCAGGGCTTGACCTGGTCACCAAGCTGGCCACCGAGAAGATCACCAAGAACCAGAAGACGCTCGCAGAGCGTGCAACGTTCGGTGTCGGCAAGGGTCTCCGGAACCCTTACATCTAATCTTTTTTTCTTTTCTCAGTTCGTCGTTCTGTCTCGTCTGTCTGCTCTCTTGAGAGCCATCGCTGTACTGCCGAGAATTTTTAACGTTGGTAAAAAGAGGGAGTGATTATCTTCGCCTGGCGGCAATGCACCAGCCGGCAAGGACGAGGGCCAGGATCGGTACGGCGATGGGGAGCGGGGATCCCCGGGTGGTGGTCTGGGTGGTTGCGGTTCTCCGCGGGTCGGTCAGGCTCGCGTTCACAAACGATTCGTTTGCTTCCTTGTAGAGGGAGAGGTTCTGCAGGGCCAGCCCCCGGTTGTTCCAGGCCACTGAGTCGTTCATGTTCAGGGCGAGGACATGGTCGTACGAGGTGACGGCATCGCTGTCCAGCAGGAGGGTCTGCTGGGTGACGCCCCGGTTGAACCAGGCCTTCGAGTAGTTGCCGTCGATGGCCAGGGCCTGGTCGTACGAGGCGATGGCGTCAGAGTACCGCGAGAGGTTCACAGCCAGGGTGTTGGCCTGATTGAACCAGGTCAGCTTGTTCTTCGGGTCGAGGGTCAGGGAGCGGTTGTACGACTTCAGCGCCTCTTCAGGCTGGCCTGCCGCCTTCTGGGTGTTGCCCAGGTTGAACCAGGTGACCGAGGAGTTGGGATCGATGCTGACCGCCTTCTGATAGGCTTCCACAGCCCCGGTGTAGTTGCCCTGGGTCGTGAGGTTCGCACCGAGGGTGGACCAGCGCTGGGCCTCCTGGTTGGTGGAGACGTTCAGCATCATCACGTTCCCCTGCGAAACGTTCGCCTGTGCGGCGGTCTGGTTCGCATCCATGCTGCCGGATGCTGTGATGTTGGATGTGCTGTTCAGAAGTGTAATGCCCTGATCTGCGAGCGCCGGCCCTGCAGAGAGAGCGATGCAGGCCATGATCAGGAGGACCATGGCCAGAGATCGCTGTACCATGGAGAGAGGTCTCCTTCTGGTCATAAATAAATGTACTGCCCGGGCGGTCTTCCCCTTCGTTGCCAGTCCAGGTTTGTGACTGGAATGACTTTATACTCTGGGGTAAGATCTCTATCATAACGATGGATATATTGCTCTTTCTCATCGATTTCATCCTCCATATCGATACTCATCTGAACCTTTTGATCCAGCAGTACGGGATCTGGACGTACTTGCTGCTGTTTCTGGTCATCTTTATCGAGACCGGGGCGGTCGTGACTCCGTTCCTTCCAGGGGACTCGCTCCTCTTCATCGCCGGGGCGCTCTCGGTGACCGGTTCGCTGAAGGTGGAGATCCTGATCCCGCTGCTGATCGTGGCAGCGGTTCTCGGTGATCACACCAACTACTGGATCGGTCACCGGCTCGGGGGCGCGTTCCTCACCGGTGAGCATCGGTTTGTCAAGAAGGAGTACATCGAGCAGGCTGAATTTTTCTTTGCGAAGCATGGGTCCAAGGCGATCTTCTTCGCCCGGTTCGTCCCGTTCGTTCGGACCTTCATCCCATTCCTCTCAGGGGTCGGGCAGATGAACTACCGGGTCTTTACCATCTATGAACTGATCGGATCGGTCTCCTGGGTGGTGCTCTTCGTCCTCGGTGGATACTTCTTTGGGAACGTCCCCGTGGTCAAGGATAATCTGACCCTCACGATCATCCTGATCCTGATCGTTACGGTTGGAATTGCAGTCATTGGGGGCGGGAAGGCGATGGTTCTGAAGCGGAAGAACTGAACAGTTCACCTTTTTTCGATACTGCGACCCCCCGGCCGGAACGCGGTAAATCTCGCACATTTTTTCGTTATTTGTTGAATGAGAACCTCACGTGCCTGGGTTGCGAAGAAGACTATTCATAGTATAGCCCGTATATTCAGTACAACACTCTGGAGAGAGCGTTGCCGCTGGGGGTGAGAGCCCCATGAACTGGGTAGGGAGATTACGATGGATATGACAGGGGATGACGCAGATGAACCTAATAGCACGCTCGTACTACAACTACCGGAGATTCTCCAAGGCCTTCAAGCTCTATCTCCTCCTCGCCGGGCCGGGGCTGATCGTGATGATCGCGGACAACGATGCCGGCGGGATCACCACCTATGCGACCACCGGTGCCCAGTACGGGTATAACCTGATCTGGTTTCTCGTACTGCTGCTCCCGGTCGCCTATTTTGTCCAGGAGATGACGGTCCGTCTCGGGGCTGTCACCAAGCACGGGCATGCCGAGGCGATCTTCGACGCGTTCGGTTCGTTCTGGGGCTGGTTCTCACTCTTCGATCTTGGGCTTGTCAACTGGCTGACTCTGATCACCGAGTTCATCGGGATGACGGCAGCGCTGAGCATCTTCGGCATCCCGGCGCCGCTGACGATCGCGATCGTCTGTCTGGTGATGTTCGGCATGGTGCTGCAGGGGCGGTACTGGACCTGGGAGAAGATCGCGATGGTCTTCTGTGTTTTAAACCTGGTCTATATCCCGGCTGCGTTCCTGGTCCACCCGTCAGTCCCTGATATCATCAGCCATGGGCTGATCCCGAACTTCCCCGGCGGCCTCTCAGGGGACCTCTTCTTCATCCTGATGGCGAACATCGGGACGACGATCGCGCCCTGGATGGTCTTCTTCCAGCAGAGCGCGGTTGTCGACAAGGGGATGAGCGAGAAGGACATCCCCTGGGGGAAGTTCGATACCCTGCTCGGTTCGTTCGTCACGGTGATCGTGGCGATCTTCATCGTGCTGGTGACCGGGACGGTCCTCCGCGGGACGGTGGTGGATTCGGCAGCCCAGGCCTCGGTTCTGTTGATGACGGTCCACCCCTTTGTCGGGACGATGCTCGCGATCGGCCTCTTCAATGCCGGGTTCCTCGGTGCGATCTGTATCTCGCTGGCCAGTTCCTGGGCGTTCGGGGAGGTCTTCGGATGGGCGCACTCGCTCAACAACAAGGTGCGGGAGGCGCCGTGGTTCTACGTGATGTATCTCGCGACCCTGATCACGGCCGGCCTGGTGGTGCTGATCCCGAAAGCCCCGCTGGTGGTGATCACCCTCTTCGTCCAGGTGATCGCAGTCACGCTGCTGCCGGCGGCGCTGGTCTTTCTGATCCTGCTCCTCAACAATGAGGAGATCATGGGGAAGTACAGGAACACGCTCCTTCAGAATGTGGTCAGTTATGCGATCGTGGCGCTGATCATCGTCCTCTCGACGATGTATGCGATCAACACCCTCTTTCCGGGGATCTTCGGCGGTGCATCATGACCGGCCCTGACCACATCGATGGGCAGGGGGTCAAGGGGTGGCTGGCCAGACGGTTCGCGCCGATCACCGAGATCAATCGGAAGTACCGGCACCCACGGATCAAGATGACCCGGATGGTCAGCGTCGTGCTGCTCTTTCTGCGGCTGTACCTGATCTTCCTGGTGGTGCTGCTGGGGTACAAGTTCGTGACGCTGCTGGTGTAGAGGGGGTGAAAGGAATGACAGATGCTGAAATGAAGGTACAGACCGGAACGGATCAGGAGATATTTCTGAGCGAGGTGATCGGGCGGCGGGTGACCGGCAGGAAGAAGATTGGGAAGCTGTCGGACCTGGTCATTCAGGAGACCGAGCCGCTGCCGCAGGTGACGCATATCGTGGTCTCCAGACCGTTCGGCCATCATCAACTGCTGATTCCGATCGACAGGGTCTCTGCGATCGGGTCGCAGGGGGTGCAGGTTGCGGTGGAGAGTCCTGATGCGTTCGAGCAGGACCCGGCGGCCGGTGCCGTCCTCCTCAAGGATTATGTCCTCGACAAGAAGGTGATCGATGTCGACGACAAGGAGGTGGAGATGGTCTACGATGTTCGGCTGGTCAGGAGGAACGGAGTCGTCTATGTGACCGATGTGGACACGAGCCGGTTCGGGTTGCTCCGCCGAATCGGGCTGAAGTGGCTGGCCACGTACATCTATGCCCATGGCGAGGGGATGGACGAGGAGATGATCTCCTGGCGGTTCATCCAGCCGCTCCCCTCCACCATCACCGGGTTTCGGGGGAATGTGAAGCTGAAGGTGCTGAAGGAGACGCTCGAGAAGATCCATCCGATGGACCTGGCCGACATCCTTGAGGAGCTGGATCCGGATCAGCGGGTGATGATCTTCTCTGAGCTGGAGACCGAGACGGCCTCGGATGCGCTGGAGGAGATCGAGCCGAATGTGCAGCGCGAGCTGGTCTCGTCGCTGAGCCGGGATCGGGTGGTGCAGCTGATCGATGAGATGACCCCCGGCCAGGCCGCCGACCTCCTCTCAGTGTTGCCGCATACCGAGGCGAACGAACTCCTCGAACTGCTCGATACGGTGAATGCGCGAAAGATCAGGGCGATCCTCGAGAAGCAGGAGGAGACGATCCTGAACTATGCGACGATGAATTGCCTGATGGTGCCGCCGGATAAGACGGCCGAGCAGGTGCGGGTGGAGTACCAGACGGCGGCCCGGGGGATGGATGTGGTGATGTACCTGTACATCGTCGACTCGGACCAGCATCTGATCGGGGTGCTGGATATCAAGGAACTGCTCGTGGCCGGGGACGAAGCACTGATGCGGGAGATCATGATCCCCGAGGTGATCGCCCTGACCCCGGAGAGCACGCTGAAGGAGGCGTATACGCTCTTCGAACGGTATAATCTCCGGGCCCTGCCGATGGTCGACGGGGAGGACCGGTTGCTCGGGGTGATCCCGTTCCGGGATATCATGAACTTAAAGCACAACTTTCTGGAGTGAGCGGGCCGGCCCTTTTTTTGATGGAGGTGTCTCTCTGGTCTGTAGTTGGATGAAAGGCTATTCTGAGGAACGTGTGGTCATGTCGGTGATATCATGATCACGCTGAGGATCCCGATCAGTTCTCCATGATCAGCAATAGGAAAGGTTTGCCGGGATCGATAGGGGATGATCCCTACAATTGCCGCAAGTTCCGGGAAAACCGGTAATTTTCGCCAATTATTGCTGGTTGGACAGCCGCTTTATCTGCACCAGGAGACTGTTTTACCAGTGATCGCCAGATGGTAACCATTGAAGAACCGTTGATCCAAAAGATTGATCTCTCCCAGCCCACCTCTCCGAACCGCGAGCAACGGGCCTCCGGGATCAATGTCTACTACGGAAAGGCAAGCCAGCTTACGGAGGATGCACGGAACGGATGCCTGAGAGGTCATAATCGTAAATTTCAGCAGACCTCGGGATGTGCCCTGAACTTCTACCTCTCTGTTCGGATCGGTACGATTCGGGATGCAGTCGCGATCTACCATGCGCCGGTCGGTTGCTCTGCCGCGGCCCTCGGGTACCGGGAGATCTACCGGGGGGTCCCGGTGGAGCTTGGCAGACCTGCAAACTTTGAACTTCACTGGATCACGACGAATCTCCGTGAGAACGATGTGGTCTATGGTGCAGGAGAGAAACTGAAGGAAGCTATCCGGGAAGCCGAGCGGAGGTACTCCCCCAAGGCGATCTTCATCATGACCTCCTGCACCTCAGGGATCATCGGTGAGGATATCGAAGGAGTCGTCGCAGAGATGCAGCCGGTGACCAAGGCCGTGCTGGTCCCGATCCACTGTGAGGGGGTCAGGTCCCGTCTGGTCCAGACCGGGTACGACGCGTTCTGGCATGGCGTGCTGAAGTATCTGGTCAGAAAACCGGAGAAGAAGCAGAAGGATCTCGTCAATGTGGCGAGTATGCTCTCCTATACCTGGCAGGACCGGCTTGAGATCAAGCGGCTGCTCACCAAACTCGGTCTTCGGGTGAACTTCATCCCGGAATTCGCCACCGTCGAGGAACTGCAGCAGCTCTCCGAGGCCGCGGTCACCGCCCCGATCTGCCCGACCTACACCGATTATCTCTCCCGTGGTCTTGAACAGGAGTACGGAGTTCCGTTCTTCCTCTATCCCTCGCCGATGGGGATTGCAAATACAGACGCCTGGCTGCGGGAGATCGCAAAGTACACCGGCAAAGAGGTCGAAGTCGAGCAGTTGATCGAGGAGGAGCATAAGCGCTGGGTTCCGCAGATCGAGCGGATCAAGGACGAACTGGCCCATATCAAGAAGGACGGTTCGAAGATCTCTGTACTCGGCTCACTCGGACAGGGGAGGTTACTTGCTCAACTTCCCTACTTCGACGAACTCGGGCTTTCATCTCCTGCGGCGATGTGCCAGGACTTCGATAACCTGATCCTCGAGGAGCTCGAAGGGCTGATCAAAAAGTACGGGGACTTCAACATCCTGGTCAACACCTTCCAGGCTGCAGAACAGTCCCATATCACCAGGGAGCTCGACCCGGATATCACCCTGACCTGCCCGTTCCAGGGCGGGGCCTTCAAACGGAAGAAGGGGGTGACCAGGATCCATGCGCTCCGTGGTGACGCAAGCCCCTGGTCCACCCAGTCGGGCTATGCCGGGGCCGTGGCCTTCGGCAACTTCCTGCTTCAGGCACTCAAGAGTGGTGCATTCCAGGAGTTGATGCTCAAAAAGACCGAGGACAGTTACAAGCAGTGGTGGTATCAGCAGCCCGATCCGCTCCACTACCTCGCCAGGGAGGAAGAATGACTTTATCAGAATCTGACGAGCAGCAGACCAGCACAGAGACGACCTCGTCGTCGATCATGGAGGCACCGCGGTACTCCTGCGCCCTTGCCGGCGCGTACGCCACAGCCACCGGGATCTACGGTGTGGTTCCGATCCTTCATTCCGGAGCGGGCTGTGGTATCGCCCAGCTCTTCGGCCAGTTTTACGCCGCAGGGCAGAACGCCGGCGGGCCGATCGGAGGGACCAACACTCCCTGCTCGGGGCTGGTCGAGGAGCACGTGATCTTCGGCGGGGAGAAGAAACTCCGCCAGCTCATCCAGTCGACGACGGAACTGATGAATGGCACCTTCTATGCGGTCATCGCCGGGTGTGTCCCGTCCCTGATCGGAGACGACATGGCCTCGGTGGTCGGGGAGTTTCGGAAGCAGGTTCCGATCGTCTTCGTCAACACCAGCGGGTTCAAGGGGACCTCGTACGATGGGTACGAACTCTTCTTCACCTCGGTCATCGACCAGTTCCTGACGGAGTTACCGGTGGAGAAGGGGACCGTCAACGTCTTTGGAATCGTCCCAGACCAGCATATCTTCTGGAAAGGAGAGTCGCGGGTGATCAAGGAGACCCTCGCAGAGATCGGGGTGAAGGCGAACGTGATCCTGACCGAACCGGACGGTCTTGAACGGCTGAAGGCCATCCCTGCGGCCGAGTACAACCTGGTCCTGTCACCATGGAACGGGCACGCGATCGCAGAGCTCCTCAAGGAGAAGTTCAACACCCCGTACCTGACCTTTCCCGGCGTGCCGATCGGCCCGAAGCAGACCTCAGTCTTCCTCCGCACCATTGCAGAGACGCTGGGCATCCCCTCAGACCGGGTCGAAGCGGTGATCAAAAAAGAGGAGAAACGTGTCTATCGGGTGATGGAACACCTCGGTGATATGCACCTGCTCGTTCGTCCGCACCCGTACTTTGCGGTGGTGGCCGATGCGGGCACGGCAGTCAGTATCACCAACTATCTGACCAACGAGATGGGGTACCTGCCGGAGATCGTCCAGATCACCGACAGCCCTCCTGACGAGGTTCGGGACGCGATCGTCGATGCGATCGCGGGCCACCTCGAAACTCCGGTCAGACCAGAGGTGATCTTCGAGGCAGATTCGTACAAGATCCGCCAGAACCTGAAGGGACGGTCCTTCATGTTCCTGTACGCCAGTTCTCTCGAAGCACCGACTGCTATGGAGGAGTTCTCGGCCCTCTCGCTGAGCGTGGCCTTCCCAACCCTGAACCGGCTGATCCTTGAACGGAACTATGCCGGCTTCTCGGGAGGTCTGACTCTGATGGAGGACAGTATGAGCCCGTTCGCCGGTCCGCTCTAGATCTGGTCCTGAAGAGATCCCTTCAGGGGGATTTCCTCTATTTTTTGTATATCTGGTGTCCAAAGGGTTGTTCCCCGATGCAGATCGCCCTTTACGTCTTTTACCACTCTTCTCTCATCTCCTGGATCAATCTCTGGGGACAGTCACAGGATCTTGCCGCAATATCCCGAAATATCGGTAGTACGAGCCAAATTTTGCTCAATTCTGACCGTATTTATCAATTCAATCCCAATAATCGTATGGTGACCAGATGACAGCATCACGTAATATTGCCATTTATGGAAAAGGAGGTATAGGAAAGTCGACGACCTCATCAAATCTCTCTGCAGCCCTCTCTGAACTGGGCCTCACTGTCATGCAGATCGGGTGCGATCCCAAGGCCGACTCGACCAACAACCTCCGTGGCGGGGAGTCGATCCCCTCGGTGCTGGACGCCCTGCGAAGTGGAAAGAAGATCGAGATCGGAGATATCGTCTTCAAAGGATTCAATGGGGTTCTCTGTGTCGAGGCCGGCGGGCCCGAGCCCGGAGTCGGCTGCGCAGGCCGGGGAATCATCACGGCCATCGAACTGCTGAAACAGAAGAAGGTCTTTGAGGAGTTCTCCCCTGATATCGTGCTGTACGATGTGCTCGGCGATGTGGTCTGCGGTGGTTTCTCTGTCCCGATCCGGGAAGGAGTGGCAGAGCAGGTCTATACCGTCGCCTCTTCCGACTTCATGGCTCTCTATGCCGCCAATAATCTCTTCAAGGGGATCAAGAAGTATGCGAACAATGGTGGAGCTCTCTTCAGCGGGATCATCGCAAACTCGATGAGCAAGCCGGTCCAGCGGGAGATCATCGATGATTTCGCCGTTCATACGTCGACGACCGTCGCAGGCTACGTGGAGCGATCTCTGGCCGTGACCAGGAGTGAACTCCGGGGGCAGACGGTCATCGAACGGGATCCTGACTCCCCCCAGGCCGATGTCTATCGAAGGCTTGCGAAGGGGATTGTCGAGAATCAGAAGCGGTATGTTCCCGCTCCGCTCGATGCCGAAGAACTCAAAAAGTGGGCTTCCAGCTGGTCTGATCGGATCATCGGGCAGGACGCTGACGAGGAGGCCCCCAAGAGCACATCATATCCACCAGCAGGGAGTGAGGGACTCAGTTAATCTCTTTCCCCTCTCTGATGAACATCTATTTTTGTATATCCTCAGGGGGTTCTGTAGATATTATCATGGATTTACTCAGCACGGTGTGCACCGCGGGGATGATGATCCCTGTCCTCTGAACGACTGATCTCCAGGACAGATCAGTATCGGGTGCTGATCGATCAACAGGGGACCGGGCATATCCGGATCACGAGGCGGGTGAACTTCCGGGTGATCCTCTCTCTGCTGGGCGATCTCTTCACCACGCTTCAGGATGAGGGGAAAGATCCGGTGATCACCCTGTATCTCACCCAGTCACTCTGTGCCGATATGTCGGATAACATCTCTGCGTTCATCGAATTCTGTAACCGCTGTCTTGCAGGGACGGTCAGTCTGGTGGTCATCGATCAGGAGCCATGACCTGCAGATCACAATTGTTAACAATTGTGAACTCCTAGATAGTAGTGTGAGAAATCATGAGTGATCGTTTTTGTCTCCGCACATGAAAATCCCGTGAAGAGCTCTGCAGACCGAATGATCCACCTGCCCCCTTCGGCGAAGCTCGTGTACAGGGTGATCGAGACGGATGGTGCACAGACCCAGAAGGATCTGATCCAGAAGACCACGCTCCCTTCCCGGACTGTCAGGTATGCAATCAGCAGATTGCGGGAAGCAGATATCATATCAGAGCGGTTTCACTTCATCGATGCTCGTCAGAGTCTCTATGGGTTGAAGGTCGCTTCTGACCGGGGGGTATGAAGTACCCGTGCCGGTCATATCAGAACCTGGTGCCGATCTATCGGTAATCATCACGAAAATTCCTTTTTTTTTCGCGCTCTCCGTCTGGCGCATGGTTTAACCCACCCGTGGCTTCCTGACGGAGCCGGCTGATTCAAGCGACATATGGATACGGGGGGTTTGGATGCCTACCTCGATAGCCCCCTGCAATGAGGAGAGAGCGAATCCCTCCTCAATCTTTTTCTCAGA
Organism: Methanosphaerula palustris E1-9c; assembly: GCF_000021965.1. Lineage (NCBI taxonomy): Archaea > Methanobacteriati > Methanobacteriota > Methanomicrobia > Methanomicrobiales > Methanoregulaceae > Methanosphaerula > Methanosphaerula palustris. The sequence continues at coordinate 107,672 of NC_011832.1, forward strand.
TCAGTGTTTCAGATCACTGTACCAGGAGATTGCATGGATATCGGAGATCGGATACAGTCATGTGCGGAATCGCTCGGAGTCGACTATGTCGGTGTCGCGGACCTGACAGAGGCCCGGGAGTTCATCATCGAGCAGGGCGGGCCGGCGATCGGTCAGTACCCGTTCGGGGTGACGATGGGAATAGCCCTCATCGATCCCATCGTCGACCTGCTGCCCGACCGGGAGCGGAACGGAGGCGGGATTCTCTATAAGCACCATGCCTATGATGTGGTGAACACTACGCTCGATCAGATCGCCATGCGGGTGGCGAACAGACTCCAGCGGGAGGGATACCGGGCGTTGCCGGTGCCGGCATCGAAGAGGACCGATAACGATCGGATCTGCGGGCCGTTCTCACAGAAGCTTGCCGCCCATCTCGCCGGTTTTGGATGGATCGGCAGGAGTTGCCTCCTGATCACGCCTGACCACGGGCCCCGGGTCCGCTGGGTGACGGTGCTGACCGATGCACCCCTGACCCCGACCGGTTCCCCAATGGAGAGCCGGTGTGGGACCTGCCAGGCCTGTGTGACGGCCTGTCCGGTGCAGGCGTTCACCGGGCGGGGCTTCGACCCGGACGAACCCCGAGAGGCCCGGTATGATGCAGCGGCCTGCGAGCGGTTCTTTAAGGCGGAGGAGGAGCGGACCGGCAATGCGGTATGCGGGATGTGCGTCTGGGTCTGCCCGTATGGACAGGGTCGGCCGGCGCCAGTTCCTGATAGTTCGGCTTTTCAAAAGTGACAGGTGACAGGGAGTGACACCTGTTTTGTATATGTTCTCCACAGGAGTACCCTAGAGAAGTTATCCAAAAAAGGTGTCACCACCTGTCACCTGTCACCAGATAATCAGAGGGGGATCTGGTAACTCGCATCCCCCGACTCCAGTTCTTTTTCAAAATCAGCCAGTTCCCTGGAATTTTTAAGTCTGATCCCGACAAAGTACCGCCCGAATTTACCTCGTTTCTCCTCGAAATTGTGATCACGCAGCGCCTGATAGAAGTCTTTGGGCTGGAGCGTCTCTTCGGAATATTTCGCACACCATGCGGCGTATTCATTATGGAGCTCGGTTCTCAGGCATCGCTCCTCCCCTCCTGTGATACACCGCTCCGGGATGAATCCCTTGAGAATATCCTGCTGTGCCCGGTAGGCGTTGGTGTTCGCCACCAGTTCAGGGGGTTTGGCGAGTGTGCCGGCTGTATGGTATCTCCGGAGACCAGCGAGCATCCAGTTCAGGATGCCGCTCCCCTCCCCGGCGAGCCGCTGATCATAGTTCGGGATCTTCTGATCATCAGGGATCTCGACGGTGAACGGCCAGAGCCGGATCCGTCTCCAGATGGCACCATCCATCCCCCGGATGACGGGGGCGTGGTTGGTGGCCAGGATCGGCGTAAACAGTGGGGGAAAGGTCTCCTGATTCCGAAAGAGTTCGCGGGCGGAGATCGGGTCGCCACCGGTCATGGCCTTGATCTGTCCCTCGGCCAGCCGCCTTCCCTGATCGGTCTCCACGGCGGTGACCAGCCTGGCTCCGCGGAGGGACATCAGGTCGGGGCGGGCCGAGGCGCTATTCTGCCGGCTCTCCATGAAGGTATCTGCTGATATGTGACATGCATACGCCCCGAAGACGGCTCGAAGCGTGGAGAGAGTGACGGATTTGCCGTTGCTGCCGGTGGCCCCATGCCAGATCTCAAAGACATTTTCAGGGTTGGTGTCCAGGAGGCAGTATCCGGTGTGTTCCTGAAACGCCTGGATCAGGTCCTCCTTCCCCCCGAAGATCAGCCGGAGGTGAGCGTCCCAGAGGGGGCAGGCCGCCGCCGGGTCGTAGGCCACGCCGGCAACCTTCGTGAGCAGGTCCTCCTTCCGGTGCTCCCTGAAGGTGAGCGTATCCAGTTCAAGGGTCCCGTTCGTCAGGTTGAAGAGGTTGCCGTCTGCATCGAGTTCGTCGGACAGGATCCCGATCGTCTCCTCGCTCGATGCCATGAAGAGCATGTCATCCAGCCGTTTCTTCCCCTCGCTGATGACAGCCCATTTCGCCAGGGCCGGCCTCTTCGCGTCGTCGCGTTCACGATCAGCCTCGCGATAAATTGCCCGTGCGGTCTCCTTCGCACGACGGTATACCGCCCGCTTCGGGTCTTCACGCCAGCGCGTACCGTCCCATTCGAGCCATATCTTTCTGGGATGGCAGTACCTCGTCGTCTCTCCCCATCGAGCGGCGAACCGTTCCCCGTTGCCGGCATCTGTCATCGGGTAGTCCTTGCACTGCCGGTCGAGATCCTCGCCGGCCGCCTCCGTCTCGTTCGCCGGTGTTGCAGGGGAGATCCGGGTGGACGATGAGAGGGCTGTGTCGATGGTGATCCCGCCGTAGGTCTCCTGACCTCGCCGTTCATCCCACTTGGGACGCATGAGTGCCGACCTTCGGAAGATACGATCGATCTGGTTCCGATCCCTTGTCCAGAAGGCCAGGATCGTACAGAGGGCCAGGTCTGCTGCCGAGTGGTCTCCTCTGTACTCCCCGAGGTCGCCGGCCCGGAAGAGTGCGGTGAACTTTTGTCCGTTCAGGGCTGACGCTGCCCGCCGGATCACCTCGGCATCCTCCAGGTGAACCGGAAGAGCGGAGGGCCTCGCCGGGGGCCGGACGGTGTGACGGCCGGGATCGATCTGTTGATACAGGGTCTCCAGCGTTCCGGTTGCGGCCTCCTGCACGTCGGCCGGGGTCTGTGGGATGTGCCGGCCTGTCATCACAAAGAACCTGCCGGCATCGTAGATCTCGAGGTCTCCGCTCCGGCATCGTGTGCCCGGTTTCTCACCGAGCAGGATCACGTGGGCGCCGGTCCCGGATTGCGAGATCTCAGCGTAGGAGGCGAATGAGCGGATCTTCTCCAGTATCCCGTCCTCCCACCGGCCGGTGACGGGATCGCGCTGATGGTCCAGGTCGATGCCGACGATGCCGTCCCCTTCGACAAAGACGAATCCGATCCCGCTGACCAGGTCGAACGCGACGAATTTCTCGAACGCTTCCCGGATCTTATCGAAAGAACTCCAGGTCGCGGGATCGGTGGTGCTCGCCGGCCTCACCTGCATTCCGTCGTCCGTCGCCTCGACGCAGTATGGTACTTTCGTGGGTTTCCCCGCTCGGTACTCCAATCTCCAGAGAATCCACTGGTCACGTGCCTGGAGAAGAGCCGGGATCGCGCCGAAGTCCGGGGCTGCCGGTCGCTGGTTTTTCCTCTCTGCCGGTGCCGCTGCCAGTGTCGGAGCCGGCTTCTCCTTCTGTGCCGCAGTGATCACCCATCCGAGCGCCTCCGCTTCAGCCATGTCATTCATGTCCATTGGGATCACCCCGCCCGGTCTGCTGTGCGATCCGGTGGAGAGCAGATCATTTCGTGGGGAAGCGTGATCCTTCCGCTGGTTGTTCTGATCGTGATCGCCGGGCTCGGTGCTTTCCGGAGGGCGGCCACTCGTCGATTCATGAAATGGCCTGAGGCACCGATCGGCGTTGCGGTCTTCTCTGAGGATCTGTGTACGAACGTTTCCATACTGGACTATCGACCTGGATCCTCGATAAGCAATAATCCGAATTCCTGCTGGCTTTCACCTCTCCGTTCTTTCCCTGATCAGATACTATTTAGCGAACGGATCAGATTCGGGCCGGTCGGCTTTTTGGGAGAGTTAAACGGTAGGATGGTGATCGATAAAAATGGGGGAATCAGGGGAGGAGCTGATAGGTGCCGGTGCTTCCGATGATATAGATGTCGGCGCCAACCTGAAGGTTGAGCCCTCCATCAGTGCCGGTGGTGACGTTGTACAGGTTGATGATCCGGTTGTCGTTCTGGCCCGGGATGACCTGTCCACCGTTCACCGTGAAACTGGTCCAGACATTCTGCGAGGGAACGGTCACTGCCAGGGTCGACTGGAGGGTGTCGAATCCGTGGATGGCGATCCCGGTTACGGCACCTCTCTGGATGACGACGCCGTTGATCGAGAGGGTCGCGTCCGGAGCTGTGAAGGTCCAGATCCCTCCGCTCGAGATCTGGATGTTTGCACTCCCGCTCTTCTCGATGGTCAGTCTGACGATATCGTCCTGGTTGATCTGGTGGAAGGTGCCGTCGATCGAGACCCCGGTCGACCCGGACCAGGCGACGGTGTCCCTGAACTGGAAGTAACCGCCGCTCACCAGGGATCCCGGTTTGGCAGCGTTCAGCGTGATGGGTCCGCCTGGAGAGACCGGCTTGTAGTAGTTCCAGAAGTTGGTGTTCGTGTAGGCACTCTTGCTGCCCGGGTTGATCTGAACTGAACCGGTGGTTCCACCTGCCGGGTTCGTTCCCCTCCAGCCCATCGGAAGCACCTCCACGACGGTGTAGCCCTTTGCATTGTCCAGCCCGTAGAATGCATAGGCTCCGTTTGCATCGCTCGTCGTCGTTGCGATGACATTTCCGTTCAGGAACAGGTTGATCGTCCAGCCGGCGAGCTTCGGGTCAGCGGTGTTCGCCACGCCGTCGCCGTTCTGATCGTTGTAGATCGTTCCGTTGATCAGCCCTCCTGCCGGGGTCGGCGTCGTCGCTGGCGCGTTGACGGTGATCGTTCTCGTGGCCTGGGTGCTCTGCCCGAACGGATTGGTGACGACCAGGGTGGCTGTGTAAGTGCCTGGCGTGTTGTAGGAGTGGCTCACGTTCTGACTGATCCCTGTCTGGCTGCCGTCGCCGAAGTTCCAGGTCCAGGCGATGATGTTGTAGCCGGTCGAGGTGTCGGTGAAGTCGACCTGCAGCGGGGCATATCCGGTGGTCGCGGTCGTCGTGAAGTTGGCGACCAGCGGCGGGTAGACGGTGATGTACCCGGTTTTGGTGGTCGTGCCGCTTCCATAGGCGTTGGTGACAGTCAGGGTGACATTGAACGTCTTCGGGATGGTTCCCTGGTTGGTATACAGGTGCTGCGGGCTCCTGGTGGTGGCGGTGTTTCCGTCACCGAAGGTCCAGGCCCAGGTGATGATGCCGTCCCCGGTGGACTGGTCGGTGAACGTGACGTTCGCCTGCCCGTTGCCGACGGTCGGTGTGCCGGTGAAGGCGGCGACCGGTGGGTTCAGGACGGTGATGTAGTTGGTCCTGATCGTGGTGGTGTTTCCATACGGGTTGAACGCGGTCAGGGAGACCGTGTAGTTCCCTGCGGTGGTGTAGGTGTGGGTCGGGTTCTGGGCTGATGTCGTGGTGTTGTCGCCGAAGTTCCATGACCAGCCGTTGATCCCGCTCCCGGTCGAGGTGTCGGTGAACTGGACCGGGAACTGTGCGTTGCCGGCCGTCCTGTTGGCGGTGAAGTTCGCGACCAGCTGCGGCAGGACCGTGACGAAGGCCGGCTTTGAGATGCTGGCGGTGCCATACGCGTTGGTGATCGTCAGGGTGACGGTGTAGTTCCCTCCGGCGGTGTAGGTGTGCTGCGGGCTCTGGCTTGTTGAGGTGGTGCCGTCGCCGAAGGTCCAGTTCCAGCCGCTGATGGTGAACCCGGTGGATTGATCTACGAACGAAACATTGAGCGGTGCGTTGCCGAGGAGCGGTGCTCCGCCGAAGGCCGCGACGAGCGGTGGGTAGACGGTGATGTATCCGGTCCTGGTGACCGTACCGTTTCCATAGGCATTGCCGGCGGTCAGGGTGACGGTGTAGGTGCCCGGCGTGGTGTAGGTGTGGGTCGGGTTCTGGAGGGTGGAGGTGTTCCCATCGCCGAGGTTCCAGGTCCAGGTGGTGATCGAGGTGCCGGTGGTGGTGTCGGTGAACTGGACCGGGACCTGTCCGTTGCCGGCGGTTCTGTTGGCGGTGAAGTTCGGCACCAGCGGCTGGAGGACGGTGATGTAGGCGCTCTTCGTGGTGGTGTTGGTGAACCCGAGGCTGGTGTTGGAGACGGTCAGGGTGACGGTGTAGATTCCGGGTGTCGTGTAGGAGTGGGTTGGGCTCTGGGTGGTGGCGGTGCTGTTGTCCCCGAAGTTCCAGGTCCAGGCGTTGACGGCAAGGTCGCTCGTCGTGGTGTCGGTGAAGAGGACCGGGAGTGGTGCGTTGCCGATCGTCCTGTTTGCGGTGAAGTTCGGGTTCAGCGAGTGGACGGTGATCGTCTTCGTCGTTGAGGCGCTGGCATAGGGGTTGGTGACGGTCAGGGTGACGTTGTAGGTACCCGGCAAGGTGTAGGTGTGGGTTGGGTTCTGGATGGTGGAGGTGGCACCGTCGCCGAAGGTCCAGGACCAGTTCGAGATCCCGTTTCCGGTGGAGGTGTCGGTGAACCCGACTGCGAGCGGGGCGATGCCGGTGGTCGGATTCGCGGTGAAGTTCGCGGCCAGGGCCGGCCCGACGGTGATGTAGTCTTTCTTCACGACTGTTCCGCTCTGGTTGGCGTTCCCGGCGGTCAGCATCACCTTGTAGGTACCCGGCAAGGTGTAGGTGTGGGTTGGGTTCTGGATGGTGGAGGTGGCACCGTCGCCGAAGTCCCAGAACCACCTGTTCACCGTTCCTGTTGATGTGTCGTTGAACTGGACCGGGAGCTGTGTGTTTCCGATCGTCTGGTTGGCGGTGAAGGCCGGCGAGACCCAGGTCGAGGCGGGGGCGATGCCGATCGCCGCGATCATCGGCTGTCCGGTGGTGCCCTTCAGGACGACATGGATCAGGTTGTCGATGACGGTCACGTTCGAGTACAGGTCTGCCGTGGAGTTGGCTCCGACGGTGCCATAGACGTCAAAACTGGAGGCCACCGGGTTATTGTTGACAGTGACATCGAACTTCCTCGGGTTGCCGGCGTTGATGCTCGTGTCGGTCTCTGCAAACTTTAACTGCACATTGTAGTTCCCGTTCGGTACATTGAACTGATAGTCGACCGTTCCGGTGGTGGACCACCTGCTGGTCCGATACAGGGCTGGGTCTGATGTGTTGGCGATGGATCCATTCACCGAGTAGAGCGGGGCTCCGGTCGGGCTGTAGCCCCACATGCCTGAGGTGTACTCCCGATCTGCCAGCCAGACATTGCCCAGGCAGTCGGTGGAGTTTGCACCGTACCCGGCGTCGACCCGGATCGTGTTCTGGTTGTTGTACACCATGACTGTCTTCGTCGCCGTGCTGTTTCCGACTGCGTTGCTGACCGTCAGGGTGACGGTATAAGCACCTGGCGTGGTGTAGGTGTGGGTCGGATTCTGGAGGGTGGCGGTGTTCCCGTCACCGAACGACCAGTTCCAGGTAGTCGGGGTGTTGGTTGACGTGTCTGTGAAGGTGACCAGGAGCGGTGCTGTGCCGTTCATCGGGGTGGCCGTGAAGTTCGCGACCGGCGGTGCCAGCGGTGGAGCGGTGACGGTGATCGTCCTGCTCGTCGTACTGGTGTTGGGGCCGGGGAGGGTGTTGCTGACTGTCAGGTTGACGGTGTAGTTCCCTGCGGTGGTGTAGGTGTGCTGCGGATTCTGGCTGGTGAACGTGGTGCCGTCGCCGAAGTCCCAGAAGTAGGAGAGGAGATATCCCTGTGAACTGTTGCTATCGAAGGAGACCGTGAGCGGCGCCGGTCCGGTCATCGGGGTGGCCGTGAAGGCGGCGATCACCTGCGGATGGACTATGATGACCCGCTGAAAGGGGTCGCTGCTCTCATGAGGGTTGTCTCCCAGGTCAACATTGGCGATCAGGGAAGCGGTGTAGTTCTGCTGGATCGATCCGGGGTTGTAATAGGTGTAGGGGAAGGCCGGTCTTGGATAGGCGTTTGTTGTTCGATTCTCGTCACCGAAGTCCCAGGAGAGGCTGGTCTCATATCCGGTGGTGGTGTTGGTGAACCAGACCTCCATCCCTGAGTTCCCCTCCAGTGGGGAGGCGTCGAATCCAGCGATGGGAGATTTATAGACCGAGATGTAATTTTGCCTGGCCAGGGAGTACGGGGTCAATACATCGCTCTCGTCGGTCAGGTTGAGGGTGACGGTGTAGTTCTTGATGTAGGGCCAGTCTGTCGGTGCTTGATAGTAGGGATACGTGTATGGGTTGGTCTGATCGGTGATGACGTTTGATCCACTATCACCAAAGTTCCAGGATCTCTTGTACGATGACGACCATCCATGGTAATCGGTCAGGTCGGTGAAGTTGATCGGCACCGTCCCGTTGGTCGCGGTGATGTTCGCGATGAAGTAGACCCACGGGGCCGTGGGGTTCTGCGTCGGCTGCGTCCAGGTCGGCCCCTCAGATGGGTATGGGAATGTGATCGGCACGGCCCCGGTGACGGCTGCCGGCGGGTTCCTTCCGCTGCTGCTGTCCGGCGACCAGGCCCCGAGCAGCACCGCTCCACCGCCGCCGGTCATGCTGGCCAGACCGGTGCCGGGCCAGATCAGCTGCACCTGATCGATCTTCCTATCGGCGGTAAAACTCAGGTTGTCCCCGATGGAATAAAGTTCAGGTGTAGTAGAAGAGAGGCGTGTAGATAATCCGGAGGAGTTAGTGAGGTTGAACGCTGATGTTTTGTCCTGGGCGGTTGAATCGCCGCTGTAGAGGACCATCAACTTCGCACCCGAGAGGTTCAGCGTCTCGCCGCCGCGGTGGATCAGCGAGATGTTGGTGTGGCTGTCATCTGCCCAGAAGTCGAGGGCCACGGCCGGCACCTTCTCCGGTTGCGGAGCTGAGAGCATCGTGATCCCCATCAGCCCGACGGCTGCGACGAAGATCGCGATCAACAGGACGACCCCCATGATCTCAGCGTTTCCCTCGTTATTCACCATGGTTATGGTACACCTGCAGCCCGGGCGGCAGGGCTGCCATTGATCCAATGATAGTAGTCCGTACTGCCTGATAACCCTCTCTGATTGAGCAGATCTGTCCGGTGTACACCCGCTGGTGCATTCCGTTCTTCAGCCCGACCCCGTTCCGACCCCGGCTGGAAACCGGGTATCTCTCTGTCTGCACGATCGGAGAACCGATGATGACCAGACAAGAGCATCACCGGTACCCCGGCCGGCAGGAAATGATTGGTTTCATCACCGGGTGCCGGTTCGCCCCCGACCATGCAGGGAGGATACGCCGGCTGATCCGGATCCGACGGCACACACTGCAGGCGGATGGGCATCGTTGAAAAAAAGGTTGAGAGAGTACCTGGTTCAGGCAGTGAACAGATCATAGGTTCCACTGCAGACCAGGTAGGTTCTCCCATTCTGGTAGTTGAAGTTCAGCACGTTGCTATAGGGGGCACTCTGTGGAGCAATCGCATACACATTGACACCCCAGTCCTGGTATGGCCACCAGGGCGGGTTGATGATATTCGTCCCGTTCACCACGAACTGGGCCCCCGAGTTGTAGGAACTCATCACGTAGGTGAGCGTGGACTGCCAGTTGGTATATCCATTCACCCAGATACCCGTGATCTTACCTGTGGCGACCAGGTTCCCGTTGAAGTACACCTTGACATGGTCGAACTGGTAGGTGCTGATCTGAGTGTTGGAGATGTAGATCTGCCCGTTTGCCTGATCCCCGTCCATCATGATCGTAACCTGAGTCTGCCAGGGGATCCTGAACTTATTTCCACTAACGATATCCAGTCCGGATGCGAGGGTGGCTGAGGAATCCATTTCAATCCAGTCATCGGTATGGGCGGGCTGTGGCCATTCGCGCCAGGTGGTTCCAGTGAACCGGATGTAGGTCCCGTCCTTCAGCACCCCGATGTTCATCGGGTTGTTCAACAGGATCTGGTTTCCTGCGGTGGCGGTCATGTGGTTTCCGAAGTTGTCCCCGGTCACCTGCTGGTGTTTGTCCGCCCGTCCCTGGTTCAGGTTCTCGACATCGTAGTATTTCGGACTGATCGGGTAGGTCTGGTTCCAGCCGGATTGTTGCACCTCGACCACGTGGTAGTGGTCCTTGGGGAGATTGCTGATGATATAGTAACCGGTGCTGTCGGAGACCGTCTGGTTCACCACGTGCCAGTCCTGGGCCGTCCCCTTGCCCTGGGCCTGAACGGTCCAGCCGGCCAGTGGCGGTTCGCCACTGTCCCAGACTCCGTTATTGTTCTGGTCGTTCCAGATATACCCGGCGATCGAGTAGGGTCCGACCCCGTTGATGTCGAAGTAGGCCTGGATCGTGTGGTTCCCGTTCACCTGCGTGAAGTTGAATGAACTGGCCTGGCCGATCGAGATGCCGTCGACGACCACATCATCGATGGTGTTGCCGCTGCCGGCCGCGATCGTGTAGACCTGATTGTCTCCGTAGTTCACCGAGGTGATCCCGGCTGGTGTTATGCTGCCACCGCTGCCGGCCGTTGCGGTGATCGTGTAGACATTCTTTGCGAAGTCAGCCGTGATGGTGTGGTTCGCTTCGAGCGGGGCGAACGTATAGTTCGGGGCCGGCCCCTGCATCGCTCCGTCGACGATGATGTTGACGATATGGTAGCCAGGGATGGCGCTTACGGTGAACGACGGGATCGCATGGTAGGCATACCCCAGTGACCCGGACGGGGTGATCGTCCCGAGCGGTCCGGTGTTCGCGGTGATCGTGTATATGACCTGCGTGAAGGTGGCCGTGATGGTGTGATCGCCCTGGATGTTGGTGAGTGCGTAGGTCGTAACCGCTCCCTGTGAGACCCCGTCGACCGTCACATCAGCGATCGTATACCCGGTCGCCGGCGTGATAGTGAAGGTTCTGGAATCTCCGTAGTTGGCCGTCTGCGTGCCGTTCGGCGTGATCGTTCCATGATCCCCTGCGGTCGCGTTGATCGTGTAGGTGTTGATCGCGAAACTGGCGTTGATGGTGTGACTCGCCTGGATGTTGGTGAAGGTGTAGAGGTACGAGGTGTTGCCTGCCGGAATGGTCTGGGGCGTGCTGTCGACGGTCACACTGTTGATATGGTATCCGGTGTTCGCGGTGATGGTGAAGTCCTTCGATTCACCGTAATTGGCCGGAACTGCGCCGTTCGGGTTGATCGTCCCATGGTCCCCTGCCGATGCGTTGATGGTGAACGTGTCGACCACAAACGTCGCAGCCAGGGTGTGCGGCCCGGTGACTGGCGGGAACGTGTAGGTGTTCCCGGCCGGGGTGACCGATGTGCCGTCGACCGTCACCGTGCCGAGGTGGTATCCCGCCTCAGGGGTGAAGGTGAAGGTTGGCGTGTCGTTGTAGTCGACCATCTGCGTGCTGTTCGGAGTGATGCTGCCGTGGACTGGTGGGGTGACGGTGATGGCGAACCGGTCGACTGTGAAGGTCGCGACGACCGTGCAGTTGCTCGTGATACCCGGGAGTGTGGAGGTGGTGTTGTCGACGATCGGCAGCTGCTTCTGGCTGCCGTCCTCGGCGGTGTAGGTCACGGTGTCGATGTGATGGCCGGTGGTTGGCAGGTAGGTGAAGTTCACCTCTCCGTTGTAACCGACGTTGACCGTTCCGGAAGTGCCGGCCGCGACCGTCTGGTCGTTCGCCCGGACCGAGCCGTTCAGGCCGGAGGTGACGTTCACCGTGTAGACATTGGCTGTGAATGTTACCGTGGCAGTGTAGTTCTGGTCTACACCCGTGGAGAATGTGTATGGGCTCGTTGTCACTGTAGTGGATGCGCCTTTGTCCCCGCTGATGATTGCCTTGTCGAATTTGAACCCTGCGATGTTTGTGAATGTGAGCGTTGGCGTTTCTCCTGCGGTAAGATCGAATGGACTATTGTTCACTAACGAAGTGCCATTGCAGGTGATACTTCCCTTCAGTGAATCGAATATCGGGGTGATGGTGTAATGTGCTGGCGCAGGTGGTGCTATCTCTGCGAATGTTACCGTGACAGTGTAGTTCTGGTCTACACCTGTGGTGAATGTGTATGGGCTCGTTGTCACTGTAGTGGATGCGCCTTTATCCCCGGTGATGATTGCCTTGTCGAATTTGAACCCTGCGATGTTTGTGAATGTGAGCGTTGGCGTTTCTCCTGCGGTAAGGTCGAATGGACTATTGTTCACTAACGAAGTGCCATTGCAGGTGATACTTCCCTTCAGTGAATCGAATATCGGGGTGATGGTGTAATGTGCTGGCGCAGGTGGTGCTATCTCTGCGAATGTTACCGTGACAGTGTAGTTCTGGTCTACACCCGTGGAGAATGTGTATGGGCTCGTTGTCACTGTAGTGGATGCGCCTTTGTCCCCGCTGATGATTGCCTTGTCGAATTTGAACCCTGCGATGTTTGTGAATGTGAGCGTTGGCGTTTCTCCTGCGGTAAGATCGAATGGACTATTGTTCACTAACGAAGTGCCATTGCAGGTGATACTTCCCTTCAGTGAATCGAATATCGGGGTGATGGTGTAATGTGCTGGCGCAGGTGGTGCTATCTCTGCGAATGTTACCGTGACAGTGTAGTTCTGGTCTACACCCGTGGTGAATCTGTATGGGCTCGTTGTCACTGTGGTGGATGCGCCTTTGTCCCCGCTGATGATTGCCTTGTCGAATTTGAACCCTGCAATGTTTGTGAATGTGAGCGTTGGCGTTTCTCCTGCGGTAAGGTCGAATGGACTATTGTTCACTAACGAAGTGCCGTTGCAGGTGATACTTCCCTTCAGTGAATCGAATATCGGGGTGATGGTGTAATGTGTCGATGCTGACGGTGGGTTATCTGTTGAGTTTGAACCCGAAGAAGGCTCCCCGACATCGCTGCCCTGGTCTCCCATGACGACCGACCGGAGTGCCGTCTCGCCGGCTCCGTTGCCGGTGTAGACCAGGGTCACCTTGGCTGGCTGTGATACGGCCGGGAAGGTGAGTGGACTGCCGGACGACCAGTCTTTAGTGGCGTTGAATGTTTGAGATTTTGTACCGTCCAGGTACTGCACGACAAACTTGTAATCCCCGTTGGGGAGGGTATCCCCTCCGGTATGATACAGGGTCAGGTTTCCCGGGTTGTAATTCGCCAGGAAGTTCACATTCGGGATCTCCTTGGGCGCTGGCTGAGAGAGGAGCTGTGTCCCGACGACGGTGCCGCCGACGACCACGAGGGAGAGGAGGAGGACGACACCGATCACCTCAGAGACACCCCACTCGTGCCATCGCTGCCGTTCTTCACCGGATGAACCCCGGCGATCCTTATTGGTTTTCATTATTGGTCACTCCATCATGGACTGCACATTCTGCAGGTGTGCAATGTAGTCTGCCTGCGATACGGTCAGGTTCACGGAGGAATCCTGAGGGGCGTCGATTGTGATCCGGGCGTCGGTGGTGTTTATGATGGTGGCCAGGGGGCCGGGCAGTGTGGCGGTGCTGTTGGCAAGTCCGCTTCTGACTGCGTTGTTGAAGGTGTCGACCCACATCTGGGCATAGGGTGCACTTCGCGTGTGGGCGGTCAGCGTAACGCTGGTGAAGGTTTTGTTGGCTATCACATAGTCCGGAGGGTCGTTCAGCCAGGTCCTGACCATCACCGGCGAGGAGGTGCCGATCGCTCCTTCAGTGGTCCCGGCCATGTTGACCAGCATGAGGTTCACCTCTGGACTGGTGGTTGCATTGACGATCGAAATCGCCGGATAGGCCAGCACCGAGATGTCGGCATTACCACTGGTGGCATTCTGGACCAGGAAGACCCCGCCGTCCTGGTAGGTGTAGGTCTGCTGGATCCAGTAGTTGTTCTGCGATTGGAACTCCAACCCCCGCAGGGATACATTGGCATAGTCACTGGTGCTGTTGGTGGTGATCGTAAAGTTCTCCCCGTATTCGGGAAGCCCGACCCTGGCCGACGAGCGGATCGGGGCGAGGATTGGAATGAACATCCGGGCAGGTGTCGTGCCGCTACCGGTGGCCGGGTCGAGAACCTGGGAGAGGGTCGTCCCGCCGGAGGTTATGTCGAACAGTTCTGTCTGGTTTGTATACAACCAGCTCAGAGCATCCATAGAACTGGCATCCTGAGAACGAGGGTAGTGATAGGATGGAGATAAGGTGTCAAACGGTGAAGGGACATGCGGCGGACTGTTCATCCAGAGCGTGTCCACCTGGGTCTTGTAGTTGACGAACCAGTCCCGCACCTGGGTCATCTTCTGGATCTCGTCCTCGCGCCCCTGGGCGGGCACAACATACGTTATATAGAGCGAAATTGCAGCCATTACAAGCGCAAGAATCAGAACAAACCCGACAACTTCTGATAGCGCTTCATCATCCAGACCAGGGGACATTCTTCAGCAGTGTACCTAAGCATCCGTAAAATATATAATACTTGAGTTTTCGCCGTGCAGGTTGATATGCAGATGCGGGTGGCGGAACCTGGGATAGGTTCTGCCCTGCTCAGGAGGGCCTGAGATCGTAGGTATTTCCACTGCCGGCCTGGTTGATGATCTGCGGGGAATTCTTATCCGCGGTGATCTGGATATATGAGTCGGTCACTGGCAGTTGGTACCGCGAATCATCCTTGTACCACCCGAGGATCGACTGGGTCTGGGTTCCAAAACCCGTCCCTCCAGTGACATTGAGCTGTTGGAAGTTCTTCACCTGCAGGTTCTCGGTGAACGCGGTCCAGAGGGCGAACCTTGGATTGTCCTTCGAGATGCAGTTGTCGATGGTGATGTCGCTTGACCCCTTGATCACGAGGAAGCCGGTGTTCTTGCTTCCGGTGTCCGTGCAGTTGACGAACTGGGAGTTGATACCGCCCTGGACATAGAACCCGGCGTTGGCGTTGTCAACCGAGGTGCAGTTGGTCAGCGTGGTGTTCCGCGAGAGGTAGTAACCGGATTGGAAGAAAGCGCCGCTATAGGTCGACCGGCCGTTGTCGATACTGGTGCAGTTGTCCAGTGTGACATTCTCTGACCTGGTCCGTGGCCCGATATCCTCTCCGTTATCACCATACCGGGCACCGGGCTCGAAGTGGAATCCCGACTCCCAGTTGTTGTCTGCATAACAGTTGTATACGTGACATTCGATCAGGTCCTGCCATTCGTGCAGGTCGAACCCGGTGATCCACTCGGACCGGGATTGATGTTCTGCTGAAACGGTACTGGTTGAACCATTGATATAGTTGACCGTGTCCCCGGCTGATCCATATCCACAGTATGAGGCCACGCAATTTACAAAGAGCGTATTGCTGATGGAATATGGCACATTGTTCCAGTTCTGATTCATGTTCCAGCCGTGGGTGTTGCATTCGCGGGCTGTACAGTTGAAAAATTCAATGTTTGAAAGAGGCTGGCCGTCAGCCCATACAAAGAACATCCCGTTGATTGGAGCTTTGTTCGCTGGCGGCTCGTTCGGGTCGTGATTCGCGGAGAGTTCACCATGGTTTCGACTGGTTACATTCACACCCTGAACACTGACATAACTCGAAACGATCTCAACACCTCCAGTTCCCTCAAGGTTGAGCCCGCTGATGATCACATTCGGGGCACTCACCTTGATGTAACCATCGTTGTAAGAAGGTCCATTCATGGGGAGATAGACCGTACCTGGATTCTGAGCCATGAGTATCTTGTAACTGTTGTCGAAACGGATTGGCCCGTTGCAGACATAGACACCGTCGAGCATCACCACCCTGCCATAATTGTGCAACTCATCATTGATCGTGTTCACATCAGTGAATCTAAACAGATTTGGGGCACTCATACCACCTGGGACTGTGCTTGTGATAACGTCAGGTGGGGTATCATAACTACTGTCGGAGTTGCCTGAGGTATAGATATAGGCAGTGGTGTTCATCCATTCTGACTGACCGGCCCAGTCGGTGTAATCGATACGCGGCTGAATGTTCGACCAGTTGTATGGTCCGACCGGCGGGTAATGGGTCACCTGCTGGGTTGGGAGCGGCACGATCCCCTCCGGGTACTGCTCCGGGTGCTTCCCCAGGATGTACTCGAAGAGTGACGAGAAGAACCCGTAGCCTCCTTCCCCTGTCCCGACAGCGTTCACCGAGGTGATCGTGACGTTCCCTGAACTGCCCGAGTACACGACCGTGACATTGTCGGTCAGGTTCGCATCGCTCCCCCTGAGGGTCAGCGAGTTCCCCACCGACCAGACCGTGGTGTCCGCCGGGGTACTAGTATTGTTGTTGACGAAGCTCTTATTCAGAGGCCAGGGTGTCTGGTCCAGGTAAACCAGGTACTGGCCGGGGTTCAGTGCTTCCCCGCCATTGTGGACCAGGGTCACCGTCCCGTTCTGGTCTGCCCCGATGACGATATTCACCTTCGGCACCTGGGTCGGGAGCGGCTGCGAGAAGAGTGCCACCCCGACCAGGGTTCCGCCGGCGACGACGAGGGCGATCAGCAGCACGGCTCCGATGATCTCGGAGACCCCTGCGTCGTGCTCGATATGGCGTCCGGCCGGCCCCGGGATGCCCCGGTTACTGCCCGACATTCTGGAGGGTCACCCTGTATTCAGCCTGCGTCAGATCGAGGTACACATGATAGGGATCGTTGGGATCGGCGGCATTCGACCCGGCTTTGATATTCATAATTGCGGTTTTATCGTTAATCGGGGTGTTGTTGAATGTTCCACCAGGAGAGATGAAACTTATATTATTATACTGGAGCGACATCTGTCTCCCGGCGTTTCGAAATGCTTTGTCCCACAACTGGGCAGCGGTTGGTGAGTTCATGACCGCTATGACCGTCACATTGGAATATTGTTTGTTGGTGGTATCGACGAGATTTTCGGTCAGCCGGGTGTCCACCCGGAGAGGACCGGTCCCACCGATCGATCCGCGACCCTGGATCTTAAGACCGGCGATGGAGACCTTGGGCATGATATATTTGGTGGTTTCGTTAACTGAAACAGTGACGTTGTACACCGAGATCGCTGGTGCAGAGACGATAGAGACTCCGTCTGACTGATTCAGAAAGACCCCGCCCATCTGGTAGTAGTAGGTCTGCTGGATCCAGTAGTTGTTCTGAGTCTGGTACGACATCGACCCCATGGGGATCGAGACATCCAGAGGTGTTGTGACTGTTCCATTGGTATCGGTCTGACTGCCGATAACCCGCAGCGTCCCGTCCAAGTTCGGCTGCCCGACCGACATCAGCGCCGGCGACCCCTGCGGCTTCATGAATGACAGAAAGACCCCGCCGGCCTGGGTGTTCCCCCCCGCCGTCCCGAGGTCGAACGAGGTGCTGATCATCGTCCCTGCCAGCCGGTGATCGGTCAGGTTCGAGATCGAGTTCATCCAGAGGGAGTCGAGCGTCCCCTTGTAGTCCACGAACAGATCCTTCACCTGGTTCATATGGACGATCTCGTCCTCGCGCCCCTCCGCTGGGACGACATAGAGCAGGTACAGTGTGGAAGCCACCACAATCAGCCCGAGTATCAGCACAAACCCGATGATCTCAGAGAGGCCGTCCTCGTTGCGCCCGGATGTTGGCAATAGAAGAGAGTCCGTCTGGAAATTATATAAGACAATGCGAGAGCGTCTCGACAGGAAGCCGAGAACATCGACCGTCTCTGACCATCAGAACGACCCGGTTGCTCTGGTCCCGGTGCGATTACCCGGACCAGGTCGACAACAGGAGGGTATAGAGCAGAATGAATCTGGTGAACAACACCCCTGGGTTCCTTGCGGTATCAGGAGCGTATCATCAAAAAATGGGGGTATCGATAAAGGAGGTTATCATGCGATGTACACCCCGAGCTCACTAGGTGCTGGTAGACTCTTCATCCCCAGTCACTGCTCAGTGTTGGTGAAACAGGTATATTGTTCTTCCTGCGTAATACCGTGAGATCCAGCAATATTCTGTCGACCTGAAGACGGTGGGGTTCTCCCCACCTCGAAGAAAACCCGTCAGCATCCTCCGCGCCCTTCAGGGGGTTAACGTATACCGGTTTCCATCCCCTTCCTTTGTGATCGGCGAGAGGGATCCTCCGCCCGTGGTGGTGATCTCAAAGGTCGAGTGGGTCACCGGCTTCTGGTATGTCTCCTCGTCCCGGTACCACCCGAGCATCGCGAGCGTCCCCCGGGCTCCACCCGGTGAGACCTGCGTGAACCCGTTGAGGGTCAGGTCGTCCGTCGACGAAGCCCAGAGCGACCAGATCCTCGGGTGGTCGGCAGTGCAGTTCGAGAGCGTGATCCCTGACGACGACTTGATCACCAGCCAGCCGTACGTGGACTGCTCGTCCTGACATCGATC
Organism: Methanosphaerula palustris E1-9c; assembly: GCF_000021965.1. Taxonomy (NCBI): domain Archaea; kingdom Methanobacteriati; phylum Methanobacteriota; class Methanomicrobia; order Methanomicrobiales; family Methanoregulaceae; genus Methanosphaerula; species Methanosphaerula palustris. The sequence continues at coordinate 125,723 of NC_011832.1, forward strand.
GAAGGTCAGGTTCGAACCACTCTGCACAAAGTAGCCGGCGTTCCGGTTGTGAACCGCCCGGCAGTTGGTCAGCACCGTATTCTTGTGCACGTAATACCCGGCCATGAAATAATGGGCCGGGTTGGTGTTCCGGTAGCCGTTGTTCTCTGAAAGACAGTTCTGGAGAACGACCCCGACGGTCCTGGTCGCCGGCCCGATCTCCTTGCCGCTGTCGTCGACCCGTTCGCCGGGCTCGAAGTGGAATCCCGACTCCCAGTTGTTGTCGGCGATGCAGTTGAGCACCTGGCAGTCGACCAGATCGTTCATCTCCTGCAGGTCGAAACCAGTGGTCCACTCAGACCGGGAGTTGCCGGCCTCGCCATAGCCGCAGAGGGCCGCATAGCAGAAGACGAACCGGGTGTTCTGGATCGCGTGCGGCACCCGGTCGGTGAAGTCCTGGTTCATGTTGAACCCGTGGGTGGTGCAGTCGTAGGCCGTGCAGTTGTAGAATTCGATATCCGAGAGGTCCTGATGATCGGCCCAGACGAAGAACATCCCGTTCCCTGCCGACCGGTACCGGACCCCGTCGGTGCCGAGGGAGGTCGCGTAGACGTCCTGCACCCGGACATGGCTGGCCGAGATCATGATGAACCCCTGCGCTGCCGTGCTGAATCCGCGGAGGGTCACATACGGTGCCGATACTTCGATCGGCTGGTAACCGTCGGTGCTGTTCTTCACCTCGATGATCGTCTGGAAGGTCCCGGCCCCGGCCAGGGTCGTATGGGTCGGGATGACGATCCGTCCTGAACAGTGGAAGGTTCCGTCCATCAACTGCACCGAGGCACCGGTAGCCAGTGCCCGGTTGATCACCACCTGGTCGTCGGTGCCGGTGCATCGGAACTGGGCTTTCGAGGGATCGGCCGAGTTCGCGGCCGCCACCGTCACCATCCCCGGGGTGACGGTATCGAACCCGGGCGACGGGGTGGGTGAGGCCGGCCAGGTATAACTGTGCGCTGGCGCCTGCACCCCCTGTACCTGAGCGTTCGATTGGGTGGGGAACGCCATCGACCAGGGGGCGCCGGCGGTGGTCAGCACGAAGTCCTCGGCGTAGACCGACTGGATGATCGTCCTGTGCGAGTCGGCGGTCACCAGCGAGACCCCCTGCACCGGCGAAGTGGCGGGGATGATCATCATCGACCCCGGTGCGAAGATCCCGTTCTGTAACGGCGGGGAGTAGGTGACATTCTTCGTCTCGTCGACCCCATCGACGAGCACCAGGAACGAACTGTTCGAGAGGGACGCCCCTCCGCTGTGGTAGAGGTGGATCGAACTGGCGTCATACCCGGCTGTCAGGTTCAACGACGGCGTGGCAGGAGCAGGTGTCAGGGCCATGAGGCCGATGCCGGCCAGGACAGCCAGCAGCGCCATCACGGCCACGGCGACGAGGAATGCCTTTGCCATGGGGGGGAGTTCGCCTGCTGCTCTCCGCAGATCGGCGAGTATTTCGGGGATCGAAGGGGTCATGGTGCTTCAATTGCCCGAGAAACCCCGGACACGTATGTATCTGTTGATGGGCAGGGAATAAGAGGTTTCCTCGCCGGTCACAATGCATATCCTGATAATCCTCCATCTCCTTGATTATACAAGTGGTGATGATAGTCAGATGCTGAGCCAGGGCTGTGTCCTCTGTATGGAAGGGGCGAAGATGGTCCTGTTTGTGACAGGTGAGTGTGGCCGGTCCTGCTGGTACTGTCCCCTCTCTGCAGAGCGGAAAGGGACGGACCAGGTCTATGCCAATGAGCGGCCGGTCAGCAGCGATGACCAGGTGATCGCCGAGGCAGTGATGATGAGCGCCCTCGGCACCGGGGTGACCGGCGGCGAACCGCTGCTGGTCCTCGACCGGGTGGTCAGGTATACCTCCCTCTTAAAGGAGGCTTTCGGCCCGGAGCACCAGATCCACCTGTACACAGGAGTTGCTCCGACCGAGTCGGACCTGCAGGCGATGCAGGGGCTCGTCGATGAAATAAGGCTTCATCCCCCGCAGGAGTGCTGGAAGGAGATCCTCTCCACCCCGTTTCTGCGATCGGCGGTCAGGGCGAAGGAACTCGGGTTTGCGATCGGTGTCGAGGTGCCGGCGCTGCCGGGTCTCGAGAACCTGGCGGCTCTGCTGCCGTACCTTGACTTCATGAACATCAATGAACTTGAATGGGGCGAGACCAACGCCACCGGGATGCGGGACCGCGGCTTCGAACTCGAGGACGATGTTCACAACGCGATCCTCGGGTCGGGGGAATGGGCTGCCGCCATCTGTGACGATGAGAAGGTCCACTGGTGTTCGTCGTCATTCAAGGACTCGGTGCAGCTGCGGGAACGGCTGAAACGGATCGCCGTCAACACGGCCAGGGATATCGACGAGGTGACGCCGGACGGCACCATCATCTATGGGGTCTGCGAGCCGAACGGTGACCCGAATCGGGTCGAATCCTGCCTGGAGGAAGGGACCTATCTCTGGTGCGAGGACCACTTCGAGGTGATCTGGTGGATGCTCGCCGAGCTGGCCCCGACCATCGACGGAAGGTGTTCGATCGTCGAGCGGTACCCCAACAGGGGCATGATCGTCGAGGTGACGCCGCTGTGAAGATCCGGTCACTGATCGACCCGATCTATGAACGGTATCTGAGACTGCAATGCCGGAACATGCCCCGGCATATCGCCATCATTCAGGATGGCAACCGCCGGTTTGCCCGAAAGATTGGGGTCGACACCGCGGTCGGTCACCGGGCCGGTGCCGATATCACCGAACAGATGCTCGAGTGGGCCGGTGACCTGGGGGTGCAGCACATCACCCTCTACTCCTTCTCAACCGAGAACTTTCACCGGGATGCCTCAGAGGTGCAGGAACTCTTCGACCTCTTCCGCGAGAAGTTCCTCTCGATGGTCAAGAACGAACGGGTCCACCGGCGGCATATAAGAGTGCAGATGGTCGGGGACCGGACCCTGCTGCCATCAGACCTGCTCGCTGCGATCGAGCAGGCCGAGGCCTCGACCGCCGGGTACCATGATTTCTTTCTGAACATTGCCATCGCCTATGGGGGGAGGAACGAGATCGTCCAGGCCGCAAAGCGGATCCTCGCCGAGGTGAAGGATGGCACGCTCGCCCCTGAGGCGATCACCCCGGCGATGGTGGAGAACCATCTCTATGAAGGGAACCCTCTCCCGCCGGTGGATCTGATCATCCGGACCGGCAACGAGTACCGGACCTCGAACTTTCTCCCCTGGCTGGCCAATGGAAATGAGTGTGCGGTCTACTTCTGCGCACCCTACTGGCCGCTCTTCCGAAAGATCGATCTCCTGCGGGCGATCCGGGTTTACCAGCAGCGGAACGAACCAATGGGTACGGCATGAAGGACAGAACAGCGTTCTTTATCTGGGTGTGGGGAGATATCAGTAGCTTATGATGTACTGCCATAACTGTGGTGCGCGGATCGCCGGCAGTGAGGACAAGTACTGTACGACCTGTGGGGCACGGCTGCATGCCTCCCCGGCAACCGAGACACCGGTAGCGCCTCCTGTCTCTTCCCAGGTCTCCGAGCCGGCGGTTACGGCCAGGGACGGGTTCTCTGGCGGTCTGCGTTCCCGGGCGGAAGGGACTGACGAGGTGAGGCCGGCTCCGGTGGCGAGACCGCCGGTGATCGCAGTGGATGAACACCCTCTCCAGCCGCTTTCGCCTCCCGACCGCCCGGTTCTCCCGCTCGACGACCTCCGGACACGTCAGGTTTCAGCAGAGGACCTCCGTCCTTCGTCCCGGTCTCCTCAGCCCAGACCCCTGCCCGTGGATGAGCAGCGGCAACGGCTCACTGAGGAGGAGGCACGGCGGAACGCCCGCCATCTCGAACAGGCCCGGCGAAGTACCCCGGTCAAACCCGATCCCCCGAAGCCACGCCTCCGCGAGGCGAAGGGCTGGGTCCCCTGGCCTGAAACAATTCCAGAACAGGAGAAGGAGAAAGTACAGGAGTCCCCGGTTGAGAGGCTGAACCGGATGGTTCCCGGTGCCCTCCAGCAGAAGGATCCTGAGGTCGCACCTGAAAAGATCGACAGGGAGCAGCCGGTGATCGAGCGTCATCAGGATCCCGCGGTTGAACGGCGCCCACCGGTCGCACCGCCGATTTCCCCGGTCAGAGCAACGACCTTGGAGCCTTCGCCGGAGTCGGTGGTGCCGGATGATGATCCGATCATCCCCTGGGTCACTCCCCTTCCGATCAGCATCCCTGAACCGGTGAAGAAGGTGCCCCTGTACGAGGTTCCACAGCGCCCGCCGGTTCCGCCCAGACACCCCACCCGCCCCAGAAAAGGAAAATACCGGGGTTCCAGCCTCTTTGAAGGGGACGGTCGGGGGATCAAACCCTCCTGGATCCTTGCTATCGCCGGGATGATCGTGCTGACCCTGGTGATCTTCACGATCTTTCCGGTGCAGAACTCTGCCGACCAGCAGGGGAATCACCTGAAGATCAATCCGCTGACCGGGGGCATCGTCAACTCCACGCCAAGCCAGACCACCACTGTCAGTGCTGACAGCACCGATCTGCAGGTCACGATCAACTACAAGGGGGCCTGGTCAGGAAAGATCGTATCGAGCGGTTCGATCTATCGTGAGATCCCGATCAGCGGCGTTGGAATCAAGGTGATCCCGGTGAACCAGCAGACCGGGACGGTGAGCGTTCAGGCCCAGAAGAAGGATGATTCGCGGGAGTCGCTGGATGTCAAGATCAGCCGGGGGACGGCCGTCCTTAAGGAGGGTTCGACCGTCGATCCCTCCGGCAGTCTGACCGTCTCTGCCTCGCTCAGTTGAACGATCGGCCAGAGATCCCCTCCATTTTTTTATAGAATCCCGATCAGGTGGTACCTATAGTGCTGGAGGAGTCACTGCTCTTTATTGATGATGTCGAAGCGGACCAGTTCATCAGGTTCATGAAAAGCAAGGACTGCCGTACACAGAAGAGGCGTGAGGGGCACGTGGTTGAAGATATCCTGATGAGAGGGTCTGTTGGCAATCTGATCGCAATGCTTGAAGAGATGATCGCGGCAGATCCAGAATCATACGGTGAATCAACAGAGAATGATAAACTCCTGTTGTTCCAGACACTCATGGAACCGATAGAAGAAGAGATGACCAGCGAAGTCATGATTCCTCTGATGCTGGCTGAGACAAGACTGGCCAGGGATTACATCGCAGATGTGAATACCCGGTTCAACGAGGGAGATGTCTTCGCGACATCAGAATTCTCCATTGGTGCCGAACTGGACAGACCCTCCCTGGAACGGATGGTTGAGGGAAAGTCCAGAGATGAACAGATATCATCTCTGGGTGAGCTATTATTTTTGGCACTTCACCTGAAGATCATGAAACAGAATAACCTGATACAGGAGGGTCCAGATGGAGTTATTCTGCGGCAGAAGATGAACCCTGATGACGTGTCGATCGAATACAGGGTGACCGATCTCGCGCGAATCGACATCGAGGTGCAGAACGCTCATCACCTGTCCCTGGTCAAAAGGGTCAGTTTCACTTCCAAAACCCGGGTCCTCATCGATCCCTCTCTCTACTGTATCTGTTCTGATGATGAGCTTCTGGACGCCATCGCCCCCCTCTCATCAACATAGACAGAGTCAGTTTGGAGCACCTGCTCTTCAACTTCTATTACAAGGGCATCGTCGTCGATCAGATCCTCGATCTGATCGCCGATAAAGGGAAGCACCCTGTCAGCGATCCCCGAACAGATAGGGCCTCTGGTCCTGGAGGTGATGAATGATACCTCTGAGAATCAGTTCAAACCCATCGCCCAAATCATCCCTGAGTTTGTGACAGGTCTTGTTGCAGATCTCCGAAAGGTCGGGGTGATCAGGGGGAATGATACAAAGATCCAGTTATCGGGAACCTGAAAGATGATCAGGCCCCGAACCGACGCACCCTGGACTGATAGTCCCGGAGAGCCCGGAGAAAGTCGACCTTTCTGAGGAACTTCCAGTTCACATCTGAGAAGAAGAGTTCAGAGTAGACCGACTGCCAGATCAGAAAATCGGTCAGGTGATCCCCGCCAGTCTTGATCATCAGGTCGGGGGTGTAATGGAAGGTCAGGTAACGTTCAAATACCGATTCGTCCACGGCCTCGGGGGCGATATGCTCCTCAGCCATCGCCCGGATGCAGGCAGTGATCTCCTCTCTGCCGCTCTTCCCGACCGCGACCGTCACCGCGATCCCCTTTCCGCTCTGCTCTTCATGCACCCCGCAGTGGAGGGTCAGTGCTGCGATCGAACTGATCCTCCGGATCGCCGGCAGCAGGGGATCCATCGATGAGGGATCCTTTGTCGAGATATGGAAGATCACCCCTTTGATCCCCATCTCAACAGACCAGGTCACACAGTCATAGAGTTTGTCCGGGGCCTCGCGGAGATCCTTCTCATCGACCATGATGCAGATCTGCTCGGGAAGGACCGTGATCTGCCGGGCCAGGTGCCGGGCGTAGAGCCAGTAGATCATGCGGCCCACTCCAGCACCGACGAAAGGTCTCTGGTGTTCAGCAGGTCTGCCGGCCGGCACCATCCGCGGCGGGCCATCAAAAGCCCGTAGGACATGTTCTCCAGTTCAGAACGCGCATGCGCATCGCTGCCGAGAGAGATGACGATCCCCCCATCACGGGCTTCTCTGACTGCGGTGTCGTCCATGTCCAACCTGAATGGGGAAGCATTGATCTCCAGGGCGGTCCGGTGGAGAGCGGCGGCCTCGATCACCCGGTGCAGGTCGACCGCGTACGGATCCCGCTGCCCGAGTACCCGCCCGGTCGGATGGCCGATGATATCCACATGTTCGTTCTCGATCGCACCGATGATCCGCCGGGTTATCTGGTCTTCCTCCTGATGAAACCCGGAATGGATCGAGGCTACCACCAGGTCCAGGTCCTGCAGTGTCCGGTCGGGGAGGCCGAGCGACCCGTTGGAGAGGATGTCCACCTCGATCCCGGCCAGCACCTGGCAGGATGAAGTGCGGTTCACCATCTCGATCTCGTGTTGCTGATCTCTAACCTCTGCAGCAGAGAGACCGTGAGCGATCCCCAGTGAGGCCGAGTGGTCAGAACAGATGATGTACTGATACCCCCGTTCCTCTCCGGCGGTGGCCAGCTCAGCAATCGTCATCGAGCCGTCAGACCAGCGGGAGTGAACATGCAGATCTCCCTGGAGGTCGTCCGCCATCACGAGGGTGGGCAGCGTGTGTTCCCGGGCTGCCTCCACCTCGCCCCGGTCCTCCCTGAGTTCCGGCGGAACGGGATCCATTCCGAGCATCGAGAAGATCTCCTCCTCGGTCGCCGCCGTTCTGTGTGCACCGGTCGTCCGCTCCTCGACCCCGTACTCGTTCAGCCGCCAACCGGCAGAGAGTGCGATCTCGCGGAGTTTGATGTTGAAGTCCTTCGACCCGGTCAGGTAGAGGAGCATCGGGCCGCACTGGTCCGGGGTACAGAACCTGACATCGACCCGCTGCCCCATGACCCGGATCGAGGTTCGCTTTTCACCCTGATCGATCACCTCGTCTGCCAGGGAGACCAGCCGCGAGTTCACCTCGGCCGGCGCTTCGGTGGAGACGATGTCGATATCCCCGATCGTGGCCCTCCCTCGCCGATACGATCCTGCGATCGTGTAGGTCCCTTCAACCAGCAGAGCCGTCACCTCTCTGAGCACAGCCTCTGCAGCAACTCTGGTCATCCGCCCGGTCGACCGCCGGTGGCGTGCGATCGCCTTCACCAGTTCCTCCTCCTTCTTCGCCCCGAACCCCTTCAGGGTGCTGACCTGGTGGGCCAGGGCGGCCTTCTCCAGGTCTTCGATCGTCGAGATCCCGAGTTCATGCCAGAGCCGGTGGACGGTCTTCGGCCCCACCTGATCCAGTTCGAGGAGGGCGATCACCGAAGCCGGGATCGACTGCTGCAGGTCCTGAAGCAGGCTGCTCTCTTCGCCGGCGCAGAGTTCCCTGATCTGGGCCGCGGTGTGCGGCCCGATCCCCGGGACCGCCAGCACCTGTTCGGGCGCCATGCTACAGACCGGCTCCCCAAGCCCTTCGATCGCCATGGCAGCCCGTTGGAATGCCCTGACCCGGAACGGGTCCTCTCCTCTGATCTCAAGCAGCTGGCTGATGAACCGGATCGTATCGGCCGCCTGCCTGTTGGTACACCCCATATATAACTTACGTAATCGGTTTTCTTTCCATAAGAGTATTCCCGGCAGGCTGAACCGACAACCAAATCCATAACCGTCCGGGAGACGTAACCTCTTGTACATGGAGAGGAGCTGCGAAGAGGACCTGCTTGAGGCGGTGCTCTGTCTTGGGGCCGGGGATGGTGCAGCCCTTGGTCCGCTGGCTTCCCGCCTCCACCTCACCCCCCAACGACTGCTCCCGTTGATTGATGATGCGGTCAGGGCCGGCACCCTGACCCGGTCGGAGGGTCTGATCGGCCTGACCGAAGAGGGACGGGAGATCGCTGTTCGGATCGATCGCCGGCACCGGACCCTGCAGTGTTTCCTGACCGAGATGCTCGGCATGGATCCCTCTTCGGCATCGGACGAGGCCTGCCAGATCGAGCATCAGATCTCGGACGAGACGATCTCCCGCCTCGGCACCTACATGGCCCGTCCGGGTGGAAATCCGGAATGCCCGAGGCGCTGCAGCAGCCGGAAACCCGCGGTCAGGACGCTGCAGTCCTTTGACGAGGGGACGGTTCTCCGGGTCAGCACGATCCGGCAGTGGGGTCATTACACCCGGCTGCTCGATCTCGGGATCCTTCCGGGCGAGGAGATCAGTATCCGGAGGAAACTGAGTAATGGGGCCGTCGTAGTCAGGGTGAAGGGGTGTGACATCGCCCTCAGCCCGGAGATTGCCACCTCGATATCGGTGGAGCGGGTAACATGAAAGCAGCCCTGATCGGGAACCCCGGGGTCGGCAAGTCGCTGATCTTCATGCAGTTGACCGGGCTCGGGGTCGAGGTCGGGAACATGCCCGGTTCGTCGATAGAACTGATGTCCGGCACGGTCTGCGTGGACCGGGACCAGAAGGAGTGGCTCGACCTCGTCGACATGCCTGGCCTCTACTCGCTCGATGGGCAGGGGGAGAAGGAGGTTCTGGTCAGGCGTGTGCTTGAGGAGCCTGAGGTCGACGCCCTGATCGTGGTGCTGGACGCCACCCGGTTCGAACGGAACCTGTACCTGCTGCTGCAGATCGCTGAGTACCGGATTCCGATGATCGTCGTTGTGAACCTGACCGACGAGGCGATCAAGGAGGGGGTCTCAATCGACACCGACGCCCTCGCCACCCTCCTCGGCGTCCCGGTGATTGGAGCCGCCGCTGCTCTCGGAACCGGGATCGACCAGATCGTCCCGGCCGTGATGAAGTCGGCGAAGGTATCGACGATCGAGGTCCCCTATGACCACCAGGTCGAGGCGGCCCTCCGTTCGTTCCAGAAGACGATGGGGATCGGACGGCGGGTGGGGCTGCAGGCGATGCAGGGGATCAGCCCGGACCCTGAGATGCTCGAGGTGACCGCGATGGTCGTAGAGGAGATCGAGAACCGGCACCGGATGTCGGTGAACCAGATCATCGCGACCAACCGGCACAACTATGCTCATTCGCTCTCTGGACGGGTTCTCTCCACCGGGACCCATCACCGCCGGTTCGACCTGGACCGACTTCTTACCCGACAGTTCCCGGGGATCCCGATCCTGGTCGGGGTGATCCTCTCGATGCTGTTGATCGTCTTTGCGATCGGCGCCCGCCTCGAGGATCTGATCGTCTGGGGGTTTACGACATACCTGATGACCCCGATCCAGGGTCTCGTCCTCCCGCCCCTTGTTGCACAACTGGCCTACTCGGTGGTGCTCGCCCTCGAATCGGGGTTCGGGATCGCCTTTCCGTACATCTTCACCTTCTATATCCTCCTCTCGATCCTCGAGGACTCGGGGTACATGACCCGGGCCGCTTTCCTCGCCGACCGTGCGATGCACCGGCTCGGGATGCACGGTGAGGCGATCATCCCGCTGGTACTCGGGTTCGGCTGCAATGTCCCGGCCGTGATGGGGACAAGGCTCCTCTCCTCGCGCAGAGAACGGGTCATCGCGGCCTTTCTGATCACGATGGTCCCCTGCTCTGCACGCACCGTCGTCATTTCTGGTATCGTCGCCAAGTTCGTCGGGGTTCTACCGGCGCTGAGCATCTACCTGATCGTGCTGGTGCTGATCCTGCTCACCGGGGTGATCCTCTCCCGGGTCACCCCCGGGCCGCAGTACGGGATGATCCTGGAGATGACCCCCCTTCGCCGGCCCAAGGCCGGGATGGTGCTCCGGAAGTCCTGGCTTCGGATACAGGAGTTCCTGGTGATCGCGATGCCGCTGCTGCTCATATCCTCGGTGATCCTCGGGCTTCTCGGGTTCTACGGGGTGATCGCTATGTTCCAGCAGGCCGCCATCCCGATCTCCGAAGGGCTGCTCGGTCTCCCGAGCTACGCATCGACGGCGCTTCTCTTCGGGATCCTCCGGAAGGAGATGGCCTTTGAGACCCTGACGGTGCTGGCCGGGACCGCCGACCTGATCACCGTGATGACAAAACTGCAGCTCTATATCTTCGCCCTGGTCTCCACCCTCTTTGTCCCCTGCATCTCCACCATCGCGGTGCTGAACCGGGAACTCGGGGCGAAGGTGGCCGGGCTGATCACCGTCTATACGGTGCTGCTCGGCCTCGGGATCGGAGCACTTATACACCTGCTGATGGCATGATTCAGTACTCGATATGTACACGTTCCAGACTGGCATCCCCCTGATCGATGAAGTGGCCGGCGGTCTCCCCCAGGGATCGAATCTGCTGATCCTCGGTCCCCCCCTGACAGAGTTGGCCAGGATTGGGTACCTGCTCGCCTGTCCGCGGCCGGGCGATTATACGCTGCTGGTCACCACCGATGACGATTACCTGGAGGCCCTGACCACGTTCCGCTCGCTTGGGGCAGAGCGGGCCGCGATCGGACTGATCGACACGGTCACCCGGATCTCCAACCCGAACATCGCTGAGGCCGACAAGCTGAAGTTCACGGCCAGCCCGACCGATCTGACCTCGCTCGGGATCAAGTTTGGGAAGATGGTCGAGGCGATCTTCGCCGGGCAGTTCCCCGATTATGACGAAGGTCTCTTTCCACCCCCGGTCAGGGTGATGCTCAACTCGATCTCGACGCTGTTGATGTACCGGAAGCTCGAGGAGACCTACCAGTTCCTGCATATGCTGACGACCAGGGTGAAGAAGATGGAGGGACTTGGACTCTATACGCTCACCTCGACCTCCTTCGATGAGCGGACTATCTCGGTGATCACACAGTTGATGACTCATACGCTCGAAGTGAAACGGGAGGATGATACGATGTCGATGCGTATAGTTGGACGAGGAATCAGGCAGAGCGCCTGGATCCAGTACCGGTACCAGGATGAAGCGATCACCTTCCCAGGGGGGGACTGAATGCTCACCTTTGTGGGGCTTGGGCTCTATGACGCCGGCGACATCTCGGTGAAGGGGCTGGAGGCTGTCAGAGCAAGCGATGCGGTTTTTCTGGAGTATTACACCTCCCGGCTGATGGGGACGACGATCGAGGATCTGGTCAGGGCCTATGGGAAGGAGGTGATCGTCCTCGCCCGGGCCGATGTCGAGCAGCACCCCGAGCCGATCCTGGACGCCGCCGCAGCCGGCGACGTGGTGGTGCTGACCGGCGGGGATCCGATGGTCTCGACCACCCATATGGACCTCCGGCTTCGGGCCGCCGCCCGCGGGATCCCGACCGGGATCATCCATGGCGCCTCGATCCAGACCGCGGTCTGTGGGTTGACCGGGCTGCAGAACTACCGGTTCGGCAAGTCCTGCTCGGTCCCGTTCCCACAGAAGAACTGGTTCCCTCTGACCCCGTACGAGGTGGTCCGGCAGAACCTGGCTGCCGACCTCCACACGCTCGTCTACCTGGATATCCAGCAGGACCGGTACATGCGGGTCGGGGAGGCGATCGACCTGCTCGAGGAGATGGCTGTCCGGGTGGGCGGTTCCATCACCACCTATATCGGTGTCGCACGGGCGGGATCGGTCAGTCCGGTGGTTCGGGCGGGGACAGCCGATCATCTGCGCGGAATCGACTTCGGTGGGCCACTGCATGTGCTGATCGTGCCGGCCACCCTCCACCCGGTCGAGCAGGAGTACCTCGAGGTCTTCGCCGGGCTATCGGTATGAGGATCGCCGACGGGCTCGCTGCCCTTGGTGTCGGCCTCGAAGGGGCAGTTCCCTCCGCCCCTGAGAAGACCCCGCTCTGCTCTCTCGGTGGGGAGGTGATCGAGATGGCCCGGTCGTACAGGGAGGATGGTCTCTCCTTTTTTATACTGGGGGATCAGGTGAACGCCCTCGCCTCTGCTGCCTACGGGGCCGGCTGGCTGGACGCCGGCGGGACGCTCGGGCTGGTCAGGGGAGGAGGGCCGGTCGGGCTGCTGTTGATGGAGGGGCCGGTCGGCCCCGATCAACAGGAGCGGCTGGAGGAGAAGGCCGGGCGGTACATCCGGATGCTGGACGAGGCCCTCGGCTCGGTCGAGGTCGCCCCCGACCCCGGCTCTTCGCTCTTTCCGGTGGCGCACAGGATCGAAGCGGTCGCCACCCTCTTCTTTCGCGAGGCAATGCTCCGGCAGGGATCGTTTGAAGAGAGCCTGAGTTGCTCGAGTTACGGCTATGGCTGGCTGGACTGCGGGGCCCGGGGCGGCCTCTTCCGGGTGGTTGCGGCCAGACACCTCTTCACGCTCTGATCTGGGATACACTTCGAAAGGCCGGGATCACAGAGGGCTTATGCCCGTGTACCACCAATACTCTCTCATGAAATGTATCATCCTTGCAGGGGGTTCAGGGACCCGGCTCTGGCCGCTATCAAGGGTTCAGTTCCCCAAACAGTTCTTGAAGATCGGTGACCACTCGCTCTTTCAGGCCACCTGGCTGCGAGCCCGGAAGCTGGCGTCCGCCGACGAGATCTATGTGGTGACCAACGAGGCCCACCAGTACCTGGTCAACAACCAGCTCGAGGAGGTCGGGGCCACCCTCGACCCTGCTCATCTGCTCAGGGAGCCCTGCGGCAGGAACACGCTGCCGGCGATCGCCTGGGCGATGGCGACGATCCGGGCCGAATGCGGTGATGCCATCGCCGTGGTCTTCCCGAGCGATCACCATCTGGATGAGGCGGCCCTGCAGGAGATCGAGGCGGCCGTTCCGCTGGCCGAGGACCACCTGGTCACCTTCGGGGTGAAGCCGGACTGTCCGCACACCGGGTACGGGTATATCCGCCCCGGCGCCCCGCTGGTCTGCGGGTCGGCGGTCGACTCCTTCAAGGAGAAGCCCGATAAGGAGACCGCTGAGGGTTACTGCCAGGCCGGTTACCTCTGGAACTCGGGGATGTTCCTCCTCCGAACGACGATCTTCTTCGAGGAGCTTGAACGGTATCAGCCGGCGATGGCCGCGGCCTTCGCCGCCGGGGTGCCGGAGGAGTACGCTGCCCTCCAGAACCTCTCGATCGATTACGGGCTGCTTGAGGTCTCCGAGCGGGTCGCCGTGGTCCCGCTGGACTGCGCCTGGTCGGACATGGGGGACTTCAAGGCTCTGTATGATCATGCAGCCCACGACCCGAAAGGGAATGCAGGGAAGGCCGAGTACATCGATGCGACCGGTAACTATGTGCATGCGAAGGGGAAGGCGATCGGCCTGATCGGCGTGAACAACCTGGCGGTCGTCGACACCGGGGATGCGCTGCTCGTCTGCGCCAAGGATCAGACCGACAAGGTCCGGGACCTGGTGGCCCGGTTCAAGGGGCAGCAGAACGCGATCACCGAGCATCACCTCGAGGAGCATCGTCCCTGGGGATCTTATAAGGTCCTTGAGACCGGGCCGTTCTACAAGATCAAGCGGGTCACGGTCAGCCCGGGCAAGTGGCTCTCGCTTCAGCTCCACTGCCACCGGTCCGAGCACTGGATCGTCGTCAGCGGGATGGCCGAGGTGCATCTGAACGGTGACACCCAATTCCTCTGCCAGGGGCAGTCCACCTTCGTCACCACCGGCTCTCGACACCGGCTCGGCAACCCGGGCCGGATTCCGCTTGAGGTGATCGAGGTGCAGATCGGCGAGTACCTGGAAGAGGATGATATCGTCCGGTTCGAGGACAAGTACGGTCGGGCCTAGGCAGACAGAACAATTTGCAGTTCGTTCAGGATAGGACCAGTCTCTGACTCCTGTGAGTCAAAGATCGGTATCGGTCCGGAATGGTGCGTTCAATACGATATCCGGTGCAGAAATGCACACTTTTTTTAGGGCTGCGGCCGATAGGCATTCGTATGGAGGAGACAGAGAAGGCCGAGCTGCAGATCAGCGGGATCCACTGCGCCACCTGTGCGGTCACCATCGAGGAGGCGCTGGCCGCGGTGCCGGGGGTCGAGAAGGCCGAGGTGAACATCGCGACCAACACCGCGACCGTCCACTACGATCAGGGGAAGACCGGCCTTGCCGCCCTCGAAGGGGCGGTGACTGACGCCGGGTACGAGGTCGTCCGTGCCGAGGCGGTGATCCGAATCGGCGGGATGATGTGTGCGGTCTGCGTCCAGACGATCGAGGCAGCCCTTTTGGATCTGCCGGGGGTCTCCACGGCGACGGTGAACCTGGCCAGCGAGAAGGCCTATGTCACCTATAACCCCTCCCTCACCTCGGTTGCGGTGATGCGGGAGGCGATCGAGGGGGCCGGGTATACGTTCCTCGGCCTCGACAGGGAGGTGACCGACGAGGCGGTGGATGCTGCCCTCAAAAAGGACCTCTGGGACAAGGTGAAGCGGTTCTCGGTCGGGTTTGTGGTGGCCGGCATCCTGATGGCCATCATGTTCCTCTTCCCGATGCTTCCGTACATGGGGCTCGTGATGCTGGTGATCAGTCTGCCGGCATTCGTCTATGTCACCGCCCCGATCTTCTCTGCGGCCGCGACGGCGCTGAAGCACGGCGCGCTGACGATGGACGTGATGTACGCGATGGGCACCGGGGTGGCGATGGGCGCCTCGATCCTCGGCACCTTCTCGATCGTGCTGACCCCCGAGTTCATGTTCTACGACACCGCCCTGATGCTCGGTGCGTTCCTGATGCTCGGCAGGTTCCTGGAAGGACGGGCGAAGGGAGCGACCTCGCAGGCGATCCGGGCGCTCATCGCCCTCCAGCCGGAGACGGCGACGGTGGTCCGGGAGGACGGGCCGGCCGAGATCCTCCTCTCCGAGGTGGTCGTCGGGGATCTGTTGATGGTCCGCCCAGGTGGGAGGGTCCCGGTGGATGGCACGGTCACCGAGGGGGAGAGCAGTGTCGACGAATCGATGATCACCGGCGAGCCGATCCCAGTCCATAAACTCCCCGGGGATCAGGTGGTCGGCGGGACTCTCAACGCTACTGGTGCGCTGACCTTCCGTGCCGAGAAGGTCGGGAGCGAGACGATGCTGGCCAGGATCGTCCAGATGGTCAGCGAGGCGCAGGGCTCGAAGCCGCCGGTGCAGCAGATCGCAGATCGTGTGGTCGCCTGGTTCATCCCGGCCGTGCTGGCTGTTGCGGTCCTTGCGTTCCTGGTCTGGTTTCTCCTCCTCCACGCCCCGCTGGTCTTCGCCCTCTCGACGCTGATCGCGGTGCTGGTGGTGGCCTGCCCCTGTGCGCTTGGACTGGCCACGCCGACGGCGGTGACGGTCGGTCTCGGTCGCGGGGCGGCGATCGGAGTGCTGGTCAGGAACGGGGACGCGCTCGAGGCCGCCGAGAAGGTGACGACCGTCGTCTTCGATAAAACCGGAACACTGACGGTCGGGCGTCCGGAGGTGACTGCGGTCATCGCCACGGCTGGCGACGCGGCCAGGGAGAGCCTCCTCGCCATGGCGGCTGCCGTCGAACTCAACTCGCAGCACCCGCTTGCTGGCGCTGTTATCAGGGCGGCCGAGAAGGCCGGTGCCCCCCTCCCCAAATCTACGGGGTTCACCTCGTCGAGTGGTCGCGGTGCGTCGGCCCTGATCGACGGGAGGACGGTGCTGGTCGGGAGCGGTGGATATCTGGACGAACTGGGGGTAGAGGCAGACCTGGCCCTGGTTGCTCAGGCGGCTTCGCATCAGCAGGCCGGTGAGACGGTCGTGATGGTTGCCGTCGACGGACAGATGGCCGGATTGATTGCGATCGCGGACGTGCTGAAGCCATCCGCCCCGCCAGCCGTCGCTGCCCTGAAGAAGTCCGGCCGGAGGGTCGTGATGCTGACCGGGGACGCCCGGGTCACGGCCGAGGCGGTGGCCGGGAGGGCCGGAATAGATCTGGTGATCGCCGGGGTGCTCCCCGACCAGAAGGCCGCCGAGGTGAAGCGGCTGCAGCAGCAGGGGGAGGTGGTCGCGTTCGTTGGAGATGGGATCAACGACGCTCCGGCCCTGGCGCAGGCTGATGTCGGGATCGCGATCGGCAGCGGGACCGATGTCGCCGTCGAGACCGGGTCGATCGTGCTGATGCATGAGGATCTCCTGGGTGTCGTGGCCGCCCTCCAGCTCTCGGCGAAGGTGATGCAGCGGATCCGGCAGAACATCTTCTGGGCATTCGCCTACAACGGGCTGTTGATCCCGCTCGCCGCCGGCGTGCTGTACCCGTTCACCGGGTTTCTGATGCGCCCCGAGTACGGCGCCCTGGCGATGGCCCTCTCCTCGGTGACGGTCATCTCGCTCTCGCTGCTGCTCCGTACCTACACCCCGCCGGCTGTCCGGCAGAGAGGGACTGGATCAGCACTCAGCGCCTGAGATCATCCCCTCTCTTTAATGCGCGGCACATGTCAGGGGCTGCGCGCTGAGTAAATAACCGTTATTGGCCCCTGTTTCACCGAAAGGCGTGCTTGTTCGCGCCGGCTTCCGGTCCTATGGCCGAGATAAAATCTATAGTTGTTCCTGGAAATCTATAAATGTACGGCGGGATTTGACCCCCGCATATAAACCATGCCCGCAATCTTTCGATCAGATGGGTGAATCCAGTCACAATCCTTTTAAAACCTGCTATCAGAGTATTGTTATGAAGTTTGGCAAGCATCTCATAGTGCTCTTACTCCTCTCGCTCTTCTGCATTGCATCAGCAAGCGCAGTAGGGACTGGCACCTTCTCGATCTCCAATGTCGGGAACGTATCAGTCGGAGAGACAGGCGTAGCAACAGTCTCTGTAAACAACAACTGGAACCCCAACTTTGGGGACACGTATGTCTACGTCACGTTCGATCCAACTGCGATCGAGTTCGTCAGCTCGACCATCAAGGTCCCGAGCAACACCACCGATGTAACACTTGTCGGGAGCGGCAAGGTTCAGATCTCCCTGGGAGACTTCAAGCACGGATACCCGGCCGGCAGCTACCCACTCGCTGAGCTCACCTTCAAGCAGCTCAAGAGCGGGATCAACCCCATGACCGTCACCATCGACCATGTCCGGTACTGGTCCTCTGACCTGACGACCTTCACCGACATCACCGATTCGGCATCTGCAGTCAGCGGCGTCTTCTCCACCGGAGCAGTCGCAGCCTCGGTCATCCCCGGCATGAACAATACCACCGCGTTCCTTGCAGCCAATGGGACTGCAGTCGGTTACGTCATCCCGAACCTGACCAACGTGACGGTGACTCCGACGTATACGATCGTGAACATCACAAACGTCACCACTCTTGTTACCGTCAACCCGAACGTGACCTATGTGATCCCAACACCGTATTCCCAGAGCAACTATGCAGGCAGCGATGACTATACCGGTGTCGGCGCAAAGAACGCGACCGCAACCCAGACACCTGCCGTCAACGTCACCCTCAATGCAACCGCCAACAAGACAGTAATCAACGCAACTGCCAACAAGACAGCACTCAATGCAACTGCCAACGCAACTGCACTCAATGCAACCATCAACAAGACTGTGCTCAACGCAACTGCCAACGCATCTGCGCTCAATGCAACAGTCAATGCATCTGCAATCAACGCGACCATCACCACGACTGCGAACGCAACCAACGTGACCGTTCAGAAGACGATCGTCTCCAATGCGAGCACCTCAGCACCTAACGCGACTGCAACCCAGAAGTCCGGAATGGCCGGTGGCCTCCTCTCTCTGGTTGCGCTCGGTGGTGTTGGTCTGCTGCTGATTGCACGCAGAAACAACTGATCCAATCGATACTACCCCATTCTTTTTTCTGCTCAACAGTTCCAGTCTGTATTGTATATCCATGATCATGTGGGGGAGATGGTGAGTATCAGAGAAGTTGCCGCACGGAAGAGTCGACACCTGGTGAGAAACCGGGAGTGGGTGCAGGGTGAGCAGCTGATCGCGGTGGTCTGTAAGGATCAGGCACTCACGATTGGATCTCAGGTCCTGCTTGCAGCCAAGAACGGGGATCGGGTGATCGTCTATGACCTGACGTCGACCGATGAGACGGCCAGGATCGCTGCTGAGGCTGGTGCAGAGGTGATCATCTGCACCAGTCCCGGGGAGGCGCTGGTCAGGGCCTCGAATGAGGCGGCCTCAGCCGGTGCTGGAGTGATCGTGGTGCTTGCAGGGCTGCTCTATCTCTTCCCTGAACAGGGGCTCGCGGTTTTGAGCACAGCCATGTCCAGCAAAGGGGCCGACTGTGCGATGGTCGAAGGGCCGGCGCCTGCCCAGATCGAGGGATGGCGTGCGCTGATCCTCCTCTCTGCAGCCGCAGCCGCAGTGATCGGCTCCAGCGCCCCGCAACCGACCGCCCTGGCGGTCAGCAAACTGGTGGAACGGGCCGGTCTGAATGTATATCTGCACCATTCCGACGAGCAGGCGATAGGATCGTCCCGGATACCGCGGTCTGAGAAGCTGATCAAAGTCAAAATGCTCGCCCGGGACCTGCTCTTCTTCGCGCATCCAGTCCCTTCATACCTGCTCTATGGAACGGTGATGCTGGTTGTCGGCCTCCTCTCCCTCTCTGCCGGCCGGTTCCTCTTCACCCTCCCCGGCTCTGTCGGCCTGGCCCTGCTCGGCGCCGGCCTTTTCGTCGCAGCACTTGGGCTTGTGCTGCTGACTGCGGCCCTGCTGATCAACTCGCTGGTCATGATCCCCCGGGAGTGCCGCTGACCGGCGGTGCATTCTTTTTTTATCTGGGCATTATTAGCCTGTAAACACCCGGAAACCACCCCTCTGCTTTAAAACAGGGACTTTCTGCAGGTCTTTCAAAAACTAAAAACACCGGATGTCTGATTGAGAAAATGTATATAATCTCAGGACTTATGGAAATGGATGATTGGATCAGCGATCGACTGGGCCAAAGACTGTGTCGATATTATTCTACAACGGCGCTTCCGCGCATATCTGAGGGAGGAGATGCCCAGACTCCTGCCGCTGACCACCCACTATCAGGAATTTCTGGAGAGCGACCCGTCCCTCCGGCAGTCGCGCTTCGACCACACCCTCCGGCCATCAAAGGCGCTTAAAATTTTTGCTGACCTCCGGGACCGGCTGGTCGCCACCGGGGTCACTGTCACCGACACCGCCATCGACCTGGACGACTTCGCCCGGTGGCTGAAGGAGTTCTCCGGGCTCGAACGGTTCTACCGGACGTTTGGGGATATGCACATCGAGAAGTGCCTGGAGCATTACCTGGTCTACCGTGAGCTCCACCTGACCAAGGAGGACGTCTACATCGACATCGCCTCTGCGAAGAGCCGGTGGGCGCCGATCCTGCGCAGGCAGGGGATGAAGGCCTACCGCCTGGATCTGATCCACAAGAAAGGGATCCATGGGATGGACATCGGGGCCAACGTCGTCGAGACCGGCCTCCCCGATGGTTTCGCCTCGGCCCTCTCGACGCAGTGTGCGTTCGAGCTCTTCTATGGGGATACCGACAAACAGTTCATCAAGGAGGCCGACCGGATCCTCAACGATCACGGACGATGTGCGATCCTCCCTCTCTACCTGGACGAGACCTACTTTGTGCTCCACAGTCCCTACACCCTCCCGCCGGTTCAGGAGATCGATGATGACGCCACGAGGATCTGGCGGGATGACACCTTCCAGGCTTCCTACACCCGTCACTACTCCCCTGAGGCTTTTGCCCGGCATGTCCTCTCGGTGGTCCCCCCGACCCTCTCGGCGCGGGTCGTCTCCATTAACAACCTCGGGGAACTGATGGAGCGATATCCTGGCGAGCGGATCTACTGTTCGTTCATGCTGGTCCTGGAACGAAAGGCGGTCCAGCCGATGAAGAAGGCCATACCTGTGGCGACTGCAGAGTCCAGGAAGCAGCCTGTCGGGCACTCGCCCCGCACCGAGCAGCCGATCGCTGCGAAGACCTCCTGGAAGTGAATCACTTCCATTTTATCGTATCGATCGTTGAGTAGCCGCTCTTTTACGTTGCAGCCTGATCTCTCCTGATCCGGTATTTCTTCTAGACTTCTCCGGGTTGTTGTTGCAGGTGAACAGGTCGAAGAAGGTTATCATCGCCTCTGGAGATCTTCCAGCCGAAGACCAGTGCAGCCCTGAACCATGCCGGCGATCAGGCATCTGCCTGTTTTTGATCCTGAAATAGGACGGATCTCATCGCTCTCCTGTGAAACGGCACACTTTTTTTCGTGTATTTGCTGCCATATCTGGGCAGAAATGCCCTCAGATCAGATCCTTAGAGAAAATTATATCTCCTCTTCTGACCATATACTATACACTGAACCTCTACCGTTTGCATCGAGACAGATGATGCGACGGTCTTCTCTGGAAACCGGAGAGATCGTCACGGCAGGTGGTGAATGGAGACTTGCATCCAACCAGGGACTGTGGTTCTGGCCCGTCAGCGGCATGACGGCAACCGACCCTCTCTCTCTGCGAACTCCAAGGACGCCGAAACGACTGGAAAAATTGCCGAGGTAAGACCTCCGGCTGTCAATCGGATCAGCATTGCCCCTTCGGCGGCATTGCTCCTTGGATAGGATAAATGGAAACCATCAGGTGGATAAAAACACGGGTGTATCGGAGATTAAAGGTACTGTTTCACGAGTTTCTTGACGAGGAACTGGAGACACTCCTCCCGATCACCCTCCATTATCAGAGATGTGTTGAGAGCGCTCCGGGGGACCGGCAGTCGCAGTATGACCGCACTCTTCCCCCCGCGGCACTCCTGCCGCTCTTTGGATCATTGAAGGACAGGCTTGGCGGAGCCGGGATCCCGGTTGGAGAGTTGAGTATCGACCTCGCCGATTTTGAAGCCTGGCGCCGATCGATCCCTGGTCTCGAAGACACCTATTTCCTGCTCCAGAGTCCCTACGTCCTGCCGCCACCAGCGACGGTCGAATTGGAGGCAA
This sequence comes from Methanosphaerula palustris E1-9c, assembly GCF_000021965.1. Lineage (NCBI taxonomy): Archaea > Methanobacteriati > Methanobacteriota > Methanomicrobia > Methanomicrobiales > Methanoregulaceae > Methanosphaerula > Methanosphaerula palustris. The sequence continues at coordinate 147,116 of NC_011832.1, forward strand.
CGGAGGTCTGGCGGGACGACCGCTCCCGGGCGCTGTACTCACGCCACAGCTCGCTCAAGGCCTTCTCTCAGGATCTCTCCTGCTTCTCTGTCCTTCATGCGATGAAGGGGGCAGATCAGTCCCTGGCTATGGGGGGAGGACGATGAGAATTGCAGGTGGAGCAATCATTTGCCTGGTGATTACAGGGCTGTTGCTCGTCTCTCCGGCTGTGGCGGCCGAGACCGCACAGGACTACTTTGATCAGGGGATCGTCTTCGACGACCGCGGCCAGCACGAGAGAGCTCTTGAGGCCTACGAGCAGGGGCTCACGATCGAACCCACCAATGCACACCTCTGGGGGGCCAAAGGGAGGACGCTGCTGATCCTGGGACGATATCAGGAGTCAGCAGATGCGTACAACCGGTCGGTACGCCTGGACCCCTCACAGGAGTACGCCCGCAAAGGGGAACAGGACGCGCTCGACAAGATCAGCGGAGTATCAAACGCCACGCCGGAGCGAACGACGACACCAGCCGCCGGATTTCCCTGGTGGATTGCCATCCTTCTCATCACTGGAGCGGCAGCGATCGCGGCCCGCGGCCGGAGGCGCTGAGGAGGAATCTTATGATAATTCAGTGGGAATGCCTCTCTGTCGATTCTGATACCGGGGGTGTGGGCCTTCTGCCAGGAGATGAAGATGCGCAGGCTTGATCTCATACTCGTGGCAGACGAGCCCTTTGAGATCCCTCTTCATGAAGGGTATCAACTCTACTCAGCCCTCCTGGGACTCATGAAGGGATCGTCTCCGAACGTCAGTCAGCGGGTTCATGACTCGCCCATCTCATCCTTCTCGCTTGGAGGATTCAAAGGTCCCTTTCAACAGACTGACAGCGCGAACCGCAAACGTGTGATTCCCAACCAACCCTACCACCTCCGGATCGGCATTACAGACCCGCGCGACGAAGAGATCCTTCATCATCTGGCAATGCCGTTCATCCTGGGACACAGGGTGCTTTCTCTCGACCAGGGCGATTTCAATGTCGTGCATATCGAAGATCAGAGCGTCTCGATCGACGACTGGGTGCATCAGAATCGGAATTATACCCGACCCCTGCTCGAGTTCAACTTTGAAACCGTGACCTGCATCCAGTACCGGAACAGCACGGTAACTGAGATGTATCCGAATCGAATCGCAGTCTTCAACTCCATCCTCTCAAAGTGGAATCGAGTTTTCCCCAACGAGAATCGACTGGATGCCAGCCGTGATGACTTCGGCAGATATCTGGTGGAACGGCCGAACTTCTTCAACCTCGCCACCTACAGCGTACTGACGAACACAGTCACAGATCAGAAAAAAAGGCTAAATAAACCCATATTTAAGCAGGGCTTCGTCGGTCCGTGCCGGTATTCCTTCACCACAAACACCCCAGAGTGGTTCAGAACCACCATTCTCCTCCTCTCCCGCTTTGCCGAGTATTCAGGCGTCGGTTCGGGTGTGGCCCGGGGATATGGACAGGTGAAGGTCACGGTCCAGGGTGGTGCCAATGAGGAGTGACGGGAGTACCTCCATGCAGGAGCAGGTGGAGACACTCCAGAGGACAACCGGGCGTAGGATCCCCTCGTACCGAGCGTTGACGGATTATTTCACGATGGTCGACCTGGCGATTGCTGCTTCCCCGTACGCTCTTCTCCCTGCGAAGAACGTGGAATTCGGGAGAGTCGATCAACCGATGCTGAATCACATCCGCAACGGTGTCTGTGCTATGGTCGAACTGAACGAAGTACTTCTTACCCTCAAATCCTCTGCAGCCCTCTCTGAGGCCGGGGTGCGAGAGGCGGTCGCCCTCTTTGCGGTCCATAATCTCCACCAGTGCATCGATCGGGACCGGAAGGAGCAGACCAATACCCCGGCTGCGTTTGTAGAGACGATCGCGGATGAGTTCGGGCTCGCTGCGTATGCTCCCACCCTGACCCCTGCAGATTATCGAGCCGTCTCTGTCGCGCTCCAAAGCGCTCGAGGCGATCCTGCCGGGATGTCGCGAAAGGGTGCTGACCTTCTCCGATGGCTCAAATTCGCGGAGACCCTGGCCGGCCAGATGAGTTCCTCGGTCACCACCTCGATGCGCACGGCGCTTGAGGCGATAGATCCCGGACTGGCCTTCTCGTATCACCGGTTCCAGGAGCCGATCGGGATCCTCACGAACCTGGTGCACACGGGAGTGTCTGCATGGATGGGGCAGAAGGGGGTATATCCCCTCCTCGTCTTCGAGACCGGCGTGCTTTACATCGGCCCCCATGATGTCGAGCCCGGTGCCCTGGACTTGGAGGCGGTGATGCAGATCTATCGCGAGTTCGAGCATGTGCTCAACTCCTGCCATGCTGCAATCTCTGATCCCAGGGAATTCTCCAGGAGTATCTCCGTTCAGGGTACCAAGGGACTCTACTCGGCGGAAGATGCCTCCTTCTTCTACTCGGGGATTCCGACGGTGATCAAGGGGTTCATGGCCGCGGCTGTACTGCGGGAAGAGGCGAAGAACAGGACGATCGAGATCGATCTGGTGGAACCCTCCCTCCTTGTCAAGAAAGCGAACCTCGAGATGCAGCATCCGCCGGCAACGGTCATCGACATCCTCAGAGCCTTCGTCACCAGGGTTGTGATCGACGGCCAGGCCAGAGAACCTGGCGACATCCGGATCGTGTGTCGACCGCACTCTGTGGATCAGAAGAAGTACGTGCTCCTTCCCGAATCGGTGCTGATCGATGGCCGTCCTGTCGAGGGAACGCAGTTCTCGATCGAAGGTACCGGTCTCCTGCCAAGCCAGGTGGGATATCGGCATCACCTCAAGGAGGACTTTGGGATCGATATCGGATGGGAGGCCGGCGTCATCTCCTATGCCCGGGCTGTCGCAGGGCTGCGAAGAGCGATCATCGTTCCGCTTGCAGCGGTCGGAGCGCTCTCCACGACCGACCCGGTCCTCGAGACCTGCCGGCTCTTCCAGATCGACGAGGATCTGGCCAGGCGTATGGCGGAGTACGCTCGCGACCACCGGGGCAACGACCATCATACCGTCGGGGGGTACTGGAACTACGGGTACGCCATAGCCCGTGCCCTGCTGGATCATGAGGTTAACGGCGTTCGTTTCAGGGACCTGACGCCCGACCGGAAGATTGAGTATCTGGAATCCCTGACCGATGCATTTCTCTCGGGGATCTCGACAGAAGCACTGGACTCCTTCAGGTCAAAACTTCTCTATCCCTACCAGGAGAAACTCCTCGTCTGGTTCTCTGAGAACCTGAACCTGAACGGTTCGATAGCCTATGGGATCTTCGAGAATAAGATCTCGAAATTCGGTGCGTACTGCCGTGGCAGGGGGATCTGCCGACTGACCGGGGACGCTCCCTTCGACAATGAGGAGAAGGTTCCCTCGAGGGATGCCTCCATGCTCGGCTTCTCGTTCTCGAACAGGGGTTTGATCGGGGGAGCCGAGCCTAAACTCTCCGTATCAGTGCCGGTCGAGGTCGAACTGGGTCTGCGCGAGATCGGCCACCAGATCAGGAAAGGATCGGACAAACTCTACTTTCGGCTGATCCCGGACTCCTTTCACACGCCCCTCATGACGCGGATCCTCTCGGACCTGCTCAGCCGGTTTAATACGGGGGCTCTGACGAATGTCCGGGCCCTGGCCCTGCGGGTGCTGGACGGTACTGCGCTCGACCCCGCTGCACTGGCACAGGAGTTCTTCGCTGAGAGCGGCGGCCGGTCTCTCTTCAGGTATACGGCCACCGGATTCACTGGCTGCAATTCCACCCTTTACGCAACGTACGATCTGGTCTTCAAGAAGGTGAAAGAGAACGAGACCGAGTTCTGGTTCTTCGGTGCGTACCTGGGTATGCTGCTCGCGGCCGCCACAGGGTGCCGGGTGGTGGTGGGTGACAACCCGATCTGCATGACGAGCGGCAACCAGTTCTGCGGGATGGTCCATCTCGAGGCGCTTCCTGCTGCGGTCAAGCATCTCTTTGGGGATACCATTCGGCTCTCCACGCTCCCTCTTGTTCTCAGGAGAGCTTCGCTCCTCGTGGTGCTCGGGTATGAGTACAGACCATATAACAGAATCGAGGATAGGTACTTTTCGAAACATCTGCAGACGATTCGAAATCGGGCTTGTCCCGGGAGTACCCTTCTCAAGCAACTCTGGAGGATGAATTCGCGGAAGGATGCGAAGAAGAGGGTGCAGAGCCGGCCGACCCTGCTCCTCGAGTGGGCACTCGAACTTGATTGGATCGCAGGTGATCAGATGACAATCCAGACACTTCATGAACTGGCTCTTCTTGGGATGGACGTTGCCGTCCCGAAGGGATATGAACCGTATAAACTCGAACACCTCTTCCGGGAGGCGGTCAGGGCCATCCTCACACGGGGAACTCAGCAGTATCAACGCGAAGACTACGTCGACGCGGTGATGGGCCGATTGTTGAAGATGATGAAGCGGGCCGGGGAGCATCAGTTCTACGGTCTCAATGGACAATCTCATTCAGAATCGACATTGAGGTTTGCCGAGGCCTTCGTCGACCATGTCTTCTACGGGCTCTTCGATGGCAATCCAGGAAAGTTGAAACGGGCAGAGAACGACCTCGCCGACGGGTATTATGCGGCCACGCTTCAACTGCGCAATCAGATGTACGCCGGGAAGAAGACGGGCCTGTCGGTCGAATCATCCAACGCGGGGAACCAGACCGCATCTGAGGGTGGATATTGACATGAACGACGACGTGATTGAACGGTTCAGGGAAGCGATCAGGAATTATACCCTCGAAAAACCCGAGAAGAAGCCGAAAGGCCGATATGTAACCATTCTGATTCTCCGCGAGTTGCTCTCGGCGGCCCGATTCACGACAGATGGCGTGGAGGCGAACTCTGCGATCATCCGGGTGGGGGAGGCTGATAAGATCGTGGGCAAGCTCTTCGGTCGCAAACAGGTGGCGAGCGATCGCCGGATGGCGAAGGCAATTCAGCGGGATCTGATCGATGAAGAGATGAAAGAGATCAACCGGAACTGGGACGGGTGCTCGATGGAGGTCACGAAGATGTGTCAGCAGTGCCCGGAGTGTGCTCTCTTTGGAAGCGCTGCATCCGAGGGGGGAGTCAGCATCACCTCGCGGGTGATGTACGACGAGGCGTATACCATCCGGGACCTGAACGCCGTGGTCGAAGAGTTCTTCCAGAACGCACCCGGGGACGCCTATGTCAGGAAGCCGACCCCCGGGATCCGCGAGCCGGACTTCTTCAAAGAGGGCGTGCTCTTCCCCTGTGTGATCACACTCAAGGACGTCACCCCTGAGGAGGTTCTCTTCTTCTTGAACATCACTGATCGGAATGCACGGTATGGTGCAACCGGGACCCGATTCGGGAAGACCAGGAATCATATCCTCGGGGTCTATGCCGGCAAGCGTGAGGGACCCTCGAGCCTGGAAGTGACCCGTGCGATCATCTTCGCCCTGGCTGGAGGACTGGATTCGGCGTCGATCAGAACGGTGATGACTGCCGATACTCTCGACCTTGAAGCGGTCAAAGCGGCAGCCATTCATGGGTTTGAAGAACGTGCCGCTCGGTACAGGATCACCTTCCCTGCGGCATTCGATGAGGCCGGAACGGCTGAAATTCTTGGGGAGATCCAGGATGACACCTCTTTCAAGGCCATACTCGAGGCCCAGATTAAGAATTTACACGGATTCACTACGGTATGAGGATGGAGTCCATGCAGACGATCCATGCAGGCGTGAAGATGAGGAACCTGAGGGGGTTACGGGTTTACGAAGGGGTACTCGAACTCATGGGAGAACTCTTCTTTGCCACCCTCGAACCTGGAAACCGGTACGTGACGAAACCGCTGATCCTGAACACGGCACTCTATTATGCCCTGGGATACGCACAGGGTCTGTACGTGAACCGGACTGCGGGCCGGTCGAAGCGACAGCGACCGACCTATCGTGAGGATACGGCAGCACTGGCAGACCGGGTCTATGTTTCGGTGGCACGGCCGATCACTCCACTTCGTCTGACAACAGAGAATGCAAACGCCTGTGGCGACGACTACGTGCAGCCGAACCACCCAAAGAAACAGATAAACTCGCCGACAGGAAAGATGGGGACTCGAACACAGATTCAACCCGGAGCCCGGTTCCGCTTCTTCGTCATGTCGTTCGACGGGAGTGAGCCCGGTCTCCCGGCGTACATCCGCATCGGGAAGAAGCGGACCAAGGCTCTGATCGAGTGGACAGCGCTTTCGGTGCAGCAGAAGACGGGTTTGTTCATGATGAACCATCCGGTGCTCGTCGACGACCTTGCCCGGATGCCGGTTGGGGATCTCCGGTTCTCTCGAATGATTCCCTTCGATGTGATCGAGCAGGGGTGCTTTGAGGGTCCATTCTGTTCCTTCGTCTGTTCCAATGGGGATCCGATTAAATTCCCGACTGATCTCCGGTTTTTGCAGCGGGGGCGGGTGTGATCGTTGAGGAGTTCTCTCTGCGGCGATCCGATGGCAACCATCTTCTGGTTAGAGGATCAATTTGAATAATTGGGGAGATTAACCCACTCTTGCATCAGAGGAGAGAAAACCCGTTAGGGATTGAAATACATCTGCAGGTGCAGTAATTCATTGAGTTGGATCAGAGGAAAGAAAACCCGTTAGGGATTGTCGCCGTAGTCGGACTGGATCCAATCACCCCTGTGGTGTAGTGCATTTGGAAAGAAGACGGGATCCTCGTCTATCTCTTCATCGCCTTATTCTCAAGGAATTTGTCCGAAAAAAGGTTAAAAAGCGTAGGATCGGCCACCGAAGCCGCCCCAGGATGAGCCGATCGCCGTGGCCCTGAATGAGGAGGTCGACGTCGTCACCTGCAGTTTGTTCAGCCCTCCACTCTGGAATGCAGATGCACCCCCAAAGGTTCCAAACCCACCGGAGGAGAACCCGGTCCCTTTTCCAATTGAACTCCAGGGATCACTGCTCGTCGAGACCTGAGTCACGACTGGAGTCGCGGTCGCCACCGGTGTTGTGGTTGCGACGATCGTCACCGGGGTGGTGCTGACCGCCACCACCGAGCCGGTCACATAGACCGGCGGGACCGTGGCCGCGATGATATCAGCTGGCATCGTCGGTAGCTGGTCAGCGGATGCCGTCTTCAGCGAGTAGGTGTTGCCGCTGCCGTCCTTGTTGATGATCGGTAGGGATGAACCGTAGGCCGTGATGTCAAACGAGGAGCCCTCGACCGGCAGTTCGTACTGCGGCTGGCTGTAGTAGTAACCGAGATTGTCCTGGTACCCGCTCTCTCCGGCGGCGTTCGCTTGGAAGAAGTTCTTCACCTGGAGGTTCTTGGTGAACGCAGACCACAGAGCCCATCCCTTGTCGTTCCGTGCCTGGCAGTTGTTCAGGGTGATATCGGCGCATCCCTTGACGATCTTGAACCCGTAGGTCGAGCCCTGGTCGACGCAGTTGTTGAAGGTCGTGTTCAACCCGTCGTGGACGAAGAACCCGGCGTTCTTGTTGTTGACCGAGATGCAGTTGTTGAGGATCGCATTCCGGTGTATGTAGTAGCCTGAGACGAAGACATCATGATAGGGCGCCTGGGCCGGGTTGCGCTGTCCGTTGTTCCTGCTGACGCAGTTGTTGAGGACGACGTTCTTGGTGTTCAGATACCCCGGCTCGAAGTGGAACCCGTTCTCCCAGTTGTCCTCGGCGAGGCAGTTGTCCATCTCGACGTTCTGCAGGTCGTTGTCCTCCTGGATGTCGAACCCGGTCGCGAACTCCGAGCTCGAGCCGTCAGGGACCCCAAACCCGCACCTGACCGCCTGACAGTTGATGAACTTCAGGTTGCTGATCGCATAACTGCCTGAACCGACTCTGGTCCCGTCCTGCATTGTGGACCGGTTGGCGTTCATGTTGAAGCCGTGGGTGTTGCAGTCGATCGCCTTGCAGTTCTGGAAGGTGATCTCCCCGGTGTGGTCGTTGTCCACCCAGATGAAGAACATCCCGTTGCCACCTGAGGGGTATCGTATGCCGTTAGCTCCGATCGAGGTGGCTGTGATGTCCTGGAGGGTGACGTGGTTAGTTCGGATCAGAAAAAACCCCTCGCCGCGGAGGGTGAACCCCTTCACCAGCACGTTGTCCTGGTAGATATGGATCGGCTGATAGGGGTCGACCGCGTTGTAGACATCGATCGTCGTTTTATCCTCGCCGGCCCCCAGGAACTGCGAGTTCGCCGTCGGATAGATCCAGCCAGAACTGTGGAAGGTCCCCTCGGTCAGTTGCACGATCCCACCCTCTGCTGGGAGCATGTTGAAGGCATTGTTGATCTCGATCTGGTCATCGACACCATCGCAGAAGACCTGTGCGGTCTCCTTCGAGGTCTGACTGGCATCAGCCGCTGCGACGACGACCGTGGCGGTCGCTGCTACACTCTGGATCAGACAGAGCACCAGCAGCGCCCCGATGATCACCTCTATTCCCCATTTACCTCTCATCCTCTCCACCTCTCTGATTGGAAACCCGACCGGCAAGGCCGGCTGTAGGATCCTCATAATTAATTCTCTCTTTGCACTGCACCTACATAATCTGATCGACGTATAACACTGCGCCGAAGCCCTCCTGATACTCTCGGCTATGCCGTAAGTGAGTCCATCTGAAGGATGGAAAAAAACTAAAAAAGGGTATGAGAGATTTTGGTCTTGTTCTGGGGAACAGGATCCAGTTTAGAACCCGAAGGTTCTGCCAGTGAAGCCGCCCCACGTCGAGCCGATCGAAGCGGCAATGGACTGGGAGGATGACACCGCGACCCCGAGTGCATTCCCTCCACTCTGGAAGGACGAGGAACTGCCGAAGGACCCGAAACCGCTTGACGTGGAGCCGAACGACTTCCCGAATCCACTCCAGCCGTCAGAGGTCGTCGTGGTTGTCTGGGTCGCTGCCGGTGCCACAGTGGTCGCCACTGCTACAACCTGCGATACCTGGGTGGCACCCTGCGTGGTCGCCGAGTACCCGGTCACATAGACCGCTGGCACCGTGGCCGCTGTGATATCAGTCACGGTCGGCACCTGGTCAGCGGATGCTGTTTTCAGCGAGTAGGTGTTGCCATTGCCGGCCTCGTTGATGATCGGCAGAGATGAACCGAAGGCGGTGATGTCAAAGTTCGAATTCGTGGTCGAGAACTCATACTTTGGGCTGCCATAGTAGAACCCAATGTTGTCCTGGTATCCGCTCTTACCGCCGGCATTGGCCTGGAAGAAGTTCTTGACCGTAACCTTGTCTGAGAATGCAGTCCAGAATGCCCACGCCTTTTCGTTCCGTCCCTGGCAGTTGTTCAGGGTGATATCTGAACTCCCCTTGACGATCTTGAACCCGTACGTCGACCCGATGTCGACGCAGTTGTTGAAGGTCGTGTTGGAACCGTCGTGGGTGAAGAACCCTGCGTTCTTGTTGTTGATCGCCACGCAGTTGTTCAGGATCGCATTCCGGTGGATGTAATACCCTGATACGAAGACATCGTTGAAGGGTTCCACAGCCGGGTTGCGCTGCCCGTTGTTCCTGCTGACGCAGTTGTTGAGGACGACGTTCTTGGTCCCCAGGTAGCCGGGCTCGAAGTGGAACCCGTTCTCCCAGTTGTCCTCGGCGAGGCAGTTATCCATCTCGACGTTCTGCAGGTCGTTGTCCTCCTGGATATCGAACCCGGTTGCGAACTCCGAACTGGATCCGTCAGCAACACCGTACCCGCACCGGATCGCCTGGCAGTTGACGAACTTCAGGTTGCTGATTGCATAACTGTTGGTTCCGGTCCTGGTCCCGGTCGAATTGATACCCGTATCCCGGTTGGCGTTCATGTTGAAGCCGTGGGTGTTGCAGTCGATCGCCTTGCAGTTCTGGAAGGTGATATCCCCGGTATAATTGTTATCCACCCAGATGAAGAACATCCCGTTGCCGCCGGATGGTTTACGAACGCCGTCAGCCCCGATGGAGGTGGCTGTGATGTCCTGGAGGGTGACATGGTTGGTCCTGATCAAGAAGAACCCCTCACCACGGAGGGTGAACCCCTTGATCAGCACGTTGTCCTGCTGCACATGGATCGGCTGGTAGGCATCGGTCGCATTATAGACATCGATGGTCGTCTTGTCCTCGCCTGAACCCAAAAACTGCGAGTTTTGACTTGGATAGATCCAGCCAGAACTGTGGAAGGTTCCCTCCGTCAGCTGCACAATTCCACCCTCCGCCGGGAGCCGGTTGAACGCTTCATTGATCCATGCCTGATCATTCGTGCCCGGACAGACGATCTGGGCGGCTGCCTTGGAGGCCGGGCTTGCATCTGCTGCTGCCACGACGATCGTCGTGGTTGCGGCCACTGTCTGGATCAGACAGAGCAACAACAGTGCCCCGATGATCATCTGTATCCCAATCTTACCTTTCATCCTTGTTTCACCTGGTAGTTTTCTGGATCGGGCTGAGGAGCAGCTCCGCCCAACAAATACTATAGTTTAAGCGTTGGTAGTGGAACTACATAACCTCATCTCTTTCTGCATGCAGGTTATCTCACTATAAGGCATATCCGCACTGTTGACCACCTGGCTTCTGTTATCCTTATATCCATGCGCGGGAAACCAAGTACTGACTATTGTGTATGACGCCATCTATGAGATCAAATATCGGGCGCGACGCCTGATCGATACTCATCCGCTGCTCTACCGGATGCTTGAGAAGAGCTGGTATGTGGCTTACTGGTCGATGATATTTGGCGCCAACATGACCGGCAAGATCCCGATTCATCATCTGCGGGACTTTCTCTACCGGACTGTCTTTCATATCCGGCTCCCGAAGTCTTCGACGATCTATGGTGGCAGCACCTTCTTCTCGCCCTGGAAGATGCGGGTTGGCGAACACTCGATCCTCGGGGACCATGGATTCTTCGATGCCCGCGAGAAGATCCTGATCGGGAAAAATGTGAACATCGGAAAAGAGATCCGGATCTACACCCTTGAGCATGACATCCTCTCTCCAACCTTTGGGGAGAAGGGCGGACCGGTGACGATCGGTGACTGGGCGTACATCGGTTCCCGGGTGACGATCCTCCCGGAGGTCACCATCGGGGAAGGTGCGGTCGTCGCCTCGGGTGCAGTCGTGACCAGGGATGTCCCCCCCTGGGTGATGGTCGGCGGTGTGCCGGCCCGGTACCTTCGGGACCGGCCCAAGGTCGATTACACTCTCGGTGAGTTCGCCAAGATTCTCTTCCAGTGACCAGGGGGACCGAACTCTTTTTCTTGTCTATCAGTCTATGACTTGACGGAGAGATATGAATGGCGATCGATCCGATCTGTAAAATGACGGTGGATGAGAAGACAGCGAAATTCACCAGCGAGTACAACGGGAAGACCTACTACTTCTGTGCGCCCGGGTGCAAGAAGACCTTTGAGAAGGACCCGGCCCGGTACGCAGATACGGTATGATCGGCCCGATTCCCTCTTTTTACGGGGCCTGGACAAAAAGATACTTATCCGTGGCTGAAAATAACTGTATACCAATACTGCGATAGTAGTCTAGTGGTAGGACAGGAGCTTCCCAAGCTTCTAACTCGGGTTCGAATCCCGGCTATCGCATCGATTTTATGAGCGAACCTGACGCTCCTCTCTCTGCAATCCGGATCATTGCGGAGAACAGGAAGGGTGTGCTGCGTGATATTGCTTCGGTGGTCGCTGATCATCAGGCCAATATCATGATGATCCACCAGGAGACGTTTGAGTTTGGACCATGTCGCGGACTGGCAGAACTCTATGTCGAGTACATGGGCTCCACCGACCAGCAGCGTCTGATCACCGACCTCGCTGCAATCCCGTCGGTGAACGGGGTCCGGGGATACCACCCATTCTCTGACATCTACGGCTCCCGGGTGATCATCATCGGCGGCGGCGCTCAGGTCGGTCAGGTGGCGGTCGGAGCGATCAACGAGGCCGACCGGCACAACATCAGGGGGGAACGAATCTCGGTGGACACGATCCCGCTGGTCGGGGAGGAGACCCTGGCCCTGGCCGTCGATGCGGTCTCACGGTTGCCTCGCGCTTCGATCCTGGTGCTGGCCGGATCCCTGATGGGCGGAGCGATCAGCGATGCGGTCGATCGGGTGAAGCGGGCCGGGATCCCGGTGATCACCCTGAACATGGCCGGGAGTGTTCCGGAACATGCGGATCTGGTCGTGACCGATCCGATTCAGGCCGGGGTCTTTGCAGTGATGCACGTCTCAAAGCGGGCGGTCTTCGATATTGCACGGGTTCGAGGGAGAGTCTTCTGATGGACAGAATTAAAGAAGCAGTGAAGGTGTTGCACCGGGATGGACTGGTTGTCTATCCAACCGATACGATCTATGGACTCGGGGCCGACGCCCTCTCGGATGAGGCGGTTGCGGCGGTCTACGAGGCGAAACACCGGCCTCTTGCCAAGCCGATCTCGATCGCCGTCAGCGACCGGGACATGCTCGCGGCGCTGGCCGTGGTGACCCCTGTGGCGGAACAGTTCATCGAAGCGTTTCTGCCGGGGCCGTTCACGGTGGTGCTGAAGGCGAAGAAGGTTCTTCCTGAGACGCTGACCGGGGGGACCGGGATGATCGGACTCCGAATTCCGGACCACCCGATTGCGCTCGAACTGATCCGAGAGTTCGACGGCCCGATCACCGCCACCTCGGCGAACCTCTCCGGCGGCAAGGACCCGGTGACGATCAACGATGTGCATGTCCGGTACGACCTGCTGATCGATGCAGGCCGGCTCACCGGTCTCCCTTCGACGGTCGTCGATCTGGTGGATATGCGGATGATCCGCCCTGGCGAAAAATTCGACGAGGCTGCTGCGTTTCTCCGGAAGATCCGATGCGACTGAGTCTGCCCCTCCGGATCCGCGATTTTCTGCTGGACCTGGATCGGTGGATCTACGCGGTCGCCGCCTACGACAACGAGGAGCGGGCCGGCTGTCTTCTCCGGTATGTCCCGGACTCTGCAGGGGACCGAGTGGACTCTGCCGGGAGGCGATACCGGAAGGTCGGGTTCGAGGAGGGTTACGAGCTCCTCCGCGACAACAAACCTGAGTTCCTGGACCTGCTCCACCGGGTGCCCTACGACCAGGTCAGCAGGATCCTGAAGCCTGAACTCGAGTGCAAGCGGGTTGAACGCGAGGAGCCGCGGGTGAAGGCGATAGCAGATCACCTCGCTCTTGGCCCCGGCACATATGGATGCAGCGGTTCGCGCCTCTGCGGCCTCGCCAATGCCCAGTCCGACATCGACCTGGTCGTCTATGGGCCTGCCTGGTTCACCGCTCAGCAGCACCTGCAGCAGGCCATTGCGGAGGGAAGGATCCAGGACCTGGACGAGAAACTCTGGCAGCGAGTCTATGCCAAGCGGAACCCGTCGATCTCCTATCCGATCTTCCGGGTGCATGAAGAGCGGAAGTGGAACCGTGGGCGGATCGGAGGTACCTACTTCGACCTGCTGTACGCCCGCTCCTACGACGACCTCGCCACTGCCCTCCCTTCAGGGAAGGGGGCGGTGCTCGGCAAGGAGACGGTCGAGGGGGTCGTCACCGATGACCGGCTCGCCTTCGACGCCCCGGCCATCTATCCGCTTGAGGGGGCGACGGTCGATAAGGTCCTCTCGTTCACCCACACCTATACCGGCCAGGTCCGGGCAGGGGAGACCCTGCGGGCGAAGGGGATGGTCGAGCAGCATGGTGACGAGCGGTGGCTGGTCGTCGGCACCACCCGCGAGGCGAAGGGCGAATATATCATCTCCCTAACCCTGCTCGAAGCGTGACGAGGCCCCCTGCCGGCAGCGGTCGGCAACCGGGCAGTTCGTGCAGGGCGGGTTCAGCGGCCGTTTTGGGACTTCACCGCTGATCACCCGTGCTGCGGTGTCTCGTCCCGTTAAAGCGGCCCGCCGATCCCGGGGTGAGATCGGGCAGGTCCGGATCACGCCATCCGGGAGATAGACGACGACCCCTTCCCTGATCGGCATGTGGTAAAGTTCCTCCAGGCAGAGGGCATAGGCCGTGACCCTGATCCGGTCGGTGGTATAAATCCCTTCATTCGGTGCCGACGAGGACCTGATCACCCCGAAGAGACCATGAGGCCCGCCGGCCAGGTCGACGGTGCCCAGGATCCGGTGCTTTTCTGACCGAACAGGTACGTCCTGCTCGGTGAAGGGCGGCCAGACCATCGTCCTGCAGGCGAGGAGAGAGGTCGAAAGAAAGATCTTCATCGCCGGGTCGATCTCTGGCATCACCGCCTGTACCTCCTTCCAGAGCAGGTCCGGGTCAGTGGACGCTCCACGATGGCAGGCGATCTCTTTTGCAATCACGTACCTGGCCGATGGAGGTTGGTCCAGACCCTGAAGATGATAGAGTCGGAGCGGGCAGCGGTGGGCTGTCACCAGTTCAGAGACCCTGACCGGCCGTGACCGATCAGAACCGTCCCGGGTCAGTGGCCACATCGATCACCACCACCTCCTTTGATGCGAGCCCGGCCGTGACCGCCGGACCGAGGTCCTCCGGCTTCTCCACCCTGACCCCGACAGCCCCGCAGGCCTCTGCATACGCGGCAAAGTCCGGGTTGACGAGGTCGGTTCCGTAGTTTTCGTAGTTCTCCATCATCTGCTCGACCCGGATCATCCCGTACTGCCGATTGTTCATCACGACGATCACCATCGGCAGGTGGTACTTCACCGCCGTCACCAGATCCCCCATCGCCATCACGAACCCGCCGTCCCCGGTGATGCAGACCGTCGGCCGGTCCGGATAGGCCAGTCTGGCTGCGATCGCCCCGGGAAAGCCGGCCCCCATCGTGGCCAGGTAGCCCGACATCACGAAGACCTGCCCGCGACTCTGGAAGTTTCGACCAAACCACCAGCAGTTCTCCCCGACGTCCACCGAGATGACGGCCTCCTGCGGGACTGCCCCGGAGAGGATCTTCATGATCGTGGGGCCCGGAATCGGGCTCTGCATCACCGCTTCGCTATCGATCTGGTCGGTCCAGCGCTGCTGCATTGCCCTGATCTCCCTGGTCTGCCCGGTCTCTTCTCGCTCCCGAACCAGCCGCGTGAGCTCCTCAATGATGAGAGCACAGTCCCCGAGCAGGGGGATAGTTTGGCTGTTCTTGCCGAGTTTCAGGGGGTCGCGATCCACCTGTACGATCGGCCGATCCAGAGGGACGTTCGTCATCGAGGAGAACCCGACCCCGAGGGTGATCAGCAGGTCGGCACCGTTCACCAGGGTTCGTGCATCCGGCGAACCGACGTTGCCGAGGATCCCGATCACCTGCCCGGTCCCTTCCGGAAGGATCCCCTTGGCCCGGAACGTGGTCAGGATCGGGGCCTTGAGACGTTTCGCGAGTTCGGCTACGGCTTCTCCATCCCGATAGGCTCCAAACCCGGCGATGATCACCGGTCTTTTCGCCTGATCGATCGCCCTGGCGGCCTGCTGCAGGTCATCTTGTTGGGGCATCACCTTCAGGTCCATGAGACACCCCGGCCCGCTGCAGAACCTGACATCCAGAGGCTGCTTCTGGATGTTGTTCGGGACCGAGACCTGGGCAACCCCATGCTGGAGGATCGCACTCTTTAGTGCCGTCGTCATGATCTGGACGGTCTTTGAACGGTCATGGATCGTGGTGTTGTAGACGGTGATCGGCCGGAAGAAGGCGTCCTGATCGATCTCCTGGAACCCGCCCGGCCCGGTATACTGATGCTCGACCTGCCCGTTCAATGCGATCAGGGGGGCGTGATCCTCCTTCGCGTCATAGAGGCCGGTCGCCAGGTTGGTCGCCCCGGGGCCGCCGATCGTCAGACAGACGGCCGGCAGACCGGTCAGCTTCCCATAGGCCGCTGCGGCCATCGCCCCGTTCGCCTCGTGCCTGACGATGATGTACTCGATCCCCTCCTTCTTTCTGATCGCGTCGACGAGGCCGAGCGAGGAGGTGCCCGGGATCCCGAAGACGTACCTGATCCCTGATGCAGCGAGGTGGTCGATGATCACCTCGCCGACGGTGGTCGTCGCAGAACTGTGCGGGTCAGCATCCGGGACCCGGAGAAAGGCATCCTTTCCCGCCCTGCAGATCGGGCATCGCCAGTCTTCGGGCAGGTCAGTGAAGCGGGTACCTGCCGGGGTTCCGGTCTTTGCTTCTCCATCCTTCTCGTCATAGATATATCCACAGATCCTGCATCGCCACGCCGTCATCAGTGATCTCACGATCTATCCTGCACCACCCTTCATATAAAAAACAGACCGTCTGGCAGCTGGCCAGGCTGTGTCTTTATTCAGGGAAATATTAGTTCATTATGGGCTTATATGCCGGGTTGGAACGATGTCTGCCCCTTCAATGAGTAGAAATATATTCTCGTAATGCATAGATCGGGATCGATGAGTCGGAGTGAGCGGAAGGGGCGTGTGCTGTGACCGGGAAGAAGCCGGCTCCACCTCAAGGTGAGGAGATCGTCAGGGCCAGGCTGCCTCAGAAACGGAATAGTGAGATCTTTGGACGAGCCGAGATGATGATGGGAGCCAACCATATCCGCGTTCGGGGGGAGGACGGGGTGACCAGGACTGGGCGGATCAAGGGCAAGATCAAGAAGAAGGTCTGGATCCGCGAGGGTGACATCCTGGTCGTCGTCCCCTGGTCGTTTCAGGACGATAAGTGCGACATCGTCTACCGGTACACCGCTCCTCAGGTGGACTGGCTCCGCCGGACCGGGCACCTCTGACCTCCCGCTTCTCGATTTGGGGCAATGCTTTTGCCCCTGGTGCAGTACAACTGATCATGGTGACCGTGACCGTACGCGAACTATCGACCGATGAATTTCCACTCGTCGAGGCCCTCTGGGTTCACTACCATGGACAGAAGACCGACAGAACCATTGACCGGATCGTCGGGGCCTTTGTCGACGGAGACCTCGCGGCGGTGGCCCGGTGCCGTCGCCATCCTGACGGGCTTGAGGTGGACGGGGTCTTTACCTCAGAAGAGCACCGTGGTCAGGGGCTGGCCCGCCTGGTGATGAAAAAACTCCTTTCGATCGTTGGAGACCATCTGCTCTACCTCCACTCCACGCTCGTCCTGACCCGGTTCTATGGCTCGCTCGGGTTCGTTGCAATCCCAGAACATGACCTTCCTCCCACGATAAAAGAGCGACTTGCGTTCTGCTTTGGCGAGATGAAGGGGTGTGGGGTCACCCCGATGCGGCGAAACCCCTGAACCTCTCCTTCGTTGAAGGCCTCTTTTTGGCGATCTCGTTCGCCCTGACCCTGTCGATCAATCCGGGGGATCTGCTTAAGATCGGTTGATGGGGGGTCAGACCCGGGATCGGTAGTAGGCGAACGCTGCTGCATGCGGCAGAAATACCGCTGCCAGGCGGTCTGCTTCCTCTATTTCAAGCGGACCAGCCCTGCCGGCCGTGACGAGTGCCAAAACCTCCTCTTCGGTGCCGCAGCCGACGATCACCTGATCCACCTGCTGGGCGAGGGCGAACCGGATCAGCACATCAGCGGTGATCCCCGCCTCTGGGAAGAGGTAGTGGCCGGCGCCGAGGGTCTTCATTCCGATCACCCGGATCCCATGGTTTCTGGCCGGCTCCATGATCGTCTCCAGGAATCCGCCTGGCCCCACTTCGTTTGGGTTCACCGGCATCAGCACCGTGTCGATCGGCCAGTACTCCACCGCATGGGCAAGGATCCCGGGATCTGCATGACCGGTCGCCCCGATATACCTGGTGACCCCGGTCTCCTTCGCCTCCATAAAGGCACGGAGTGCCCCTCCGGGTTTCTCCATCTCCAGCAGGTCATGGTCTGTCCGAATATCATGCACCTGCCAGAGGTCGAGGTGGTCGGTGTTGAGCGCAGTGAGGGAGCGTTCCAGATCGGTCATCGCCCCGCTATAGGTACGGGCTGCCGACTTGCTGGTCAGAAAAGACTGGTTCCGCTGCTGCTGATGATCCCGCCAGAACTCACCATAATACTCCTGGCTCCCGGCATAGGCGACGGCCGAGTCGAAGTACCGGATCCCCTCTCTATAGGCGGCCTCGATCACTGTGCGGGCGGCTGCATGCCGGCCGGTTGACCTGAGTACCCCTTCGCCCCCGAGCCCGACCCGCAATTTTCCGGGAAAAGGGAGATCTGGAGTGGGATTTTTTTTGGGCATATGGATCGGTATTCTTCTACAGATGGTTCAAGGTAATAAATATTGTGAACCATCTGACCCGGGGAACATCAGTTCAGATCGCCATTTCTCCCTGTTTTATTCTCTACCGGATACTTCCCTGTATCCTGGTGGACCTGCCTTCTTCGATGATCGGGGATGCGTTCACCTCCGCGGTGCACTGGCTGCCATCGATCCGCAGCACTCCGATCCCGAGTGCCTCCCCCTGTGAGGAGGTCCCACCATCGATCAATCTTCTGATGTATGCACCGACCCATTCCCGATCACTGGTGACGATATACCTGAGGAATGACTGTCCGATGATATCATCCGGCACCACCTGACCAAAGAGGCGGGCGAGCGTCCGGTTGGCGAAGGTGATGATCCCTGCAGTATCGAGGATGAAGAGACCATCGCGGCTCTCGTCGATCAGGGATCGGAGCTGCAGTTCGTTCTCTCTGAGCATCTCGATCCGGGTGCGGAGTTCCTTCTCCTGTGCGGCCAGGTGCTGATGTGCTGCACGAATCACCTCTTCGGCATCTTTGCGCCCGGTGATATCCCAGTATGTGGTGATCCTAAGTATCTCGCCGTCGACGGTGATCTGGTGGGTGTGCATATCAGCCCAGAACCTCGAGCCGTCTCTGCGCAGTCTCTGCGCCTCGTACGGTTCGTACGAGGCGATAGCCACCTTCTCCCGGATCAGTTCAACAAACTCTGGGGCGACCAGGGTGAGCATGTCTCTGCCGATCATCTCATCATGCGAGAACCCGAAGAGTTCGCAGGCCCGTTCATTGAGGTCTCTGACGATGCCTGATTCGTGGATGACGATCCCTTCAACTGTCGCTTCGGCCAGTTGTCGGAACCTGGTCTCACTCTCGCGGAGTACCCGATCGTGTTTGGCCAGTATCTCATTCTGGGCACGGAGTTCCTTATTTCTCTGCCGCAGGGCTTCTCTTGTCCTCTTTCGTTGAATGATCCGCCACATACCACCCATCAACAGCGTCAGCTGGCGGACATCCGCGTCATCGTAGTCAGATGGTTTGTTGCCGACCCCGACCACGATCACGATCCGATCCCCATCGAAGATCGGTACGTTCATGTGACAGGTCAGGGGAACGTGACCCCTGGGCAGCCCCTTCTTCAGACTGCTCTCTGCCTGGTAATCGTTGGTGATGACCGGAGACCGCTGCCTGACCGCCTCCCCCCAGAGGCCGGTTTCATCGATCGGGTACCGGATCGGTCGCTCTGCAACTCTGCACTCCTCCATCGCAGACTTTGACCATGCATACATCGTCAGGATCCGCTCGTCCTCATCGTAGAATGCGATATAGCCGATGGTGCTCCTGGTAAGACGGACCGCCTCATCCATCGCAAAGGTTACCAGTTCATGGATCGTGGCCGTCTCCTGTTCGTTGAGCCGGACCAGTGCTTCGAGCCGTTTCTCGTCGAGGATGAGTGCTTCCTGTGCCAGCTTCTGTTCGGTGATGTCGAGCAGAGAGACGACACTCTTTCCGGTGCCCGGGATGCTCCCGAAATGGATGAGAACGTTGCGGATGCTCCCCTGACTGGTGACGAACCGGAACCCGTATTTAGCAGGGATCTTATCGGGGCTGACTCTGCGGTGGTGGTGGTGGTGAAGATCCTTTACAAGCTCCAGGTCATCCAGGGCGATGAACTCAGTCCACCTGAGGGTTCCTTCTATCGCATGGGAAGGCTCACCCCAGAGATCTGCAAAGGCTTCGTTGGCCCGCGAGATGATGCCGTCCTCTTCGATGATGACCGTCGCCGCCTCGGTATACTGAAAGAGAGCACGGTAATACTCCTCTGACAGTCTACGAGCTTCTTCGGCCCTCTTCCGCTCTGTATTGTTGAATATGACGCCATCGAAGACAAGCCGGCCCATCTCGACCAATGGGTTGGAGACGGCACTTATCCAGATCTTCTTCCCTGAGGGCTTGATATACTGCCCTTCAAACTCCCAGATGGTTCTGGTGCTGATGGCGTGCCGAACTGAACTTATAAACCGTTCCTGGTCCCCCTGCACGATCTGTTCAGTGAGCTGGTCAAAGAAGGTGGTGGGTTCGTTCTCAAGGCCGAGGATCTGCCGGCTTCGCTCACTGATATAATTGAAACTGATCGTCCCGTCAGGGTTCACCGAGAGTCGGTAGACGACGCCGGGGATGTTGGTGGCCATCGCGTTCAGCTGTTGTTCCCGCCGCTTCAGGGCATCCTCGGCCCTCCGGCGTCGGATAGCCTGGCGGACCTTCTGGATGAGTTCGGCGAACTGGGCCAGGGGGTCCCCTCCCTTCTGAAGGTAGAAGTCCGCCCCCAGGTCAAAGGCCCTGATCGCCACCTCCTCGCGTCCCCGCCCGGTGAAGAGGATGAACGGGAGGTCAGGATACCTGCTCCGGATCTCCTGTAGCAGTTCGATACCGTCCCGCTCTGGCATCTGGTAGTCGGAGATGACCAGATCACACGAAGTGCTCTCCAGAGATCTCAGTGCCTCCTCGACCCCTGTGGCAGTGGTAACTGAAAATTCTCCTGTCCGTTCGAGGAAGATCGTACCGATCTCAAGCAGGGTCGGCTCGTCATCCACATACAGGAGGGAGTCCATTGTCATGATATCTGGATGAAGAAGAAGGAAATAGGTTTCTATCCCGGTTTTCCAGGGATAATGGAGGATTATCCACTACTGATTGTCAGAGATACGATATTCCAGATGGACTGCACGCATTTGGATGATCATCATGAGATGAGGAAAGGATGACGGATGGTCAATCATGTTCCCGGGTCATTATCTTACTGCCCGGTCTTTTCAGATTGGGACGCCCAGTCCTTGTTTTCGGTCAGAAATGCCTTCTCCTTCTCTGCGGCTACCTGCGGATCCATCGTCGCCGGCATACAGATGCATCGGTGTTCGACGAACCTTCCCTGGACGAAATGGCCGGGTTCGCCACCCTTTTTGCAGGTGCCGAAGGTATCGGTATCAAAGTCATGATACATCAGTTCGTGCCCCAGTGCGGTGCACTCCTGCTGTGCCTTCTCCCAGTTCTCTGCCATATGCGAAACTGGTCGTACAGGTATATAGTGGTTCTGGAAGGTTATGATCCTCCTGGGATCATCCCTCGATGAACCGCCTGGTGATGATCCCAGCGTACTTCGTCGTCAGCATCGAGAGGAGAACGATCGCCGCTAGCACACCGGCCAGGATGATCCAGTGCTCGTCTCCAATCGCCCCGATGCTCAGCCGTGCGATCAGGTTCAGGGGGTTCAGCGGGAAGGCCAGGGCCCCGAGCATCACGATCACCAGCGCCGTCGAGAAGATGAACTGTGCTGAGGTCCGTTCCCGATAGTGAAGGGCCGTCAACGCTCCGAGCAGCACCAGCAGAAATGACCCGGCCGTGACATGGAAGAGGATCTCTGGTCCGTGCAGGATCCCGATCCCGTTCATCTGCAGCAACACCATCCAGGCGCCGGCCTGGATTGGAACCAGTACCAGGCAGGCCGCGATCTTGCCCCAGATCACCTCGGCGAACGAGACCGGGGCGGTGAGCAGCACCTCGAGGGTTCGGTGCTCGTACTCCTCAGTGATCAGATCGATGATCATCGCCGACGAGATGATCGCCGGCATGAAGACCAGCAGGGGGATGAGCAGCCCGTAGACGAACTCAAAGAAGTCGGTACCTTCGGTCTGGGCAGGGAACTTGAGGGGGATCGGCACCTCGGTGATCCTGGCCGCCCGGACCTGCCGGAGCTCCTTCTCGTAGGCGACGAAGGCGTCCTTCAGTCGGACATTGACGACGGCCGATTGGAGATCGTTCTGCTGGGTGTACAGCGTGACCCTGATCGGATCGATCGCATCCGGTCGGGTATCGGGGACATAGACCACTGCAGAGAGTTTTCGCTCAGAGAGGGCTGCGAGGCCGGTGGAGAGGTCCATCGGGTAGACCTTGAGGTCCTTTGCCTGGTCGATGTACGACGCGAGCGTTGAATCGTTCCCTGCGTAGCCGATCCCGTATTCGGCATGCGAGTACCGGGAGATCGCCGCAGGGTCGTACATCGAGGTGAGCCCGACCATCAGGAATGAGGAGAAGAGAGCGATGAAGACCTGGAGCATGATCGCAAGGATCAGCGTCCGCTCGTTCAACAGGCTCTGTATCTCCTTTTTGCAAATAATATAAACCGTCCGGAATTTCACAGTGACCACCCCATGATCAGTACCAGGTTATAGAGGGTATGGACTGCGGTCGCCAGCACCAGTCCGGGGATGTACCCACGTTTTCCACCCACCTTCAGCGATACTCCGACGATCAACACCCCTGCGAAGTGGAGGAGAAACGGCATCCAGAGCACCTGCAGCGAGGTGAAGAGGACCGACCCGAAGACCGACTCGGTGATCTGGGTCAGCGTCACCAGCAGCAGCAGTTTCTCGCCGACCAGGAAGCCGATGGCTGTGACAGCCGCGGCCGGGATGAGCCGTCTCCAGGTGAAGAGGTCCGGGAGGACGGTCCGGAACGCCACGAGCCCGATCGATTTTACCAGTTCCTCGATGAAGGCCGCGGCGATGATCAACAGCACCAGCGAGTACGGCATCGGGAGGTTGAAGAAGAGGACGAGCGTCATCATCTGCGCCATGAAGACGAACGGGATCAGGAGCAGGTTCAGCAGGAAGAGCGAGAGGAACGGCCGTTTCTTTGAGAGTGCGGTTCCGATGAACTCTCTGACCCGCGGGACCAACCGGTGCTGCGAGAAGAGCTGCTCCTCGCCGAAGTTCACGACCCCGATGTAGAAGAGGACCAGGCTGGTCAGGTAGAAGAGGATCGTCGAGTAGCCGTAGTCTGCCAGCGTGAACCCATCCCCCTGCATCGAGAGGACGATCAGCGTCAGCGGCGAAATGAGCGAGACGACATGGACGTTTGCGAAGATCGAGGGGAAGAAGAGGTATGACGTCGCGATCGTCGAGAAGAAGATTGAGATGAACGAGAGTTCCTTGTAACTCCGTGCGATCATCCCGATGATCATCGCGCTGGCCAGGAAGAAGAGGATCACCGGGAAGAGGGCGGCCAGGATCACGAGGGAGGCGTGCAGTATGAGCAGGAGCACGGTCGCCGCCAGGAACATCAGGAGCAGGTAGGGCAGCGCCTTGCCAAGGATGATCGCCACCGGGTGGATCGGTGTCGAGAGGAGCGGTTCCCCCCGCCGCTCCACCCGTTCGTTCATGATGCTCATCATGAAGAACTGGGAGGTGAAGTACAGCGGGAAGATGAAGACGAAGATCAGGATGATCGAGTCGAACGGCAGGGGCGGGGAGATCTGCGAGGGTATCTTGACGTTCGCCTCCTGCTGCACTCCCTTCGATGTGAGGATGTTCGAGTACCTGGCCACCTGATCGTTCTGGTCGGAACTGCTGGCCACCTGCTGCCGAAGCTGGTCCGGGGCGATATCGATCGCTGCCGGCGGGGTGGCGACCTGCACCACGGTCCCTTCAGGCACCGGCTGACCTGCGGGGGGTGGTGCAGCCACCTGCTGCCCGGACTGGGTGGCGACAAAGTCGAGTTCACTCTTCACATTCTGCAGGTCGATCCAGAGCGGGTATGCGGCGAAGAGGTCCGGCTGACTGGTGTAGACTGCGTTCACGTACCGACTGTAATCCCGGGACAGGGTCAGCAGCGCAGCCCGGCCACGCTGAGTCGGGGCTGAGGTCGCCTGCCCGTGGGTGACGACCAGGTCGTACCCCCCGGTGCCCGTCAGCACGGTATCGGTCGGCAGCGTTGCAACTGTGAACCGGGTATCCCCGGCGAAGACACTGGCCAGCACGGGGTCGTCGACCCCGATCGTGTACAGTTTGTCCTGCAGGTGCATTCCGTTCTGGGCGGCGAACCCGGTGACGGCGATCAGCAGGATGAAGAGCACGATTGAGAGGGGAAGCACATCCCTTCTCATCATCGTCAGCGATCGCTTCACCTCCCAGCGGGCGATGGTCAGGGTCTGAGCGAGCAGGTGCATGATAGGGTCCGATTATTCTCTAATTGAGGTGGTATGCACCATGATAAAATATAACTGGTGTCTGGGGCAATAGCGAAGTATGATAACTGCCCGGTCGCTGGTCAAGGACTATGACGGGTTCATGGCACTGAAGGGGATCAGTTTTGAACTGCAGAAGGGTGAGATCTTCGGTGTGATCGGGCACAACGGGGCCGGCAAGACCACGCTCTTAAAGATTATGGCCGGTCTGGTGAAGCCGACCTCCGGTGAACTGTCCATCAACGGGGTGGACGTGATCCGGGACCCCGGCACCCTGAAGGCCAGCCTCGGGTACCTCCCCGAGGAGTCGCGGGTCTATGAGACGATGACCGTCCCCGACTATCTCCGGTTCTTCGGCGAGCTCTACGGGCTCGACCTTGCGACGATCCGGTCCCGACAGAAGACGCTCCTCACTGCTCTCTCCCTTGAGGACGAGGGAAAGAAGATCGGCGAGCTCTCCAAGGGGATGCGCCGGAAGGTGGCGATCGCCCGTTCCCTGATCCATGATCCCGATCTGCTGATCTATGACGAGCCGACCTCCGGTCTCGATCCGATGACCTCCCGGTATATCAGTGACTACCTTCGTTCGCTCCGAGACCAGCAGAAGACGATCGTGATGTCTGCACACAACCTCTTTCAGGTGGAGGCGCTCTGCGACCATGTGATGATCCTCCGCCGGGGCGAGATCATCGCATTCGGTTCGATGCACGAACTCCGCGAGCAGTTCGGCTCGCTCACCTACCACCTCTTCTTCTCGCTTCCGCCGGGGATCAGTCTGGATCCGATCTGGGAGGCGGTGGTCGAGGGGGCTGGGTATATGACCGCTGCCACCGACCTCGCTGCTATGAATCGGCAGACCGAAGTGATCACTGCTGCCGGCGGCCGGGTGGAACGGATTGAGTCCCATTACCCCTCGCTTGAGGAGATGCTGGTGAAGATCGGAAAATGAATGTCGGCGCCCGTTGACAACCGGGCTCTCCCTCTCTTTTTTCAGCGGATATGGATCATCAGAGGAGTACCTGCCGTCCTTCGCATTGTACCAGAAGAAACGTAACCGTCGGGGGGCATGACATGAGAAGAATCGACAATCAAATGATAGCGGGCCTGAAGGGATTTGAACCCTTGGCCTACGGATTAAGAGTCCGTCGCTCTACCGAACTAAGCTACAAGCCCACCAGTTGACCTACTATGATTGATCACCCAATGGTATAAGCCTATCGGATTCCCCTACCTTAATATCCTGACAGATACCACCTCTCATCATATGCCTGAACCTGACCAGCGAGACGACCCGGGTGAGGTACAGTATATGATACTCGGGTGCGGGAGTATTGGCTACAATGTGATTGAGGAACTGGCCAAGGAGACCTCCAGCATCAGGGTCGTCGACAGGGACGAGAAGAGGGTCAAGGATCTGCTCGATCAGAAATATGAGGCTGAAGTTCGGGATCTGAAGGGCCCGGGACTGCTCGACGGGTTGCCGGTCCCTGACGTGGTCTTTGTCCTCTCGAACGAAAAAGATGCCAACCTTGCGGCGGTTCAGGCCATCAAGGCACGCTATCCTGGCACTGAGATCATTGCGCGGGCGATGGATCCGACCTCGGTCGGGGTGCTTCAGAACGCCGGCGCCGAGTTCGTCCTCTACCCGCAGGAGGTGGTGGCCAAGGCGGCGGTGCACCAGATCCGCAGGCTCCATGCGACGCGGATCGCACAGCGGTTGCAGCATCTCTTTGTGGGCTGGGAGGGGACGCTTGGGATCGTCACCCATAACAATCCGGACCCGGATGCGATCTCCAGTGCGATGGCGCTCGCAGCGATCGCGCGGGTCTCCAGCGATAAGAAGGTGACCTGTCGGATCCTGTACGAGGGGAACATCGGTCATCAGGAGAACCGGGCGTTTGTGAACCTGCTCGACATCAAGATGGAGCGGCTCACCCCGGAGGTGCTTCGGGAGTGCAAGTATCTGGCGCTGGTCGACTCGTCCATCCCCGGGGTCAACAACAGTCTCCCCAAGGGGACGCACGTGCACATTATCATCGATCACCACCGGGCCGAGGAGAGTGAATCGGTACATGCCGACTTCATCGATATCCGTCCAGGTATGGGGGCCACCGCCTCGATGATGACCCAGTACCTGCAGGAGATGGATATCACCATCGATAAGAAGCTCGCCACCGGGCTGCTCTATGGGATCCGAGCCGATACTCGTGATTTCCGTAGGAATGTGACTCCACAGGACCTCAACTATGTCGCTTTTCTCCTTCCCCTGACCGATTCCGATCTGCTCGACCGGATCATGTCCCCGTCTCTCTCCAAGGAGACGCTGGACATCCTCGGCAATGCGATCATGAACCGGGTGATCCGGAGCGGGTACCTCTTCTCCAATGTCGGGTATATCCGGAACCGCGATGCCCTTCCCCAGGCCGCCGACTATCTGATCAACCTCGAAGGGGTGAACACGGCGCTGATCTACGGTATCGGGGATACCGGTATCCTCGTATCAGCGCGGAGCCGGGATGTCCGGATCAACCTAGGAAACGTGATCAGCGAGGCGTTCGGTGAGATCGGGGATGCCGGCGGGCATCCGAACATGGCCGCAGCTGTCATTCCGCTCACCTACTTTGCGATGGTCGAGAACAAGGAGGCGCTCCTGGCGTTGATCATCGATCCGATCCTGAAGAGGTTCGAGAACATTGTCGGGCTGGAGAAGCAAGAGGGGAGAAATGATCTTTAGGGACTGGGAACCCCTGTACCTGGAGATCCTGGACTATTTTTCATTTTCACGCGAAGAGGACGAAGAGGCCGCCCGACTGCTCGCCTCGCTGGTCGCCGTCGACGCCCTCCCTGACTTAAAAAAACTGATCCTGGGGCGGACCGTCACCGTCTGTGGGAACGCCCCGTGCCTGCTCGATCAGATCGATCAGGTGGAGGGGACGATCCTTGCCGCCGATGCCGCCGCCGAGGTGCTGTACACGCATGGAATCCGGCCTGACGCGGTCTTCACCGACCTGGACGGTGCGACCGACTGTTTCCTCTCGATGAACGAGGAGGGGACCGTGATGGTCGTCCATGCGCATGGCGACAACATGCCGCTCCTCTCCCACTGGGTTCCCCGGTTCAGAGGGCCTATGGTGACCACTACCCAGGCGACGCCCTTCGCCGCGGTCCACAACTTCGGAGGATTCAGCGACGGCGACCGGGCGGTCTTCACCGCCGATGCACTCGGGGCGACGAGCATCCGGATCCTCGGGTTCGACCTCGACGATCCCTCCGTCGACCCGGTCAAGCGGGGGAAACTCTTCTGGGCACGCAGGCTGCTCGCCATCCTTGGGTACAACCTCTGATCATGACCTCAAAGGCCGTGCTGCTGGACGGGTACGTGGACGAGCCGGCCTGTCTAGGTGTACCGCCGTACCTCTCTCCCGATGTCAGGGCCGCTGCAGGGGTGCTCTCTCAGCACGGCTACCAGGTCCGGTACCTGACGATCGACCAGCTCCGGACCGACCCGGCCATGGCCAGGGTCCTGACCAGCGCCGATCTGCTCGTGATGATCGCGGGAGTGACGGTGCCCGGGAAGTACCTGGGCGGAACGCCGGCGACCCTGAACGAGATTCAGCAGATCGGGGCGATGACCGGTGCGGCCGAGAAGGTGATCGCCGGACCGATCGGGTTCGGGTTCTCCGGGCAGGGAGGGGAGCGGGCCGTGAAGGCCACGGTCAGGGGGTTCGATACCCTGCTGCCGGGATCGCCCTCAGCCGCGCTTGATGCCCATCTGCAGGGGCTGACCCCCGACGGGACGATGCATTACCTGGATTATGATCGATGGGCTGCTGCAGGGGCTGGCATCATCCCCCAGCACCCGTCGTTCCCAAACCTGGTCTGCGAACTCGAGACGGCCAGGGGGTGTGCTCGGCAGGTGACCGGCGGGTGCTCGTTCTGTACCGAGCCGTTCTACGGGCCCCCCCAGTACCGGTCCGTCGCCGGGGTGCAGGCAGAGGTTGCGGCCCTCGCGAAGGCCGGCGCCCGCCACTTCCGGCTCGGCAGGCAGCCCGACCTGCTGGCCTATCAGAGCGGTAGCGGGGAGTACCCTGAGCCGGATCCCGCGGCGATCGAGGCCCTCTTCTCTGCGATTCGGGAGGCGGCCCCCGACCTGGCCACCCTCCATATCGACAATATGAACCCAGGGACCATCGCCCGTCACCCGGAGGCGTCGGCCGCGGCTCTGGCAGCGATCATCAGCCGTCACACCCCCGGGGACGTGGCCGCGTTCGGGATGGAGACGGCCGATCCGGCGGTGGTCAGGGCCAACAACCTCAAGGCAGCGCCTGAGGAGGTGCTGGAGGCGATCAGGATTGTAAACGCTCTCGGAGCGGTCAGGAACCAGGGGATCCCGGAACTGCTCCCTGGACTGAACTTCGTCTTCGGTCTGGCCGGGGAGACGGCCGCGACCTTCGACCTGGACCGCCGGTTTCTGCGGCAGGTGCTCGACGAGGGGCTGCTCGTGCGGAGGATCAACATCAGGCAGCTGATGCCGTTCGAAGGGACCAGGGCCTATGCCGAGAACACGCTCGGCCTCCACCAGCCCCTCTTCAAAAAGTTCAAGGAGGAGGTCCGGACGACGATCGATCTGCCGATACTCGAAGGGGTCTTCCCACTAGGAACCATCCTCTCAAACCTGATCATCGAGCAGTCGGGCTCCCCCTCGTTCGGGCGGCAGATGGGGACCTATCCGATCCTCGCCGGCGTCCCGCTGCCGTTGCCGGTCGGGACTGTGCTGGACGTGGTGGTGGTCGGCCATGGGATGCGGTCGCTGACGGTTCTGCCCTGCCCGGTTCCGGTGAACACGTTGCCGGCTTCGGCGCTGGTCTCGATCCCCGGGATCGGCAGGAAGCGGGCCCGATCGATCGCCGGGATGAGACCGTTTCGGGACCTCGCCGCCTTCTCAGCGGTGGCCGGCTCGACCCCGATCGATCACCTGCTCCTCTTTTAGAATCAGAGCCCCGGGTCAGACTTCACGGAGCTGCATCACTTTGATGATATCGGTCCTGGTTACAAGCCCGACCAGTTCGGTGTTCTCCAGCACCGGGATCCGCCCGATGTTCCGCTCGGACATCACTCTGAGCGCCTCTGCCACTGGTGCCTGTGGCGGCAGTGAGACCACCTCCCTGGTCATCAGGTCCCGCACCTGCAGGGCGTCCCGGTCGATCGGCGAGGCCCGGTGCAGGTCGGAGAGGGTGATCATCCCGACCACGATCCCCCGGTCGACCACCGGGAACCCGAGATGCTTGGTGGCATACATCTGGTCGAGCATCTCCAGGACCGGGGTCTGTGGAGAGACCGTCATCACTGCAGTGGACATCACGGCCCCGAGGGTCAGGTCCTGCAGCAGGGAGGTGTAGCGGACGGCTGACGACTCCTGGCTGGCTCCGATATAGATGAAGAACGCGATGATGATCAGGATCGGGTTGAATGCCAGAAACCCGAAGATCCCGAAGAAGACCGCAAAACCTTTGCCGACCTCGCTGGCGATCCTGGTCGCCCTGGTCGCCGGCATCCGCTGGGCAAGGAAGGCCCGCAGTACCCGGCCGCCGTCCATGGGGAAGGCCGGCAGCAGGTTGAACGCGAAGAGGATCACATTGAGCAGCCCGGTGTAAGCGAAGAGGAAGATCAGCACCCCGGCGATCGCCGGCGACTCGACGATCAGCGGGATCAGGTAGATGATCCCGATCGAGAGGATCCCGAGACCGAGGGAGGTGAGTGGCCCGGCCAGGGCCATCGGGAGTTCGACCTTCGGGTCGGGCGTCCCCTCCTCCATCGATGAGACTCCGCCGAAGAGGAAGAGGGTGATGTTGTTGATCCGGATCCCCCGCTTCTTTGCGATCACTGAGTGGGCGACTTCATGGACCAGCACCCCGGCAAAGAGACCGAGGGCGATCAGGGCCCCGAGCAGGTACGGGGCCGGCCCCGTCGTGATCAGGGATGAATCGATCGTGACCGAGAAGATCTGGGCCAGGAGCTGGACGGTCGTTTCGATCTGGCTGCCGATGATCCAGGCGAAGAGGGGGATAACCAGCAGAAATGTGAAGTGAAGATAGATCGGAATTCCTAAAATACGTCCGATTTTGAGCGATCCTTCCATGTGAAAGGATCACCTTTTTTACTTTTATAGTATATACCTTCAACCGATAGTGATGAAGACCCAAGTCACCGAAGTTCTAGGATTGAGCGTATATACCGATAAGGCTGTTTTTGTAGGGGATGTTGATGATGTGGTGATCGATCTCGATGGAAAGAAGATCAAGGCGCTCGCCCTCGGCAATCTGAACCTGGATATCGTCGATATCAAGGGGTACAAGGGGCTTCAGATCCCGTACCGGATGATCCGTTCCATCGGTGACATCATTCTGATCAGACATATGTCAGGGGTCTTCAAACAGACACCGAAATGAACGGGGCCGGGTGGCAGGACTCATCACAGACGACGTTCCTGTTGAACGTACCTTCCCTGACCGATTATAGACTCAAATAGGTCAAAACCGGTCTATTTGGGAAATAACTGCGTTTAACTCTTCGAAGAATCCAGTGGATTCTTCTCATGTCTGCTTCCCTTCAGATGGGTGAACCAGACAGGTATCAATCAGTAGATCTTCGACTTATCTGTGCATTGTTCTATGAATGATAACCGGGAGATCTTCAGTACCCTCGCCGCCATCCCCCCGCTCTGGGTCCGGCTCGACGGACGGGCGTTTCACAGCCTGACGGCAGACCTCGCTCTTGAGCGGCCGTTCGACCTTCGTTTCTCAGAGGCGATGGCGACGACAGCTTCGGCGCTGGTCGGGAGCAGCGGTCTCTCCCCCTGTTTTGCCTATACCTTCTCAGATGAGATCAGCCTCTATTTTACGGGTCTTCCGTTCGGTGGCAGGGTCGAAAAGATCGATTCTGTGGCCGCTTCCTACGCAGCCAGCGCTCTTACGCTGGCCCTCGGGGTGACCTCCCCGCTGTCCTTCGATGCGCGCGTGGTCTTTGCGACCCCGACCTCGGCCCGGGAATACCTGATCAACCGGCAGCAGGAGGCCTGGCGGAACCATATCAATGCCTACTGTCAGCATGCACTGATCAGTGAGGGACTCTCCTCACGGGAGGCGGCATCCCGGCTACGGGGGTTACCGGGGAAGGCCCTGCACGACCTGATGCATGAGCGGGGGGTGAACCTCGCCGAGACGCCGGCCTGGCACCGGCGGGGGCTGATGGCCAGGACTGCGGACGTGACCGTGTCGGGTTATAATCCGATCAAAAAAGAGAAGGTGACGACCATTCGGCATCGGGTCGTCATCGACCGCGACCTGCCGCTCTTCTCGTCACCAGAGGGAGAGGTTTTCCTCTCCTCAGTTCTCGGCCTTTGAGAGGCCCATCGTCATAGTGACCTCTTCGACCTCCCAGGTCTGGGAGGCCAGCCAGGTCTGCTCAGCGAGAGGACCGTCATGGATCATCAGGGCCGTCGCCCGGACGTCATCGCTGATCCGACTGATCCACGGCTGGACCAGGTCGACGACCTGCTGGTCGGCGATGGCGACCTCGGCGGTGATCAGATCTTCGACCTTCAGCCCGGCCTGTCTGCGCATCTCCTGCAGCCGGCGGGTCACCTCCCGTCCATAGCCCTCTCCTTCGAGTTCTGGCGAGAGGGTCACGTCCACGTAGACGGTTGCATCCTGCATCGGGGCAGTGAAGACATTCTCTGGCAGGTGTTCGGCGAAGGTCACCTCTGCGCCGGTGATCGTGTAGGAGTTTCCGGCGGCATCGGTCAGCACCACCTTGCGGCCGGCGTCCATCTCACCCTTCAGCCAGGCCGCGTCCGCCTGCTCGATCAATCCCTTGACAACCGGTCCGTTCCTGCCGTAGGTCGGGCCGATCTTCTTCATCACCGGTTCAGCCTGCCAGCCGATCCGATCCCAGCGACCCCTGGCCACCGCCACGATCCGACTGTTCGCACGGGACCTGCAGATCTTGTTGTTCGCCTCGATGGCTGATGCGACTGTTTCACTTTCCGTCACGACCACGCACTCGGCCACCGGCCACCGGAGCTTCCGCTTGCCGGCCTGCCGGGCGTTGGCGACCCCGTCATCGAACGACCTGATGATCGCCGTCGCCTCCTCGAGGTTCCTGTCGATCAGTCCCTGGTCTCCACTCTCCCAGTCGAGCATATGGACACTCTCCGGATCCCCCTGTTGTTTCAGGTTCTGGTAACAGGTCTCGGCGATATGAGGGGCGAACGGGGCGATCAGCACCAGCAGTTTCCGCATCACGTAATACATCGTCTCATAGGCGTCCTGCTTACCCTGATCCTCCCCTTCCAGCCACATCCTGGGCCTGACCAGCTGCACATACCAGCGGGAGAGGTCCTCGAGGATGAACGAGAGGATCGCCCTGGTCGCCCGATGGAGCGTGCATTCGTTCATCGCCTGGGTCACCGTCACGGCCAGCGAGTTGACCGTCGATATGATCCAGCGGTCCTCTGATGGCATCGCTGCGTATCGCCTGGTGATATACTCCCCGTTCCATATCTCTTCATTAGATTCGGGAACGAACCCATCGAGGCTCATATAGGTGAGTGGGAACCGGTAGACGTTCCAGAGCACATTGATCGTCCGGTGGACCGTCTTGACCCCGTCCCAGTTGAACTTCAGGTCGTCCCAGGGCGCGTTGGCCGAAAGGACATAGAACCTGAGTACATCAACCCCGTACTTCGCGACGACCTCCTCGGGGGTGATCATGTTGCCGAGGCTCTTGCTCATCTTTTTACTGTCCGCGTCCAGGGCGAACCCGTGCATCAGCACTCGTTTGTACGGGGCCTTGTCAAACGCACAGGTCGACGCCCCGAGCTGCGAGTAGAACCATCCGCGGGTCTGGTCCTGCCCCTCAATGATCAGGTCGGCCGGCCAGAGGCGGTCGAACTGATCATGCTCGGCAGGGAAGTCCAGAGTGGCCCAGGATGCCACCGCCGAGTCGAACCAGACATCGAAGATGTCCTTGACCCGGTGCATCGCTCCCCCGCATTCACAGGGGATCGTGATCTGGTCCACGTACGGGCGGTGTGGGTTCGGCACCGGGACGCCGCCGGCCTCCTCGAGTTCATGGATCGTGCCGATAACCCGCCGCTTTCTACAGGAATTGCACTGCCAGACCGGGATAGGGATCCCCCAGTACCGCTGCCGGGAGATACACCAGTCGCGGGCCTCCCCAACCCAGTCTGCGAACCGTGCACTTCCTGCCCAGTCGGGATACCAGGTGACCTGCTTGATCTCCTCGAGCATCTGCTCCTTCACCTGAACGATCTTCAAAAACCACTGTTCGGTGGCCCTGAAGATGATCGGGGTCTTGCAACGCCAGCAGTGGCCGTACCGGTGGACGACCTCCTGCTCGGCGAGCAGGTGATCCCCGAGCGCCTCGAGCACCTGTCCGTTCGCCTCCCTGACCGGGAGCCCGGCGAAGATTCCTGCTTCGGGGGTGAACTGGCCTGCACCGTCCACCGGGCAGAGCATCGCGAGCTTTTCCCGCACCCCGACCAGGTAATCGTCCCAGCCGTGGCCTGGTGCGATATGGACCAGCCCGGTGTTCTCAAGCGCGACATAGTCGGCGGTCACGACCCGGTGTTCGACCGTCGCCTGCACCGGCACCTGCTCGACCAGCGGCGAGGTGTAGGTGAGCCCGACCAGTTCGGTCCCTTTCTGCGTGGAGATGATCGAGAAGTCCTGGTATCGCCCCTTCTTCAACACCGGTTTCACCAGATCCTCGGCGATCCAGAGCACCTCCTCGACCCCGTTCCTGACGGCCCTGACCCGGGCATAGATGATCTCCGGGTGGACGGCGACGGCGACGTTGGCCGGGAGCGTCCAGGGGGTCGTGGTCCAGATCACCAGGTATTCATGCTCCTTTCCGGTCACCGGGAACTTCACAAAGACTGAAGGGTCGTGCTCGTCCCAGTATTCCACCTCTGCGTCGGCTATGGCGGTCCCGCACCGAGGGCACCAGTTCACGACCCTGTGTCCGATCTCCAGCATCCCCCGCTTGTCGGCCTGCTGTAAGGCCCACCAGGCCGCCTCGATGTACGAGGGTTTCAGGGTCTGGTACGGGTTGTCGAAGTCCATCCAGATCCCGAGCTTCTTGAACTGGGCGCTCATCACGTCCCGGTTTGTCTCTGCAAAGCTCCGGCACTCCTCGATGAACCGCTCGATCCCGAACTGCTCGATATCCTTCTTGGAGACGAACCCGAGTTTCTTCTCCACCTGCACCTCGATTGGGAGGCCGTGCATGTCGTAACCTGCCCGGGCGATCACGTTCCTGCCGGTCATCCGGTGGAACCGGAGGAGGCTGTCCTTGATGATCTTGTTCCAGGCGGTACCGAGATGGATATGACCAGTGGTGTACGGCGGACCGTCGACGAAGAAGAACGGCCGGTCACAGGCATGGCGCTGCAACACCTGCCGGAAGGTCTCATGTGTATGCCAGTATCCCTGCACCCGCTCCTCGAGTTCAGCGGGGTTGTAACTCCCGGTGACTTCCTTCACCATGTTCTCTCACGATCCATAGAATGAAGATACGTAGTATCTGAGAGTGAAAGTAGTTTTTTGCCTGCAGGCCTCCTATCACAGCAGGATAGTATGCAGATCGCAGTGATTGGGGCAGCCCAGTGCAGTGACGATGAGGAGGAGGCGGCCGTCCGTGTCGGCCGGGCGATCGCTACAGGCGGGGCCGTCCTCCTCTGCGGTGGGGGCGGGGGCGTGATGGAAGCGGCATCCCGGGGCGCCGCCGGGTGCGGAGGGCTGGTGATCGGGATCCTCCCGGACACCGGTGATGGAAACCCGTATCTCTCGGTGGCGATCAGGACCGGTCTTGGACACGCACGAAACGTGGTGCTGGTCCAGTCGGCCGATGCCGTGGTGGCGATCGGGGGGTCGTACGGCACGCTCAGCGAGATCGCGATCGCGGCCAAGACGAAAAAAGAGGTGTTCGGGTACCGGACCTGGGACCTGCCCTGTGTGATCAGATGCGAGGGTCCGGAAGAGGCTGTGGACGGGGCACTTCGCGCAGCACGCCTGTCTCCGCGGTCCGATATCCCCCCATCCGGGTGAGCACCGAGAGGAAGGCCGGTGACCTGACCGCCCGGATCAGGGTCTGGACACGGGGATCGTCGAGCATCCGCTTCTCGATGGCCAGTTCGTACCGCTCGGTGGCCAGGGGCTGGAACTTCAGGTCCAGGGCTGCGGCGGCACTGTAGACGCAGAGGCCGAGATCGGCCTCGCCTGACCTGACGGCGACTGCAACCGCCAGATGGGTGGTCACCTCATGATCGTAGCCCCGGATCGTGGCCGGATCGATCTGATGTTCGTGCAGGTAGTGGTCGAGGAGCATCCTGGTCCCTGACCCCTGCTGACGGTTCACAAAAGTATACTTCCCGATATCCTCGATCGAGAGGCCAGTCGTCGAGACGAACCCCTGCTCCCGCTCCGCCACGCAGAGGAGGACCAGGTCGTCCTCTGGCAGGTACTGCTGCAGGTAGGGGATGTTGTAGGTCCCGTCCGGGGCCAGGAGGTGCATCGGAGCGGCATGGCACTGGTGCTGCCGCAGGGTCAACAGGCCGCCCATCGAGCCGACATGGGTAGAGTGGATGATCACCCCCTCGCCGCTGACCAGCGAGGCCAGGTGGTCGATCGCAGGGTCGTGGCTGCCGATGATCAGCAGCGCCCGTTCAGCCAGGGCCTCGGAGACAGTCAGCTGCACCCGAACCTCGTCGCCGGCCATGATCCCTTCCTGGTCGGCGGCGAGCTGCAGATAACCGTTCGAGCGGACCATGCTCATCTGGACGCCCGCACCCCGGGACTGGGGGACGGCCACCCACCGACCATCGATCTCGCCTGCCGAGACGAGCACGAACTCGTCAGATCCGACTTCCTTCTGCACGGTCCTGGTGAGCGAGGCCTGGATCGCCGGGTACTCGGGCGGTTGCAGCCCATAATCCTGCAGGGCAGGGATCACCAGTTCGCGCATCACCGTCAGCGCGGAGAGCGGGTATCCCGGGAGACCGATCACCGGCTTTCCCTGAATACTGCCGATGATCACCGGCTTCCCCGGCTTGATGGCGACCCCATGGACCAGCACCTCCCCCAGGTCCCCAATCACCTCGGCTGTGAAGTCCTTGGTCCCGGCCGATGATCCGGCCGAGATGATCAGGAGGTCGTTCTCGCCAACCCCGCGGACGATCGCCTCCCGGATCAGATCCTGGTCGTCGATCGTGATTGGGTACAGGTGCGTGGAGACCTCCATCGATCGCAGCCAGGCGGCGGCAAAGAAGCAGTTGCTTTCGACCACCTGGCCGGGTTTTGGCCTCTGTCCGTGCTCGATCACCTCACTGCCCGTCGGAATCAATCCGATCTGAAATTCGAGCACCTCGATCCCGGTCACCCCATAGCCTGCCAGAGCCCCCAGGTCGGTCGGGACGATCAGGTGTGCGGCCGGCAGGATCATCTCGGTCTCGCTGATCTCCTCGCCGGCCGGGCGGATGTGCTGCCAGGGCGCCGCCGCTTTTCTGATCGTGTAGGTTTCGCCCTCGATCCAGACGTCCTCGATCATGATCACGGCATCGTACCTCGGGGGGACCACGTTGCCAGTGTTCACCCTGAGAGCATCGGGGAGCGTCACCGGATGCTGTTCGCTCGCTTTGACAGTATCGGCACTCCTGACTGCGATCCCGTCCATCGCTGAAAGGTGGATCTGCGGCACCGAATAGGCGGCCATGATCGGCTCGGCCGTCACCCGTCCGACGGCCTCTTCGAGCGGAACGACCTCGGTCTTTTTGGTGGCCGGCATCAGGGTCGCCAGAACCCTGCGGGCCTCTGCCAGCGAGACCACCTGCAGGTATCGGGTCACCACAGCAGCACCTCCACCGGTGTGCCGGCCTCCATCCCTTCAGCCCCTGCCGGGATCCTGATCAGCCCGTCGGACCTGACCAGCGTGTTCAGCAGCCCGGACTTTCCGAAGAGTGGAGTGGCGACGGTTTTCTTCCCATCATCCCGGTCGAGGCTGACCCTGATATAGTCCTCCCGCCCCCGGGTGGAGGGGATGTTCACATTCAGCACGGCTGTCTCCACCCTGGACGGCCGGGGACCTCCCCCGGTAAGCCCGCCGAAGAGGTGGATACCGAGGACCATCAGCACTACATAGGCCGAGGCCGGGTGGCCGGGGAGGCCGATCACCGGGACGGCGCCGGCCTTCCCGATGATCGTCGGTTTTCCTGGAGCAAGGGCAACCCCATGCACCAGCACCGATCCTGCCCTGGCGATGACCGTCGCGCCATGGTCTCGGGCATCCTTGGAGGATCCTCCTGAGATCAGCACCCCGTCCGTCTCGACGGCTGCCCGGTTCAGCACCTCTGCGAGCGCCTCCTCCTCGTCCCTGACGATTCCGTACGATCGTGTCCTGCATCCACAACTCTCAGCGACCGTCCTGCAGAGATAACTGTTCACGTCCCGCACCTGACTTCCCGAAGGCGTGGTCCCGACCGGTACCACCTCGTTGCCGGTGGAGATGATCCCGATCAGGGGCCTTCTGTAGACCTCGACCCGGGTCCGACCGACCGCGGCCAGGGCACCGACATCCTGCGGTGAGAGGCGTGTCCCGCCAGGGAGAACCTGTTCTCCTGCTTTGAAGTCCTCCCCCTGCAGGATCAGGTTCTCGCCTGGGGCCACCGGCTTCTGAACCAGTACCTGGTCGCCGAGCTCCTCGGTGTACTCGATCATCACCATCGCATCGGCCCCTGGAGGGATCATCCCGCCGGTCGGGACATAGACACACTCCCCGCGCCTGATCGGAGCGGTGGTTCCCTCCCCCATCAGCACGCGGCCGGTGCACCGGAGTATCGTCGGTAATGCTTCGCCCGCTCCGCTCGTCTCCGCCGCGATGACGGCGTATCCATCCATCACGGATCTGGTGAACCCCGGGATGTCCAGGTCAGCCGTCACATCCTCTGCGAGCACCCGGCCTCCGGCCTCTTCCAGGGGGATAGTCTCTGTGGAAACAGGCCTGGCGATCGAGGTTATAGTCTGCACCGCCTCCTGTACGCTGACCACCTGCAGAAATTTTGGCATCAGAAACAGCCCAGCTGGCACCCTCTGATCTTCACCCCGTGTTCGTTGCAGTAGGCCCCCAGGTCCGCCCTGCTGATACCGTACTCTTCGGCGATCCGAAAAGCCTCCGGACACCTGATCTCGGTTGTGATTCCCATCTCTTTGAGGATCTCTTCGATCTTGTTTGCATCCATACTACCAATCGTACAGGCAGTTCAGGAACATAGGTTTTACGGAGGGTCGAGGGTGAAAGGTTCATCATCGCTGAAGATAAATTATTAATAAATAGTATTGGCCGTTTTTCCGGCAGGACGTACAGTATGTTTATTCACACCCATCGTCGCCGCAGTCCCCGGTCCCGGGGGCCAATTGATGATGGTTCAGTCTCCGAGCTTTATCTCTTTGATCAGGCGCCAGCGGCGATGCTGATCGTCGATCTCCTGAACTGGAGGATCGCCCGGGCCAACCGGGCTGCAGCTGTCCTGCTCGGGTACACCAGCGATCATCTCGCCGGCATGCGGGCAGGTCTTCTCTTCACCGTCGATACTACCCAGCTCAAGCGGTTGCTGGCCGGCACCGACGGCAGTACACGCGAGGTATCGGTCATTCGGGGTGACGGTACCCCCGGTCTGCTCTGGCTCTCATCGACCAAGGTCACCCGGGTCGGATTGAATGAGGCAATGGTCGCTCTGAACGCCCCGCTCTGTGACCCCGGGTTCCGGCAGCAGCTCGACCTTGCAGATTTCAAGGAGTTTGCCGCAGGGCTCCCTCAGGGGGTCTATGAGATGGACACCCGGTTCATCTTGACCTTTATCAATCGGGCGGCGCTGGTGATGTTCGGTCTCACTGTCGAGGATGTGAACCAGGGAATCTGCGTGGTAGATTGGTTGGTTCCTGAACAGCGGGAGGAGGTTATCGCGGTGCTGAGTGGGAGTCTTAACGGGATCCGGACCCCTCGACATGACTGGCTGGCCAGGCGGAAGGACGGGTCCACCTTCCCGGTGATGATCTATGCGACGCCCATCGTGCAGCATGGTCGAATCGTCGGCAACCGGGGGCTGGTGATCGACATCTCTGAACTGAAGCAGTCACAGGAGGCGCTTGAGACGGCCAACCGGAAACTGAACCTGCTCTCCCGTGTGACCAGGCATGACATCCAGAATCAGGTGACCTCCCTGCTTGGCTACCTGACCCTCGTCGAGGAGTCGGTCGGCGATCCGGGGCAGATCAGTCACCTTAAAAAAGGGAGAACCGCCGCAGAGGCGATCGGCAGGCAGATCGCGTTCGCCAGGGATTATCAGGAGATCGGGGTGAACGCCCCTGAGTGGCAGCACCTCGGCACCGTCCTCGCCCGAGCCAGAACAGGATGGACATCGGGGGATGTTGCGATCACCATCGAGGACGCCGACCTGCAGGTCTACGCAGATCCGATGCTCGAGAAGATCTTCTCGAACCTGATCGACAATGCGCTTAGATACGGAGGGTCGATCACCAGGATCCGGTTCTCTGCCGCCGTCACTGATGCCGGCTGCCAGATCCTCTGCGCTGACGACGGCCAGGGGGTTCCGGAGGATCAGAAGGAACTGATCTTTCTGGAAGGGGTTGGCCATCACACCGGTTTCGGCCTCTTTCTTGCGCGCGAGATCCTGCAGTTGACTGGGATCACCATCGCCGAGACTGGGACCTTTGGGGAAGGGGCCGTCTTCACCATCAGTGTACCTGATGGGGGATACCGCACAACAGTACAGGAATTATGAAGATAACACTGGTCAACTCGCGGCTGGACCCGGCTGGAGTGACGATACGAGAACAGATTCAGGTGCTGCTGGCCGATCCTGAGTACCAGCGGGAGGGGATAGACTGGGAGTTTCTGGAGATCGATGGGAGGTTGATCCATCAGGAACGGATCGATACGGGCCTCAACAGTGACCTGCTGATCTTTCTCTCGCGCCACACCTCCAGGCGGCCGGTCCCCGTGCTGACAGTCCATCCGACCGGGAATCCGGGCGAGGCGCTGCTCGGGGGTGAAGCGGGATCGTTCGCCCCGGCCGCTCCTGGATGGATGCAGGCGGTCCTTCAAAACCTGGTCCGGCTGGTCCCGGATGGCTATCAGGCTTCGTACGAGGTGACACATCACGGTCCGACCACCCTATCGACACCCTCGTTCTTTGTGGAGATTGGCTCCACTGATCATGAATGGTCAGACCCGGTGGCAGGGGCAGCGGTGGCAGAGGCCGTGCTGACTGCCGCACCGGTCGATCCGATCAGCCTGATCGGGTTTGGGGGGACGCACTATGCCCCCCGGGAGACGGCGGTGGCCCTGGAGACCCGCGGGGCCTTCGGGCATATCCTCCACTCACGAGAGATCGGCGGACTGACCGGATCGCTGCTCGCAAAGATCGCTACGGCCGCAGAAGCGGAGGCGGTCTATATCGACCGGAAGGCGATCGATCGTCCCGCCCTCGATCATCTGTATGCCCTCCTCGAGGAGACCGATCTCCCGGTGCTCGGTGAGAAGGAACTCCATCAGATTGGATCCCTCTCCTGGCAGGAGTACCGTTCCCTCCGACAGATAGCTGGGGATGCAGCGCCTGGTGCACATCTGGTCATCGGCACCCTGCCTGGTGGGGGGACGCCGGTCACCGCGACCGTCCCGGCCGATCTCCTCGCCCAGGCTATCAGTGCAGATCAGGGGAGGGTCATGACCGCGATCGGCAGGATGCCGGTGGTCGGTCTGACTGGGAGAGGGGGTCTTCTCTTACCAATTATTATCACCTATGAACGGTATAGATCTCAGATCATACATGATTTAATAACCCTGTGTGTAAAAACCATACGTGAAGAGCAGCATGCTGTCATCGACGGTGACCGGCTGATCATCAAAAAAGAACGATTTGATCCCGGATTGGCAGCCAGTTTGGGCGTGCCACCCGGGGCCCTGTTTGGGATGCTGAAGGGCGGGCAGGCGGTCAGGGTCGGTGATCAGGTGATCAAGCCTGAAATGGTCCGGTCGTGTACGGTCACAGCGATACATCTGCGGGGGTTGGAGAGGTATACATGAGATCAATTGTTGAAGAGGCGCTTTCTAGAGTGAGAGATAACGACATTACGACGGAATACTCTCAGAATAATGAAGATCTTGAGGAGGTTCTGCGCGACCTCAAGACCGAGGTCGCAGTGATCGGCTGTGGTGGCGGGGGATCGAACACGATCACCCGTATGATGGAGGAGGGTATCCATGGTGCACGGCTGATCGCAATTAACACCGATGCCCAGCACCTGAGCAGGATCCAGGCGGATTCCCGGATTCTGATCGGCAGGCAGCGAACCCGTGGGCTCGGGGCCGGCTCCCTCCCGCAGATCGGTGAGGAAGCGGCGCTTGAGACCGAGGAGGACATCAGGCGTGCTGTCGTGGGCTGCGATATGGTCTTTATCACGGCCGGGCTCGGTGGAGGCACCGGGACCGGCTCTGCACCGGTGGTTGCCAAGGCCGCCCATGAGGAGGGTGCACTGACGATCGCTGTCGTCACCCTTCCGTTCGTTGCAGAGGGTGCGATCAGGATGGAGAATGCAGAGGCCGGGCTTGAGCGGCTCCGCGATGTTGCCGATACGGTGATCGTGGTTCCGAACGACAGGCTGCTTGAGGTAGTTCCCCGTCTTCCCCTCTATGCCGCCTTCAAGGTATCAGACGAGGTGCTGATGCGGGCGGTCAAGGGTATCACTGAACTGATCACGATGCCCGGGCTCGTGAATCTGGACTTTGCCGATGTTCGGACCGTCATGGAGCGCGGAGGCGTGGCCATGATCGGGATGGGCGAGAGTGATTCCGAGGACAAGGCGATCGATTCAGTGAAGAAGGCGCTCCGCTCCCCCCTGCTGGATGTTGAGATATCCGGTGCGACGGCGGCCCTGGTCAATGTGGTCGGTGGCCCGGATATGACGATGGAGGAGGCAGAAGGGGTCGTGCAGGAGGTCTACAACCGGATCGACCCGTCTGCGCGGATCATCTGGGGGGCCCAGGTCGACCCTGACATGGAACACAAGATGCGTACGATGCTGGTTGTGACCGGTGTTCAGTCGGCCCAGATCTACGGTAGAAGTGAGAAGAAGTCACCTGCGATGAACAGGCAGTTCGATATCGATTTCTTAAAGTGAGTCTCTATGGATCTGAATATCAAGGATGTCAATATCAAGGCCCTCAATATCAACGAGGAGCTCTTCAGAAAGTACTGGCGTGTGCTCAAACTCGCCAGAACCCCCTCGCGTGAGGAGTTCATTAAGATCGCCATCGTCGCGGCAGCGGGTGTCGTGATTATTGGACTGATCGGGTTTATCATCTACGAATTGATGCTGGTGTTGCCACAGTGACCGAGTCTGAAGGTGCTGAAGAGGAGACGACGCTCCATTACTTTGCGATCAAGACCACCTCCAAGCAGGAGCGGACTGTCGCCGATAATATCAAGAAGGCGGTGGATCAGACCGATATCAAGGTCTATTCGGTCATGGCCCCGAAGGAACTGCAGGGGTATGTGCTGGTCGAGACCCCTGAGAAACTGAACCGGATGGAGCAGTTGATCGAGCGGGTTCCCCATGCCCGTGCCATTCTGCGCGGTGAGACTGCTCTTGCCGAGGTCGCTCACTTTCTCGTGCCCAAACCGGTGGTCAGCGGTATCGTTGAAGGGACGATCATCGAGCTGATTGCAGGGCCGTTCAAGGGTGAGAAGGCCATCGTTAAACGGGTTGATTCAGGTAAAGAAGAGATCACGGTCGAGCTGTACGAGAGTATGGTTCCAATCCCGATCACGGTCCGCGGAGATAATGTCCGCGTGATC
Source organism: Methanosphaerula palustris E1-9c (assembly GCF_000021965.1). Lineage (NCBI taxonomy): Archaea > Methanobacteriati > Methanobacteriota > Methanomicrobia > Methanomicrobiales > Methanoregulaceae > Methanosphaerula > Methanosphaerula palustris. The sequence continues at coordinate 190,269 of NC_011832.1, forward strand.
GATCGGGGTGAAGATCGGTAATGACCGTTCCACTCCTATCCTCTTTTCATTGATAGCTTTAAGTCCCCATACCATCAACCCTAGTAAACCCAAGCTTTGTACCCTTTCAGGGACAGCATGGTGATACTATGGCAGAAACGGTCGAGGTATTGGTACCAGGCGGAAGGGCAACCGCAGGACCCCCAATTGGTCCTGCATTGGGACCTCTCGGAATCAACGTGAAGGCAGTCGTCGACGACATCAACAAGAAGACGGCTGAGTTCAATGGCATGCAGGTGCCGGTGAAGATCGAGGTGGACGACAAAAAGAATGTCACCATCTCAGTCGGGATTCCCCCGACCACCGCGCTTGTCATGAAAGAAGTTGGTATCGAGAAGGGATCTGCGGAGCCCAACTCCATAATCGTTGGAGACCTGCCTATTGAGGCCGCTGTGCGCATCGCCCGCATGAAGCTGGATGACATGCTCTCATATGAGCTGAAGACCGCTGTAAAAGAGGTCATCGGCACCTGTGTGAGTGTTGGCGTCACCGTCGACGGCAAGAAACCAAAAGAGATTCTTGCCGCGATCAGCGCGGGGCAGTACGACAGCGTCCTTGAGGCATAGATGTGTATAACAACCCATAGGAGATCCCGGCATGGGGTCGCGAACTATGGAGGTATCAGATGGTTGAAAGGGCAAAAATAATTGAAGCGGTTACCGCGGCAATTGAGAAGGCGCCAGAACGGAAGTTCTCTGAGGGTGTAGATATCACCATCAATCTCAAGAATATCGATATGGCGCAGCCGAAAAATCGTATCGATGAGACAATCCTTCTTCCACAGGGTACAGGCAGAAAAATCGAGATCGCGGTGCTGGGTAAGGGTGAGATCACCACCCAGGCCAAGGAAGCAGGTGCTGACCTGATCATGGGTCCTGAAGAGATTGAACGTCTCGGCGGGGAACCCAGAGAGGCGCGAAAGATCGCGAATCAGTACCGGTTCTTCCTTGCAGAGACCGCGGTGATGCCGCTTGTGGGGCGGTGGCTGGGCCCAAGGCTCGGTCCCCGCGGAAGGATGCCTATGCCGATCCCACAGGGGACTGATATCCGCCCGATCGTCGAGCGGCTCAGAAACTCTGTGAAGATTCGGACAAAGGACAAGAAGGTCTTCCATGCGAAGGTCGGCTCAACAGAGATGAACAACGAGCAGATCGCCGAGAACATCGATGCGGTCCTGAAGAGGATCGAATCCGTGCTCGAGCAGGGTTCGTTGAATGTCAGATCTGTCTATGTCAAGACCTCAATGGGTCCAGCCGTGAGGGTGGTCTGAAGTGTCACTGTACACGCACCACCTTCCAGAATGGAAGCGGGAAGAGGTCGAGGATGTCAAGAAGCATATCGGGCAGTTCACCCTTGTGGGTCTGGTCGACATGCACGGCATCCCGGCGACGCAGCTCCAGCAGATCCGAAGGAATCTGCGTGGAATTGCGACGATCAAGATGACCCGGAACACGCTGGTGCTCCATGCACTGGCTGAGATCGGTGGGGATCTCGAGGCAATCAAGGATTATATCTCTGGCAACAGTGCGATGATCTTTACCAACGAGAACCCCTTCAAGCTCTACAAACTGCTGGCCAAGACGCAGACCAAGATGGCTGCCAAGGCCGGACAGATTGCACCTGAGGACATCGTGGTCCCCAAGGGACCGACCTCGTTCAAGCCAGGCCCCATCGTCGGAGAACTGCAGCAGGCAGGGATCCCGGCAGCGATCGAGGCAGGCAAGGTCAAGATCAAGGAGACCAAGACCGTCGTCAAGGCGGGCGGGGTCATCAATGCCAAGCTCGCGACGGTGCTCGCCAAGCTCGACATCAAGCCGGTGGATGTTGGCCTGATGTTACAGGCCGCCTTCTATCAGGGGTCTATCTTCGAGCCGTCGACGCTGAACATCGATGAGTCGGTCTTCATGGGTCAGATCGCACAGGCAGCCACTGAGGCATTCAACCTGTCAGTGAACGCGGCGTTCCCGACTGCTGATACGATCGGTGCAATCGTCACCAAGGCGGCCAGAGAGGCACGGAGCCTTGGTATCGAAGCACCGGTCTATGAGCAGGATCTGATCGATGCGATCATCGGAAAAGCGTACAGAGAGATGGCAGCCGTGAAGGGCGCCATCGGTGAAAATTGAAATATTGAGATTAAAGGGTGAACTGAAATGGAATATATCTATGCTGCACTCCTGCTTCACAAGGCAGGCAAGGACGTAAGTGAAGAGAACGTAAAGGCAGTCCTGACTGCCGCCGGCATCGCTGCCGACGAGTCCCGGATCAAGGCGCTGGTCGCCTCGCTCGAGGGTGTCGACATCGAGGATGCCATCTCCAAGGCAGCCGCAGCTCCAGTCGCTGTTGCAGCCGCACCGGCAGCAGCCGGCGCAGCACCTGCAGCCGCAGAAGAGGAGCCGGAAGAGGACAAGAAGGAAGAGGAAGAGAGCGGAATGGCAGGGCTCGGTGCCCTGTTCGGGTAATCCCCTCTCATTCTTTCATATCCACGTCAGGTTCATCTCTTCTCATTCATTGTTACGTCTGTTCGCACCGCATCAACTCGGTCGCTCTTTTTCCATTCATCTTCCCGGTCCAATCAGTTCTATCGCCAATTTCTGGTACCATGGTCCCTGAGAACATGTACGAATGCTTCGCTCTTTCATAGGTCAACGTTCAACCGGCGATAGGTATGGAGGACGAAAAAAACTGATTCTCCTGCATTCGGAAGGATAAAATTGAAAAAAAGAGTTCAGATAGTTCCCCCGAACTTCTGAGATCTGGGAGTGAATGCCCCTTCCACCAGGTCACGGTTGAAGACGGGTGGCACCTGACCGGTCTTTGCATAGATATACAATGCCACCACAAAGATTCCCTGCATCGCCGAGGCAAGGATGGCGAGGATTGCTATGAGCACGACATAGATGGCGACTGCTGCAAAGAAGACGAGGATATCGTTCAGCAGCAGAGTGGCGAGCATCAGTAAGAACCCGATAATACCGATGGCAACGAAGACGAGCCCGATGGAGAGGCTGCCGACTGCGCTCTCGCCCCAGGTCTTCTTGAACAACCCGAGCGATCCCTTCATTGCATCGAATACGCCTCTGTCCTCAAAGACCAGCACCGGGACGACGAACATGGTGATGAGGCTCCAGACCCCGCCGACCAGTCCTCCGACGATCTGCCCGATGGTACCTTCACGGTCTTCGATCAGGCGAAGGATCAGACCCACCGTGGCGGCGATGATCGCCCAGGCGAGGATGGAGCCGAGGTGCTTGCCGGCTGCAGCAAGTCCTCCCCCGACGGTCATCGCATTCCCCTGCAGTTTTGCGTAGACGCAACTGATCAGGCCGACATTGAAGAAGATCACCACAAAGTAACTGACGAGGTAGAAGAGGAACAGGAGGATGATCCCGGTGATCGAATTGGTCTCCAGCGAGAATGCGCCTTTCGAGAAGATCAGCGGCAGAATAAACGTGGCGATCACAATCAGCATGACGATCCCTGACAATATCGGAAATACGAGGAGTTTCTTGTCCTCCATCAGGATACGCCAGCTCATTTTTACGAGTTCAATACTGCGCGAAATACGTTCAAACATATTGTTTCGTTTGGATTTGTGGGGGAAATGGTTTTCCAGAATCCGATGGGGCTATCCATCATGAGAGGGGGTATTTCAGCGGCCTCATAGGATAGAACGATGCACCCCAGGGGGACTCTGTCGATCAGAGAGAAGAGATGAAAACCCTGCGAACAGCTGGCGATATCCGCCTTGAGCGAACCGCTGTTCGTGATCGTCGCCTTTTCACCGGTCAGGTCCGGGGTTGTGATCGTAACCGTGCCGGCTGAAGGTGCTGACACTGAATTATCGTCAAGGTTTTCACTCCGACTTGGTGCAGCAAGTATGAGTCCGTCGATAGAAATTGAAATTTAGTCAGTATCCTCGTCTGTGATGGTGCAGTCAGGATTCATGTTTACCTAAAAAACCCGTAATAATTATCGGGTCGTTTTTGCAATTGTTACAGCAATAATGCCTACCTTGAAGGAGTCTGTCTACGACATCCTTGATTACGATCCCGAGTGCGGCCTCGTCGAGAAGATTGTCACTATCGGTCTGATTATTCTCATTATCACCAATGTCATTGCGGTGATCCTCCAGACCGAACCCGGGATCGGCACGGAGTACGCGACCTTTTTTAACGTCTTTGAGGTGTTCTCGGTTGGTATCTTCACCATCGAATATCTTCTCCGGTTGTGGAGCATCACCGTCGATCTGCGCTATCGCGAGCCCGTCCGGGGACGGCTTCGGTTCATGGTCACACCGTTCGCTCTCATCGATGTGCTCGCCGTCCTTCCCTTCTACGTGCCGTTTTTCTTACCGGTGGACCTTCGGACGCTACGTCTCTTCCGCCTGCTCCGTGTCCTCCGTCTTTTCAAGACAGGGCGGTATTCACAGGCCTTTGATATCTTTATCCGGGTCTTTCGAAACAAACAGGCTGAACTTCTCGTCACTGTCGCTGTCGCCCTGGTCCTGCTCATCATCTCCTCGAGCCTGATGTACTCGGTCGAGCACGATGTTCAGCCCGACAAATTCCCGAGTATCATCGGAACCATGTGGTGGGCGATGGCGACCCTCACCACGATCGGATATGGTGATGTCACCCCGATAACTCCACTCGGCAAACTCCTCTCAGGGTGCATCGCGGTCCTCGGAATCGCGCTCTTCGGTCTTCCGGCCGGTATCTTCGCCTCTGGATTTATGGAAGAGATACAGAGGAAAACTCAGCATCCCGTTATCTGCCCGCATTGCGGGAAGTTGATCGACGAACAGAACAGAGAGAGGGAGACCTGACCCACTCAGCCGGTCATCGTGGAGATCACCATGTTGTTCGGTCCCTTCTTGGGGGTATCGCCGGTGATGTGATCCGCGACCCGAGCTCCCAGCAGAGGCTCGTTCCTGTCACCGGGCCGTTGCCCGTCTGTGGTGTCACCATCGACCCGGCGTGAGTATGAATGACGGGAATGTGAAGACTGGATCGAGTCCACCGTGGGGGAACGTCATCACGAACTTCATCCCATCGGGCTTGTATCGGGTCTTCACCAGAATGGACGGTTATGGACTGTGATCAGGAGGTGGGAAGATGTTTACATCCTCCCGATGATAGAAAAATGAAATTTCTGGAAGAGTGGCAGTGGTGTGGTGTGCTCACGCTGGTGTCAGGTTTCCTCCATTGGTCAGGGTGTAGGTCTTTCCGTCGAGGGTGCTGTTCTGGGTGAGGTTCTTGTCATAAGTGACGGTGAACCCGTTTCCGATGATGTTGGTTATGACGTTGCCCGAGATCCCGCTGGAATCAGTCAGGGCGGTCAGGGTCGAGTTGCCGGTCACCGACCAGGTGCTGGTCGAATTGAGGGTCAGGGATGCATTGGTGATGGCGCCGTTCAGGGTCGATCCATTCGTCAGGGTGGCTGCGATCGAGCTGATGTTGTCTGCGACCAGGGAGCCGTTCAGGGTCTCACCGTCTGCGGTGAAGTTGACGATCCCGCCGTTCGTTCCGTTCGTTCCCCACTGGGATCCGCCTGCCGCCTTGACGAGCGTGCCTGATGCAGCGGTGACGTTCACCCCGGTCAGGTTGATGTTCGCGTCGGTGTTGGTGACATAGAAGGCCGGTCCTGCGGTTGCGGTGTAGGTACCGCCGTTGATCGTAACATTCCCGGTTCCGGTCGCCGCATCGCCCGAGGCACTCTGGTAGACCATGATGCCGCCGGTCTTCTCAACGCCGCCCGAGAGAGTGGTGTTCTTCAGATTGATGGAGTTGAACCCTTCGATGACGCCGGCTTCCGTGCCGTTCGAGATGATCGTCGCGTCAGTCACATTGATAACACCGGTGGAGTAGATACCTGGAGAGTCGGTCCCTGAGGAGTTGATCGTTCCCCTGGTCACGTTCACCGTTCCACTCCCCCGGTCGGTGGCGAGGGGTGCTCCGTGCGATCCCGTGGTCGAGATGTTCACGTCGACGAGGTTCAGGGCCGCACCGAGGGTGGCCATCACACCGTGGCCGCCGTCACCGGATGCCGTGATATTGATCCCGAAGAGGTTGATCGTGGTTCCGTTTCCTGTCGGGATGGCGCCGTTCGCACCCGACCCGGTCGTGGTGATGTTCCCGCCGGTGATCGTAACTGTGCTGCCGTTGTTAGCCAGGACAGCCCCGTTGAGGCCATAGAAACTGCTGGCATCGGACGATGACGTGTTGCCGGAGGTCAGGATCGTGGCGTTGGTCAGGGTCAGGTTTCCGTTGTTGGTGACATAGATCGCAGACTGGTTGGTCGTGCTGGCGGTGTAGGTTCCGTTCGATTCTGCGATCGTCTGGTTATCGACGGTGAAGGCTCCACTGAGGGTATAGTCGGCTGTGCCGGTGCTTCCGCCAGGTTGACCCATCATGCCGTCTCCGGTGCTGCCGGGTGGGTTTCCTGGAGGGGTGCCGGAGATGTTGTCTGGCGGGGCTCCTGGCGGCGTCCCTGAGGGAGCCATGGAACTGTTACTCGGAGCTATCGTGGTGTCGGCAACCCCGGTGGTCTTAACCGGGGATGTCGTGTCTGTTGCCGCGGCTGACCCGACCAGTGCTGCAATGAGGAGCATCAGCAGGATGGACGCGGAAAATATCCGTTTTTTTGTCATAGGTGAACGCCTTCTTTACACTTCTTTGTACCGTTCTGTTCTCGATGAATGCTCGATCACCAGAAGATCGGCAGGACCTGCCTTTTCTTCGTGATTCGGGTTTCCTTCTTTGAGACCTCCCCTGGGAGGTTGCTACACCTACCCTGTCCGTGGGGGCGTCTTATATAATTCCGGGATGCCGGCGGGTCTTCTCCTCTGATCGGTGGACTATTATCAGGACCTGATGGTCAAGGGAATCGATCATCCGGTCATACTTCTTTGTCTTACAACCGGTTTAGCCTAAAGAAAGCAAGAGCGGAAGAATGAAAAATGAAGGAAAATTTATGAGTCTCATGCGATAAACCTGTATGTTCCGTGTGGGATGAACATTTCGAATCTGGCTCCTTTCCCATAAATGCCATCCTCCCAGAACCCTATATTCGTTATGCCGAGGATCTCCCGGCTGAGAAAAAGTCCCATGCCGGAATTATTTCCAACGCCATGCTCGAAAATATAACACTTGATATCGTCAGGAATACCCGGGCCGTCATCTTCGCAGATGAGTGACAGCCCGTTATTGGATTTAACAAGGAAGAATTTTATCGTGGTGAGGTTTTTACCATACCTGATTGCGTTGTCCACGAGATTATGGAACACCTTCTCCAGCAATGGGTCTGCATATATTTCAACACTTTCCAGGTCTATGATAAATTGTTTCCCCGATTGTTTGAAGTTTATCAGTATTCGTTGCAGCAGGTCTTCGACATTCTGCCATGCCGGCAGGTTGACGCCCACCTCCTGGTACTCCTTGGTAAACGCAATCTGCCGCTGGATACTTTTTGTAAGATTTTTAATATCCTGGAACAACTGCCTGCGTTCATCTTCAGAATCGGTGACATTTGCCATATCTACACAACCAAGTAACCCGGTAATGGTGTTGAGAATGTCATGTCTGGTGATATTATTCATCAGGTTCAATTTTTTATTGGCGAGTTCGATCGCATCTTCCGCCCGTTTGCGTTCGGAGATGTCCCGTCCGATACTCAGTACACCAATGAGCGCTCCCTGATCATTGTACATTGGTGTTTTAATGGTATCCATCAGGGCACAATGACCTTCGTCTGCGAATGTGATCCAATCTTCATTGCGGATGGGTCTGCCCGACACCATGGCCTTCAGATCCTGTTCATGGAAGGAATCAGCCAGTTTCCGATCTAAAAAGTCGTAATCAGTTTTTCCCACGATCTCAGATTCGTTTGCACCGAAAAAACGCTCGAACATGGGGTTGCAAGAGAGATATGCCCCTTTCGTATCTTTCAGCCAGATCAGGTCCGGGATGGTATCCACCAGCGTATGCAGACGGACTTCACTATTGCGCAGTGCCTCCTCAGTCTGCTTGCGCCCGGTGATATCAATCAGGAAATTCATCGTGGCGGGACGCCCTTCCCAGGTGATAGTAACAGCGCTGATCTCATTCCAGATAGTGCTCCCATCCTTTCCGGTCAGTCGGAATGAATACTTGGAGGGAGTCTCTTCACCCATCATTCGCTTATGGAATCGTTCCACCGTCATAGCACGGTCATCTGGGTGAATGAGCGCGAAAAATGGGATGGAGAGAAGTTCCTGTTCTGAATACCCAGTTCGTTCAACTATTCGATGATTGACCTGCCGTAGCATATCGTCCTGTACCACGACGATTGATTCATTTGAGTGTTCTATCAAATACCGATAATCATCCTCGTTCTCCCGAAACGAATCAACTGACTTCTTCCGGGATGTTGCCTGCTTGATCTTGTTAGCGAGTTCGGCATACTGTGCGCCCGGTTCGCCACCTTTCTGGATATAGAAGTCTCCTCCACAGTTTATCGCCTGGATGACCACTTCTTCCCTGCCCTTACCGGTAAACAGAATGAATGGGATCTGTTCAAAGCGTCTCCGCACCTCAACAAGGAACTGAATGCCATTCATCTCTGGCATCTGGTAATCGGAGATGATGACGTCATACCGCTCCGAGTTCAACTGCTCCAGTGCCACCCTGGCGGACGTAAGCGTATCAACAACAAATCCTCTCTCCCTCTCAAGGAACAGTTTGCCGATCTCAAGAAGACCCGGTTCATCATCCACGTAGAGAACCCGGATTTCCGCCGCCATGACACTCAGCATTGTGTCTCCGGGAACACATACTTTTGTGTTAAAAAGGTACTGTGGTGCATTCTCCCTCCAAGAATACCTTCTATTTTATCACTCGTCTCCTTTCTCAGTCATTGCCTGGATAGGAAAATAACCCCCTGGTAGTTCATCTGTGCTTCGCAGAGTATGCCATTTATCGATGATGCTCTGATGTATTCATACCTATTCTCTGGTACACGAGAAGTTACGTGAGTTCTGTAACACCGCACGGAATATTAATGACGAAGAAGGACAGCGAATATGTGAGGTGACCTGAACAGTCACAAAAGAAAATTTAGGAAGAGTGGTCGGATTGAGATCTCGTTTCTATTCGTCTTCACACTGATCTCCCCTGTTCTCACCAGTGTAATTATGTATCATTTTTTTATTATGGTTACTCTGGAGTCAGTGTCCTCCCTTTTATCCATGTGTACACCTTACCTCCGTGGAGGTGATCCGATCTGGATGATCCCCTCGTCACTGGGTCATCCCGTCCGTGTTGTGGCGGTTGTTCGAGGTGTGAGGTTGTCAGTTCTTCCGTTGCAGCCCTCCTGCGACCGGGCTGTGAAAATAAGGCGTGGCCGGCTGTGATCATCGGCCGCAGCCTGGCCCACCGTCCTGATCCGAAGGTCGCCTAGACTGCAGTGTAGCCGCCGTCGACCAGCAGACTGGGTGCCTGTGATGAAGGGGGCATCGTCGCTGGCCATGAATGTAATCGCCTTAGCCACCTCTTTCGGTCGGCCGAGACGACCTATCGGATGCAGACTCGCCAGGTGCTTCTTGACCTCGTCCGGGATGTTTTTGAGTAGGGGCGTGTCGATGTACCCTGGGCAGACAAAGTTCGCAGGGATCCCCTGTGCAGCCTAACTCACACTGAGCGACCTGGTCAGCAGGTGATCCCACCCTTGCTCCCGCAATATGCCGGAATCCCCGGCAGCGCGACGAAACTGAGAATGGAACCGGTATTGACGATCGCTCCGCCGTGCCCCTGCTTCAGCCTCTGCGTCACTGCATACTTGTCACAGAGGAAGATTTCCTTTAAATTCACGTCGATGACTTGGTTCCGGTCGGCCAGATCCAGTTCGTGGATCTCCCCTCCTGCGTTCATGCCGGAGTTGGCGACGAATACGTCCAGTTTTCCATAGGTCTCAACGGCCTTTGCAATTCAGATTCTTAACCTCGCCGGCACCGGCGATATCGAATCGATCTTCAATACATTCAGAGTACTATCGCTACTGGCCCTTCTTCGCTTCCCGCACGAATGCACGGATCAGTTCCGGGTCCTTGATTCCGGGCGCAATCTCGACTCCGCTGGCCACATCAACCATATATGGGTTTATGCTATCGATCGCCTCCCGAACATTCCCTGGATGCAGCCCGCCGGCGAGGATCACCGGAACGGTCGCGTGGGCGACGGCGTTGGCTGCGACCGCCGGGTCGAAGGGCATCCCCCTCCCCATCGAGGTGTCGACGATCAGGGCGTCGCAGTCATTCTGTAGCGGCATCCCCGGCCCGATCACCCGGATCACCTTTACGCCGGCGTTGGGGGGGACCGTGAGGTCGGCTGAGATCTGCACCGCGTCAGGGCCGATGGCGAGGATCGCTGCCAGGTCTTCGGGCGAGTCGGTGTGCGTCACGACTACGTGGACCACCCCCGGCCCGGCAGCCGAGAAGACCGCCTTTGCCTGTTCTCTGTCGATCGATCGCTTCGAGCTGGGGCTGCACATCACGACTCCGACCGCGTCTGCCCCGGCCTCTGCAGCACACCGGGCGTCCTCTGGGCGTGTCAGCCCGCAGATCTTCACCTTCATGTCAATCCATCTCCGCGTAATCTATCGCCGTATATACTGTTCAATGAGGCTGGCGTACACCATCTCGAGCCGCTCGGCAGACCTGGCTGCACTGTACTCCTCTTCCACATGCCTCCGCGCCTGCTCGCAGAACGTCCGGTACTCGTCCTGGTCCATCCAGTAGAACCGCTCGATCGAGGCGGCTAGTTGATCCACGTCCCGCTCCGGGGTCAGCAGGCCGGTCCTGTCGTTCACGACGACCTCCGGAATATCGCAGTGGTCGGTCGCGATCACTGGCATCCCGGTGGCCTCTGCATCGATCAGCACCACCGGGGCTCCCCCCTCACAGTCACGATCACTGGCATGGCGGCTTGGATGGATGAAGACCTGGTACCTGAGCATGAACTGGTGCAGGGTGGCGAAGTCCACCCAGTCCAGAAACGTCACGGCATCCTCGGCCCCGGCCCTCCGGACCACGGCATCCAACCGTTGCCGGCGTTTCTCCGAGCCGGGGGCTGCTATCGTCAGTGTCATATTGGGGCAGTGTTGGAGAGCCTTGAGAAAGGCCCTGACCGTGTCGATATGCCCCTTCTTCTCGATCAGTCGTGCGATCTGCAGCAGGTGAAGCTCTCCCGCCTGCTTCTTTCGGATCTGCCAGGGGATCGTCTCCACCTCGACTCCAAGGTGGACCACGGTGGCCTTCTCTTCCGGACACCCCATCGCCCTGAGCAGACCGATCCCATGCTCTCCCTCGCAGATGAACAGGTCTGCCTGATCGATCAGATCCTGGTACCGTGGCCTCCACTCCGGTTGCGTGAACGGCAGCCACTCATAGTCGAGTCCGTAGAAGGAGACCACATGTGGGAGGTGGAGCCTTTTTGCGATCGGCAGCGAGTACCACCCGACATTGGCGAAGTGCGAGTGGATCAGTTTGCACCCCTGGTGCCTGGCCTGCTGTTCCAGAAACCAGGGGTAGGTCACCCCTCGCAGTTTCTTAATGTACCGGTTCAACCACTGCACCATCGGCGATCCCGGATGGACGCTGAGCGGGTGAATTGGGGAGAGGATGTAGGTGAACCTGGGATCATAGAGGTCGTTGTGCAGGTAGGTCTCTGCACCGATCACCATCCTTGTTCTGGTGCAGTGCGAAAGGAGCCGGTACACCCAGTTCTCCGATGGGTCGAGGTACTGATGAAAGATCTGCAGGGCGCAGAGTTGCTTATCTGAAGAAGCACGTCGAGATGACATGAGAAAGTCCGTTTTTTTCTTCTGTTCGTTTCAGTGTTTTTTTATATCTGCTGTCCTCTGATACCACGCCAGATTTCATCGACGACCTTCCGCTGGAAGAGGAGGATGAGCACCCCATAGATCAGTACCCCGGCCAGGATCTCAAGCCCGGCAGAGAGGAGCAGCGCTTCATCCGGGAGGATCGATCCGACGATCCAGACCCCGATCGCCATCACCGTGCTCATCATACAGGCCGCCCCCATGCTCTGCAGGTACTCTCTGCAGCAGGGGCCGACGACCCGTCTGATCAGCAGCCAGTAACTGAGCGCAAAGTACAGGATCTGGAGGAGGAGGCAGGCGACGGCGACCCCAACCATCCCCCCGAAGTACGCCCCGAGCACGACCCCCGGCACCTGTGTCACCATCTCGATCAGGTTCCAGACAAACCCGAGCCGTGCATGTCCTTTGGCGTACAGAAGCGATCCCACGGGATTGCCAGTCGAGCGGATCAACCCGACGCCTGCCAGGATCTGTGCGATCAGCACGCTCGGCATCCATTGGGGTCCGAAGAAGGTCGGGATCACCACCGGGGCGGTGACGGCGAAGCCGAAGAAGAGCGGGAAGTTGATCAGTGCGAGGATCTGCATCACCTCCATATATCCCTGCCTGAGCATCCCGATCTCGTTCTGCAGTTTGGCAAAGATTGGATACGAGACCCGGGTGATGATCGGGTTGATGATCGAGATCGGGTAGATGATCAGGTTGAAGGCGAGTGTATAGAAGCCGAGCAGTTCCGGCCCGAGCAGCCGTCCGATCAGGATCTTGTCGATATTCTTATTGAAGTAGTTCAGGGACCGCTCTCCCATCTGATACATCCCGAACGAGAGGTACCCCCGCAGATGTGCAGGGCTGAAGGTGAGGGCTGGCCTCCACCGGCGCCAGCCGATCGCGATCAGTACCGCGGCCCGGACGGTTGCATTGGCCAGTTCCCCGGCCACCAGCGAGAGTACCCCGAAACCGAGCAGGGCTCCCCCGATCGCCACCATCGTTCCAGCCACCGTCGCGATGATCTCCACCTGGGCGAGCCGGTCAAAGATCAGTTCCTTCTGAAGCAGGATCTGAAACTGCTGTCCGAACGGCGTGATCAGAAAGACCAGAGAGGTCAGGAGGATCAGTTGTTCGAGGGAGGGCTGCGCAAAGAACCCGGTGATCAGCGGGGTCAGCAGCACCATCAGGAGATAGAGTCCGATCCCGGCCATCACGTTCAGCCAGTACAGGCTCGACTGCTCCTCCTGGGTGGTGTCCTGCCGGAAGATCAGGGCCTGCGAGACCCCCATGTCGGCATACGAGTTCGCAAACCCAACCACCACCAGCACCATTCCCATCAGTCCGAAGTCGGCAGGGGTGAGCACCCTGGCCAGCACGACCAATTGCACCAGCTGCAGCAGGCTTGCAACTGCCGCTGAGACAGAGGTCCATTTTGCTCCAGATACCGCGACCTGTCGGAATGACATTGAATGTTAATACCCTGCTGTTCTGGCAATCGACCAGTCAACGGTTGAGGATTCGGTGCACTGCGTCGATCACATCGGTCACATCCTGATCGGTCAGCCTTGCAGAGAGTGGCAGCGAGACCGTCTGCCGGCCGATCTCCATCGCAACCGGGAACATCTCTGGATGCCAGCCATACTGTTGCTGATAGAATGGATGTTCCGGGATCGACATGTAGTGAACACCGACACCGATCTTTGCAGCGGTCATCTCATTGAGGAACTGGTCCCTGCTGATGCCGGCCTGCTCCTCATCGATCAGTATGGTGTACAGATGGTAGGCATGGCGTTGATCGACTGGGACTGGAACCGGCAGTGTGATCGGCAGATCTGCTGTCGCCTCAGCCAGTTTTTCTCGACCCGCGCGAGCTGATGAATACCGAGCGCGGCCTGGATGTCCATCATATTATACTTGTATCCATCGGTCACCACCTGGTAGTGCTTGAACCCCTTGTCAGAATACCGCTTCCAGGCGTTCCCGCTCATACCATGGATCGCCATGACCCTGATCCGGTCGAGGGCCGCAGGCTCTCGTGCCAGCACCATCCCCCCTTCCCCGGTTGCGACGTTCTTGGTCACATAGAAACTGAAGCAGCCATAGTCGCCGAAGGTCCCGGCCTTCCTCCCCCGGTACTCCCCTTCGATCGCGTGGGCGCAGTCCTCGATCACCTTCAGATCGTGCTCTTTCGCAATCGTCATCAGGGGATCCATATCGCAGACCCTACCGGCAAAGTGAACCGGCAGGATCGCCCGGGTCTTATCGGTGACCGCAGCCTCGACCGCAACAGGGTCGATGTTCATCGTCTCTGGGTCGACATCCACCAGCACAGGTGTCCCGCCAGCATGGATGATCGCGTTTACGGTTGCACAGAAGGTCATCGCGGTCGTGATCACCTCGTCGCCGGGTCCGATCCCTGCAGCGAGCAGACTCAGATGGAGGGCCGCGGTGCAGGAGTTGACTGCGGCTGCCTGGCCTGTCCCTTTGTAGGTGGCAAAGTCCCGTTCAAAGCGAGTCACCTTCGGTCCTGTGCTGAGCCATCCGGTCTCCAGACAGTCGACGACTTCAGTGATCTCATCGCTCTCAATCTCTGGCGCACCAAAAATGAGGAAAGTATCTCTTGGCATCCATACACCGGTCCAATAATTGATATACACTCTATCAGGGGTTGAAGATATTGAAGGAGCAGTGGTCCGGCACGGACCAACCGCCCCTCCCGGATCTCGGCGAGGTGGATCGCGACCCCGGCAACCTCTGCAGGGTAGTGGGTGACATGGATAATCCTCAGCCCTGCTCGCGGACGATCGTCTGGATCATCGCTGCACACTCCTCCCGGGTCTTCTGGTCGAGGGTCGAGAAGGGCTCGTCGAGGAGGAGCATCCGGGGAGTCGGTCGGCGAGGTGCTCGATCCCGAGCAGCCTGAGCGACTCGTTGGAGTCATCGCTCTGGTGCTGCATCCTGGGGCCGAACCCGACGTTCTCCAGGACCGTCATATGCGGAAAGAGGGCGTCGTCCTGGTACACCAGCCCGACCTTCCGGTCCTGGACCCCGGGCCGGTGGCCATCAGGGCGAAGAGGGCGAGCAGGATCAGCCCAATCACCAGTCCATCGGCGAGGGTGAATGAGATGATCAGGGGATCTGCTCTTCTTCTCTGCATCTGCTAAGGGTTTTTGGGATCGCAGATACAAAAACATAACTGGTTTTTTCTTCCTGGGATCTGTACGTCCGAAGCCTCCCTGGATGAAATAGTAAAATTCTGTTAAATATCGCTTTAAGTTTGGATCTATACTTTATCTATCCTTTTTCAGCCGATCAGAATCATTATATTCTAACCGACAGAAGATCTAAGATGAAATTTCTGAAGGCGATCATAGCACTTGTGCTCTTCACCCTCATCTGCGTCTCATCTGCAGGTGCATCAGGGATTGTGAAGTTTCACATCCCTGCGATCTCGAACGCTGCCGTGGGCGACACGGTGGATGCAACGCTGTACGTGGACAACAATCTGAACCCGCTCAGCAGCGACATCGCGCTGAACTTGGATTGGAACAATGAGGTGATCCAGTATGTGGGCACCGACTTCTCTGCAGGGCATACCACCTCGGCTGAGCCGGTCGGCTCCCACCAGTTAACTCTCAACATCGCCGACAGTACCAACGGCATCGCAGCCGGCGATGTGCCGGCGGCCCATATCAAATTCAAGGTTGTCGGCCCGGGCACCTCTCCGGTCGTGGTCAATATCAATAAGGTCACCGACCTATCAGGCACAGACATCACCAGCAAGGCGGTCGCATCGAACGGAGCAGTGACGGCCACCGGCACCGCCTCCGCGACGACCACACCCCAGACCACAGCCACCGTGACTACGTCGACAACTTCACCCACCACGACCACTTCATCCTCGACGACGGCCACGACCCCGGTCCAGGGTCAGATCATCAGTGCAGGCCCAGCGACGGTTCCGGCCAACACCGGTATCTTTGCGGTATCGAGCGTAGGAAACGTAGCGGTCGGCCAGACCGGCATTGTGACCCTGTACGTCGACAACGCCTGGAACCCTCATTTTGGGGACACTTATGTCGACCTCTACTGGGACGCCTCGGTCGCCCAGTATCTCTCCTCTGAGGTCAAGGTCTCCTCCAACACCACCGCCATAGAGGGAGGGGACGGCCATCTGCGGGTCGCTCTCGGAGACTTCAGGAACGGTTACCCGACCGGCATCTATCCGATCGCGACGATCAACCTGAAGGCTCTCAAGGACGGGACCACGCCCCTGACCATCACGATCGACCATGTCCGGTACTGGTCCTCCGACCTCTCGACCTTCACGGACATCACCTCGAGTGCGAGCGCAGTGAGCGGGGTATTCTCGACCGGCGCCATAGCAACGCCCACCCAGGTGGTCAGCACCGTGACCGGGAATCCGGTGACCACCACAACCCAGTACATCGCCCCATCCGGTCCGGTCTCGTTTGGAGACTCCAGCTCCTCAAGCAGTGGTGACGTCTATACCGGTGTCGGTGGCGAGCCCACCATCAAAACGATCCCCACCACTGTGGTGACTACGGTGCCGACCACCACAGTTGTCACCCCGGTCCCCACCAATCAAACGATCGAGGAGCCCACCATCACCATCGAGACCACCGCCCCGCCGATTGAAGTCCAGACGATCGCTACCACCGTCCCAACCACCCAGAAGTCCGGGGCCGGCTTTGGGATGATCACCCTGCTGGGCCTCACCGCCGCTGGGCTGCTCTTCCTGGCAGCGCGGAAGGACTGAATGGATATATCTTTTTTTAATCTTTCTCATCTTCATTCCAGTTCCTATCCTGTGAAAAAGTCAACCGGATCCACTGTACTTGATTCGCCTGGACGCAGACCAGCATTTTTTTAAAACTCCTGACAGAATGAAGTTGAGTTGGGAGATGGGCGGATGATCAGCAGCAGAGGGGAGAATTCGTATCGATATATCGAGATGGTGGCACTGGTGCTCGGACTCCCGCTTCCGCTGGTTATCTCGGCATCCGCGGTTGCGACCACCGAGGTGCACCTGGTCTCTCCCCCTCTCCGGGGCTGAGGACGAACAGGTATCTGACGAGTACTATGCTGCAGGTGTCGCCTGCGGAAGTCACAGTGCCTCGTATACCGACGCCCAGGGGAGGATCTGGACCGGTAATGCCGCTCTGGCGGCTCGTAGGGCTGGTCGACGATGCAACGACCCATGACGATCTGATCGGGGTCTACAACGACACGCTGGCCGACGCCGGTTATACCGTCTCGGTGATCGCCGGTAATGGCTACACCCAGGACTCCACGAGTCAGGAGATCAAGCGGAGCAAGGGTTATATCCTTGCGAACACGATGAACAGCACACCCCTTCCGATGCAGATCAACGGAAAGAACACCTGGCCGCTGAAGCTGGTCGGGACCAATACAACTGGGGAAGAGAGCATCGGGAATGTCACCATGATCAAACTTACTGGGCTGCCTGCGTCAGAACCGACACCCACCGCGAATGTCACTCCACAGCCGGCCGGCTCGGATGGGGCGACCACCCTCTTTGACGGGACGGTCTCTCTCAGGACCGGCACCTTCAACGCCACAGCCTACAACTCGGGCACCACGTACAGCGTCGATGCGCTGACCCCACAGGGTGCGCTCAATGCGGCAACCCGGGTAGCTGGGTTCACCTACAACGTAACCGACAAGAAGTGGGCGACGATGGGGACGATGCTCCTCGACGGGGTTGGGACCTCCAACAAGGACTCCACCCATGGTTGGGCGTACACCCTCAATGGGGCTGCTATGAACGACTTCTCCTCACCGCAGGGTATCGGTGTGTACCGCCTCCATGACGGGGATAAACTCGTCTTCTATTATGGCGCCACCGGCGGTTCTGTGGAGAGTGCGACAGCCGTGATCCGGATCACCGTTCATATCCCACAGCAGACCGTCATCTATGATGGCGATGTGACGCTGGTCAGCGGGAACTTCTCTGCCCAGGCCTACAACTCGGGTCAGATGCATACCGTGAATGTGCTGACCCCGCATGGGGCCCTCGAAGCGGCTTCACAGCCCGGTGGGTTCACTTACAATGCCTCTGACAAGAAGTGGTCCACCCTCGGGACGATGCTTATCGACAGGATCGGGCAGTTCCCACACGACAAGACCGCCGGCACGGCCTGGGCCTACCAGGTGAACGGCGTGACAAAGAATAACTTCTCTGCAGCAGAGGGGATCAGCACCTACCCCCTCAAGAACGGGGATCTGCTCACCTTCTTCTTCGGAACGAGTGGTGGTAGTCCGGATAGCGCGACCGCGATCGTCAGTATCAGGGTTCATATCAGCACCGGCGGTACCTACTCGCTCAAACTGAATGGAACCACCACCCAGATGATCGACAGGCAAACCTTCGAGAACGCCGTGGCGGCAGGGTATGCGGTCACCTACCAGGATCTCAGCGGAACCTGGCAGGGGCTCCCCCTCCGGTACCTGGCCGGTCTGGTCGACGACACCCAGGCAGACACCTTCAATGAAACCCTGGCATCCCTTGGATACACCGTCAAGGTCTCTTCAGGGGATGGGTACAACACCACCCTTCAGAGTGGACAGATCGCGAACAGCAGTGATTACATCATTGCAAACACCCTGAACGGGCAGCCACTTACTGACCAGCAGTGGCCGCTCCGGCTTGTCGGTGCAGGGATCGTGCCGAGGAGCAGTGTCGCCAAGGTGGCGACGATCGATCTGATCGGGATCCCCTCGGTGACCCCGACCGTCACCTCCCCAATCGTCATCGGCGGGAATTAGGGATGGTATACGATCCACTGTAATGTGGACGGTGCGACAGCCACTTCGACCAGACGACGAAGGGGACGATCACACCAGGGGATCCTGAAGATACAGGTTTACACCTGGAACACCCTACAGAACTTATACTGTTCAGAAGGGTGGATATACCACCGTCTCTGGGGCCATCACTGACTCTCCCAGGAAGGATAATAACGTGGATATAATCGCGAACCTGACCCCTGCCTCAGTACAGACCCCGTACAACGGTCCCCACAACCTCCCTGGCAAGATCGAGGCCGAGGACTATGACCTTGGCGGCGAAGGGGTCGGTTATCACTCCTTATGGACCGTCAACCTCGGGGGGTGTCTATCGGAACGACGGTGTCGGTATCGAGTACAACACTTGGGAGAAGAGCAATAACGTCGGTTGGATCCGGGACGGAGCATGGCTTGCCTACACGGTCAGTGTTGGTCATGCCAGCACCTATACCCTGTAGGCCCGGATCTCAAGCCCCCCCTTGTCCAGCCGGCAGATTAACGTGGCAGTGGACGGCCAACAGGCTGCTGTGATCTATGTTCTGAACACCGATGAATACGACCGTTTCACCACCGTCCAGACCACGATCGCCCTCCCGGCAGGGGTCCCCCTGCGGCGGTCAGACACAGTCGTCCCATCGACCGCCCCGCACCCCGATGCTGCCGCGGCATTTGCTACAGCCCTGATCAACGCCACTGGTGAAGGGCGGCCGAACTGGCCGGCGCTCCCCTCCCTGGTGGAGCATACCTTCTGATCAGTCCATCTTCTTTCCGCCGTACACAACCTGCCCGAACGAGACGCAGCCGTCTCCGGGCGGGTAGCGATCATTCATTCGGAAGGTCAGCCCATGCTTGCAGACGATGGTATGGATCGTCTCGCGGATCATCGCATTGATTGCGACCCCGCCGCTGAGGGCCACCACCGAAAGTCCCTGTTCGTCTGCAGCCCTGACTGCCATCCCGGCGATTCCCCTGGCCAGGTTGAACTGGATCGAGGCCGCCAGGTCAGCCCGCTGCTGCTGCCCGCTCCTCGTCCCTGGCCGGTCGAGGCTTCGGTACTCATTGAAAGCCTTCCTGACCAGTGCCCTCGTGGAGAGGACTTCAGCCCCGTCTTCCGTCCGATACTCGAGATCCCAGGAATGCGGAGTCCCCTCGGCTGCCACCGATTCGAGGACCATCGCCGGCTCGCCATCATAGGTCCGTTCCCTGCAGATCCCGAGGAGCGCAGCCATCGCATCCAGCACCCGGCCGGTGGAGGAGGTGAGCGGGGTGTTGATCTGCTTTGCCACCTGCTGCTGCAGGGCTCTGCGCTCGACCTCTGACCAACCCCGTTCGTCGAGCAGGTCAAGGACTGTGTCGTCCGGCAGCAGCCCGTAGAGCATCCGTTCCGGGAACCGGGTGGCCAGGTCCCCGCCCGGCATCGACACCGACTCCAGGTGACCGACCCTATCCAGATGCAGGGTCTCGCCGGCAAAGATCTCGCCGCCCCAGATCGTCCGGTCGTCCCCGTACCCGACCCCGTCGATGGCGATTCCGACGCAGGGCTCCTGGGTGGTGGCCGCGATATGGGCCCGGTGGTGCTGGACGGCGATCACCTCGGCTCCGAGTTCGTCTCCGAGCCGTTCGGCGAACCTGGTCGAGAGGAACCGGGGGTGGAGGTCATGGACGATCAGATCGTACTCTGCCCCGAGCAGCCCGCCCAGGGTCTCGATGGTCTGCTCCAGGTACTGCAGGGTCTTTGGGTTTCTGACGTTCCCGATATGGGGGGAGGTGATTGCGAACCCATCCCGGTAGATCGTCGCGTTCACGTTCAGCTCGGCCCCGACCCCAAGGATACATCGATCGCCGAGCGGGATCCTAGTTCGCAGCGGTGCATACCCCCGCGAGAGTCTGATCAGGTACCCGTCCCTGATCACCGAGTCGTCGCACCGGTTCACGATCCTCCGGTCATGGGAGAGGAAGCAGTCAGCGACCCCGGAGAGATGGGTGACCGCCTCTGAGAGATCGGTGATCATCGGATATCCGGGCATGTTTGCGCTGGTCATCACCAGCAGGTCGGTTGCATGGTCTGCGAGGGCGGAGAAGAGGAGGTGATGGAGGCCGGTGTACGGGAGCATACATCCGATCGTATGGAGATTGGAGATCCCCTTCAGGGCATTTCTGTCGCGTTTCACCAGCACCACGATCGGGTGTTCGATCCCGGTCAGTGCCTGCTGCTCACCCTCGTTGATCTGCGCGATCCGATCGGCGCGGGCTGGGGTTACCATCACGGCAAACGGTTGTTTGGTTCGTCCGAGCCGCTCCTTTAATTGGGGTGCAGCTGCCTCGGTGCAGGCGATGTGGAATCCTCCGATCCCCTTCAGGGCGACGATCTCTCCTGCTGCAAGCCTGGCGGCGGCCTCGTCGATCGGCTCCTCCTCACCGATCTCATCGCCGTTCCTGTCGTACAGCCTGACGCCGGGGCCACACGTTGGACAGGCGATCGTCTGGGCGTGATGTCGGCGGGAGGCCGGGTTGGAGTACTCGGCTCTGCAGTCCTCGCAGACCGGGAACGTGTCCATCGTGGTCCGCTGCCGGTCATAGGGGAGCTGGTCGAGGATGCTGTACCGCGGCCCGCAGTTCACGCATGAGGTGGCCCAGTATCGATAATATCGGCTCTCCGGGTTCGTGATGTCGGCGAGGCATTCGTCACAGATCGCAATGTCAGGTGGGATCATCCCGGAGCGCGCGCCCTCGCTGCTCGTAAGGATCGAAAAATTGTTGAAAGGGGCTGGCCCGATCAGTGGAGTGACGGTGACACTGTCGATCACTGCCCGTGTCGGTCCATGTCTGATGGCAGCGACGAACTGGTCAAAATGGTCACCTATTGCCAGAATCTCGACTTCACTGCCGATATTTTTGACGGTTCCTCTGATATTAAGCGCGACCGCCGCGGCGTAGACATACGGGCGGAAGCCGACACCCTGCACGATTCCCCGTACCCTGATGGTCCCGCAGTCTTCACTCAAGTCTGAAACCTTTATTGATTTATACGACAATATATACTGAGGGTTTTTGCTTGACAGGCCATATTCGAATAGTCAATGATCCTGTTGAACTGGTTCCGCTTCTCATAACGTTCAATGACTCCAAATATAAACAGATCTATGAGTTACTGAACAAGACCTGGTTATCTGAGGAGGAACTGGAACAGCAACTGCATCATGAAGGCGTCGGAGAGTGCATTCAACTCTTAAAGAAAGGGAACCTGGTTGAGGAGCAATGGCGGATGCCGGCACCGGGCCAGAAGCCTGTACGTGAGTATCGAGCGACGTACAGCAAGTTTCGGGCAAATTTTCAGTGTACAATGGATGACCTATCCGACCTTCTGTATCTGTCTATCTCCAACGATGAAACACTCAGGGCTGTTGTCGAACAGCTCGAGGGCGAGATCGAGCAGGGACAGGGGAATGTCTCGATCAATGATCTGGCGCGCAAGTTCGATGTCAGCCCGATGTTCATCAGGGGCCTCGCCAAGCGGAGCCATAAGATGGATGTAAAAGGGCAGGGACTGGTGCTGCTTGACGGAACCAGATAACGTCCGGTCAACCACTATTTTACGGTCCAAGCGTGAGGTCACACGCTTTCAGATCCTGGTCGAGGTCGCCGAACATCAGCCGGCGGTCAGACAGCTCGAGATCGCCGAGAAACTCGGGGTGACCCCACAGGCGGTATCAGAGTATATTCGCGAACTGGTCGAGGACGGGATGGTCAGCGCCTATGGCCGGGGACGGTACGAGGTGACTCGGACCGGCATCGAGTGGGTGCTGAACAATGCCGAGGAACTTGAGACCTATGCTCGGCATATCAGGCGGGACCTGATCCAGCAGGTCTCGGTCTGGACTGCGATCGCCGACGCCAATCTCCACAAAGGTGAAGTGGTCGGTGTGTACATGAAGGACGGGTGGCTGTATGCTGGCAGAGGGGATCAGTCTGCAAGTGGGCAGGTGATCGAGGAGACTGTCACTGGCGAGGATGTCGGGGTGACCCGGCTGAATGGAATCATCGACCACCATGAAGGAGTGATCCATGTCTGCAAGGTTCCCAGGATCCAGCGGGGGGGCTCCCGCATGGTCAATCCCGATGCCCTGCAGGAGGTGCTCGAGGGTGTCAAGGTCGTTGCAGCAGTCGGACTGGAGGCATATATCGCCCTGAAGACCAGAGGTCGAACGGCGGACATGTTCTTTGGCGCCCGCGAAGGGGTGATCGAGGCGGCATTCCATGGTCTGGACTGCGCGATGTTCATCGTCGACGAGGAGTTCACCGAATTTCTTAAGAGGCTGGAGGACGTCGGGCTGACCTACAGGATCCATGATCTGATCAGAGCATGATCATCATAGTACAACCACAGCGGGCAGATTACCGGCTGATATTCACCGATGGGAGACATGTCAGAGCGGTCGGTGTGGTCGTGCTGGCAGAGACCCCTAAAGGGATCCGGCCGAAGGACTACCGTCTCCGGCGGGCCGGGAGCCGTGAATATCGGAACACCCCGAGCAAGGAACTGGTCGCTCTTCTTCGGTCGTCGACGGTCCACATGACCAGAAACGATCAGGCCTTCGGCTCGTTTCTGCAGGACATCCAGGTGAAGTGGATGCCGGTCCACTGTTGCCGGCTCTGTCTGCTCGAGGACAAGGTGACCCCAATCGATCAGGGGCAGGCGGTGAAGTACGGCAGGGAACTGATCTGCCTCCCCTGCGCCCGCCGTGAGATGCGGCGCGAACTGGTTCATCTGAACCACATGGGGCGTGGAGCCCTCGGCCATCTCGACGACCTGCTCGCCAGGTACCGGGACCTGGACCGGGTGATCGCGACCCTTCTACCTGACAAGAAGCAGGGTAAACAGACCCTCTTCGATCGGATCGAAGCGCAGCCCATCCAGCAAACCACCCGTATTGAGGAACTGCCGCTGCCACGGAAGTTCGTCGATGTCGCACAGGTTGAGTCTCTGATGCCGGCGCAGCAGCTGGCTGTCGAGGCCGGACTGCTCTTTGGTAAGGATCTGCTCGTCGTCTCGGCCACGGCCAGCGGCAAGACCTTCATCGGGGAGATGGCCGGGCTGAAAAACTATCTGGAAGGGCGGGGGAGACTCCTCTTCCTGGTTCCGCTGGTCGCGCTGGCAACACAGAAGTACAGGCGTTTTTCTGAACGCTACAGGGATATCGCACAGACATCGCTGCAGATCGGGCAGTCGAGGATCCACCTCCGCGAGACGAAGGTTGACGCGGTGCGCGATCCCCGGTCCCCTATCCTGGTCGGGACGTACGAGGGGGTCGACCACCAGCTCCGGCTCGGCCGAAACCTCGGCGATATCGGAACTGTGGTAATCGATGAGGTACAGATGCTCGAGGATCAGGATCGGGGCCACCGGCTTGACGGTCTGATCGCACGGCTGAAGTACCAGGCCCCGAACGCCCAATTCCTGTACCTCTCGGCGACGATCGGGTCGCCGAAGGTGCTGGCCAAGAAGTTGAACGCGACGCTGGTCCAGTATGCCGACCGGCCGGTCGCGCTGGACCGGCACCTGATGTTTCTCGAGAAGAAGGAGAAGATCCCGGCGATTAAGCGGTTGATCGAGGAGGAGTACAAGAAGATCTCCTCCAAGGGCTACCACGGCCAGTCGATCGTCTTTACCAACTCCCGGGCTCGTTGTCATCTGATTGCAGATAAGGTTGGCAAGCATGTGGCGGCCTACCATGCCGGGTTGACCTCACAGGAGCGGCGGGAGGTGGAGGATAAGTTCACCCGGGGCAAGCTGGCCGGCGTGATCACCACCGCTGCCCTCGGGGCTGGAGTGGACTTTCCCGCCTCACAGGTGGTCTTCGACGCCCTTGCCATGGGGATCTCCTGGTTGAGCGTGCAGGAGTTCAGCCAGATGTCCGGGCGGGCCGGCAGACCCGACTTCCACGACCAGGGGAGGGTGGTGATCCTTGCGGAGCCCGGGGCTACCTACTCGCGGGAGGCGCAGGGAACTGAGGAGGAGGTGGCGCTCCGGCTGCTGAAGGGTGAGATGGAGGAGGTCGCGCCCGAGTACGATCTCGAAGCCTCGTCCGAGGAGTTCGTGGCGAATGCGATCGTCTGCAGGGGCGATCTTGAGGCGTTACAGCGGATCGAGAGGATGATGGTCGGGTCCACCGAGCCCGTCCTCGACCTGATGCTCGGCAACCGCCTGATCAAACGGGAGAACGGGAAGATCCAGCTGACCGATCTCTCGCGGGTGATGGCCTCGCACTTCATCGGGGTCGAACGGCTGCTCGGGATCCTCAAATTAGTCGAGAAGGTGGACGACCCGATCGAGATCCTCACCGAGCTCCACTGCGAAGAAGTGTGATGTGAAAGAGTGAAGATTAATCTTGTTCGTCTCCAATGAGTACAGTACCTGACCTGAGGTCAGGGGATGAATGCAATGGGAGCAACAATAGCGGAGAAGATATTCTCAACCCGATGCGGAAGGCCGGTCCACGCAGGTGACGTGGTGATGGCTCCGATAGATGCAGCGATGATCCATGATATCACAGGCCCGCTTGCCATTCAGACTTTTTACCAGATGGGTGGCACCAGGGTTTTTGACCCAAAGAAGGTGATCATGCTCTTTGATCATCAGATCCCTGCAGACTCCATTGCAGCAGCAGGAAACCATCAACTGATGCGAAAGTTTGCAGCAGAACAGGGGATCCACAACTATGACCTCCACGAGGGGGTCTGCCATCAGGTGGTTCTTGAAAAGGGAAGGGCTGGGCCTGGTGAGATCGTGGTCGGGTCCGACTCGCACACCTGCATGTATGGTGCCGCAGGGGCGTTTGCAACCGGAATAGGGTCGACCGATATGGGTTTTGTCCTGAAGTTCGGGGCCCTCTACTTCCGGGTGCCCGAGACGATCAGGATGACTATCGACGGTGCCTTCCAGCGCCGGGTCGGTCCCAAGGATCTGATCCTCTCGATCATCGGGGATATCGGTGCTGACGGGGCCACCTATAAGGCGGTGGAGTTTGCAGGG
Source organism: Methanosphaerula palustris E1-9c (assembly GCF_000021965.1). Lineage (NCBI taxonomy): Archaea > Methanobacteriati > Methanobacteriota > Methanomicrobia > Methanomicrobiales > Methanoregulaceae > Methanosphaerula > Methanosphaerula palustris. The sequence continues at coordinate 216,037 of NC_011832.1, forward strand.
TCGACGATCCGGGGGATGGAGATGCCTGGGCGGATGACTCTTTCGAATATGGCCATCGAGATGGGGGGCAAGGCCGGGATCGTCCCGCCTGATCAGGTGACCTGGGATTACCTGAAGTCAAGGCGGCAGGTCACGCCGTTTGAACTGGACAGTGACGAGGACGCGACCTTTGCCGATCAGCGACGGTATGATGTGACGAACCTTGTACCCAAAGTCGCCGTCCCGCACAACGTGGACCACGTGGTCGACGTGACTGAAGTGGCAGGGACGCACCTCGACCAGGTTTTCATCGGATCGTGCACCAACGGGCGGTTCGAGGATCTTGCAGAGGCCGCGGCCGTCCTCGGCGATCGGAATTTCTCCGAGGATCTCCGTGTGCTCGTCATCCCGGCATCAAGGGATGAATACTTGAAGACGCTGCGGGCCGGGCTGATCGAGCGGTTCGTCGAGGCCGGGGCGATGGTCGAGGCGCCGTGCTGCGGGCCGTGTATGGGCGGATCGTTCGGGCTGATCGGCCCGGGCGAGGCTTCTCTCTCCACCTCGAACCGGAACTTTAGGGGCCGGCAGGGGTCGGCCGAGGGATCGGTGTACCTGGCCTCGGCGGCGACGGCTGCAGCGAGTGCGATCACCGGTGTGATCACCGATCCGAGGGAGGTGTGAGATGAAAGCCTGGAAGTTCGGGGATGACATCGATACCGATGCGATCATCCCGGGACGATATCTGATCATCAATAAACCCGAAGAGCTCGCATTGCATGCGTTCGAGGGGACCCGCGACGAGTTCGCGAAGGAGGTCAAGCCCGGGGATGTTGTGGTCGGGGAGAAGAACTTCGGCTGCGGCTCCTCGCGTGAGCACGCTCCACTAGCCCTCAAAGGGGCTGGTGTCCGGTACGTGATCGCCATCACGTTCGCACGGATCTTCTACCGGAACGCCATCAATGTCGGGTTGCTGCCACTGGTCTGTCCGGATGCAGCGAAGATAACAGATAAGGCGGAGATCAGCGTCGACCTGGCGGCCGGCACGATCACCGCCGACGGGGTTGCGTACCGGCTTGAACCGGTACCGGCCTTCATGCAGGAGATCGTCGATGCCGGCGGTCTCGTCGAATACGGAAAAAATCTTAAGGAGGTGCAGGTATGTACAGAGTCGCATCAATAGGCGGGGATGGGATCGGTCCCGAGATCCTCGTCGAAGGAAGGAAAGTGCTGGATGCCGCTGGAGAGCGGTTCGGATTTGATATCCAGTGGGATGAATACGACCTTGGGGCAGAGCGGTATCTGGCCGACGGCACGCTGCTGACCGAGGATGATCTCAAGGAGATCGGTAAACATAAGGCCATCTACTTTGGTTCGATCGGGGACCCGCGGGTCCAGCCCGGGGTGCTCGAGAAGGGGATCCTCCTCGCACTCAGGTTCTACTTCGACCAGTATGTGAACCTCCGCCCGATCAAGCTCCTTCCCGGGGTCTCGACCCCGCTGGCAGGGAAGGGACCGGAGGATATCGACTTTGTCGTGGTCAGGGAGAACACCGAGGACTTCTATGTCGGTCTCGGCGGCCGGGTGAAGGGGCCGGGGATCTCCAGACAGGAACTGGTTCTGGCCAGGGAACTCTATAATGTGAAGTTCGGGCTGGATATCGAGTCGGATGCCGATGAGATTGCCTACCAGGTTGGGGTCGTCTCCAAACAGGGATCCCGCCGGGTGATCTCGTACGCCTTTGATATGGCTGAGCGGCGGAACAAGAAGCTCGCGTCGGTGGACAAGGCGAATGTCCTCTCTGATGTCTATGGACTCTGGAGAGAGGTCTTCACCTCGGTCGGTGCTGATCATCCCTCGGTCGCGACCGAGTTCATGTTCGTCGACGCGGTTACGATGTGGTTCGTCAAGAACCCAGAATGGTTCGATGTGGTCGTGACCCCGAACATGTTCGGGGATATCATCACCGACCTCGGGGCGATGATCCAGGGCGGCCTCGGCCTCGCCCCTGGCGGGAATATCAATCCGGTGGGGACCTCGATGTTCGAGCCGATCCATGGGTCTGCACCTAAATATAAGGGTCAGAACCGTGCGAACCCGATCGCCACCATCTGGGCCGGTTCGCTCCTCCTCGATCACCTCGGGGAGCAGGAGGCCGCTGCAGCCGTGGTCAGTGCCATCGCCACCTCGATCACCGATGGTGTGGTGACGAAGGATATGAGCGGCTCGACAGGTACCAGCGGTGTCGGCGATCATATCGCCGCCCTGGTCCGGGATGGGAACCAGTGATCCCCCTCTTCCTGTGCAGCAGAAGGTGCCATGTCTGAGATGGTGAACTGGCTTGCCGCACACTTTGCGACATGCCCGGTGACCCCGGCCATGGTGATGGACGCGACCGTCCATATGCGCAAGGCTGAGCGGAAGAAACTCTTCTCCCCGGACATCCCGTCCATGCGGACCGCCGAAGGGCGGTGGTATGAAGCGGTGATCTACGAGACGATGCTTCACCTTGCCGAGCAGACACCCCTGATCAGCGGTATCGCCCGCAAAGGGGCTGATGCTCCGCCGGTCAGGTCGAATGTCAGACTCGGACAGAACGGACTCTTCTACTCGAACATTGGAGATATCAAGATCAGGGGGAACGGGCAGGACCTGGCTGAGTTCGATCTTCTCTTTCTCGATCAGAATAACCAGATCGCGTTCGGGGAGATTGTCACCTCCCCGACCGATATGAAGGACTTTGAGATCGAGATCCAGTTCAAGAAACGGTTGATCGGGTATATCTACGGTCAGGTCTCGGTCCCGTTCATCCTTGTCTCGTCGGTGGACGTCTCCAACCATCCAATTATCAAGAGGCTCTGTAAAGAGCCGGACAATGTGGTGATCTGCACCGACTCCTGCGAATCGATCAAGACACTCTTCGACAAGCGGCCGGTCGGGAAACAGGCCCCGCGGAAGGCGCCGGCCAGCACCAAACTCTTCCGGGCTGACCAGATCCCGGTGAAGCGACCGTTCGACTATAAGATGCTTCATGACGAGCGGCGACAGCGTGTGCTGGAACTGGTTCGGACCCATGCCCCCCGGGAGGCCTATACCGCCCCAGATGACCTGCCTCAGATCGTCAAGAAGGTCCTCTTTGGTGGGCTGTACCCGTCGGCAGCACGGGCACTCTGTAAATCCTACCCGCTCAGCATCAAGGGGAAGGAGATGATCTGTTCAGAACTCGCCGGCAAGTACGCCAAGGTGGTGCTGGCTGTGGACCTGCCGGAGCTGGCTCCGATACTCTATCTTCGGACCCGGCAGCGACGGGAGTATCTGAAGATGATCCCTGACAAGACCGGTGGGTTTCGGTTCGAGAGTATCCGGACCCCGCACATGGCAGGGTTCTTCCTCTGGCTGGAGTCGATCCAGCCAACCCTCGGCGCCCAACTCGCAGGGGAGATCGCTGAGGCCTTCATCGGTCAGAACAGGGAGAAGACGTTGGTCAAATCTGGTGTCAAGTCTCCGGGTAGATCCCAGGCCAAGGCGCCGGTCAAGACCCCAGTAAGGGCGCCGGTTCGGCATCCCCCCCGGGAGAAGGTTCTCCCGATCCATGGATAAAAATGAGAGTCCAGGGGTTCTCTCAGGACCCCTCGATCAGTTCTTCGACAATACCATGCACTTCGTCCTATTCGTTCGCGAGCGTAGCGTTCACTGCGCTGATCGCTTTCAGATCGCCGATTTGCTGAAAGACTGCAGCCGTCATCCATCTGCAGCATTCGTACTCGTCGCTGAGGCCCTCGATCTGGGGTTCCACTCACGGGATATCTCCGATCTTCTGAAGTGTCCAGATGGCTGGCATCTTCGCCTCATTGGGACCCTCTGAAATGATGGTGATCAGCGGTTCGACTGCGGGGGTGTTCACCTCCCCAAGGGCCACGACGGTCTTCCATCTGGTCTCCCGGTCCCGGATTTGTAGCACCATGTTTCACGGCAACATCGGCGAGCGACCTCACTCGATCAGCACCAGCCCGACCGACTGGAGGTCACCATGCAGGATCTTCCCGTACTCGAGGTTTCCTGAGCGGGATCGTGTGGGGGTATCGGGCCGCTGTTGTTGTGAAGACGTCGATGCTGGCGGTCTCTGTGCTCGGCCTGACCTCGCAGGCTCTCTCGACCGATCCGGTCTGCTCCTCTGCCACGGCAGGTCTTGCAGTAACTGTATTGGGTATGCCCCGAACTCGAAGACCTTGATACCAACCGTCATAGGAGGTGGTCTTCTCAATAGTCCAGACTGTGATGTTCACCCCATCAGATCAGATCAGCGTAAAACAGGTGAACGTCGTCCGGGATATCATCCGGCCCAATCGCCGGATGCCCCGGCACCCCATCGAACCGAAGGAGCAGTCCCCCTGAGGAGCTGTCGACCAATCCTCTGCACCCATACCGACTCTGAACCCGGCCCACTTGGACCACCACGTCCCTGGCACTGATCTCGGCGCCACTGCTCTGATGGAGGACGTGACCTTCTTGTGACCTTCTTCAGTGCTTCACTCTCTCTGTTTCAGTTCATTCTGTTGTTCTACCGTCGCTCAGGTGGTGGAAGGAGATGAAAGTGCCTCGTCTCAATTTCAGGTTTTTCCTCTCGTGTCCTTTTTGTTCTTCTGCCCTTCTTCGGCTTTTGCAGGATCCAGACTGCAGGATCTGCCTCAAATTGATGAGGCGGCCATATTGTGGCTCAAAGAAATGTCTTCCAATATTGCTCTAAAATCTGTGATCGAAGGGATTGGTAGGATTTATATGATTATTGCGAATACTGATATCACTGTTCTGCAATTTGTGAGTGGGAGGCCGCTGGCAATGATTGAACCATTTGCATGAAGAGGAGCACACAGTCGGTTTTTTCTCATGAACCGGAAAACCAAACAACATTTTGAGGTTTTCTATCCATGCAGCAAACAATTCCTCTCTTTTTACACCAAGCATGATCTGCAACCTCATTCCATTAAAGAGTGCAATCACTGCGATCGAGAGTCTCCGTGGATCAATATCAGAATCGATTAGACCTTTCTCCTGCCAATCTGTAATTTTTCGAGCTGTTTTAATGATCTCCTCTTCCATCCTCTGGATGGAGAAGGCTCTGAACTCTTCCTTGCGATAGGTCATCGAGATGATGTCGAAGTATAGGGATTGAACACAGGGATCGGGAACAATGACCATCTCGAAGATTGATAACCATGCATCCAATGGGCAATTCTCATGGTCAGGTTCATAGATCATGCTATGGAATTTTGTATGATTCTCCTTTGCACTTTCAATGATCAACTCATCCTTTGTTTTAAAATATCTATATAAAGCTGGTTTTGTAACACCAAGTCTCCGGGCGATCTCATCCATTGTTGTATTGCAATAGCCTTTCTCATAAAGCACCTCCAGACCTGCCAGTAATATTTTTTTTCTGGCTTCTTCCCGATATTCTGATACAATCTTAGTCATATATTCCTCAGTACCTTATGCCTCGGAGGGTCATAGAAGTATTTATTATTCGTTTTAGTTACCTTGTAGTAACTTTAATAACCAAAGGAAACATAATCTACCAAAATTCCCGAACGTAAACTACTGAAAACAAAGATCTGGACAAACTGAACGTTTGAGGAATGGGAGAATGATCATATGCAATTTAAAAGCACTCAACAGGACGAGAGATGTGTGGCATTTACTGGAGGCAGAATCCTCACTATGGGCTCACCAGAAGAGGTGGACTCTGTTATCTTTCAATCGGGAAAGATCATCAAGACTGGACCTTCAAAGATACTTGATGAATTTATTCCGGAAGATATAATCAATCTCCATGGAAGAACGCTGGTTCCGGGTTTTATCGATGCTCATCTTCATCTCTCATTCGGATGTTTCCTTCCAGAATGGGCTGATCTGAATGGGTGTGCGAGCAAAGAAGAGATCCTGGCAAGAATGAAGAAATATGCGGAAACTTATCCTCAAAAGGAATGGATTGTCGGGTTCCCATGGCTTAATTCATTATATGATGGTACTGGTCTCTCTCGTGCGGATCTGGATGCCATTTTTCCTGATAGATCTGTTGTACTGATACATACTACATTTCACTCAATGCTGGTAAATTCACAGGCTCTTAAACACGCGGAGATCACTCGTGAATCTCCTGATCCAAGATCTGGCTTCATAGAAAGGGATAAAAATGGCGAATTATCAGGTACTTTGATTGAATCAGCCTGTATTCCACTTTATATTCAAATATTAGCGTTCGATTCCACGACATATGCGGATCTGATCGAAAGAAGTGGTAGGGAACTACATCAGTTTGGAATTACAGCTATTCATGATCCCGGCGTGACTCCTGATGCGGAATCTGCATATTCACAACTGAATGCAGAAAAACGACTCCCCGTTTCGGTTCTTATGATGCCCCATGGGATGACTCTCTTGGATAACCAGGTTGGTGAGCGGCTGCAGGGACCCATTTCTGGAGAAGGTGATGAATGGTTACGGACCGGCCCGGTAAAAGTATTTGGAGATGGAGTTCTCATGGAATCAACTGCGATTTCAGTAACGATCAATGGAGAGAAGATAGCAAGTGGAACGTATCGGAATGATTTTCAGGATGTTCTCATCGATGCTGTCTCCCATGGATTTCAGGTCTGTGTGCATTGTCTTGGAAATCTGACAGTCGACGCTTCATTAGATTGTTTTGAATCTGCAAGGAAACATGCCCCGCCAGGCTTCGTTATCCGACCCCGGCTTGAACATCTCAACATCCTCAGTCAGGATCAGATTGATCGACTTGCTTCCCTAAATGGATGCGCCTGTGTCCAGCCTCAATTTCTTATGCGGGCCGGACATTTGAATAAAACTCGATTTGAGGGGACGAAGTGGTTTGCTTATGCTGATATGAGAGATGCGGGAGTGGTTCTCGCTGCTGGCAGTGATTATCCGGGAGGATTTATGGATGCCCGGGATGTGATTGCGTGCTGCAGGATGGGAGCAACGATGAATGATGGGCAAGGAAATACGATCTCCCCCGAACAGGCTCTCCCATTTGAACAGTGGCTGTGGATGTACACTGCTGGAAGTGCGTATGTCGGAGGTCAGGAATGTGAACGGGGAATGATTCAAGAAGGATTGGTTGCAGATTTTGTAATTCTTGAGGGAGATCTGAACCCTGATAACCCGCCGGTTGTTGCTGAAACCTGGATAGCAGGCAGACGGGTCTATCTCCGGACTAGAAATGAGAACAAAACGCCCGTTCCAGGTTTTGATCATGAATAAAGAGGGAACTATTCATCTTGTTAGGTTGGTGTGCAGGGGATCGTTATGACTTTTCCCAACGGTGAACGCCACCTCCGGCTCCGGGGATTCTTCTTCGGCCTTATCCCCATAATTCTCATGGGTGCTGTCCTCTTCATTGGGGCAGGCACCTTCGCGTGGCTCGCAGCGTGGGCGATCCTCGGTGTCCTACTGGTAACGACGGCTATCATCTCCTTCACATGCAGCACAGATCTCATCCAAGAACGCACGCTGGAGCAGGAAGGGGTAAAAGAGTATGACAGAAAAATGCTCTGGCTCCTGAACCTTGTCGGGTTTCTGACGCTCTTCATTGCCGGCCTCGATCTTCGGTTCGGTTGGACCGGGCAGATCAGTTTTTCTCTCCAGGTCGTGGGATTTATTCTGTTTCTCCTTGGATACTGCCTCTTCTCTTGGGCGATGCTCTCGAATAGGTTCTTCTCGCGGATCGTCCGGATACAGGACGAAAAAGGGCATAATCCCGTCACCACCGGCCCTTATCGCTTCGTGAGGCATCCCAGTTACCTGGGATTCATCGTCATCGTACTTGTACAGCCAATCGTTCTCGGCTCTCTCTTGGCGTTGATCCCGGCCCTTGTCACGGCAGCAGTGATCGTATGGCGGACCAGTCTTGAGGACAGGACGCTGGTGCTCGAACTCAAAGGCTACGAAGCCTATGCGCGGCAGGTTCGGTACCGGCTCGTCCCGGGGGTGTGGTGAAAAGGATCATGGCACAGGATTCTCAGGAAACAAGCGGGGGGCAGGCGGTCTCATGACTCACACCAATGGGATAACCACGACGAATTGTTCATAAAACAGCGCGGAGTCGGTAGCATTACTGATATGAGCAGTAGATAATCCGGATCAGAGCGGTTTTTTGATGATAGATGCAGCAGAAGGTCCCGGGTGGGCTGGTCCGGTCGTCATTATCCCGGCCAGTTAATATTCCCGAACCTCCTGTATCAATGGCATTATCCGGACTTGTTGGGTCTTTGAGATAGATCAGAAGAGACACAATAGGAGAAGGAAGTGGTCATCACAGGTTTGTCGACAGGCTGTCCCTGCATGTCACTCATATTCCACTCACCTCAGGACTGGTGGTCCCTTTTATCTGCTTGTCGGGGGGTTGGTTTTGATCGCACACAGCAGCGTGACCGCAATCTTTATCTGTAATTTCCTCAATCAGTGGAGGTACTGGTATGAAATCACTGATCGTAACATCTATGGCGTTTAACGAGGGAGCGATGATCCCGATTGCCTATACCTGCGATGGAGAGGACATCTCCCCTGAACTGGTGTGGGCCGACACCCCCTTGGGAACCATCAGTATCGCGGTGATCGTTGAGGACCCCGACGCCCCGGGCGGGGTCTTCATCCACTGGGTGCTGTACAACCTCCCCGGGGGTACTGCCAGCCTCATGACCGGTGTCCCAAAAGTCCCGCACCTCCCCGACGGGTCAGAGCAGGGGATGAACAGTTTCGGCCGCTCTTCATATCGGGGGCCCTGCCCGCCGAAGGGGCAACGGCATCGCTACTTCTTCCGGGTTTTTGCCCTGGACCAAAAGGTGAACATCCGGGGCAGTACGACGGCCGAACACCTCAAGACTGCCATGAAGGGGCATGTTCTTGCAGAGGGATACTTGATGGGGACCTACCAGCGGGTTGATCGATGAACATGGAATCCTCACCATCGAAAAATTCCCGGCATCCATTCAGACAGGTCAATATATTTTAGATTTAGTTAACTTGCTGATTAATCATATCAGAATAAAACATATTATATGGTGGTTGGTCATCACCGGAGATGCCGCTCAAACTGCACTCTGTGGGGAGAGGTAGTTCTGAAAGGCTTTTGGTGAATGGCTCTCTGACAGCACAGATTCCATGGGTATCTGCAGAGTCTTCTCATTAAGAAGGCACTGTTCAGATAGACTCCGGCCACCGGAAAAGATACGTACCCTTGTCACTGCTCGCTACAGTGATTGTAAGATACATAAATCAGGTTATTGGTTTTGTCACTGAGGGAGGGATTGATCCTTCTATATCAATCTCTCTTCAACCAGAAACTTCTGATAGCAGATTGTCTCTTCTTCTCATATCCTGTCTCTGGTACGGAGCAACCCCCGATTAAGCCCTTGTTTCATCAAGAGTTGAAATATTTCTGGAGAAGTATCAACGAACTTGGTCGAGATCTTTCCATCATCGGTATCTTTCAATAAGTAATTTGGGCAAAAAAGAGAGACGAACTCTGCCAAAGCAGATCAGTCGCCTTCTGTTCGAGGATCATTGTACCCAAAAAAGGGAGGATCCATCTCCTGTTTGAATCTGTGCCTGGATCAGGCCTTATCTGCTGGTGTGAAGACGTTCAGATAGATCTGATCGCTGCCGGTCTTACCAAGTCTGGCTCGTTCGCTCTTCTCGTCGACGAGGGCAAGGAGAGGCAGGGACATGTCTGCACCTGGCTTGTAACCGAAGAGATCCTCGAGCTCGACCTGTTGAGCGTGCATGAAGAGGGAGTTTGGTATCTCCATGGGGCAGATCTCCTCGCACTGGCCGCAGTTCACACAGGAATCGGCGATATGTGCGAACCGGATCAAGTGGAACATGAATGGCACCGGCAGTACTCCCGGCGCGACCAGTTCCGGCTTCTTGGTGGAGCATTCCACACAGTAACATATCGGACACTGATCGATGCACTGGTAGCACTTGATGCAGCGTGACGTCTCCTTCAGGATCTTATCGAGCCGCTCCTTTCCCGTACCGAGGTTTCCAAAGTCCTTGGCCCGCCACTTGTCACCGAGCTTCAGCATGGCACCTTCGATCTTGCCACGGATCGCGATACCCTTCGGTTCTGCCGCCTGCACGTTCATAACACCGGCTTTCTGGGCTGCATTGAGCAGTTCTGCACCTTTCTCACTGCAGACCTCGACGAAGGTCGCCTTGCCTGCCTTATCTCCGATGACACCCCAGTTTCCTGCTGCGAGATCGGCCTGACGTGGAACCTTCGCCTTGCACCGCCGGCAGTTGGTCCTGCGGCCGTAGCCCTCCTCCTCAAGTTCATCGACGGTGATCCCCTTATGGCCACCTTCGTATTCGATGATGAACTGGCCCTTGTCGATCTCCTCCTTGTGGACATCGTTCGGGTCGACACCGTATTTCTTCTCGATCATCTCGCGTGCGACCCCTGGGTTGACTGAACCACCACAGTTCACCCCGATCATCAGGATGTTATCCATATTGATCTGTTTCCGCTTGGCCAGTTCGTACATGGCCATGGCATCACAGCCCTTCACAGTGACCCCGATCTTCTTGTCCTTTGCACCATCCAGGTACTTCTTGATCAACTTCGGAAGGAGGAGAGTACCACAGTGAAGGGACCCTGCCGTCTTTTCGAGGTCAGCCGGGTCGGTGATCAGAGTTGGGACCGCATCGTACAGATCCACACCCTTCTTCACGGTGAAGACCGCATCGACGATCTTGTTCTCAAGCGCGAACTTCCAGAGGCCGGTAACCGCCCCTCCACATTCGGCCTTGTCAGCAATGCCTGCATCGTTAGTCCAGGCGTAGACCATATCTCCTTTTGCTACCATCAGTTCGCCTCCGTTACTTTCTGAATCGAAACACCACAGTGCTTCAACTCCGGCATCTTGGATAATGGGTCGAGTGCCGTGTTGGTGAGCATGTTCGCCGAAGCGTTTCCAAAGTGCATCGCCATGTAAAGAACGCCCTTGCCAATTTCGTCGGTCACTCTGGCGTGGGATTCGACTTCACCTCTCCTGCTTTTGAGGAGGACCTTATCGCCGTTTGCGATCCCGAGTTCTTTCGCGTCCTCAGGGTTGATCTGGACATAACCTTCTGGAACTTCGTAGTCCAGCACTGCTGCCCGTCCTGTCTGGGAGCGGGAATGATAATGGAAGATCAGTCTCCCGGTCATCAAGGTGAAGGGGTACTCAGCGTCAGCTACCTCTGCCGGCTGCCTGTATTCAAGCCCGAAGAAGGTTCCAAGTCCGTCTTCTGATCCGAACCGTTCCTTGTGCAGGATCGGGGTGCCAGGGTGCTCGACCGTTGGGCATGGCCAGTGTACAGACTCCGGCTTCTCCATCCGCTCGTAGGTGATCCCGAACATCGAAGGGGTGACCTTCCGCATGTCGTCCCAGATCTCCTCGGCTGAGGTGAATTCGAATCCTTTTAAGCCGAGTTTCTGTCCGAGCATGGAGAAGATCTCCCAGTCGGCCTTGGCGTCACCAGGTGGTGGTACTGCCTTGCGAACACGGTTCACACGCCGTTCTGCGCTGGTGAATGTGCCGTCCTTCTCGGCAAAGCATGCCCCTGGCAGGATCACATCGGCATACTGAGCGGTCTCGGTCATGAAGATGTCCTGAACCACCAGGAAGTCGAGTTTCTTTAAGGATTCGATCACATGGTTGGTGTTTGGATACGTGACGACCGGGTTCAGGGCAAAGATGAACATGGACTTGATCTCGTCGCCACAGGCGTTGATCTGCTCGGTCAGGGTGGTACCGTACCAGTCTGGCAGGTCGGTGACCCCCCAGGCCTCCTCCATCTTCTTCCGTGCTGCAGGGTCTGCAACCTTTTGATATCCTGAGAATACGTTTGGATATGCTCCCATGTCGCAGGCACCCTGGACATTGTTCTGTCCACGGTATGGGTTGACACCAACACCCTCCCGGCCGATATTGCCGCAGAGCATGGCGAGGTTACCGAGTGAACGGACATTGTCTGTTCCGGTAGTTTGCTCGGTGATCCCGAGGCAGTAGATGATCACGGCGTTCTTGGCGTCAGCATACTCGAAGGCGATCTTCTTGACCGTCTCGAGCGGGACACCATGGATTGCTTCTGCATCGGCGTAGTTCTCCACCGTCTTCTTCAGGTCTTCAAAGCCCTTGGTCCTCTTTTCGATGAACGCAGTGTCGTGCTTACCTTCCTTAATGATCCAGTACATCATCGAGTTGAGCAGGGCGATGTGTGTGGAGGGGTTGTACCGAAGGTAGGTGTCGGCCAGTCTGGCTGTCGGGGTGTACCGTGGGTCAGCCACGATCAGCTTAGCACCCTTCTGGTGGGCCTGGACGATCCTGCGTGCTGCGAGTGGATGTGCCTCGACTGCGTTCGACCCCATCATGAAGATCAGGTCCGTGTTGAGCAGGTCGGCGAACGAGTTGGTGGCCGCTCCTGAACCAAACGAGAGCGAAAGCCCTGCGACCGACGGACCATGGCAGATCCTCGCGCAGTTGTCGACGTTGTTGGTCTTGAAGGCCATCCTGGCCAGTTTCTGGAGCAGGTAGCACTCCTCGTTGGGGGTGCGGCATGAGACCTGGAACCCTAAGCCGTGGGGCCCATACTTGTCTGAGGTCTCCTTCATCTTGCTCGCGACCAGGTCCAGCGCCTCATCCCATGAGGCCTCGACGAACTTCCCATCCTTCTTGATCAGTGGGGTGGTGAGTCGATCTGGGCTGTGGACATGTTCCCAACAGGTTGCACCCTTTGGACAGAGTTTGCCCTGGTTCACTGGAGTCCGCTTGTAGGGCTCCACGCCTACCACCTTGTCGTCCTTGACGACGAGGTTAAGCCCGCAACCAACGCCACAGTACGGGCAGGTGGTGGGTACATATTTCAGTGTCTCTGATTCGGTTGTACTCATGTAACATCGTCTCCTTATGTCTGCTCTGTGCGATCAGACCGTTTTTAGAGATTATAAATCAAAATTTTTTCTGGAATTATTTAGTCCTTCCCTACCTAGTTAACTATAAATGCTGTACTAACTTAACTCAAAACCCACCCGGATTATACAAAAAATTTAAGAAACGAATATGCCGCGCAGTTATCGGGTCTCATCGACTGGGATATCCCCGACATCCCCGCAGGGTGATTGAGTCGATCTTCATTTGTACTCATCTCATTTCCACTCGGGAGAGGAGGTTCGCTGGAAGAGAAAAGATGTAAATTACGTGGTCATCCAATACCTGTGCATGTCGCGTACTGGCGAGAGAAACTTTGACGACTTCCTGTCCCAGGCTGAGAGGCTGGGCGTTCCACCCCGGTTGAGAGAGGAGATGGCACTGTGTGGGGAGTTCCACACCTATCCAGCACCAGGGCTGATCATTGGGGTCTCTATGGTCGAGTATGCCCGTGAACTGCTCTCGATCCGGCCTGGGGAGAAGATCTATGCGGTCTGTGAGACACCCAAGTGTCTGCCCGACGCTCTTCAGGTGATCCTGCACTGCACCTGTGGCAACAACCGGTTGCGGATCGTTCGGGCCGGGCGGTTCGCGTTCACTGTCAACCGGGCGTCTGAGGAGTCAATGGCACGGGGCTTCAGGATCTTTGTCGACCAGGAGAAACTGAAGACCTGGCCGACGCTGCTGGCCTGGTTCACTCATGACTCCTGCTTTGATAAGAAGACGATGACGGACCGCCTCTTTGAAGAGATCCTGACTGCCGGCCAGCAGATCCTCTCCAGTGAACGGGTCAGGGTGCCGGTTCATAAGAAGGAGTGGTGGTCAACGAAGATCTGTGAGTCCTGCGGGCAGATGGTCCCGTCCACCTTTATGTCTGGGGGTGTATGTGCTGCGTGTGCAGACAAATACTATGAACTGGAGTGATCCCTGTCACTGAGCCCCGGGGGCAAGACAGCCTTGGTTCCTTTTTTGGATATAATTGAAAACTTGAATCCATGATCTGCTTTATTTTTAAAACCCTTAGAAAGGGTCTATGAATATATATACATTTCTATTTTTATCCTGATCGCGATGATCAAAGGGACCTCCGAACCTCTTCCCACATGTGCGGACGTATAATAATTGTTCAATAATGAGGAAAGTATATCGTGTCTGGAATTAAGCATGCCCAATATGGAACAAAATTCACCGGGCAAAAAAGTACTCCGAAGAAGTAATCTCTCTCTCTTTTTCACTATTGGGTTGACAGCCCTTTTAATATCCACGATAATCCCCTGTGTGATGGGTGCTTCAACCGTAGATTTGGGATCGGCCTCCAACTTTGCAATTCTGGCAAAATCCGGAATCACAAACACCGGGACGACACAGATCACAGGGAATATCGGAGTGAGTCCAATCGCTGCGTCGTCTATGACGGGATTTGGCCTCACCATGGATCCTTCGAATCTTTTTTCGACGTCATCTCAGGTCAATGGAAGGGTTTATGCATCCGATTATGCGCCGGCCACCGCATCTATGATGACTACATCAGTAAGCGCCATGGAAGCAGCGTACACTGATGCTGCCGGGCGAGTTCCCACGGTAAACGATCTGGGAGCTGGAGATATTGGTGGCATGAACCTCATTCCGGGTGTCTATCGTTGGAGTTCTGGGGTGACAGTATCAACAGATGTCACCCTCTCGGGCGGACCAGATGATATATGGATCTTCCAGGTAGCAGGAACTCTGGGTATCAGTTCTGGCCAGCATGTTATCCTCAGCGGCGGTGCACAGGCAAAGAATGTCTTCTGGGTGGTCGCAGGCCAGACGACACTGGGAACGAACTCTAATTTCAGTGGAAATATTCTGGATCAAACCGGGATTGCACTTCAAACTGGGGCAATATTAAACGGCAGAGCCTTGGCCCAGACCCTGGTTACCCTAGATTCGAATACAGTGAATGGCCCGATCATACCAGTGACCACAACACCAACAACAATCCCACCCACAACAGTGACACCGACAACAACGGTGACGCCTACGCCGACTTCGACTGCAACGACTACACCGACCACAACATCAACAACAATCCCACCCACAACAGTGACACCGACAACAACGGTGACACCTACGCCGACCTCGACTGCAACGACTACGCCGACTACAACATCAACAACTACGGTGACACCGACTTCGACCACAGTACCAACGACAGCGCCTACGCCGACCTCGACTGCAACGACTACACCGACCACAACATCAACATCTACGGTGACACCGACTTCGACCACAGTACCAACGACAGCGCCTACGCCGACCTCAACATCAACAACTACGGTGACACCGATCAATACACCTACAACAACACCGTCATCAAATCCAACGACACAGGCAACAATAGTCCCAACCACACAGACCAACGTCCCGGTTAAATCTACTATCACGACTGCAGTGCCGACACAGACAGTGGCACCAACCCTGACCCAGGCCCCAGTGCAGACCACGCCAGTCGACCAGATCACCCAGCCGATCGGGACAAATCCAACCCCTGGGACTGATAGTTACCAGCCACCACTGGTGAAACCGATCGGTCCCCCTAGTGTGATAACCCAGCCGATCGTCATTACCCAACCCGGCTATTATGTGATTGACACGGATGTTCACAACACAACCGCCCCGATATATATCGATATCCGCACCTCGAACGTGACCATTGAAGGGAATGGTCACACCATCGATGGTGTTGACAGTGACAATTCCTTTGGGATCCGGGTTCTTGGGAACGGCACACTCACGGGGATCACCATCCAAAACATCACGTTGCGCGACTTCGCCAATGGTATCAGCCTGTACGACACAACTCACTCCCGGATCATTTGGGTGAACTCATCGAGCAACACCTATAATGGGATTATGATCATCGGTGGAGGTGACAACTATCTTGGAAACAACATCATCCACCAGGACGATGACGGGATCTACCTGGCTGCGACCGACCGGACGCTTGTGATCAACAATACGGTAACTGAAAATCACCGCGGTTCAGGGATCCACCTCTCTCAGAACTGCCTGGATGTGAACATGACCGGTAATCTCCTCGAAGGGGATGATGAAGGATTTGAGATAGAGGATGCCGTGAACGCGACGATTCAGCATAACAGGATCTCCTCGAGTACGTATTTCGGCCTGAACCTAACAACTGCGAAGAACCTCACGGTCGTGGATAACTACCTCGATAACAGGGTGAATGTCAACCTCCCGAACGACACGGTTAATGTCATCTGGAACCTGCCGGCCAGCACTGGAGAGAACATCATCGGAAACAACGTCACTGGTGGTAACTACTGGGGGGGGCTGGATGGAACTGGCTTCTCAGACATCGCCGCTGACAATAACAACGACGGGTTCGCAGACACCCCCTATATCATCGGCGGCATCGGAACCGATCAGCTCCCTCTCGTTCGGTTTACTCACGTTCAGATTGAGACGAATGTGACAGATGCCCGGACAAATTCAGAACCTGTCGTTCAGGAACTCGACCCGATCACTCAGGGCACGACCACACTCTCTTTTGGTTTGCAGAAGGTGTATCCGATTGGAAGTAGTTTCAGCCGTTAGATACTCTCAACTTCTCATTTCTCTCTTTTTAAATAATCAGTCGGAATTAGAGGCATGAGTCATGGTAGTTTTAGAATAGACACTGTGAATGAAGATGAACAAATGGCCAGAGAACGATCTCCCCTTAACCTGGTCACCATGCCTGATCGAGCATCTCTGTCGCCTGTACCAGAAGCCGGCATGAAGAGGAACTGTCGTTCACTGCAATGGTGGCTATCAGCACCTGTTCCGGAACGATCCCTTTGATTGGTATCTGATAACGGATGCAGATCCCGTTCATCAGTGGCTCAAGTGTCCTCAGGATTAGATCTTTACGGTCCTCTATCGGGGTACTCCCGATGGTGCCTGGTGTGGGTGGAGGGATCCAGATCACTCCAGAGGCTGGTCCCGTCCTCCCATTGCCGATCAGCCTGCTGATCGAGTATAGAGCAGGAAACCCGGGCAGTGCCGTGATCACCTCTTCGACGGTAGGATTCCGGAGCATGCAGTGATCGCTCTCCAGTTCGCCGATCACCACGGCCGGGAAGGAGAATGTCTTGAACCCCTCGATCACCAGGTAGTCAGTTCCCATGTCTGCGAGGTGCCGGATCAATTCAGGAAGTGCCGTCTCCCTGGTGATCATCACCGCCTTCTCCTCGTCCACTCCGACAGCCGTCTTCACACCGGTCTGAAAGAGTACTGTACTGTCCTTCCCTTCTTCGAGTTTGAAGGTGTGGTGACCGAGATGCTTGAGTGCAGCTACTGTTCCCTTCTGCTGCAGTGCAGTACAGAGTACCTGGTTGAATGTGGTCTTTCCGGAGTTTGATCTACCGATAACCTGGATGATCTTCATATTTCTCCTTCCTGTCAATACCTAAGACTGCCGGTGCAATAAAGGGCACCAACTCTCTTAAAATAGGGGGGCAGCCGGGTCAGAGTCCATGTCTGATCTTCCCGACTGCTGCGCAGTAGATCAGGAACTGGGTCTTTCCATCGAGTCCCAGGAGACGGTTCATATAATCGTCCTGGAATGACTCGATGGCACAGACCCCGCAGTCGATCGGGCCTGCGGCGAGGTAGAGGTTCTGGCAGACATGCCCTGCATCGATGTAGATGTCCCGGTATCCTCGGGGACCGTACCGCCAGGTGGTCCTGTACGGGACGGCAGTCCAGAGGAACGTCACGGCGCTCCGCAGCACCATCTGTTGCTCCATGCACCCCTCGGTGACTGCGAGTGCGATCTCTGGGTGGGAGTTGATCAGCTCAAGTGTATGTTCGAGGGCCAGGTACCGGTAGATCCCTGGTTCAAGCCCTTCGACACAGTTGACGAGCAGGTAGGTCTCGAGGGGATGAGCGGCACCGGCCGATGGGGCGGTCCGTAATGTATATTGTTCGAGGACCACCTCCTGCACCCCCTGCGTACACCAGAGGAGGTAAGCGAGTTCCTCCAGCGAGAGTGGTTCTTCGTTGTCGAACCATCGCACACTCCTCCTCTTCTCGATCGCAACCCGTAGATCCACCGGTCTGACTGTGATCGCTTCAGGTCGCGGGAGAGGGATCGGTGTCGATTCAGGAGATGGGGGGAGTTCCAGAGGAGGTCTGGGGATCCCTTTGATCTGATCCGGACGGAACGAGGAGGGGTACGCTGTTATCTCTCGGAACACCTGTCCGCAATCGTCTGCCTGCTCATCCTCTCTGCTCTCTCTGGTCATACTCTTCTCCACCTCGTATGTTCTAATCTATGCTTTATCTACTACACTGGCGAGTTCAGCAGAGGCAGCGGCCTTCCGCTTTGCCTTCTTCTGTTCGTGAGCAGCCTGTATACGCTCTTCCCTTGCAGAAACGAGATCGGCAGGTGCAGCCGTCTTTACGTAGAGATTTGCGTAGACCACCTCGCCCTTTGCCTTCTTGTGGTACTCACCGAGGTCACCGATGTAGTGATCAAAGATCAACGCCTCTCCGTCGACCTCCTTCTGAACGCCTCTCTCCACCAGTTTGTAGCCTGGGAGCATATATTTTATCGAGCCGAGGACATAGATATCCCCTTTGACCATCTGTCCGCCGACGCGTCCCTCGACATCACCCTTGACGATCACGGTTCCGCCGTTGCCATGGGTGGAGACATGGATGAATGCGTTCCCTTCGACGATGATCGTCCCGCCGTTGATGGCAGTGCCGATATCGTTCCCGGTGTTTCCTTTCACCCTGATGAGGCCGCCTTTCATGCCTCGCCAGTCGCCGCGGTAGGCAGCTCCAAGATAATTGCCTGCATCTCCGTCGACCTGCAGTTCTCCGCCTTCCATGGCCATTCCTGCGAAAGCGTCGACGTTCCCCTTGACGTGGATCAGGCCGCCCAGCATCCAGCCGCCGGTATACATGTCGGCGTTCCCCTCGATGATGATCTCACCTGCGGTCATCTTCTGACCGATCCGCTTGACCTTGCGGGGGTTACCGGTCACGACGATCCTCGTCTCTGCCGCGGTGGCCCCGGATTCTCCGGTGATCTCAAAGTAGTCGCCGAGGGTGCTCTTCTGATTCCCCTCATAGATCTCCAGGGCTGCGATGCTCTCTAAAGACTTACCCGCGAAATTATCGGGGGTTATCATATATGCGTCAAGGAAGAGTTCAGGCTCTTCCCCTATTGTCAGTGTAACTGTCTTCATCCCCTTTTCACCTCACGCAGCGTGGCTCTCGACCTCGATCACATGTGGGTTTGGAACCAGGTAGTCCTTGACCTCATAGTTGCTCAGGCTGATCGTGTAGTTTTTCAAGAATTTCTCCTCGATGTCCCGGAGCACCTGTCTGGGCAGTGGTGTCTTTGCATTCACCCAGAGGGTCCGCTTGTGACCCTGGTTGATGATCATTCCGTTCTCAAGGATGACCACACCTGACTTGATGAAGTGGTCTGCCATCCCGAAGGCCTGCTCGATCTTCTCGGGATCCTCAGGCATGTCGTTCGGATTGAGGTTGTAGATGGCGACGTTGCCATCCATCCCTGGCAGCAGGCCACCGTACATGTCGTAGAGACCGAGTGCTCGGGCTGGGCCGGACCTTGTCATCTCTGCTATCTCGTACAGCGACAGTTCACGTTCCATGGATGCGAGGTTTGTGGCATCGATCACCTTCTGGCTCCACTTGAAGGCGTCGAGCTGCTGCTTTCGTGCCTTAGCACTCATCAGCCACTTGATGATCCGTGGGTACCTGATGAACGGCCCTGCGTTCGGGTGATCGGTGGTGATGAAGGTTCTGGACATATCCTTGGCGAAGAGTGCCAGTTCAAGCCCGATGGCCCACTGGATCCCGCAGACTTTGATGTTCGGGCTGTACACGTACGGCACGACCCCTGCCGAGGTCTCGAGCTCGACATCGACGTTCGCCCACTTCAGGTTGTTCAACTCTGTCAGGTGGTGCTCGAACGGTCCGTCGGCGGTCATCGTTGTTGTCTCGTCGAGGGTTACGCACCCGAGATCGATCGTCAGGTTCTTCGCACTGTTTACGTAATCCATGACCTCTTTGGCCTTGGACTCGAAGTTCAGCCAGCTGTCCCCACCGTAGGCATGAAACTGGACATGTGTGTGGTGCAGCACCTGTTCACGCTTGAACTTGTTCTCTGTCTTCATCCCCTCGGCGATCTTCAGGGACTCGAGGGTGGTCGTGTAGTTGCCCGGGTTTCCGAGGTTGTTGGTGTGGAGGTGGACCGAGTGCGGGAGTCCTAAGTACTCGTTCGCCTCGATCAGCCCTTTCACGATCTCTGCAGGGGTGATGTCGAAGTATGGGACAGGATCATCCATCCGGAGACAGTTCAGCCCCCATCCCCAGGCCTCGCTGCCCCCGGGGTTGACACACTTGACCCCATAACCCTTGGTCTGCTGGAGGATCCAGGCGATATATGCAGCTGTGTTCTCAACCTGATGGTTCTTCAGGTACTCGAGGACGAACCAGTTGTTTCCAAAGACCGGTAATGCAGCCTCATCGATGATCGGGGTGTCATGGATCTCCTCGTGGACGTGGGGGGCATGGATCGGGGGCATCGCAGCCTCCATCACGAATGCATACCCCATCCGGGCATAGTCATACCCGGTCTTGAAGGTGCTTGGGACTGAGAATCCCATCTCAACCCGGTTCAACCCCTGCCGCGCATGGCTCTTGAAGAGTTTGTCCTCAGGCCGCATCAACCGGCCGACGTTCACCTTCGGACCCGCGATGTGGGAGTGAATATCCACCCCACCCGACATCACGGTCTTGCCGGTCGCGTCGATCACACGTGCCTTGTTCGAGACCTCTTCGACGATCACTCCATCTCTGATGGCGATGTCCTTCCTCTCACCATTGATCCCTGATGCGGGGTCGACGACGAATCCGTTCTTGATCAGTAACTCTGACATATTGCGGCCCCTCACTCTGCTGCGGTCCCCTCTGGGGAGTTGTGTGCTACGCTCCAGTCTGGAGTGGTTCCGGTCAGTTCACAGACCCGCTTGTAGATCCGGTCGAAGAGGATCTCATCGGTGATCACCCCTTCCGGCGGCTCGATCACCTGTTTAAACTGGATCGGAACGTTGTCCATTCGGTAGACGACCCCACCGGTTTCGACACCGACGACGGCGACCGGGATGTGGAGGTCTGAGATCTCACTGGCCATGTTGATGTTCGGATCGATGGTGACGAATGGGTGTTTGCGGAGCGCTTTCACTGCCGGGATCGGAAAGTGAGCTCCTGCATCGGTGCCGATATTGATGAAGAAGTCTTGGTCTCCCCGCATCGCAAGATCGATCGAACTGGTCTCGCCCGGGTTCATGTGGACGATGTCCTTGGTCAGGTCGATGCAGTACGGGAACCCGAACTGCCAGGACCAGACCTGTCCGGGACCAGCGATGTTGTAGTGGCCACGCATAGCCATGATCGTCCACTTGGTGAACTCATTCAGATCCCTGGTCATGCTGATGGCGATGTCCACGTTGTGGTTTCTGCCATCTGAATGGCAGAGTCCCATCCCATAGAAGATCGCACCGAACCGGGCATTCTTCATGATCTCCACCGCTTCGAGGATCTTCTCGCGCTCGATCCCTGCGACGACCTCAGGAATTGTTTCGCCGCGGAGCACGGTCCTGAACGCGTCGAAGAGTTCGTAGTCGTGCCCCTGCTGCACCATCAGATGGATGTCGGCCGCCTTGGCGGTGTCGGTGAACCGGGGATCAATCACGATGCACTTTCGGGCCATGTAGCCCTTGTTGGTGAAGAAACCGCGCGGGAAGAGGGAGTACCGGGACATATGCCTGGGATGCGCATGGGCTGCATTTGAGCCCCAGTAGACGACCACATCTGCCCTGTTCTTCACTTCACCGAGGGTGCAGCTTGGATAGCCGTTATCAAAGATGGCCAGGAATGAGGGGCCGTGGCAGATCGAGGCGCAGTTGTCCAGAACCGCTCCTGTCTTTTCTGCAAGCCGTGCACAGGCGCTCATTCCCTCGCAGTTGGTCGACCCGAAACCATAGATCAGCGGCTTCTTTGCTGCGATCATTCCCTTTGCGACCCAGTCGATCGCCTCTTCGTACGAGATATCCTTATGGGTCCCGTCCGGCTGCCTGAGTCGGGGGAGTCTTATCCGTCCTGGCTTTGTGGCATGGTGGAAGATCTCGTTACCTATCACACAGGCATTTGCCACATCGAGGATCATCTTTCCGTCATCAGAGACCGTGACCTCAAGGTCATCACAGGATGAACCGCAGTACGGACATCCGACATTCTTTATCACTTTCGGCATCAGTTCTCACCTTTCCATAATCCAACGGCACCCTGAACCAGTTCCAGGGCTCCCTTCACCCGCTCCTCCGGAGCAGGTTCAATCGTCACCGGGAATCCACTGTACTGCGGGACGCCGGTTGACTGGGTCCGCGGGGGAACGACCTGGTTGGCCCAGACTCCCTGGCGGATATGTGAAAGCCCGGGTGGACAGTACTGGCCTGCTTCCACCGCTTTCACGATGACATCGCCTGACTCGCTGGTTACACGCACATTGGTGTTCCTCATGATGCCGAGTCTCTTGATATCCTCGATGTTCATCTCGACGATGGAGCATACCTCATAGTACTCAGGGGATGTCTTCCCCTTCTCCATCGCTACGCCTTCCTCAACAGCCCGTTGGGTGATCATATTGACTTGAATCTTGTTCCCCATACTTCACCATTTGAGAGTTTTTTTGAACGATCGCGTCCCGGGTGGGTAATACCTGGCAGGGACTGCTATTCACACCGGATGTTTCAATGGAATTCTGCGTACGTTCGTGTACGTTTGAAATATTTGCGAATACCAACTCATAAAATCCTAAATTAACTTAATCTATTGATTTTAATAAATAACCATAAAAGTAAATTAATCTATGTTATCCATCTACCCTGATGCCACCATCTTTAGAGGGTTGGGGTGATCTGGTTTACCAGGGGATCTCATCGGACGGTCCAACCCCCGGGCAGGGGGGAAGATGATAGATCTCTCCGGTGAAATCGGTGATGTATCCTGACCTCTCCAGTGCCTCTCTATACTCTGGAGATGAGATCGCTGCGATCATGCTCGCTATCGGTTCATCTCGACTCAGATCCTCATCGATCAGCAGATCGTAGGAGATGAAACCCAGGGGCACGAATGAGAGACCGAACGGTGCAGCACTCTGGCTGGTCCCGATCCCGGCATCGACGAGGCCATCACTGACGGTCTGTGCAATTCCACCAATATGCTTCATCACCTCTTCGGTCTTGATCTGTGCGGATGCGTTGGCTAACCTGCAGCGTCTGAGTGCGTTCTCAAAAACCTCCTCCTCTGGAGAACTGGCTGGCATCTCGATGATCGTCCGCCCTGCAAGATCCTCGATACCGAGACCTTCCTTTGAAACGATCCCTACCTGCAATTTTGCAAGATGAAGGGTGACCAGACCCTGGCCTCCGAATGGTACTCTGATCATTGGCCGTGGGGGGCCCTGACTTGGTATTGGGGAGTCGATCATCGTGGCATGGCAGATCCTCTGGAGCAGCCCCTGGATTCCATTCTCTCTCCTGCAGAAGCAGGGGAGCAGCGTACCACCCCACGCTTTGACCGCTGACCCGAGCAGGTCGAGGGGTTCTCCATGGACTCCTGCAATCAGCAGGGTCCGTTCCACCTCATCCATGCCAGCCGTCACCACTGCATCGACGGCTGAACCGGCCTCGTACCCTTCTACTGAGGCTGGAATGTGCAGATATCCATTGGACCGTACCAGGGACATCTGAACAGATGCACCACGCGACTGGTGGAGTCCGACATATCGTCCACTCACCCGACCGATGGAGAGGTTGATGAACTCATCAAAACCACAGTCTGAGACAGTGTTCTGTCCTAATTCTACCCTGCAGAGTTGCCCTGCCTGTGGCTTGACGGCCCCCCATGTCCGAAGGAGCGGGATGACCAGTTCACGCAGGACCAGATGTGCAGCAAGGGGATATCCTGGCAGTCCAATCACAGGCTTATCATCTATCTTCGCGAGGAGGGCTGGTTTGCCTGGCTTGATCGCAACCCCATGGAAGAGCACCTCGCCGAGTTCGGCAAGGGCGGTTTCACAGTAATCCCTGGTTCCAGCGGATGAGCCGCCGGTAACGATCACCAGGTCATGCACCCCAAGAGCAGTGGTGACCTTCTCCTTGATCAGGTCAGGATCGTCAGGGATATGAGGATAACGCGTGCAGACCACCCCTCTCCCCCCGAGCATCGCTTCTATCAGTATACTATTACTCTCCACAACTTGCCCCGGTCCGGGGAGCGTGCCTGAGACAATCAGTTCGGAACCGGTTGGAATCACCCCGATTGAGATCTGTTTCACCTCGACTTCGGTGATCCCGCAGGCGGCGAGCACCCCGATGTCAGTCGGTCGGATCAGGTGGTCTCTGGGGAGGATCAGTTCTCCTCCAGAGAGGTCCTCCCCTTTTTTTCTGATGTTCATCCCTGGAGCGATGCCCTTTCTGATATGGGGTCTGCCGTCCTCAAGCCAGCAGTCCTCGATCATCACGACCGCATCGCACCCCCGGGGGATCGGATTTCCTGTGTTGACCGGTACGGCCGTAGAGAGAGAGATCGGGACCTGATCCCTGGCTCCCGTGGTCTCCCGGCTACAGATAGCAAACCCATCCATTGCGGCGACATCGGCGCTTGGGACGGTATACCCGGCATACACTGGCGCAGTGGTGATCATCCCTTTTGCCTGGAGAATCGGAACCTGTGCGGTCCGTTCGGGCGGAGGAAACGAGGTGATCATACATTCTATAGCCTGCCCCAGTGTGACCTGATCAAGATAGCGTTTCATCTCTGTATCCCCTATACTATTTACTCAACCATGCGATCTCCATGTCGCAGGAGGGAGGGTGGGGCCGCCTTTCAAGGAACAGGTGTAAGATCGCAATGAAGTTATTATGATTAACTTCTATGGATTAAAAAAACTTCATATTACCCCCTCTCTTCCACTGCCTGGAGGGGGATGGATCTGCTTTTTTGAGAGCGCAGGATACTTATGCCCAGACACCTCTGTGCTCCAGTTCGCTCATTGTTCCTGAGTTCGAGCACGCCTTCCTGACCTGCTCTTTAAAGATATCGAAGTCCAGGTCATCGAGCTGGTCAGGGAGCTGTCTGTCACTGTAGGCATTTCGGTAGACCCAGGTGATGATCATCTCGATCACGTCGACCACCGCACCGGGTGAAGTGACCGTCACCAGGTGACGGCCCACCAGCGGATGCCTGCCCCGCCGGCCGCCGACGGTGATCTGGTACTCTGGTGGGTCAGCCTTGATGATCTCGAATGGGCAGGGGGATACACACATTCCGCAGAGCATACACCGCTCCTGATCGAGGACCACTTTCCCACCGCTGATCCGGATCGCCTCCTCCTTACAGTGATGGGCGCAGGTGCCACACCCGGTGCAGAGCCCCTCCTCCCTGACTGGTCGGATCGTCCCGGTGATTCCAATCTCGTTCAGCCGCTCGCTCATACATCCATTCGGACAGGCGGAGATGGCAATCCTGACTTTTACTGGCAGATCGCGCCCGAAGAACCTGCGGTCGATCTCGGCGGCCAGTTCCCTGGTCTCGATGTTGGCGAACCTGCACCGGTCAGTCCCCGGACATGCGGTGATATTCACCACCTCCTGTTTCTCCGCCCCGAGCGGTGTCCCGTTTCGTTCCAGGCTCTTTACCAGTGGTTCGATCGCCCTCGGGTCGACCTGCGGGAGTTCCATCGTCTGACGAGTGGTCATGTGCACCACCGGAACGCCGTGCTTTCGTGCGATCCTGGCGATCCCACTCATCTGGTCAGGGGTGATCTCTCCAGCCGGGATGCGGAGACGGACGATGCAGCGGTCTGGATCCTGTGATGGGATCACCCCGCCGCGTGAGAGGAGATGTTTCGTGCCGTTCTTCATGCAACAGCTGGTTTGGGGTGTATGATATAATAAGTGATGTACTCTGCAGAGCGTCTATCAGAATCTGGTGACTGTTGGCATCGACCTACCTTCCTCTACGGGAGATGTTGAGAAGGGGGGATTAAACTCCTTTGGGGGAGGTAAAAAGGGATGTTGAAATCAAATTTCCCTGTGTTCAACCAGAAAATATCGGGGGGTGAAACCGGGCAATGATACCATTTTCATCTCTATTGAATTTATGAGATGCATATGATTATATAAAATAATGGCTCTGTTGAAATGCTTCAACTATGATGACAATCACGACTGATTGAACCACCTTCGTGTGGTTATGAAGGATCATTTTGACCTTGATCTCCTTGACCTGGTACCAATATTTTCGTGCCTTGAGGTCCTCTCCAAATCTTCTTTTGATGACTGAAAACGCTGTTTCAACTTTGTTTCTCTCACGATAGCGTTCTGAATCGAAATTTACATATATCTCTTGTCTGTATTTCCCCGAATGGATCTTCCCTTTCTTGGTTCTGACAGGTATCACCGAATCAGCACCTATCTCTTCCCTGATCTGTCGATGAAGTTTATCAGAATCGTACCCTTTATCCATCATATAACGCTCGGTTTTTCTGATCCTCTTGCACTGCCGGAGGAGTGGTTCAGCGTGTTTCGTGTTGTGAACTGGTTTTAGCGAGATCTTGGAGAAGAGGATTACCTGATTGCAGGTATCTACTGCAATCGACGTTTTCACGAAGTTTTTTCGGGTCTTTCCTGTACGCTAGGAGTAATAATGACTGGCGTACGAACTGGTGAATCCTGAAGAATCAATGGCAGTTATTGGAACAATCTCACCTCCTGAATAAAACAGTTTCAAGGTTTCATTCAAGAATCTCGAAGAAATATCGAAGGATTTCGGGCCATGAATTTATGGATGGTCGAGTAGTGGGGAACCAGGTCCAGTTGGAGGATGACTTTGATCCTGCCCATCAGATTGATGAGTTCGATCACATCGCGATAGTCAGTGCCAAGTGCTTCACGAAAGAGAAGGATCGCCATGAGTTGATGCTGAGTATACGTTTTCTTAGAATATTTGCAGGAATAAAGAGGTAAATGGGAGGATCGAAGTACTGAACAGATGTATCTGATAAGTTTGATATACCGGTTCGTTGACATTATCTCTGTTCCTTGTTGTTTGTTTGAACATTAACTCAAGGAGCAACGATTCTTATTAGATATTTGCAATAATACCAGAGGGTTTCAACAGGGCCAAAATAATGACCCTCTGCACTGTGGTGAAGACCATAAAGATCAGTGCGCGAAATCAGATAGCAGGAATTGTGAAGGCGATCAAGAAAGGGCCAGTGAGCACAGAAGTAGAGATCACCATAGCCGGGGATAATGAACTTGTCTCATCGATCACCACCACTTCTGCAGAAAACCTGAACCTGAAGGAAGGGTCGAAGGTCTTCCCGATTGTGAAAGCATCCGAAGTAATGATGGGGATCGATTAACCCTTTCTCATTTTTTGATTTTTAAGGACATTCAGTCCTCCTCGATCCGTTTATCACTATGGGTATTGTAGTTAATTTCAAATGCTTGTGAGGTAGATACGAGCTTCTAGGCCAAGCGATTTAAAAACATTTAATTAATTCCTAACCAAAGTTAAGACTAATGCTTGTGCCAGGTTCTCCATCTGGAACAGGGAGAAATGATGATATGAGTGATTCAAAGCGCAATATTTCAAAGATGTGGTCTGTCGCATGTGCAGCGGTGCTGATCCTGTCAGTCCTCCTTGTATGCGGATGTACAACCACCTCAAGTTCGTCTTCCAACCAGAGTGTCACGTCAGCGACCACGCATCAGGCGACATCAGTCGTCACCACCACAGTAGCCGCAGCGAACAACACCTCCGTGGCCGCAGCGAATACCACGGCAAAGGCCGGCACGCATGATTTGACGGTCTATGCCGCGGCCTCCCTTACGGATGCTTCAAAAACCCTCGGCTCGACCTTCGAGCAGTCACACCCAGATGTCTCGGTGAAGTTCAACCTCGCCGGCACCCAGGTGCTCAGAAGCCAGGTCGAGAATGGAGCCAGCGCCGATGTCTTCCTCTCAGCTGGGACTGCTCACATGACGGCGCTGAAGGGCGAGGGGTACATAAACAACACCTCGGTCAACAACTTCACGGTCAACTACCTGACGGTGGCCCTGCCCTCGAACAACCCCGGTAACATCAGCACGCTGCAGGACCTTGCGATCCCTGGTAAGAAGATCGTGATGGGAACGGCGGACGTGCCGGTCGGGACTGCAACCAGGACATTGATCAGCAAACTGACCAACGACACCGCCTATGGCCAGGATTATCAGACCAAAGTGATGAGCAACGTGATCAGTTACGAGACTGAAGTGACCGGCATCGTCTCCAAGGTGATGCTCGGTGAGGCAGACGCAGGATTCGTCTACACCTCGTCGCTGACCGGCGACCAGGCAAGCCAGATGAAGTTCGTCAAGATCCCGGACAAGTACAATGATAAGACTGTCTATCAGTCAGGCGTGCTGAAGAACAGTACCCAGGCCAGCGATGCAGGGGACTTTGTAACCTTCCTTTCATCCGCTGATGGGCAGGCAATCCTGAAGCAGTACGGATTCGTGCAGGGGTAAGGTGTGATTGGGAACGGGGGGTCTGACCGGCCTGCAGCAGGTGGCGGCCGGGGGAGGGTTTGGAGCGCTCGACTCCTCCTCTCCTCGCCCCTCCTCGCCAGAGTGCTCGCACTTCTGCTGACGCTGGCGGTCTGTGGGTACCTGATCCTTCCCCTCGCCGCCCTCTTCACCCGGACGACCCTCGCCCTCTTCTTAGGGTCGCTGCAGGATCCCACTGTCCTGGACGCCCTGTATCTGAGTATGTACACGGCCATAGCAACGATGGTGGTCGTTGTGTTAATCGGCACCCCGTTCTCCTATCTTCATGCCCGGCATGCCTATCCCGGACGGTTCGTGGTCGATGCTCTGATCGATCTCCCGCTCCTTCTTCCGCCGGCGGTGGCAGGGCTTGCCCTCCTGCTGACGTTCGGGAGGAACGGCCTCCTCGGACAGTACCTCAACCTCTTCGGGGTGAATATCGCATTCACGACCGTGGCTGTGGTGATGGCCCAGATCTTCGTCGCCTCTCCGTTCTACCTCCGGCAGGCCAGGACCTCCTTCGACGGGGTCGACCAGCGGTACGAGCAGATCTCCTGGACGCTCGGGGCATCGCCGGTCAGGACCTTCTTTGCCATCACCCTTCCCCTGGCGGGGTCGGGGCTGCTCTCGGGGGCGATCATGACCTTTGCACGGGCTCTTGGGGAGTTCGGGGCGACGATCATGTTCGCCGGCAACCTGCAGGGGAGGACCCAGACGATGCCCCTGGCGATCTATTCAACGATGCAGTCGAACCTGAACGGGGCTGTCACGATCGCGATTCTGATGGTGATCTTCTCCTTTGGCGTGATGATGGCCGTGAAGGTGTTGACTCTGGGTGAGCAGCATGCTTGAGTGTATGGTCAGAAAAAAACTCCGGTCGTTCACCCTTGATATCAGGTTCCAGGCACCCTCGGGATGTATTACGGCATTGATGGGGGAGAACGGGGCGGGAAAGACGACGATCTTTCATCTGATTGCAGGGCTCCTCTCCCCTGACAACGGGCGGATCAGCCTGGTGGAGAACCTCCTCTTCGATGGGGATACGGGGTTCCAGGCCCCGGTCTGCACCCGCCGAATCGGGTATATCACCCAGAAAACCACGGTCTTTCCCCATCTGACTGTCTTTGAGAATGTCGCCTATGGTCTACGGTCGCTTGGTTATCCCCGGGCTGAGATCAAAACCCAGGTTGCTGGCTGGCTCTCAAAACTCGAAATCTCCGATCTCGCAGACGTGAAAGCAGGGAACCTTTCCGGTGGTCAGCAGCAGCGGGTGGCGATCGCCCGAGCCTTTGCCATACATCCTTCGCTGCTGCTGCTTGATGAACCCTACGAATCGCTGGATGCCCACAGCCGGTCGCTTCTCACCACAGTGGTCAGGGAGTATGTGCACGAGCATCAGATCCCCTGTCTCTGTGTCACGCACCATGTCGAGGAGGCACAGGAACTCTGTGACCGGGTGCTGATGATCGAGAAAGGGCAACTGGTCTGGAAAGGTCTTCCATCCGACCTTGAGGGGGGATGTTCCTGCCCCCGGCCCATCACTCCCCAGTCGGGATCCAGTGGGCTCAGATCTCGGTGAACTCTCCTGTCCGGGGAGCTTCGTGTCCGATGAACCTGAGTACCT
Organism: Methanosphaerula palustris E1-9c; assembly: GCF_000021965.1. Taxonomy (NCBI): domain Archaea; kingdom Methanobacteriati; phylum Methanobacteriota; class Methanomicrobia; order Methanomicrobiales; family Methanoregulaceae; genus Methanosphaerula; species Methanosphaerula palustris. The sequence goes on from NC_011832.1 coordinate 246,312, forward strand.
CCTCGATGTCAGGAACATCATGAATAGGATAAATTTTTGCAAAGATGACCGTCCGATCCTCATCCAGGACGATGTTGGCCCGCTCGGAGAATCCATTCTTTTCACGGAAGAGCCCGTACCTGGTCGCGACCTCGCCGTGCGGCCAGAAGTCGGCGAGGAGGCGGGTATCCCTGATACCAAGCGATCGTGCCCAGGCGATCTTGGACTGGACAGAGTCAATGCTGATCCCGACCGCGATGGTGTCCAGGGATCGGAGATCGTCCAGGTGTGCCTCCAATGCGCTCATCTGCGCTGCACAGGGCGGGGTCCAGGCCAGCGGGTGGAACGAGAGGAGCACCCGCTTACCTGCAGCATCTGAGAGGTGAAACTCATCGCCGTGCTGGTCCTTGATGGAGAGTTCAGGCCCCTGCTCTCCTATCCGTATCATCTCTGCCATGGGCTGATAATGGATTGTTAAGCGTAATAATCTTATGGAATGTGTTCTTTTGATCTGTCTTTGAATTTGGGTTCCAGGGATCTCCGCATCCTGGTTACATAGACTCTGAGTGCCTCGATCATTCGATCTGTATCATGAGTATGCTCCTCGATGATCGATGCGATGGCAGATCCGACGATCGCCGCGTCGCCCCCGGCTGCAGCGATCGCCTGCATGTGCTCAGGGCGCGAGATCCCAAACCCGACGGCTAGCGGAAGGGTGGTCCTGCTCCGTATCCGTTCGAGCAGATCTCCGACTCCTGTGGCGAGGTGATCCCGGGCTCCGGTAACACCTGCCACCGAGACCACATACAGGAACCCGCTCCCTGCAGACCCGACCAGCTCGAGTCGTCGGTCGGTGGTGGTCGGGGTGGCCATCACGATCTGACAGAGACCGTACCGATCGGCCGCCGTCCGGGCCACGCCGATCTCTTCTGCAGGGAGATCCACGATCAGAATCCCGTCGGCCCCAACATCGGCGGCTTCCCGGTAGAATCGGTCGATACCACGCCGGAATACCGGGTTGTAGTAAGTCAGGATCATGATCGGTACCGCCGACCGTTCCCGTATCCCCCTGATGATCGAGAAGAGCGTATCCGGTGTGGTCCCTGCTTCGAGAGCTCGCTGGTCGGCTCGCTGGATCACCGGGCCGTCGGCGCTCGGATCGGAGAAGGGCATCCCGAGTTCGACGATGTCGGCCCCGGCGGTGGCCAGCGCCTCGGCGACCTTGACGCTGGTCTCTGGATCCGGGTCGCCGGCTACGGTGAAGGCGATGAACGCCGGCCGATTTCGTCCAGTAAAGACCTGATCTATCCTGTTCATAAGGCGATACCCCCCATCTTTGCGATCTGGGCCAGGTCCTTGTCCCCACGGCCGGAGAGGGTGATCACCATGCTCTGATCTGGTCCGAGCTCCTTCGCTACCTTCCGGGCATGCGCGACCGCATGGGCGGATTCGAGAGCGGGAATGATCCCCTCCATCCGGGAGAGGTACCGGAACGCGGCCAGCGCCTCGTCATCGGTCACAGAGGTGTACTCGATCCTGCCGGTCTCCCTGTGCATGCTGTGTTCGGGACCGACACCTGGGTAATCCAGACCGGCTGCGATCGAGTGGGTCTCCTCGATCTGTCCGTCTTCGTCCTGCAGCAGGTACGAGAGTGCCCCATGGAGCACCCCCGGTGTCCCCCTGCAGAGGGTGGCCCCGTGTTCTCCTGGCCCGGTCCCCTTGCCACCGGCCTCGACACCAACCAATCTGACCGATGGGTCGTTCACGAACGGGTGGAACATCCCGATTGCGTTCGAGCCGCCGCCGACGCAGGCGATGGCCATATCCGGCAGCCGGCCGTAGCGGGAGAGGAACTGTTCGCGGGTCTCGTTCCCGATCACCGCCTGGAAGTCCCGGACCATCGTCGGATATGGGTGGGGTCCGACTACCGAGCCGAGGACATAGTGGGTGGTGTCCAGTTCGCTGACCCATCCCCGCAGCGCCTCGTTGACTGCATCCTTCAGGGTTCTGGTTCCGGTTTTTGCCGGGATCACCTCGGCCCCCATCAACTGCATCCGAAAGACGTTCAACTGTTGCCGTTCGATATCGACCTCGCCCATATAGACCTGTACTGGCATCCCAAGTACTGCACCAACGATGGCCGTCGCGACCCCGTGCTGCCCGGCCCCTGTCTCGGCTATCAGCCGTGTCTTGCCCATGGACTTTGCGAGCAGCCCCTGGCCGAGGGTGTTGTTCAGTTTGTGTGCCCCACCGTGCATCAGGTCCTCCCGTTTCAGGTAGACCTTACAGCCGAGATCCGCCGACATCCGCGGGCAGAAGGTGAGCTGGGTCGGCCTCCCGGCGTACTCGGTCAGCATCTGCCTGAGTGCCGTGACAAAGGCCGGGTCGTTCCGGGCCCTGATGTAAGCCGCCTCAAGTTCATCGAGTGCCGCGATCATCGTCTCAGGGACATATCGCCCTCCAAATTCTCCAAATCTTCCGTTATCCATGGTATCGTCCGTCAATCTCTGGTCTCCCTCTTCTCATTCTCATCATTTTCCCCCTGATAGCCTGCATGGATGAACCCTTTCAGGGCCGTCACCGGGTCCGGCGCGGCCATCACCGCCGTCCCGATCAGAAATGCGTCGGCGAACGGAGTCAGTTCCATCAGGTTCCCGGGGGTTTTGATCCCGCTCTCGCTGATCACCACCCGGCCGGCTCCGGCAGCCAGGTGCGCCAGCCTTCTGGTGACAGATCGGTCGATCTGAAGGGTGGCCAGATCCCGATTGTTGATCCCGATCAGCGGGGTGCTGGTCGCGAGTGCTGAGTCCATTTCCTCTTCTGTGTGCACCTCGACCAGCGGCTCCAGCCCGGCATCCAGGGCTGCCCTGACGAAGGTGGGGAGGTCATCCCCGAGGAGGCGTGCGATCAACAGCACGGCGTCGGCGCTGATCGCCTGTGTCTCGGCGATCTGCCGGAGGTCGGTGATGAAGTCCTTTCGGAGGATCGGGATGGTGGTTCTGGCCCGCACCTGCTGTAGGGCCTCCACCGACCCCCCGAACAGTTCCGGTTCGGTCAGCACCGAGAGGCCGACGCAGCCGCCTCCGGCCAGCGCTGCCCCAAGTTCTCCTGGGTCCGGGATCATCCTGATCGCTCCCATGGACGGGGATGCAGGTTTGATTTCCGCGATCACGGCGTGCCGATTGGAGGCGTTTCTGATCGCCCCGGCCAGGCTGACCGGCCGATGGGCGGAGGGTGGATATCCCCCGGTTGGGAGGTGGGCGCCCCTCACCCGGGAGGCCGCTGCCAGGTGATCGAGGATCATGTCTCACCTCTGCTGGTCGAGATCAGTGTCTGAAGGGTGACAGCCGCTGCCCCCGAGTCGATCGATGTCGCGGCCAGCCTGACTCCTTCATTGAGGTCAACAGCCCTGCCACCGAGATAGATCGCCGCCGCCGCATTGAGGAGGGTGATCTCCCGGCACGCCCCCCCTTCTCCATCGAGGATACCCTTGATGATTGCGGCGCTGGTGTGGACGTCCCCGCCCTGCAGTTCGGCGATGTTCACTGGGGGAATCCCGAACTGTTCCGGAGTCAGGGTGTATCGGAGGATCTCGGTCCCCTTCACCTCTACCACCTCAGTGGCGGTTGCTGTGCTGATCTCGTCGAGTCCTCCGCCGCAGACAATCATCGCATGATCGACACCGAGGGTCTGCAGCACCGGGGGGAGCAGGTCGAGGAGTGACGGTTCCGGCACCCCGAGGAGCTGCGCGTCGGCCCCTGCCGGATTGGTCAGCGGGCCGAGGATGTTGAAGACGGTCCGAATCCCGATCTCCTTACGGGCCGCTGCGACATGCTTCATCGCAGGGTGATGGGTCTGGGCGAAGAGGAAGACGATCCCTGCCTGTTCCAGGGTCGCCTGCTCCTGCGCCGGCGTCATCGCCAGGTTTACACCGAGTTCCTCGAGCACATCAGCCGATCCGCATCGCCCTGAAGCCGAACGGTTACCGTGTTTGACGATCCGGACCCCTGCTCCTGCCGCGACGATCGCCGCAGCCGTACTGATGTTGAAGGTTCCTGCCTGGTCTCCTCCGGTGCCGCAGGTGTCGACAAGCCGTCCCTGCCCACCTCTGACCTGGAACTGCACGGCATGGACACGCATCACCGCTGCAAAGGCCGCGACCTCGGCGGGGCTCTCTCCTTTCATCCGGAGTGCCGTCAGAAACGAACCTATCTGGGCATTGGTGGCCGCCCCTGTCATGATCGCCTCCATCGCCCCTGCAGCCATCTGTTCAGGAAGGTCCTGTCCGGCGATCACCCTGGCCAGCGCCTCCTTGATCATACGCTCCTCCTGCCGAGGTACGGCTGCTCCAGAAAGTTTCTGATCAGTGCCTCCCCTGCCGGGGAGAGGATACTCTCCGGGTGGAACTGGACCCCTTCAATTGGGAACTCCCGGTGGCGCACCCCCATCACCTCGTCATCGTCCAGACTGGTCGCCGATATGATCAGCGAGTCCGGGAACATGTCTTTGTCTGCGACCAGCGAGTGGTACCTGGTCGCGGTGAACGGTGATGGGAGGCCGGCGAAGACTCCTGTCTGGTCGTGGACGATCGGGGAAGTCTTTCCGTGCATCAGTATCCTGGCCCGGACGATCCGGCTGCCGAAGGTGGCGCAGATTGCCTGATGGCCCAGGCAGACCCCGAGGGTCGGGACGGTGTGACTCAGCGTTTCGAGCACGGTCCGATACAGAGTCGAATCTTCAGGCTTTCCCGGCCCGGGGGAGAGGAGGATCCGATCGCAGCCAGCGGCCGCAGCAAAAGTATCCTCTGTGGTGGCATCCTTTGTGATCACTGATACCACGGCACCGAGCATGCCGAGGAGCTGGCAGAGGTTGTAGGTGAACGAGTCGAAACTGTCGATCACGAGCACCTTCATACACTCCCTCCTGCCAGGTCGAGTGCCTGCATCATCGCTGCTGCCTTTGCTTCGGTCTCCTTCCACTCGTGCTCCGGCACCGAGTCGGCGACGATCCCTGCACCGACCTGTATCGCAGCGATCCCGTCTCTGATCACGACCGTCCGTATGGCAATGGCAAAGTCCAGGGTCCGATCGAAGCCGATGTACCCGACTGCCCCAGCATAGAGGCCGCGATCCTGCGGTTCAAGATCGTTGATGATCTCCATTGCTCTGACTTTTGGAGCCCCTGAAACGGTCCCTGCAGGGAAGCAGGAGGTGAACGCATCGAAGCAGGTCAGGTGATCGGCGAGGGTGCCCTGGACGGTCGAGACGATGTGCTGGACATGGGAGAAGCGCTCGATCGTCATGAAGTCCCTGACCCTGACCGAGCCGTAGGTGCTGACCCTGCCGATGTCATTTCTGGCCAGGTCTACGAGCATCAGATGTTCAGCTCGTTCTTTGGGATCGTTGAGCAGGTCCGTGGCCAGTGCCAGGTCCTCCTCCTCGTTCTTTCCCCGTCGTCTGGTCCCGGCTATCGGAACGGTGGTGACTGTTCTCCCCTCCACCCGAACCAGCATCTCAGGGCTCGAACCTGCGATCTGGTGGTCCTGAAAGTCCAGGTAGTAGAGGTAGGGTCCCGGGTTGATCGCCCGTTGGGCACGGTAGAGGAGGAATGGATCCCCGGCATACGGGCAGGTGATCTGCCGCGAGATGACGGCCTGCAGGATGTCGCCTGCATGGATATGCTCTCTGGCTTTGAGGACCGCGTCTTGGTAGGCTGCGGGTGAGAGGGAGGAGATGTAGGTCTCCGCGTTTCTCCTCCTCTCCTCTGGAAAGATCTGGCGGGGTGTCTCTTTCCGAAGTTGGTCCAGGGTTTTGCAGAGGAGGCGTAGATGCTCACGGGCCTGTTCGTAGGCTGCACCAGCGTCCTGTTCCTGACCGAGCATGGGGGTCGTGAAGAGGGTGATGGTCCCTGCAAGGTGTTCGAAGACGGCTCCCCCGGTGACCAGCATGAAGGTGCCGAGGAACGGTTCCTCCCTGATCTGTCGTAATGAGGGCCTGAGTCCTGGATGGATCTGTGGTGCCAGTTCATATGAGAATGAACCGATCATCCCGCCGGCAAATGGGGGAACCCGTATCCCTGCATAGGTGAACCGGCTCATCACCGATTCGAGCTGTTCTACTGGATTCCTTCCTTTTGGTGCCGTGGCGATCGCGATGAATCGAGAATCTCCGTCAAGCTCCACTCCTCCATTGCCTCTGAACTGGATTTTCAGAGGCGGGTCGATGGCGATGAACGAGTAGCGTGCCAGTCTGGTCGGTCCTTCGACCGATTCGAGCAGTGCTCCCACCCCTTTTGCCAGCGCACGGTACCCCACGGCCGGCGAGAGGTCATCGATCGGGATCGTGCAGGTAAGAGGGATCAGCAGCGGCTTCGCCAGGTCTCTTGCCAGGGTGGTGTACTCCTCCTTAGAGAGGTTCATCTTCAATTCATCCTCAAAGTTTTGATGTACATTTGTGATCTTCATTGTACATAAGTACGAACAGTGTTACATAAAAATGCTTTGATGTGTATATATTCTGAGAAGGGAAAAAGAGAAATTGGTATAGGCAGCACTCAGTGCTGCTGCCGTCCGCGCTCGATCAGGTTTCCGATCAGGGTTAAGGAGGCCCCTTCCTCGGGGGATCTGAGCGTGGCCTTCTCGATCGTCATCTGCCGTCTGGATCCATCGGGGAACTGCAGGGTTGCCTCGTATGTGCTGGTGGACGGTTCCAGAAATAGGTCGTCGTCCCCCTGCTCGTACACTGCTAGGTCCTCTGCAGGGAAGACGTCAGCCGTCTTGGCTCCGATGATCACGGCCCGGGATCGCCCGACCATCTCTTCAAAGGCCTGGTTGCATTCGAGGAACCGCCGGTCCGGATTCAGACAGTAGATCGGGCGAGGGAAGGCATCGATGAAGTGGTGGACAAACAGGTACTGCCGTTTCAGTGTATCTTCGGCCTCCTTCCATTCGGTCATATCGGTCAGCACGATATATGCGATATGATCCCCCTCATGATCGATTGAGGAGAGGCGGGCGGAGAGGTACCGCCGTTTTCCGCTCTTCTGGACGATCCAGAATCGAAGCTCTTTGGGCACCCCGCCTGACTGATTGTATTCATCGACCAGGGGCCTGACCCGCTCTTGCTCTTCAGAAGCAATCACATCAAGGGCAGTCATCGCAAAGATCTCGTCACGCGGATAACCGAGGATTGCGGCAGCCCGCTCGTTGACGTAGACCATCTCCCGGTCCCTGCTGATGACCAGCCCATCCTGAATGTTCTCAGCCATCCCCCGAAAGAGCGCTTCGCTCTGTTTCAGTGCCTGCTCTGCCTGCTTCTGGGCGGTGATATCCTCAAGGATCACAGTCATCCCCTGTGTCCCATCATCGAATACCGTCGCAACAGCTTTTAATTTAAATATTCTGGCCGGGTCGGTGGGAATCTCAAGTTCGTCCGCGACTTCCTCCCCGTTCAGTGCAGCGAGCAGTTGTAGGACGAGGTCATGGACCGCTGGGTTTGGGACTGGCAGGTATTCCAGTTGCCGTCCGACTACCTCTCCGCGCTCAATCTGCAGGAACTGTAGGAACTGGTCGTTGATCTGTCCGATCCGGTGCTCCTGGTCGAGGACCATGATCATCTCAGAGGGAAAGGAGAGGAGGGCGCTGAGTGGAATCCGCTGGGAGAGGGTGAAGACTTTGGCCATCCCGTAGTTCCTCATCTCGACATGACCGGAGACTCGCAGAATGTCCAAGTACCTCCCGACAGAGTGTTTATTCTTTCCGAGGGCGCGTGCAATCTCGGTCACACTCATCCCCTGCGGTATCTGCTTCAGGATCTCCCTGATCCTCCGCAGTTCCTCTGAAGGTGGTTTCATCCATATTCAATTGGGGTCTGAAAATTTAAAGATATATGAAATGTGTAACCAGTATGTGGGGCCTTCACTTGAATCAATTATGTGTAACCTATAACGCATTAATTTAAATATTGAAGCCTCTAACCTCTATACCAGCGATCTCGTCAGCGTGCTGATCTGATCAGATGGAATGAAGCTTATGTCAGCGAATAGATATTCATCAGGTACAGTCTGGGTTCTCTCCCTGCTGCTGCTCATCGCCTGCGTGCTGGTCTCTCCAGCCATGGCCGGTACCAAGTATCTCTCCGGCGGCCCGTCGCTCTCAGCGGCGGTCACCGGCACCAACGAACTGATCTCCGGCCAGACCGTGCCATTGCAGGTGACGGTCCAGAACAGTGGTCTGATCGACTCCAAGTTCTCCCAGACCGGACTGGTCGACCGGACCGATCTACCGAACACCGCCAAGACGGTGACGGTCGGGCTTGGTTCCGGTAGCGCACCGGTCACGATCCAGTCGGATCCGCAGATGATCGGGGATATCCTCGGAGGTGCTTCCGGGCAGTCCAAGTTCAATGTTAAGGTCGAAGCCGATGCTCCATCAGGCACCTACACCCTGCCGGTCTCAGTGAATTACACCTATCTCGAGTCTGCAGAACAGGTCGGGACCGATTCGCTGAACTATAACTATGTGACCAAGAGCCTGATCATCCCCCTGACCGTCACGATCAGGTCCGAAGTGATCGTCGACGTCCAGAAGATCTCGGCAGAGCAGTTGAACGTCGGCACTGAGGGATATCTGAACCTGACCCTGCAGAACACCGGGAACGAGAATGGTAAGAATGCCATCGTGAAGATCGTCAGAAACGGTGCCAGCCCGATCACCCCGACCGACTCCTCGGTCTACATCGGTGACTTTGCAAAGGGCGCCGTCGTGAACTGCAGGTACCGGGTCGCGGTCTCCACCGAGGCAGCCGCCCAGACCTACCCGGTCGACGTCATCGTCGCCTATGAGGACCATGACGGGATTAACAGGACCTCCCGGCTCCAGACGATCGGCGTCCCGATCGGCGGCAAGATAGACTTCAAGGTCAGCTCTGAGGCACCATCGATCAACCCCGGCCAGAAGAAGGTGCTCGATGTCCAGTACACCAACGTCGGTGCGACCACCGTCTACAGCGCCCAAGCCCGACTCTCAGCGGTGGACCCGTTCACCTCCAACGATGACACGGCCTACCTTGGGGATATAAAGCCCGGCGACTCGGTGATGGCACACTTCGAGGTATCGACCACATCAGACGCGACCATCAAGCAGTACGGCCTCGACTCTGAGATACGGTACCGCGATGCACTCGACAACTCCCAGATCTCGGATACCATGAAGGTCCCGGTGAACGTCGTGGCCAAGACAGGGACCAGTGCAATCCTCGGCAACCCGATTATCCTTGCCGTGATCGCGGCCATCATAATCGGTGTCGGCTACTTCCTCTACACCAGGAAGAAGGGGTCAGCGTGAGCAACGCTCTCTCCAGAGCCTCCCCTTCAGGTATGATCTCTTCAGGAGATGTTCTCCATGCGTTCAGTGTTTGAACCGATCGGTCATCTGATATCCCGACACCCGGGTGCCGTAGCGGTAGGCTTCCTCTGCCTGCTGCTGATCACCCTCTATGGGACGACGATGATCACGATGAACACGGGGTCCAGCACCTATATGGACAAGTCGACCGAGGCTGGGATCCTCTTCGATACCTATACCCGGACCTTTGACTCCAATGCGGTGGTGCTGCTGGTCGAGTCCTCAGACGTGCTCAGCCCCGACATCGTCCGGTATATGGACCAGGTCGAAACGGCGCTCCGTGAGCAGCAATACATCGGGCAGGTCAGTTCTGTCTCTGATCTGATGCGCCAGATGAACCAGGGAAACCTCCCGACCTCTGAAGGGGAGATCCTCGCCATTGAGCAGAATGTTCCGGCCAGTGTCCTTTCACAGTATGTTCCTTCGAAGGACACGACGATGGTGAAGATCAGTCTGCAACAGGGTATCTCTGACGACCGCTCCACCAGTGTGCTTGGGAATATCCAGTCGGTGATCTCGTCGGTCGAAAAACCCCCAGGTGTCACCATCTCGATGACCGGGAACGCTGCGTTTAATAAACAAATGCAGAGTGAAATCGGGAAATCTACCGCGGTGCTGGTTGCTGCTGCGATGCTCCTGATGGTCCTGACACTCGGACTCCTCTTCTCCTATGTGAGCCAGAGGTTCCTGCCGGTGCTGGTCGTCGCGTTCGGGCTGATCATGACGTTTGGGACCATGGGGCTCGCTGGGATCCAGATGAACCTGGCGGTGGTCGGAGCATTCCCGATCATCATAGGGCTCGGGATCGATTATGCGATCCAGTTTCATGCCCGGTTCGACGAGGAGGCCGGGCAATCGTCCCGGGAAGAGGCTGCATTTACCACGATCACCAAAACTGGCCCTGCTGTCCTCTATGCGATGCTCGCGACCTCGCTCGGGTTTGCAGCCCTCTCGATCTCCCCGGTTCCGATGGTAAGGTCCTTCGGATTCGTTGCGATCCTCGGGGTGATGTTCTGCTATCTGTCGTCCCTGATCTGCGTGCCGATGATCGCACTGTTGACCAAGTACACGCCCAAAAGAAGCCACCAGCCCTCTGCCGGTGCCGGTGGATACAGTCGGTTCCTTGCATCGATGGCGGTGAAGATCGCCCATAATCCGGTGCCTGTGATCCTGATTGCGGCCCTGGTGGCCTTTGCCGGAGTGCAACTCGACAGCAGCATTCCGATCGATACCAATCAGAACACCTTTGTCCCCGGGGACATGCCGGCCCGACTCAGCCTGAACAAAGTCACCTCGATGATCGGCTCCACTGATCCGCTCCCTCTCTATGTGTCCGGCGTCGGACTCAATGATCCGGAGGTTCTCAAATGGATGGACACGTTTGAGAGTACTGAGATGACGAAACACAGCGAGATGCTGGGGGTCACGAGCATCGCCAGTGTCATCAAGGAGTACAATGGTGGGGTGCTGCCGACGACCTCTGCAGGTGTGGACGCCGTGATGGCCAGGATTCCCTCCTCGGTCAAGGACCAGTACCTGGATGGAACGAGTGCGGCCCTGATCACCTTCAGCACTGTCCAGATGGAGATGCCTGAGAAGAACTCGCTGAAAGAGCAGATTCTCAGTGAGATCACGTTCTCTGAGCCGCCGGTAGGGATTCAGGTCAAACCGACCGGGAACTTCGACCTGTTCACCTCGCTGATCAATGATATCGCGTCAGGGAAGGACAGGATGACCGGGCTCGGGTTCGGGCTGATCCTCGCCTTCCTGCTGCTCGTCTATCGGAAGCTCGATGCCGCGACTCCGCTGATCCCGATCATCTTCATCGTCGGCTGGAACCCGGTGGCGATGACGATCCTCGGCCTCGACTACACCCCGATCACCGCGGTGCTCGGGTCGATGACGATCGGGGTCGCCGCAGAGTACACGATCCTGATCATGGAGCGGTACCTCGAGGAGCGAGAGAAGACCGGGGATGTCTATGATGCGATCCAGCAGAGTGTCCAGAAGATCGGGACCGCGATCACCGTATCCGGCCTGGCGACCTTCTTTGGGTTCTCTGCGCTGATCCTCTCCTCCTTCCCGGTGATCAGCAACTTCGGGATATCGACCATCGTCGCGGTCCTCTTCTCGTTGATCGGCGCGATCGTCGTGATGCCGGCGGGCCTGTCGCTGATGGATACATTAGAGCGGTATGTGCAGAGGCACCGGGCAGGAGCGGCTCATCCGACTGCCTGACCCTCCTTTTTTTCTGTTTTAAGATGGTCCGGGCCGAATTGAAGAAGACAATACTGACCCAAAGTGAACCAGGAGAACTCTTTTATCATTCATGATTACAATTGGGATTGATTGGAACAGTGTACCACCTGGGAGGTGCACAAATGGTTTGTTCCCTGGAAAGAGGGAATTCCAGCAGTATCATGACGAACCAGCCGGTACCGTTGACCGGGGATCTCGTGTCCATGCCTATGATAAAAAAAGGAGGCCCTCTTCTGTGTTGATCGTACTTGAATCGATCTGATTTAGATCTTATCTTTGTTGGAGATATAGTTCAACGGTTTCTGTCTCTTGCCCTTCACCAGATCAAGACCCTGTGTCCTTTTCAAATGTTTTATTTCGTTCTGCAGATCTTCAATGATCTCCACTAACCGGGATATCATCTCCGGGTCAGAATTTCTGGCGATCGTATCAGGGGTAATTTCCTTCAGATATTCACTATCTACTGATTTCATACGGCCGATCATACATGAATGGGGTTCTATGGATAAGTAATCTGGGGATCAGTCCCTGATTCCTTCCTTCTCCCATAACGATGGTGACGTGTGATGAGTTCATAGGGAAAAATGGGGATGTGCCTGACTTGTAACCATATCGAATGCGATAATGATTACTTCAGGGCCGCTATGCCGGCGAAATCGATGGCGTTGATGAAGGCATCATAGTCCGCTTTCGTGCCGTTCTGGATGGATACATACACCATGAATCGATCGTTCACGGAGACCCAGGTGCCAAAGGTCTTCCCTGCTATAGAGTGTGTCTCCCATGCCGGGTTCCCCTTTATTGTAGTACTCTTAAAATAACCGTCACTGGTCTCTGCATCTTTAAAACTATTCCAGATGTTCTTGTAACCGACCTGTCGACCAACTGTATCCTGGTACGTGACCGATGCCGTTGTCTCTTTGTTCGTGGTGCTGACATATGTCGCCGCCGATGATGTCCAGGCATTGTTATCCTGGTCCAGTCTGGTCGACCCCACCGGTTGCTGATCCGTCACCCAGCCGGCGGGTGCCGGGGGAAAGAGGGCGTTCAGCGTTTTGACGTCCACGGCCTGACCGGACGTCCCGCTCTGTGCTGCTGTTGGTGTCGTTCCGACTGCTGCTGTAGGGGACTGCCCTGCGGTCATGGTTGTGACTGGTGTTGTCGTCTGAGATGGGTTCGATGAGGTACATCCAGCTATCATCATCAGACCGGCAAGGATCAGGATCAGCAGAAGGGTCAGACTTTTCTTATACTGTTGTAGTACTCGTGCCATACAGACCACCTCGATGGTCAGTTCTGTCAATGATATCTCAATGGATTAAGATTCCGTATTGTATGGCGGGAAAAATTAATGGGAATTGGGCATCTCTCTCTTTCTCTCAATGAAGAGAGAATATCTCCTGTAGAACCACTTCTTCGTCAGTTCAACAAGGATGAGATATCCGATGACCAGTCCGGCAAGTACTGCAAAGAACGACACAGGAGGATGGACGAAACCAAAGAGCGTTCCTATGACGGTAAAGGGGAGGATACAGGCGATGGCCACGATCACCAGGGTGCTCGCAAGGAGAAGCATACTCGGTCTGCTCTTATAGAAAGGAACGATCCTGGTCCTGATCACAAAAATGATCAGAGTCTGGGTGCAGATCGATTCGATAAACCATGCGGTCTGAAAGAGTGCTGCATCAGCTTTGAAGATGAAGAGCAGGATAAAGAACGTGATGAAGTCGAAGATGGAACTGATCGGGCCGAAGGCAAAGATAAATTTTTTAATAAATTCAATGTCCCATTTCTTCGGTGTACCGAGATAGGATTCATCGACATTGTCGGTTGGAATGGTGGATTCCGATATGTCATAGAGGAGATTATTGAGCAGAATCTGAATAGGGAGCATGGGGAGGAACCCGAGGAAGAATGATGCCCCGGCCACGCTGAACATATTCCCGAAGTTCGAACTCGTGCCCATCAGGATATACTTCATCGTATTGCTGAATGTCTTCCTTCCTTCCAGCACTCCCTCGTGCAGGACTCGGAGATCATTCTTGAGGAGAATGATGTCTGCTGATTCCTTTGCGATGTCCACCGCGTTCTCAACCGAGATCCCGACGTCCGCCTCCCGGATCGACGGGGCGTCGTTGATACCGTCACCCATGAAACCGACGACATGGCCATTTCGTTTCAGGGAGTTCATGACACGGTTCTTCTGAACCGGGGTCATTCGGGAGAAGATCGTAATATTCCCCACCACTCGGGAGAGGGTCTCCTGATCCATATCTTCTATCTGATTGCCCGAGAGCACACCCTTGACCGCCAGGCCGATCAGTTCACAGGTCTTCTGGGTGACGAGTTCGTCGTCGCCGGTAAGAATCTTCAATTCTATGCCTGATGCGGCCAATAACTTCACCGATTCCTTTGCACTCTCCTTTGGGGGATCGATGAAGGTGACGAGCCCTAACATGGTCATCTCCTGCTCATCGCCGGCTGAATACCGGCTCTGATCCACTGTCATGGTGCGGTAGCATACAGCAAGTGTCCGGAACCCTTCCCTGCTCTGATTATTATATAACCCAAGAATCTGTTCCCGATCGGCATCGGTCAACCTGGTGACGATACCGTTCTTTTCCACAGAGGTGCATATCGCCATGGTCTCCTCTGGTGCCCCTTTTGTGATCAGCAGGTGACCTGATGCTCCGGATACCACCACTGATGTTCGCCGGCGAATGAAATCGAAGGGAATCTCATCAATCTTCCGATATGTTCCGAGATCTTCTGGTTGAAAGGCGATGATCGCCTCGTCGAGGGTATTCTTCAGACCAGTATGGAAATAACTGTTGATATACGAGAAGAGCAGAACCTTTTCACTGTCATTTCCCCCGGTGTCCAGATGTTTCATGAGGGCGATCTTATTATCCGTCAACGTACCCGTTTTATCGGTACAGAGCACATCCATGCTTCCGAAGTTCTGGATCGATTCCGGGTGCTTGACGATGGCCCCCTTCGTCGACATGGCAATGGCTCCCTTTGTCATATTCAAGGACAGGATCATCGGGAGAAGTTCGGGTGTCATGCCGACGGCAAGGGCCACCGAGAAGAGAAGTGACTGAAGGATGTCCTGCTTGAAGAGTGCATTGACAAAGAATACCAGGATGACGAGGCTGAAGACAAACTTTGACATCAGGTAACTGAACTGTTTGAGCCCGTGCTCAAAATCAGTCTCAGGAGGTCGCTCAACCAGCGTCTTCGCTATCTTTCCGTATTCTGTGGAAAGTCCGGTTTTGGTAATGATGGCCCGTGCAGTTCCGCTAATGACCGAGGTCCCGAGAAATACATAATTATCTGCCTGGGCCAGAGGTTTTCCTGGATCCTGAAGTGTTTCACTCTTGGAGACGGGGTACGGTTCACCGGTCAGTGACGATTCATTGACAAAAAAATCTCGTGCAGTGAGCAACCTGGCATCGGCAGGGATCATATCCCCTGCTGTGAGTGAGATGAGGTCACCAGGGACCAGGTCGCCAATGGGGATCTCCTGCTCTTCTCCATCCCTCTGCACACTTGCCTGAGTGATGATCTTTTTTATCAGCAACGCTGCAGCATTTTCTGCCTTGTATCTCTGGAAAAAATCGAGAACGACACTGATCAGAATAATACTGATGATGATCACCGCATTGGTGACCTCGCCAACCGTTATTGAGATCAGAGCGGCAAACAGCAGGATGAGAACAAGAGGATTGGTGAATTGTTCTAAAAACTGGAGAAGTGCTGAATGCTTTTTCTTACCTGAGATATCATTTCGTCCATACTGCAGCCTCTGTGTTTCGGCCTCCCCGGTGGTCAGTCCTTCTGCAGATGAAGTGAGCGCTGAGTACAGATCTTCAATCGGAAGGGTGTGGAAGTTCGCACCGGATTGTATACCATTTTTTGAGTCAGTACCCATAGGAAAAGCCTTCAGTGCCCTGGTATCAGATCCTTTGAGGAAGTACTTACATCTTTTTAAAAAAGATCCATAGAGGGGTCATTCCATTGGAGGTCTCTTAGTCACTTCAGCCAGGTGATTACCTCCTCGGCAGGTGGTCGGATTGAGGGGGGCAACTCTTCGACGGGGTATCCGATGGCACATCCCATCAATGCCCATTTTCCAATTTCAAGGCCCAGAACCTTGCAAAACTCCTCATTGTCAGCCATCTGGGCCGTGATGGAGACGAGTTGAAATCCGAGGCCGAGATCTGTCGCTTTCAACCACATGTTCTCCATGCAATGGGCAAGGGATTGTTGTTCCACGGGTGGGATCCCCTTCTTCTCAGCGGCTATAATAGTGAGTGGAGCTGTGCCGACGCCGGGTACAGATCCCATCCTCTTCATCATGGCGAGACGGTTCATAAATCCGGCTGCCTGAACCTGAAGTTCTTGATTCTTCGCCATGGCATCTTCGAGATCGGTTATTGTTCTCATAACCTCTCCGAAGATCAGTGGGATCACTGCGGCCATCGTTTCTGAATCCTTTCGAATAACAAAGAATCTTCGGAAGTAATCCTTATCGTTGCCTACTGCGGCGGCGGCAAAAGGAGCATGGAGGCCGGCATGGATGATATCCACAATCATCTCATCTGAAGGGATATCCTGTTTAAATCTCCGATGAGTCCGTCGTTCCAACAGAATCCTGTCGAGAACATCATTGCTCGTTTCGTTGTTCATAACGATCAGAGTACTATCATTTCTTTTATAGTGTGTAGTGTTGAGCGCACCGTCCTTGCTCTAAGGGAAATGGACTCTCTTCCGGCCGGCAGTTTCTTTCAACCTCTTCACTACTCTGCTTCTATCGGATTGGTGATGAGCGATGAATATTGAGGAATGTCTCGCTATTCTTTTAAGAGCCCTCCCCTCTCGCGGCGCTCGGCCTGACGTCGGAGAGCCCTGAACTGGTCCTCTTCCGTATCGCAACAGGGGAGGCCTACGTCTGGACGATGACGACAATCTTTGAGAAGAAGCACAAAATTCGGTTTGGGGGCTGAAGTGTTCTTCAATCTGATCATGTCCAAAACCAGATGATGCTTGCCGGGGAGCTGAATCGTTTCGATGATAAAAAGATGGTCGGTTCCCTCGATCGGTTAGAACTCTCTGATCCTGGCCGACAGACCGGGCGAGTCGACCACATCCACGGTTCCATGCTCGATGTAGAATACCTCAAAGACCGGATTATCTGCCCTCTGGTAGATACTCCTCACGAGATCGTTGCCAGCGATGATCCGCTCTTTGATCGATCGGTCACCACTGAATACCACGTCACCACTGATCCGCATCGTTTTAGTCTCTTTTGAGACCGAACAGAACTCAACCGATGGATCCTCCTGTAACTGGTGGAACATATTCTTGGCGTTTGCCGTGCAGAAATACAGCCGCCCGTTCTCCTCCAGCATGAACAGGACCGGTCTGACCCGTGGCTTTCCATGATCGATGGTGGCAAGGCTTACCACTGGGTTTTCCTGGAGAAATGATACAATCTCTGAAACTGTTCCCTGTTCATCAGCCTCACTGAAGTTCCTCTGGAGTGCTGGGCTGAACATGGTGACCAATTATTAGATCTCTAATTATTATACGCTTCCTCACCGATCCCCTGAGTGAACCGTGCATACCTCGAGGTTAATAGTTCTTCAAAGAACGTTGCATCCTCATCAGAGAGGTCTCCATAGACAATCGTGTTCAACTTCTCGGAGATCTCACGAAAAGCTGGCTCTAACGTTCTCCCTGAATCAGTGAGGGTGACATAGGTGACCCGGCCATCGGTCTCACTCTTCGCCCGTTCCACATATCCGCACGCTTCGAGTTTGTTCACAAGGATCGTCACCGTCGGCCTGGTCCGGTGGATCTTCTCTGCCAGGTCGTTCATGGTGCATCGTTCTTCAAAAAAGAGGTGATAGAAAATGTCCCCATGGGACGGGACCAGCCCTTCGACCCCATGCTCTTTCAGTTCGGTGATGATGAACTGGTTCGCCTCCTCCCGAATTTTGCTGATCTGTGATACCGCGTTCCTGGTGACCATAGCAATTTTATTAGATCTCAAACTATTATCAACACATGGATGGTGTCAAGGCGGATAACTGGGCCTCTATTCCGGAGATCACACTATCTATATCGCCTGGCAAATGGTATGGTGAGCATGGATCAACAGAGATGTATCCCGGGGTGACCAGGGCATTTCCGGTCATCAGGGTCAGTGGGGACCAGGTCAGTGAGGGATATATCAGTTCTCTGACGCAGATCATCAGCATCAGCATCGATCTTCCACTGATCAGGGTCACTGCGTCATGCGGTCAGGACAGACCCTCACCGGGCAGTTCTCGAAGAACTGTTCTGGGGGATCCTGCCGGGATCTGCTTCCTGTCGGTCTCCTTCTTGATGGCTGAGACGATCCTCGAATCCATGGATAGGGTCAATGACTATTCAGTCATCTGGAAGCGGACCGCGGGGGGATGCACTGCAGCCTGATTCTTCAGGAGGGTGGGGAGGTGGTCTGTGGTGTCGAGGATATGGGAAGGCATACGACAGTGGACAAGGCCGTCGGCATCGCCCTCTTGCAGGGGGTCAACCTTGGTCGCTGTTACCTCGTCTGTTCTGGCCGGCTCCCGATCGATATGGTTGCAAAGGTATACCGGGCCGGTATCCCGGTGATGGTCAGTAACAATGCCGCCTTTGCTGGTGGGATCGGATTTGCAGAGCTGGTCAACATGACGCTCGCTGGCTCTGTCCGCCCCCCCGGATGACGCTCTATACCGGGGCGCATCGCATCCGGTTTTCATCAGAGTAACTGAAAAATGACTTGGAGGAGGATCGGTGATCCTTTATTCAGAGGTGCGAGACTGTTCTGGGATAATCCTGCTCAATGGATTGGAGGACACTGATAATTGCTGAGGACGTATCGGAACGACCGTCATTCGATGATCGCGGGATCTGTTCTGATCAAGGCAGACGGTAAAAAAGGAAAAACACCGGGAACTGGGATATGGTGAGGTCCAGTCGGTTGAATTCTCATATCCGTTACCCGGTAGAATCATAAGAACTCTATCACATACTCGGCATGCAGGTGATGGGTGCCATCATCATCTGGTCTGGGGAACGCTGTGATATGGTGTCTATAAGATTATATTTATCGATCTTGTACGAGTCTGTATTTTTTCCGGCAGGTAATGATGTGGGACGGGTTCGGGTGAGAATCCCTCCAGAAATACCCAGGAGGGTGATCAATGCCAGAACGCCCCGGTCATTCCTCTCCGGTAAGTGCCCCTCGTGCACTTTTTCAGCGAATACGAACACCGTGAGGACCAGTGTGAGGACCCAGAGTGTAATCACTGAAGTGACGAGTTTATTTCGTTTCGATTTCATGCTCAATTCTACATTCACAATGGTGAATGGATGGTACAGCATAGGATGGCTCTCTATTTAGTGCCTGATCTGTCGACATAATTTGCCGCAATTCTTTTGAATATGGTCGTATCTGAACGATAGGAGAAGAACGTTATCTAGAGAGTGTCATCATCTCTGATCTCTCAAGGATCAGTCAGGAATCATAAAAGAGCCATGGCCCGGAATCGAACCGGGATATGCTGATCTGCAGTCAGCTGCGTAGCCATTCCGCCACCGTGGCATGGTTGTTCACAATTGTGACTTCAACATACTATCGTTGTCGCGGTGAATATTTATAGGGTTTTTTACTGGCAAATTTTTCCGGTTCCTCTTTTGTCGCGGGAACTGGATGTTGTCATTTCGAAACCCTGTCACTTTTTTTATGACGGTGAATGGAGAGAACAGAAGAGGATTGCTCATTTTCTAGAGCATGGTCGTTTGAACCAGTGGATTGGGCCAAAAAAGGAATCAAACCCGATCGAAGAAGAATAGCCACCCGTCTTTTAAAAGAAGACGTCATCCTTTATTCGATCTCTCCAGCCCGAATGAAGAGGATCAGGATGCCAACCATTCCCAGTGCAAAGAGGAGAAAGGCAGCAGAGTATCCGCAGACCGGGATGATCATCCCGAGGAGAGCGGTCCCGACCCCTGCACCCCCGAAGAGCCCGAGCCCCACAAGGGCAGAGGGGAGCCCTTTCGATCCGGGTGCGATATCGAAGACGAGCGTGGCGATGGTCGACTGCATACAGATGTAGCCGAGACCAAGACCTGCTGCTGCAATCCATCCGGTCCCCCACCCCGGGAATAATGCCAGCAGGAGGGTCGAGAGTGTTGCCACGCCGGCCCCACCCGTGACCATCGCTCTGCGCCCGATCCTCTCTTCGAGGAACCCGGCCTGTGTTCCTCCGATCAGGCAGGAGAAGCCGAAGAACATCACGATACAGCCGATCTGCAGATAATCAAGTCCGACGATCTGGTGGAGGAATGCCCCAAGAAAGCTATACACCCCGATGAGGAGGAGCCCGATGAGGAAGGCCATCGGGAAGAGCCTGGATCTTCTGTCCTTGCAGATGGAGCGTAATTCGTCCTGTACAGACCTGACTGAAGATTCTGGAAGGGTCTTTGGAATCCGCTGGAGGAGCAGGACAACGATGACGGCGATGACAGAGAAGATCAGGAATGCAATCCGCCAGGAGAGGGTGGTAGCAAGGATCCCCTCGACGCCGACACTCAGCCCCTGACCGAAGAATACGATCCCCATGAAGATTCCGACATAACGCTGACGCTCTGATTCCGGCACGGTGTCCCCGATGAGTGCGAGGGAGACGGCGATGATACCGGCGGCGAAGAACCCGGTGCATGCCCGCCAGATGGTCAGGGATGTCAGAGATTCTGCAAAAGCGCATGCTCCGGACCCGAGTGCAAAGCCAGCGAGGATGCACTGGAGCACCTGGACCTTTCCTACCCGGTCGCCGATCACCCCGAAGACCGGCTGCATGAACCCGTAGGGGATCAGGTATGCGGTCAGGATCACGCCGGCGAGGGGGATGGCGATGCCGAAGTCTGAGGCGATGGCGGGGAGGACCGGGGAGATGAACCAGTTGTCCGCGGCTGATATGAACCCGGCGAGGCCGAGGATGGTGATGAGGGTACGGGGTGAAACCATGGACCCTTCTGGTTTCACTCAGCAGCACCCTGTCGATCTGATCATAACGATCAGATTAGCTCTTCTCCACGATCAAGGATCTGGTGAACCGGAGGGATCTCTACAGTGCCGGCTCAAAGAGGTACATCCCCCATCCGGCGTACTCCCGCCCGTAGCCGAGGTACTCGTCCTGCACCTGGTGCAGGTACTCGGCAACCTCTCCGTACTCCGGGTGATCGGGGTTCGCCTTCAGCCAGGTCCTGCAACACTGCCAGATGCCGGTCTCGTATCGCTCCCAGTCCGCATCATCGGCCCTCACCAGGAAACTGAGATCGAACCCCGCCTCACCGGCGATCCGAGCCAGTTCGAACTCGGTCAGAATGTCCTCCCAGTCGCGGGCGAACTCCGGTGGCACCAGTTCGGTCTTCCAGTACCGCTCGCCGAGGAGCACCGCCCCGTTGTCGGTGGTGAGGGTGGTCAGCGTCTCCAGAGCGTCGGCCAGGCCGCCGTAGATGAATGCGGCACCCATACAGACGACCAGGTCATACCGGGCCTCCGGGGTGTAGGTGGATGCATCGGTACAGATGATCCTGACCCTGTCGCCGAGCCCCTCTTTGGCAAGCATCCGCTCTGCCCAGGCGCATGCCTCTGGCCTGATCTCGAGGCCCGTGCCGGTGATCCCGAACTTTTCAGCGAGGATCGCAAGGACCGTCCCGTTGCCGGCCCCGACCTCGAGCACCTGCATCCCCGGTTTCAGCCCTGCCGCCTCCCCGACCGCGACGATCTTCTCAGGTGTGACCGGGTTCATGATCGCCAGCGCTCCCTGGGAGAGGGTGACCAAGTCTAAAAAATCCATGGGTACAAGTTGTTTTCGCCCCTCATTATTCCACCCTCCCACCTGGATGGAGGTGGTGGATAACAGCAGGAGTTCAGGACTTCTGACCCGCATCAGCGCCGGTGTTGATGATCGCCTGCACCCTGCCGACTCGACCGTCGGTCAGCCGGACCTTGATCCCATGCGGATGCGTCGCCGAGTTGGTCAGGATCGCACTGACCACACCGCGGGTCAGGGTCCCGCTCCGCTGGTCCTGCTTCTGTACCACGTCGACGGTTATCCCCGCCTTGATTGCACTTCTGGTTGTGGCCTGCCGCTCCGGTCCCATCAGAAGAGATTGGATGGTCGGGTTGAACTCTGTTCCTCACCGGTGAGCCCGGGCGTGGTCGATGGAGGCGTTCAGCACCGCTTCGATCAGGGCCAGCGCACCCTCAACCCCAGCTGACGGTCTCGCCGAAAGCCTCACCTGCCCCCGGATCGGGGGTGCGTAACCGACGAAGGCTGCGCCCGGGCAGAGCCTTTCTTCGAATGAGGAGCCGAGGACCAGGTCGGGGCCGGCTCTCTCAAGCAACCGGGCGACCTGATCGAGTCCGGTGGCCTCGCTGACACCGGGGCCAGCTTCTGGTGGCGGTGTGCCGCGGACCCCAATCGCGACTACCTCTGCACCCAGGTACTGCTTCAGCAGATCAGTGGCTGCCATGGCATACGCATACCCCCCAAAGACCGCAACCGTCGGGGGGTCGAACCGCACCAGGTACTTGTCGCAGGCACGGACGATCCGTTCCTCTGCGTCGGTGATCTCGTTGACGATCGCCTCGCAGTCCACCCCGGGGTCCCGATCGGCCAGTCTGGCAAAGGTCGTTCTGACCTGGTTGAGGCCGAGGAGCGACCCGCAGGAGTCGCCTGCCGGGGCGGCGAGGTCTGGATTGGTGCTGACCGAATACCGGGAAGCCTGGTCGACCGCCGATATCGTATCGGCGGCGAAGATCGTCCCTGGTCCGACCCCGGCCAGCCTGAGCAACCGGATTGCCTCGTCTCGGTTCCCCCGCCAGAACGGGTCGATCCGGGAGATTCCGTCGATTCCGATCCCGTCCGCCTCTGGGTCGACCTGTGGGGCCAGCGCAGCAAGGGCGGTGAGATACCCGGCGTCGGCCCCGCCGGTGAACCCGGGGCAGTCGATCACCATCACCGGCAGATCGCCGAAGAGCGAGGAGAGATCCTCACCCATGATCGCCGGCACACATGTGTTCATAACGGCGAGCCGGGGATACCGTGGGGCCAGTTCCTGTACAAGGGAGAGGAGTCGCTCTTCGGCACCGAAGACCACCTCCTCCTCAGTCAGATAGGTGCAGAACAGGTCTTTTGAATGGAGGAGCGAGGCCGGGTGATAGAAACATCCGCTCGCCCCGTGGACGATCACTCCGATACCGGAAAATCCGCAGAGGCAGGCGGCCGCCCCGGTCATCGCACATGGGACCAGCGGTCCAGCACAGCCGGGACCAGGGCCTGACTTCGGTTCTTCAGGCATCGATCGTCCGCCTCCACTGCTGCAGCATCCGGCGGATGCCGGCGGTCCCGACCGGGAGCGGCACCGGAAGCCGGACCGGTGCGCCATCGCTACTGATGATGAGACCGAGTCGGTCTACCAATTCTGCAGTGAATCGGTCGGAGGGCTGGCTGAACCGGACCCGGGCGCCTCTGATCCGCTCGAACTGATCGAGCATCTGAGCCTGGAAGATCTCCTCCTCCTCGACTGCGGTGGTGCCGTCGACAGCACAGCGGTCAGCCGTCTCCTGGACGAATCGGAGAGTTCCCGCAAGGCCGACCGGGAACCCTTCCAGGTACGGGATGGAGAACTGCTGCTGCAGTTCCTCGCCGAACGCGACAAGCGAAGGTTCACGGAGGATGTTCAGGTCAGCCCTCCCAAGCCTGGCGATCTCGTCGGTACTGATCCCCCTGACAAACCTGAGGTTCACTTCGATCCCTGCCCGATCGAGCAACCGGGTCACCTCGGCAGCGTTCTCATCCACTTCGTACTCCAGGTTCTTCTCCCCGATAAGGTTCACGCGAGGTTCAACTCCTTGCCCATCCCTCTTCTCCTGGCCTGTCGGTGCGAGGCCGGCCAAGGCTGAGAGGGCGTTGAAAAACCCGGTCGAGAAGACCCCTCCCAGAAACCCCTGGGTCTTCACCGGGATCACCGGAACCGGCCAGTCCTGTCCACAGATCGAATCGATATCGTCGCCGATGGCAGCGGTCACGCAGGTGCCGAGGACCATGACAGAGGTGTACCCGTCCCTGACGGCGTTTCTGATTACGGCGGTCAACTGCTCCTCGCCGCCGAAGATGATCTCCTCTTCGCCAATCCGGTCAGAGCAGAGCGCAGGAAGCGGGCCGCTCTCATGGTCGAGCAGCGTCGCATAGATCAGCGAAAGGTTATGATGGGCACAGCCCGCCGGGCCATGGATAATACTGATCCCATCGGTGATCGCGGTCGTGACCGAGAGTGCTCCGGTCAGCGTGCACCCTTCATATCGATATGTACTTGAATGCGAGGTCTTCGAGTTCATCCAGCTCTAAAGGTTTCGGGATCGTCAGTGTGGTGTTCGTCAGCACCACCTCTGCAAGGGTTCGGTACGTTGCGGCCTGGGCTGAGTCGGGGGCATATTCAAGCACTGTCTGCTTGTGCACCTCGGCCAGCTGCACGATGCGGTCGCGGGGGATATAGGCGACCAGGTTGCTGCCGACCCGTTCGGCGAACTCCCTGACCAGATCCTCCTCGCGGTCGATGTTCTTGGCATTGCAGATCACCCCTGCGAGCCGGCAGGTACACTTCGGTCGCTGGGAAAGCCGGTTGATCGCCTTGCAGATGTTGTTGGCTGCGTACAGGGACATCAACTCGCCTGAGGTGACCAGGTAGATCTCCTCGGCGTACCCCTCGCGCATCGGCATCGCAAACCCGCCACAGACCACATCCCCGAGGACGTCGTAGACGACCACGTCGGCTGAGAATGCTTCGAGTTTCTCGAGCACCTGGAAGGTCGCGATGATCCCACGGCCGGCGCAGCCGATCCCCGGTTCAGGTCCACCGGCTTCGACGCAGCGTATACCCCGATATCCGGTGTACACTACATCGTCGATGGTCAGGTTGGTCCCTCCGCGTTCCCGAATCAGGTCGAGCACGGTCGGTATCCAGGTGCCATGCATCAGCATCCGGGTACTATCGTGCTTGGGATCGCATCCGATCTGGAGGACACCGAGCCCTTGCTCAGCGAGTGCTGCGGAGAGGTTGGCCGAGGTCGTAGACTTGCCGATACCGCCCTTGCCGTACAGGGCAATCTGCTTCATTGCATATCGGTTGGTCTCCGGAAATATTCAACCTGCTGGTGTTAACCCAAAATAAGTTGTGTTCTCCCGGGTAGGTCAGGCATGAATCATCGTCAGCATCATCTTGAACCTGCTGACCGCCTCGACGGCATGGGGCTTCTCTGCCGGCATGATCATCATCTCCCCGGCGGTAAGGGTGAACGGTTCACCCTCGATTGTAATCCGGGCCTCCCCCTCAAGAATCATCACGATCGCGTCATACGGGGCCGTATGCTCGGAGAGCCCCTCCCCCTGGTCGAACGCGAAGAGGGTGATGGTGCCGCTCTTCTTAAAGACCATCATCCTGCTGACGACCGACCCGGTTTGGTACCCGACCAGGTCAGCTGGTTTGAGGATCTGTCCTGATAGATCTTCACGCTGCTCATCTGTCATAATTCATTGCTTACTGCCCAGCAGGGAAGAACCTTGCCCGGACTGACCATCGGGATGCTGGAGAGGAAGAGGAGAGGATCAATCTTCTGCATTCAGGTAATCATACAGGAACGCTGCGATCAGGGCCCCTGCAATCGGCCCGATGACATAGATTGGGTAGTTCGCCCAGAGGTTGGAGCCGCCGAGCAGCAGGTCGCCGAGGAACGGCCCGAAGGTTCGTGCCGGGTTTAAGGAGGCACCGGAAATGTTCCCTATGGTCGTGATCATCCCGGCCACGGTCAACCCGATGATCAGCCCGGCGAACCCTTCAGGCGCCCGCTTGTCGACGGCGACCCCCATGATCGTCAGCATCAGCACGAACGTCCCGAGCAGTTCAGCCAGGATCGCAGCACCCATCCCGATCCCCGGGAATGGGGCAGTGGCCCCGAGCCCGCCGATCATAACGGCGTCCATGCCGGCTGTCGCTGCAAAGAGCAGGCTGCCGACGGAGGCGCCGATCAGCTGTGCGATGATATAGGCGACCATATCACCTGTCGGGAACCGCTTCGTCGCCCAGAGGGCGATCGAGACGGCTGGGTTGAGGTGGGCCCCTGAGATCCGGCCGAAGGCATAGATCACTGCAGCGATCACAATTCCGAAGGCCAGCCCTATTGCGAGCCAGTCACCCAGACCCCCGAGGGCCCCGATACCGATGTTGAACTTGTTGGGGGGGGTGGCCCCGTGCGCGATCATCAACGTGACCGCCGCCGCCCCCGCCCCGAAGTAGACGAGCAGGAGTGTCCCGACCATCTCGGCGAGGGACCGTTTCATCAGTGATGGCATGATCAGGCCTTCCGATAGACGCTGACGCATTCAGGGCAGAGCATCCGGGGAATCTTCTTCGGGAGTTTTTTGGAGGGGAATGGATAGCCTCCCTCCCAGGTCTCGACCTCTTCCCTGATAACATGGTCCATGCAGACACCCATCCCGCAGACGACGCAGGTCGCCACTGCGTCAGTATCCTTTCCCTGCTGCGCACAGATATAACACTTCATCTCTAGACCGCCTCTTTCCACTGGCAATACTGGTGCCTAAAATCGATCAGAGCTGCTGAGGCGCAGTTCTTGCATCCCCTGACAGGGGCTGCCGGGTCTTCCTTGTGGAGTGCGATGATGTTGGTCATCATCGTGGCTGTTACTGGTTCACTGGTCAGTAGGCATGGGTAGTCGGCCAGCCGCATCAGGGCTGAGAACCGGACCGTTATCGCACAGGCTGGGTAGGCATACCGCTGCGGGTTCATCAGCACTTCGCTCTCTCTAATCGGGGAGAGGTCCACCGGGAAGTCCCCCACCTTGGGGGCCAGCAGGTCTGAGGTACAACATTGCCCCCGCCTGGCCTTGTCCAGGTACTTCCAGCCGCGGTAGATCATATCCATGAAGTCGCAGTTGTGCAGTTCGGCTGCCGCTCCCCTGGTCGGGTTCAACTGTACATAGTTGTGGTACCGCTTGGTCAGCAGGTCCACGACCATGATCGCATTGAACCCATCCAGTTCAAGGATGTATTCGGTGGCACAGGCCGAGGAACCGGTGGCGAGGGCCAGCACATCGTACTCGCTCTTGAACTTTGGCAGCGAGGCGCGGAGGGACTTTTCCATCACCTCGGTGGCCGCCTCGATGGTGGCCATGATCACATCGTCCTTGCACATGTTGAAGGTGGACTGGGAGATGTGGTGGGCGATATCGCCGACACAGTAGGCTGGGATAGTCAGGATGTTCCCGTAGTGAACACCATCATCGATTGCAGCCTTCACTGCCCCCTCCATCTTCTGTCGATAGCCGGCCATGTACTTTCTCTGATCGAATGAGGTCATGCCGGCCGCGTCCATCAACTTCGCCTGTGCCTCGACCGGTTCATGGTAGATCGACTGGAACATGGCGATCTCCCGCTGGATGGCGTCCGAGAGCGTCGCCCCTTCCTCGATGGCGTGGGCGAAGACATCCCCGACTCCGTACGAGGTGTTCATTCCCCAGGACTTGGCTGCGAGGATCGCCTGCTTGTGGGCGTCGGGGATGTCTGTGGTCTTTAGGATCCGGTTCACCACGTTGCTGGTTGACCCCGGGACCAGGGCAAAGTCCACCACACAGGTCGGACCGTAGAACCCGCCGTACCGGCGTGTGGACTCGAGCCCCATCAGCGCTTCAGATTTCCCGATCCGGGCTACGAATGTGTCAACACTCTTCTTGAATGCAGGATCCTGGTCACAGAGGATCTCGAGGACCACCGGTGTCTGGTAGTGCTCGACGAACGGGTCGTCCTCAGGCCGGATAGTGTTTGTCAGCCCCTCAAGTGTCGAGAAGTGTGCCTTCACAGAGCCTGTATGGAGATCGATCACCGACTGTGCCTGTCCCTCGGCTACGGTCATCTTCTTCACCGCGTCGAGGTAGGCCTCGGCGTCCTTGAGCACAAACTGTGTTCCACGCTTCCTCTTCACGGTCTCGACATCGGCGCGCTGAGCTGCCATCGCCTCGTCGATCATCTTCTCGTACAGTGCTGTCATGTTTATCTCCTCTCTGCAGGATCATTGGTATCATGATCCCGCGACATAGTGATCACGTTCCTCCTCTTTTAACCTTCTCTTCTGTTACGATCAGTGCTACCCCGGATGCGATCGCCGCCTTCCTGACCGCATCAGCGACGGCCCTGGCCACCCCCCTGTTCAGAACCGAGGGGAGGATCCGGTCCAGGGAGGGATGCCTGACCATAGAGGCCAGGGCGGTGGCGGCGGCCAGTTTCATCTCGTCGGTGACCCTGGCCGCCCTCGCATCCAGGGCACCCCGGAAGAAGCCGGGAAAGACGAGGACATTATTGATCTGGTTTGGAAAGTCACTTCTACCGGTGCCAACCACCGCTGCCCCCGCCCGGACCGCTTCGTCGGGCAGGATCTCAGGGACTGGGTTAGCCATGGCGAAGACGATAGGGTCGCTGTTCATCGACCGGATCATCTCCCCGGTCACCACCCCGGGGCCGGAGACCCCGATGCAGACATCGGCCCCGTTCAGGGCGTCGGCGATCGATCCGGTTCGGCCGGCCGGGTTCGTCTCCTCACCGATGATGAATTTGTACTTGTTACTGTACAGCCCGGGCCGGTTGCGGTGGATGATCCCTTCCCGATCACAGACAAGGAGTTCCCGGATCGGCTGGCAGACCCGGCTCTCGTACCCGATACACCGGAGGAGCCTGGTGATGGCGAAACCTGCCGCTCCTGCCCCGATGACGACGATCCTAAGGTCTTCGACTTTCTTCCCTGTCGCGGTGCAGGCGTTTTTTAGGGCTGCCAGCACCACGATGGCAGTACCGTGCTGGTCGTCGTGCATCACCGGGATGTTAAGGTCCTGCAGTTCCTCCTCGATCTCAAAGCAACGGGGGGCCGCGATGTCCTCAAGGTTGATCCCCCCGAAGACCGGAGCCAGATTCCGGATCTGTTTGACGATGTCGTCGGACTGTTCTGCAAAACAGATTGGGAACGCATCGATCCCGGCGAACCGCTTGAAGAGAGCGGCCTTCCCCTCCATCACTGGAATGGCGGCGGTCCCGCCGATGTTCCCGAAGCCGAGGACGGCTGAGCCGTCGGTGACGACTGCCACGGTGTTCCCTTTGATCGTATAGGTGTACGCCAGCGAAGGATCCCGTTCCAATTCTCTGCAGACCGCGGCGACCCCCGGGGTGTAAGCACGGCCGAGGTCTTCGCGGGTGTTGAGCGGCACTGTCGCCTGGACGGCGAGTTTGCCGTGGTAGGTCCTGTGCAGGGTGAGGGCCTCAGCGTAGACATCCTTCTTCTCTTCACGGTCTGTCATGTTTCTCCTGTTTCCCTGAGTGGGGGCTGGAGGGTTAAGGGTTCGCCCTGGTTGTTATAGCCAGGTCCGTTTCGGGAGGAGGGCTGCACCTAACGCGAGCACCGGTCCAATGATCACTCCAGCCCAGGTGACGAGGCCGACGGTCCCAACCATGAGCATCAACAGTCTGAACCGTCCCGGGGTCGAATCGCCGGCCTTCACCGAGGTTCTGATCGCGATCGACCCCACCCCAAGAGCGATCCCGGCCAGGACCAGCGGAACCACGATTGATGGGCCGACCGGGGCGAGGCGGAGGGCGATCCCGGTCTGAAGGATCGTTTCGACACCGGAACCGAGGAAGATGAGCCCGGCGATGAGGCCTACCCCGGCTGCAGGGATCATGCGTTCCCTTCTCTGCCTCATAAAAAAGAGGAGAAGGCCGACTGCAAGCACCACCAGATACGGTCCGCCGATCAGCAGGAACGACTGTCCCTGCCAGAGTCGGATCCCGATCACGTCGACAGGGATACGGACCCACTCGATCGGGGAGAAGGACTCAAGCGTGCCGGATGCAAGGGTGTACGGCCCGGTCTCGCCGGGGGTGTAGACGGCGATCACATAGATGCCGTCAGCCGGAGCTGGGGCCGAGTAGTTCGCTGTCCGGAACCCGGCGATCGGGGTGAACGGTTCGAAGTCAGCGGTGGTCGGGCGCACCCCTCTGACCACCACGGCCCCTTCGCCGGCGGGCAATTTCACGGACTCAGGTACGGTTCCCTGCTGTACGATATCAGGACCGGCGATCACCAGCCACGGGGCGAAGGTCTCTCCAACGGGGGTCGAGACTGAGAACCGGAGAAGATCGCCTTTCTGCAGGTCGACCGTGTAGTAATCCGCCTCGCCAGCCTCGTGGAGGGTACCATAGATCGCATAGGAGATGGTCCGGTCCTGGATCTGTGTGGCCGTGGTCAGGGTGGTGTGATCCCCTTGTAGGACCGGGACATGGGCAGCCGCCGGCAGGACCAGCATCAGAATCAGCAGCACGAGCACTGCCTGGAGAGCGTGGCGCATACCTGCTATCGGGACGGTGTAAATATATTAATCTGTGGGTTTTTCTGCAGGGATGCCAGGTCAGAGTATGTTAGAAATAAATAACATTAAAACCGATAAATGTTAGAAATAAATAACATCAAGGAGTTTACCATGAAACAGAGAAACCTCAACCGGCTGGTCGTCGGGGTACTGATGATCATCAGCGGCATCGCTGCACTGGTGCTGAATACGGGTGAAACGGCCGTCGGTACCACCCTGTTCTTCGCAGGGTGTGCCTTCCTGGCGGTCGGGATCGTCCGGCACCGGCAGTATGGTGATGATCTTGAATCTGACGAACGGTCCAGAAAGACCGGCGCCTACGGCCTTTCGTATGCCTGGCTTACCGGCCTCTTCTTTATGTTCGCCCTCTTCTGGCTGGACTACCTGAACCTGCTCAGGCTGGGCACCCAGGGCGCTCTCGCCCTCTCAATCGTCGTCCTCGCCTTATCAGGCCGCCTGTACCAGGTGTACCTGTTCTGGAGAGGGGATGTCGAATGATCGGCGTGCCGGTGATGAAGCGTAGAAACCCCTTCTCAATCATCGCCGGCGGGCTCTTCCTGCTCTGCGGGATCCTGGCCCTTACCATGCGATGGGGAAACTCCGTTATCGGGGGCTTCCTGCTGCTGGTGGGGCTCTGCTTCCTGGCGGTTGGATTCGCCCGACCGGGAATGTTTGGGGAGAACCCCGAGTCCACGCTCTTTGGATTATGGGCCGATGAACGGTCGAAACAGATTGGTGCCCTTGGCCTCTCATATGCCTGGCTTACCGGCCTTCTCTTCATGCTCGGTCTCTTCTGGCTGGACTCCATGAGCATACTCAGACTCGGAACACCGGTCTCTCTGGCCCTGTCGATCGTGGTGCTGGTCTTCTCGGCCCGCCTGTACCAGATGTACCTGTTTTGGAGAGGAGACCTGTGACAAAAACTATCAGTTACTGGTGTGCAAGGCTATGCAGACCAGAATAAAAGAGTACCGGGCCCGGGCAGGCCTGACCCAGGAAGACCTGGCCAGAAGTGTTGGGGTGCGGCGGGAGACGATCGTCTTCCTCGAACAGGGGAAGTACAACCCATCGCTCAAACTCGCCCATGATGTCGCCGTGGTTTTCCACGCCACGATCGACGACCTCTTCATCTTTAAAGAGGACGAGCCGAAGACCTGATGCACTCTATAAGTCCTGGGGTCTCAGGTACAGGCCGGTCCACCCGCCTCCGTTCGGTGATGTCAGATCTCTTCATCGCCTCGGTTGACCTGGCGAACATCGTCAAGAGGGTCTCATCATCGTTGACATTGGCGAGATAACCGATGGAACTGGCTGTAATCTTCACGGCCTTCTCGATGGCAAAAGTCATCAGTTCCTGGAGCAGGGCCGGGATCATCTGGTTGGATCATTCGATGAGGACCTCATCGGTCTCTCCAAGGCCGGCTCACTCGCTTGACCTTGGACAGGTGACACCCTTGTTATCACAGGGGATGCACCGCTCGAGCTTGTCATCGATCACCCGGTAGGCGTTGGCCAGCACCGACGAGTTGGAGATCAGCCCGGCGAGCAGGATCACCTCGAGGATCTCCTCACGGCTCGCCCCCATCTTCAGGGCGGCCTGCATATGGTATCCAGTGCAGTGGGTGCATTTCAGGGCCGCTCCTACAGCGAGACAGATCAGTTCGACGTACTTCGGATCCAGCGTGCTTGTTTCTGCTACTGTCCCCTTATAGAGCAGGTGCGAGATGAGCACCTCCGGCCGTTCTGCCATCCGCCGGAAGATCAGCGGGACCTTCCCATATTCCTGCTCGATATCCTTCATCCAGTTCACACAGGTCTGATCGACGCCGTTGTTAGCGATCCCCTGCAACAGTTCCTCAAACGTATCTTTCGCCATTGTTTCACACCATACAGTTGGTCTCAGAGAACGGCAGGATTCTGACCATCATATAGTCCCGCATCCGGGAGGGCTCGATCGTGGCGATCGAGCCGAGCGTGATCCCGTCCTCCAGTTCCAGTTCCCGGAGCCGGCCTGCAAACATATCATACGGGAGTTTAACCCGGAGTGCCGCGATCTGCACGGTGATCGGTGTTGGCGAGGTCACCTCCCTGATCTCGGGCACCTTCTCATTGATGACAGCCATCAGTCGTGCCGGTGAGATCGAGAGCGGATCCTTTGCAATATCAGCCCGCCGTTTGTCGAGCACATGGATGATCTCGGCGATGACCGTGTCGAGCTTACCCAGTTCATCGGCCTCCCGCGTCCGGTGCATGAACCGCCCGATCTCTCCGACATATCCGGCCACCGGTGGATCGGTGATCCGCTTCAGGGTCTCCTTGCTCGGTCTTCCGGTCAGGATGATTGGGACTGTTATGCCACGTATGAGCACCGGCATTTTCTTCTTGATACAGGTTTCGAAGTTGCCGAGCAGGTAGACCGCGATGTCGTGCTCATTGATCACGTCCCGCTCCTCGTCGTTCAGCATCGCAATCCGTTTGCCAAAGCCCCTGGCGAGGCCGACCATGTTGGACTTGGCCCCAAGTCTCCGTACATACTCGGCGATGTCACAGGCTGGATGGGGAAGGTGATGAATCTCGAGAGATGGGGTCACGATGGCGATCTCGGTACCGACCAGCGGGGACTCGGTCAGCTCCCCCATCAGCGGTTTTCCGATCTTTCGGATCAGTTCGATGTCGTCCTTCGGGACAAGTGCCAGCAGTACCACCTCGGTCGCGATCAGGTGCTTCTGGATCACGTACCCGCCAAGGTCCTCGATCAGGTCGACGATCTCGTCATGCCGGTAGAGGCCACCCCTGTAGGTGACGGGGACCAGGATCATGGGTGCTCCCCCATCGTGGCCCACTGTTCATTGAGCAGGTCGTCGGCTGGGACAAGGAGCGTGTTCTCGCTCGCCACGTACGAGAACCGGTCGCCGCCGTACCGTTCTCTGCGCACCTTGAACCCTTCGGGCGCGATGTTGGTCATCGCGTAGATCAGATCCTTAAAGAGCGTCTCACTCGGGTCCTTGACGATCATATCCTGCAGATTCGGATCGATCGGCTGATCGGCCGTGATGGTGATGTTGAACCGGTCCGGCTGGTCGACGGCCGACTTGCCGTACTTCTCCCAGAGGATGTCGAGCAGCGGAGCCAGGTAGGTCTCGTCTCCGATCGCGATCGTTGCGGTCTGTCCCTCAACCGCAACCGAGGAGAAGTCGCGGAGGCGCACCTCGGTCGGCAGCTTCCTGAGCACCCCGACCGCAATAAAGATCGGGATCTCCGGGTCGATGTAGATGCGCAGCTTCTCGATCACCCTGACCAGGTTGTGGTCGAGGAGCACGTCCGCAGCGATCTCCTTGTAGACGGCCCCTCCATCAGGTTCGGTCGACTCCACCTCGAAGTACTCAAGACCTGCCATGTTATGCTCCCTTTTCGATGAACCCTGAGGCGAGGAGTGCAGATCCGACCGCTCCGATGTACTGCGAGTACTTCGGGACCAGCACCTCGGTCTGGAGCAGTTCGCCCATCGCATGGACCAGCCCCTCAATCAGGGAGGTCCCTCCGACCATGATCACCGGTTCTCTGATATCCACTTCCTGCAATTGCTGCTCAAAGACCTGCTCGGCGACCGAATGGCAGGCAGCGGCGGCCACGTCCTCTGGCCGTGAGCCGGTGGCCAGGGCGTTCACCAGACTCTGCGTCCCAAAGACGATACAGTAACTGTTCATCGGTACCTTCTCGCCGAATCCTTTCATCGCCAGTGGCCCGAGTTCGGTGATCTCTACACCGAGTCGTTTCGCTGTCATCTCCAGGAACCGGCCGCTTGCGCCGGCACAGATCCCGCCCATTGTGAAGACCCCGGGGATCCCGTCCTGGACCGTGATCGCCTTGTTGTCCATCCCGCCGATATCGATCACCGTCGCAAACCCGTGCTGCCGATCAGCCAGGTAGACAGCTCCCTTGGAGTTGACGGTCAACTCCTCCTGGACCAGGTCGGCCTTGAACGAATTCCCGATCAGGAACCGCCCGTAGCCGGTGCACCCGATCGCCTGGATCTCGTCCATCTTGATCCCGGCCTCTTCGAGGGCCAGGGCGACGACGTCATCGGCACTCTTCTGCACCTCGGTCGTCGGCCTCCAGCCGGTGCCGATGATTTTGTTGTCCTTCATGATCACGGCCTTGGTCGTGGCCGATCCGCTGTCCAGGCCGAGGGTGATCCCTTCCTGCCTCTCTCTCGCCAGCAGGGCCCGCCTCCTCGCGATGGTGGTCAGCGCCTCCATCCTGGTCAACAGCGTCCCCGATGTGGTTCGCTCGGTGAACGAGTAACTGACCACCGGCAGGTGCGAGTTCTCATGGATGTACCGCCTGAGTTCGTTCCTGACGATGGCAGCCTCAGCACAGCGGAAGCAGGTTGCAATGAAGACCGCGTCTGCCTCGACCTGCCCATCGACCAGCGCCCTGGCCCTGGCTATGGCGAGTTTTAAGTCGGCACTCTGCACCTCAAGGCCGAACTCGGTGAATGACTTCTTGATATCGGCGAGTTTGATGTCCGGGAAGAAGATCTCGGCGTCCACGGCATGGGCAGCCTCCTCGATCTCCTTCTGCACACCTGAATACTCGGCCCCGCATGAGAGTTGGGCGATCCTGACTGGCTGGCTCATGCCGACCCTCCAGGTAATGACTTGAGGAACTCCCTGATCGCTTTGACAAATAGGATCCCTTCATCCTCATTCTTGGGGTATTTCAGTTCGAGCAGCGGCATTCCTCGCTTGTGGAGGAGGAACTTGATCAGTTCATCGGTCCTGGCACAGCCCATGCACCCGAACGAAAAATCCGCTTCATTGACGATGATCCCTGCTTCGGCCTCATCGATCATCGGACCGTACAGCGACATCCGCCCCCGGACCCCGGAGGGGATCTCGACGGCCGCGTACCGGAGCCCTTTCTTTGGTTCCTCCGGGGTGATCTGCAGCGGCGGGGATTCCACCCCAGCGGTCTGGATGCGTTCCCTGATGGCGAGGGCTGCGCCGAGCGGCTTGTGCCCCCACCGTGCGACCAGATCTGAAAGGATCAGGCTTGTTGCGGGGTAGATGAATACCTTGGCCATTCTAGGACTCCTGGTTGATGATCTTTCGGAATGTATCGATGTCAAGCGGTTCGTCATTAGAACCGGTCTTCTGTTCACTGTGCCTCTTCTGTTGATCGGTGGAGGCCGGCTCCCGGTCGTCCAGGGTAGTTATCCCCTTGGCGATGAACCGGATCAGCTTCATCTCGTTCTCATGGCCGTAATACCCCGGGCGTGCCCCGCCGAGGTTCGCCCTGCACCGACGGTGATCGCCTGGTGGGAACCCCCGGTCCTTGACGAAGATATGGGTCGGGTCGACGGTCCGGAGATCTGCGATCACATGCTCGACCTCAGTCTCATCCCCGGTGATCTGCAGTCCAAAGCAAGTCTCCTTGATCATCACCCCTTTTGAGATCTCATAAGCTCGCTGAGCCAGATCTGCAGGGGTGGTGTCGGAAGACTCGACAAAGACGTACTTGGTGACGGATCCAGGATAATCTGGAACATATTCGGTCATCGCTTCGCCTCCCGTATATAGACGATCTGTCCCTCTTTGAGGGTTTTGAGTTTATCGGTGTTGATGACCGTGCCGATCAGATTGGTCCCATCGAACGGCTCGGAGGTCGGCCCGAACTCTGAATTTTCACTCAGTCGGATACCAACCATCCCGGCCCCTTTCCGGGCATCATTGGTCAATCCGAGGGCTGCAGCTGGCGCCCTCTCCACCGGGATGTTCTCCGGGGTGATCAGCACCCCGGTTGGGATCTTCGGCTTGAAGAGGAAGACATCCTCAAACGTGAAGAAGAGCGGAAGGGTGCCAATATCATGCCAGAAGAGCCCGGTCAGCCGCCGGAAGATGGCAGTAGAATCCGGAGCGTTCTGGTCGTCGAGGATCAGGTCGATCACCTGTGAGAGCGGGACCGTCTGAAACGCTACCTCCCCGGCCGCCAGCACCTCAAGGGTGGTCGGGGGAGTCTGGTCGATCACCACCCGGTCGGGTTCTTCACTGTCTGCGGTCACCTTCAGTCCGCGTGCCTCACCACTGCTGATCGCCTCGTCGAGCGACCTGCCAAGCATGTCGAACCGCGAGGGGGTCACTTGGATCGCAATCCGTTCCCTGGCCTTTGCAAGTTTGATCAGTTCAAGGCCGTGAGTGACCTGTCCAACGACCGTATGGCTTGCGATCCCGGGCACATCCTCCTTGTAGATGTAGATACACCCGGATCCACTCCCCCGGGTCCTGACCGTGACTGTTCCTTCCCGCCTTCCTTTTGTATGCTCGGACGGAACCTGTGAGCCGGCCATTCGCTCGTCTCGGAGGTGGGTGGAGGCCACCCGGTCTGCAGTCAGGTGCCCGCTGTCCAGAGCCAGCAGCAGGTGCTCCACCGAGGTCGCGGTCCGGGTGCTGATTCCGTCAGGGTCATACCCCTCGGCAGTCACCTCGATGTGGGTGATGATCGCCATCCCGTCCTCAAGAAGGAGGGTGGAGTCATGGGTCGTGAACGACCGGCTTGTATCGGCCCAGGAGAGGATCGGACTGATCGCCTCGATATGGTCTCCAGAGGTCCACCGGTCCAGTACCCCTCTGCCGCTGACGACCCTGCCGATCACGCCGCCGCCCACCGCCGCCCCATGGTCTGCGGTGTGCCGGGTCCTGGAGAAGACCAGGTGGGATTCTGTTGGATTGTAGCCCACACAGCCGAGGATCAGATCGCCCCGTTCATACAGATGTGGTCGCCTCTCGGGTGCCAGATCAGAGACGAACGGCCCAAAGGCCGCACTGTTCCGGTCGGCATAGTGAAGGGGCGGACCCGTGATCTTCAGGATCCAGGTTGGGTCCGCCAGCATCTCGACGACGATCTCGCCACTGGTCGTCTTGATCTGCAGGTTCCTGGTGGTCTCCTGTGCGAACGTGCCCGGGCGTATCACACCGATAACGGTGGATTGGTCCATGTCAGGCAGCAGATCGCCGAGCGTCATCGTCCCGGTGATCTCAGTGCTGACTCCATCCAGAAGGATCGATTCCATACCTTCCCCTTTCACTGGCCTGGTTGGCTGCCTGGCTGATCCATCACCTGGCGTTCGTCCTCGGTCAGGTGCGCCAGCACCGCACTGGTCTCCCCGATCTCGATGATCTTGCCGCCTCGCATCAGGGCTACCCTGTCGCAGATGTCCCGGACAAACTCCATGTCATGCGAGACGATCACAAAGGTCTCATCGATCCCTTCACGGGCGTGTAAGATCGAGTGCTTGACGTCGATCTTTGTGATCGGGTCGATCGTCCCGGTCGGTTCGTCCAGGATCACGAGCGAGGGTTCCCGGATCAGCACCTGTGCCATGGCGACACGGTGCCGTTCTCCCTCGCTGAGGTGACCGGGCAGTCGGTCCAGGATCTCCCTGCTCTTCTCCTCGGTGAACCCGGCCATCTTCAGGGTTACGACTGCCTTGCGCACTGCCAGTTCTTTTGGGAACTCCAGCCCGATCGCATCGGTCAGGTTGTCGATGACAGTTCGGTGTGGGTAGAGGTCGTACTCCTGGTGGAGGAGTCCGATGTAACTCTTCGCCCTGCCGCGGAACTCGATCCCTGGTTTGGTCATATCGATCCACTCATCCCCGACCTTCATTGCCATCTCCCCGGCGGTCGGCTCGACTACCCCGGCGATGATCCGTGAGAGGGTGGTCTTGCCGGCCCCGCTCTTTCCTATGATTCCGAAGATCTCCCCGCGTGAAACATCGAACGTGACCCCGTTGACGGCCCTGACCACCCCGCGGTCCACAGAGATATACCGTTTCTCGATATCACGGGCCATCAGGATCTTCTCCCCCAGTTTCACCTGCTCGAACTGCTCCACGTCAGAGTAGTCCTTCATGAAGGTCTCAATCACCTCTTTTGGCGTTCCAATGGCGGTTATTGCACCGTCAGCGAGGAGGATCGCCCGATCTGCAACGTCCTCGATTACCGATGAGAAGTGGGAGGTGACGATCATCCCCATCTCGCCAGACTCGACTGAACCTTTCAGCATCTTATGGACGACTCCGGCGGTCTCCGGGTCCAGTGTCCCGGTCGGCTCGTCGGCCAGCAGCAGGTATGGTTCCCGGGCCAGCTGGCGGGCCAGCACTACCCGCTGCTTCTCACCTCCGGAGAGATCCCGGGCGATGTGCATCATCCTGTGCGAGAGCCGGACCTCGTCGAGCAGGTCGGCCGCACGGTTGACCGCTTTCTCTGAAGGGTAGTTGATGTCGTCGAGGGCATGGAGCACGTTCTCGATCACCCGGTCATTGCCATACAGGGCGAAGGAACGCTGGAACATGATCGCCGTCCGGTTCATGATCCGTCGTTTGAGGGCCTCATTATCTGGGGCCCAGAGGTCGACGTCCTGCGGTTGCAGCACACCCCCGCAGTGGGGGCAGGCCGAACCTGCTTTGGACTGAACGTCGACATAGTCACAGGTTTCACAGCGGGCGATGTGGTAGATGATCGACCCACTGGTCGGCGGTTCGTCGACACCCCGGATCAGGTGCATCAGCACCGTCTTGCCGGCGCCGCTCCGACCGATAATCCCAACTATCTCTGCCTCTGCGAGAGAGAAACTGATGTTGTTCAAGACACGT
The DNA here is from genome assembly GCF_000021965.1 of Methanosphaerula palustris E1-9c. Lineage (NCBI taxonomy): Archaea > Methanobacteriati > Methanobacteriota > Methanomicrobia > Methanomicrobiales > Methanoregulaceae > Methanosphaerula > Methanosphaerula palustris. Next base: position 285,144 of record NC_011832.1, read on the forward strand.
TTCCCTTCAAAATCCATGCAGAGGTTCTGAATCGTGATCAATGGGGTCATGCGCTACGTCCTTGTATCTAATTGAGCAGTCAGATCATATTACCTTTTATATCTCCTGGGTGGAGATCTGTAACCGCTGCACAATCGGCACCACCTCGCGGACCTCGGCGATCACCTGGTTGGCGACATCGTACAACCGCTTCGGCCGTTCGCCCGGCTGTTGCCCGGTCAGCACTGCGTAGTCCGCCTTCTTCATCGCTGCGATGTCGTTGATCCCGTCGCCGACCATCACGACGGTGTCGTATTCCTGTTTCAGATCCTCGATGATCCCGGCCTTGATCGAAGGGGTTGCGACCCCAAAGACCCGGTCTCTGGGGATCCCGAGGTAGTCGGCCATCCGTTCGAGCTTGGTCACCCGGTCGCCTGAGGCGATGAAGGTCGGTACCCCCATCTGATGGAGCGTGGTGATCGTCTCCTTTGCCCCGGAGAACGGTCGGCCGCCGACGGTCAGGGTGAACTCGATCCCGGGTAACCCCATATTGACGATCACCCCGCTGTTCATCGTCAGCACCGACTCCTTTCTGCAACAATTCCAGACGTCCCGGATACATTCGCTCAGATCCTGGATCCTGGCATGGGTGTCGGAATAGAGGACCTCCCCGACCTCATCAGCAGTCAGCACCTTTCTGGTACAGCTGATCCCGAATCCAATCTGATGCTCGACCAGATACGCTGAGACGAGCATCGACTGGTCCGCGTCGATCACCTCCCTGGAGTGGATGTTCAGGGCGATCAGCACCCGCTCATCTGAGGAGAAGGTCAGGTTCGTTGTCTCCACATGGGGGATCACCTCCCCAGTGATCACATCCTTTGCAGTCCTGTAGGTCCGAAGCAGTGTACCAGCACTGTCAAATACCACGGCGATCGACATCACATCACCATTTTCACTCAATCGAAAACCAGATATTTATCTGGTGCTTACTGATCTCACTGGCTGGGATATTATATGCTGGTTTCTACTGTAGAACAGATCAGACAGATGGAGATTCGGGGTGCGGGCCGGATAGCCCGTGCTGCTGCCGGGGCGCTCGCTGATCACGCAACCGTAGTTCAGTCAACTGAACTGAACGATTTTGTTGGAGAGATGGAACAGGCCGCGAATCTCCTCGTCGCCACCCGACCGACGGCGGTCTCGCTTCCGAATGCGGTGCACCTGGTGATGGCCGGTGTTCAGACGGCCCGTACCCTCGAAGAGGCACGGTCAGGGATCATCGCATCGGCCAGCCAGTTCATCACCTCCTCAGAACAGGCGGTTCAACGGATTGCATCGATCGGAGCCCGACATATCCGGGACGGGGATGTGGTGATGACCCACTGCAACTCGGAGGCCGCCCTGGCCTGTATCCTGGAAGCTCATCGACAAGGAAAGGAGATCGAGGTATATGCCACCGAGGTTCGACCGAGAAATCAGGGACTGGTTACGATCAGAACCCTGAATGATGCCGGGATCCGGACCAGTTACATTGTTGACTCTGCGGTCCGTTCGTTCATCAACGAGGTGGACCTGGTGCTGGTGGGGGCTGATGCCATCTCGGTTAATGGAGCGGTCGTCAACAAGATCGGGACCGCTCAGATGGCCCTGGCAGCCCACGAGGCGCGCGTGAACCTGGTGGTAGCTGCGGAGACCTATAAGTTCGCACCACTGACGATCCTTGGGAACCTGATCGAGATCGAGGAGCGGCCGGCGGAGGAGGTACTGACTGCTTCGATTGCATCGACCCTTCCCCATGTCAGGGTTCGGAACCCGGCTTTCGATGTGACCCCTGCTGATTACGTGGACCTGATCATCACCGAGGAGGGAGCGATCCCGCCAGAGATGGCCTATATTATCATCAGGGATCATCTGGGATGGTCAATCGAGCAGTTCGACCGTCCGGCCCATGGGGCGGATCAGAAAGAATAATACCCGTTCCCGATAAAGAAGCCGCAACAGGAGATCTGAGGATATGTCTGATGTTACTGCAATCTACTACTTCCGCCCCCGAGCCGATACCTCGCCAGAGCAGGCCGCCCAGGCGATCTGCGAGGAGGAGACGACCGGAACCTGGACCGATATCTCGACCACCACAGAGTACGTCCGCAGGCTGGACGGGGCGGTCGAGAGCGTGGAACCGAAGGGCCAGGGGTACCTGACCAAGATTACCTATCCTGCGGAGATCTTTGAGCCGGGCAATGTTCCGCAGTACCTCTCCGTGGTGGCAGGGAACCTCTTCGGGCTCGGCCGGGTTGAGGCGGTCAGGCTGCTTGATGTCGAGTTTCCCAGGGAACTGGTGACCTTTTCAGGGCCAAAGTTCGGGATCGATGGGGTGCGCCGGCTGGTTGGTTCACAGAACCGGCCGCATGTCGGTACGATAATCAAGCCCAAGGTGGGACTGAATCCGACCGATACGGCCGAGGTAGCCTACCAGGCTGCTATCGGGGGCGTAGACCTGATCAAGGACGACGAGACCCTGACTGATCAGCAGTTCTGTCCGCTCTTCGAGCGGCTCCCTGCGGTGATGGCCCGGCTCGATCAGGCGAAGACGGAGACTGGCAGAAATGTGCTCTATGCAGTGAACGTCACTACCAGAGCCGACAAGATCCTGGAACGGGCTGAACACGCTCTTGAACTCGGCGCCAATATGCTGATGGTCGATGTGATCAGTGCCGGGTTCAGCGCTGTGCAGGCCCTTGCCGAAGATCCCTCGATCAAGGTGCCGATCCATGTTCACCGGACCATGCACGCCGCGATGACCCGGAACCCGGAACATGGGATCGCGATGCGAACCTTTGCGAAACTGGTCCGGATGCTCGGCGGCGACCAGCTCCACACAGGCTCGGTCTCCGGGAAGATGAGCCACGACGCAGAGGAACTGCTTGGAGACAATAGGGCCCTCACCGACCAGTGCTATGGGTTGAAGTCGACGTTTCCAGTCTCAAGCGGTGGTCTTCACCCGGGGAAGGTCCAGACTGAACTCCGGGTGCTCGGGACAGATCTGATCCTTCAGGCCGGCGGCGGGATCCACGGCCATCCAGATGGAACTGCGGCCGGGGCACGGGCGATGCGCCAGGCCGTCGATGCGTTCATGGAAGGGATCCCAACGGTCGAGTACGCGAAGGATCACTACGAACTGGATCGGGCTCTTAAAAAGTGGGGAACTTCGTAATAGTACACCAGTATGGTATACACAACGATCTCAATCCCTTTTTGTAAACTGCATGGCAACGGCAACGACTTTCTGCTGATCGACGAACTTGAGGGTACCCGGATTCCTGACCAGATGAAGGGCGAGTTTGCGGAGTTGTACTGCGATCGTCGGTTTGGGGTCGGCGCTGACGGCGTTCTCTTTCTCTCTGCGGGTACCGAGGGCGATCTCCGGATGCGTATCTTCCAACCGGACCGAAGTGAGGCCGAGATGTGTGGCAACGGGATCCGATGCTTTGCCCGGTATGCTTTCGATCAGGGATACTTCACGGAGACCTGCAACGTCGAGACCCCGGCCGGAGTGCTCCCGGTTCATGTCTCCATAGGTGACAGTACGTTTCTGGCACAAATTCATATGCCCGATCCGGCGTTCGACTGTCCAGGGATCCCGGCCACAGGAGAGGGCGTCTACCAGCAGACGATCGCAGGGCTCACCGTCCATGCGACCAACACCGGTGTCCCGCATGCGGTCGTGATCGTCGACGATCTCGCGGCAGTGGATGTCCCGGGGCTCGCCCCCCAGATCCGGCACCACCCCTCTTTCTTGAAGGGAGCGAATGTGAACTTTGTCCAGGTGACGGGTCCTGATGCGATCAGCGTTCGTACCTTTGAACGCGGTGTCGAGGATGAGACCCTCTGCTGTGGGACCGGTGCCACCGCCTCGGCCGCCGTCGCCCACCGCCTTGGCCTCGTTGGGGACCATGTCGCGGTCGAGACCGCTGGCGGGCCACTCTGGATCACCCTCGGCAAGGAGACCCTGATGGAGGGGCCTGCGGTGACCGTCTTTGTTGGGGAGATCCCTCTCTGAACTGTTTTTTTGGTATCACTTTTTTTGAAAAATATCAGGGGAGGTCGACGGTGCGGATCCCGTCCTCGGTGATGACGAAGTCGAGGACAGCTCCCTCAGGTTTCGAGCGGTGCTTGACGAGTCGTGCCCGCCGCTGGCTGTCCGTCTTCTCGACCTGTACGATCACCTTGGAGATATGTTCGAGTGCATTGCCACCGAGGCCGCTGACCCGATTTGTCCCCGGGTCCGTATAGATCTGGTTGGTGATGATCACCGGGAGGTCGTACTTGCGGGAGAGACCGAGCAGACAAACCATCTGCCGGGTCAGGGCCCGCAGGGCATCCTGCCCCCGCTCCAGGTCTGTCCTGTACAGGGCCGTCGCCGAGTCCATAACGACGAGACCACTCTCCTTTGACTTGAGCACCTGCTCAGTGTTCCCGATCATCAGCCCCTGCTCCTCGAAGTCGAGGGGTTCGAAGAGGAAGAGGTTCTCGGCGAGGGCATCGGTCTCGTCCCCGGCGATCTGCCTGAACCGCTCGGTCGAGAACCCCTCAGTATCGATATATACAACCGCTTTTCCGGACCGAAGGCATGAAACGGCTGCAATCTGACAGAGCGTACTCTTTCCGCCGGCGGGCTCTCCGAAGTACTGGGTGATGATCCGCGGCTCATATCCCCCACCGAGTAACCGGTCGAGGTCGCTGTTTCCACTGTTCAGTTTATACTCCATCATCGCTCCGTCTGACCGCCTGCCAGGCAGCCTCTTCGACCTGCCTGGCGACGATCCGCACCGGTACCCCGAGGTCGTTCGCCCAGGCTGCTACCTGATCAAACTCTGCTTTCACGCTATATACTTTCCCTGCCATCCTGCCAATCTTCACTTCGATAGTCCGCTCTTCTCCCCGGACCCGGGTGGTGACCTGTTCAATCGCCCGCTCTGCGACGAACCGGTGGATCAGCGGCGAGCATCGGACGCCGAGCGTCCCGAGTTCCTCTGCCATCACGCGAGCTAAGGCACCACTCCTGTCCGGACTGCAGATCACCCTGATCAGGTACCCGGCCCGCCCCTTCTTCATCAGCAGCGGGGCGGCTGAAGCGTCGCGTGCACCGGCATCGATCAGGTGCGAGAGGGTGTTGGCCAGTACCTCCCCAGTCACGTCGTCGACGTTCGTCTCAAGCAGATCGACCGTATCCCCTGATGTGACCTCCCCAGTCTCGACGAGCATCACCCGCAGCACGTTGGGGGTCTTTTCTGGGTTCCTGGTCCCTGCCCCATACCCGATCCGTTCGACTCGGAACGACGCCACCTGTTGTCGGGAGATGGTCTGAAACGCAGCGAGCAGGGCGGCTCCGGTTGGGGTACAGGTCTCCCCCTCCTCTCCGCTGAACAGGACTTCGAGCCGGCCGTCCTCGATCAGGGCCAGGGTCGCCGGGGCCGGGAGGGGGTACCTCCCATGAGCCCCATCGACCGTCCCGGTCCCGAGCAGCACCGGGAGGACCACGACCCCCTCAAGGTGGAGGGAATGAAGGGCTGTACAGGCCCCGAGCACATCGGCGATCGCGTCATCTGCCCCGACCTCATGGAAGTGGGCATGGTCTCCATGGATCGCAGACTCTGCGGTATGAATCCGGTGGTACACCCCTTCGGCCATCCGGATCGCCTCCTCTGGTGCGTCGGCTGCCCTGACGATCGCGAGCACCTGCTCCAGGGTCCGAGGAGCCGGGCCGGCATGGGTGACCACGTGGACGGCCCTGATCCCTGCCCTGTCCACGATTGAGATGGTCGGTTCCCCGACCACCGACCGCATCGCCTGTATGACCAGGGACTGATCCGCCCCGCAGTCCAGCAGTGCCCCGGTCACCATATCCCCTGCTGCGCCGTGCAGCGGGTCAAAGAAGAGTACGCGCATATCTGAACAGTACTTATAAATCCAACCATATATGATGGTTAAGGTGATGCCGGAAATATATCTGAAGGTGGACAGTGCCTATCCCGAGGACCAGGGAGGCGGAAAGGCACGTCTGGACCCTGAGACGATGCTCCAGCTTCGTGTCTCACCAGGTGATATCGTGATGATCGAGGGGAGGCGCAGGACCGTCGCCAAGGTCTGGCGTGCCCTGGTCACTGACTGGAACCAGGGGAAGATCAGGATCGACAACCTGACCCGTGCCAATGCCGGTGTGAGTATAGGGGATCGGGTCAGGATCACCTCTATCACCGATGAGATCGAGGCGAAACGGGTCGTGCTGGCCCCGCCTGAGGATCTTCCACATAATATTCCGATCAACTACGATCATGCGATCAACGGTCTGATCGACTTTCCGATGATGATGAACGACTCGGTCCCGATCAGGCAGGGGTTCCCGTTCATGCAGCCGCAGATCATCGCTTTCAAGGCGGTCGTCGTCGAGCCCGAGGAGGCGGTGATCATCACCCGGAATACCGAGATCGAATTCAGCGAGAAACCGGCCGTCGGGTTTGAAGGGTTGAAGCGAATCTCATACGAGGACATCGGCGGGCTCAGTTACGAGCTGCAGCGGGTTCGTGAGACGATCGAGCTGCCGATGCGCCACCCGGAACTCTTCCGGAAACTCGGGATCGAGCCGCCGAAGGGTGTGCTGCTGTACGGCCCGCCCGGCACCGGCAAGACACTGATCGCAAAGGCGGTGGCCAGCGAGAGCGGTGCCCATTTCATCGCGATCGCCGGGCCTGAGGTGATCTCCAAGTACTACGGTGAGAGCGAACAGCGGCTTCGCGAGGTCTTTGAGGAGGCCCGCGAGAACGCTCCGGCGATCATCTTCATCGACGAACTCGACTCGATCGCACCACGGCGCGAGGACGTGACCGGCGAGGTGGAGCGGCGGGTCGTGGCCCAGTTGCTGACGATGATGGACGGGCTTGAGGAGCGGGGCGAGGTCGTGGTGATCGGAGCCACAAACCGGGTCGATGCGATCGATCCCGCACTCCGCCGTCCCGGCCGGTTCGATCGGGAGATCGAGATTGGGGTGCCCGGCGAGGGTGACCGGGCCGAGATCATGAAGATCCATACCCGGGGGATGCCGCTCGCCCCTGACGTGAACGTCGACGACCTGGCCCAGCAGACCTTCGGGTTCGTCGGTGCCGACCTGGCCGCTCTGGCCCGTGAGGCCGCAATACGGGCACTCCGGCGATACCTGCCGGATATCGACCTGGAGGTCGACGAGATCCCTGAGGACATACTCGACCGGCTCGAGGTCCAGAGCCGGGACTTCCGGGCGGCCCATCGGGACGTCGGCCCGAGTGCCATGCGGGAGGTGATGCTCGAGGTCTCGCATGTGACCTGGGCTGACGTCGGTGGTCTCGAAGCAGCCAAGCAGGAGGTTCGGGAGGCCGTCGAGTACCCGCTGACCGACCGCACCCGGTTCGAGGTGCTCGGGATCGAGCCACCGAAGGGTGTGCTGTTGTACGGCCCGCCCGGCACCGGCAAGACGCTGATCGCGAAGGCCGCAGCCCATGAGAGCGGAGCCAACTTCATTCCGGTCCGGGGTCCGCAGCTCCTCTCCAAGTGGGTCGGCGAGAGCGAGCGGGCTGTTCGAGAGATCTTCAAGAAGGCCCGGCAGGTCGCCCCGTCGTTGATCTTCTTCGACGAGATGGACGCGCTCGCCCCGACCAGGGGAGGCGGGTCCGACTCGCATGTGATCGAGAGCGTTCTGAACCAGATCCTGACCGAGATGGACGGTCTGCAGGAGCTCAAGGACGTGGCCGTAATGGGGGCCACGAACCGGCCCGACATTGTCGACCCAGCCCTCCTCCGGCCCGGCCGTTTCGACCGGCTCGTCTATATCGGAGAACCCGGGCCTGATGACCGGAAGATGATCCTTCGGATCCACACCCGGCTGATGCCGATCGAGGGATCCCCGATGGAGGATCTGGTGGCCGACATCGAAGGTATCGGTGAGCAGGAGATGGAGGCTGCTGTGAACCGCCTCGGTAAGGGAAGAACCTTCACCCTTGAGGAGGCGAAGGCCGTCTTCGCTGGCATCCCGCGGGAGAGTAAAGAGAAGATCTCCTCAATTGATCTCCGTCGGCGGCTGGTAGAGCATCTGGTCTCCCGCCGGCTGGTTCTGCAGGATCCTGCCCGGGATGAGTTGATGGCCACCCTTTCAGCACAGACCGAGGGTTTTGTCGGTTCCGACCTTGAGGCCCTCTGCAGGGAGGCAGGGATGTTCGCCCTTCGGGAAGGGGCCACCACCCTGGCCCCCCGTCACTTCACTGCAGCGGCGGCGAAGGTGCATGCAACGATGAACCAGCGGGTCCGGGACTATTATCAGAAGATCCAGCAGTTCTTCAAGGGCGGTCTCCCGCAGGAAGTCCAGCCTCCCGAGTATCAGTAGACCCGGAACACCTTCTTCTTTTTCAGATGATCCTATGGAACTGACGTTCTTCTTTCTCGCCGCCCTGCTGCTGACCGGCCTGCTGGTCGGGACGGCCTCTGGCCTCTTTGGGGTCGGCGGCGGGTTCATTCTGGTCCCGATTCAGTACTGGCTGCTGACCGCGTCCGGCCTCTCTGCTGATCTCGCCATCAGGATCTCATTTGCAACTAGCCTGGCAGTGATCCTCCCGACCGCTGTCAGCGGTACCTATGCTCACCACTGCCGAAGGTGTATCCACTGGGACGCTGTCGTCTGGATGGGTGTCACGGCTGCTGTGGTCTCGTACCTCGGGGCTCTGCTCGCCACTCACCTCCCAGCTCGGCCGCTGGAGGTGATCTTTGCGGTAGTGCTGATCCTTGGTGCGTTCAGAATGTACTTCGCCGATCTTCCCTCCTGCGAAATAGCCTCAGTGGTCAACAGCCGGCGCACCTATCTGCTCTGGGGGATCCCGGTCGGATTCATATCGGGGCTGCTCGGGATAGGCGGCGGGATCCTGATGGTCCCGGTGATGGTCGTGTTCTTAAGGTTCCCGATCCATCATGCCATCGGTACCTCGACCCCGATCATCCTCTTCACCGCTGCGGGCGGTCTCATCTCATACATCATCAACGGCATTGGGGTAGCCGGCCTCCCCCCCTACTCGCTCGGGTACGTGAATCTGATCAACGCATTGATCCTGGCAGTTGCGACGATTCCGATGGCCCAGGTCGGGGCCTGGTTGGCCCACCGGGTTTCGGGTCTCCAACTCCGGGGTGCGCTTGTCTTCGTGATGTGCTTCTTTGGACTGAAGATGCTCGGTCTCTTCTCCTGGCTCGGTCTTCCGCTCTGATGGGAATCCATAGATATCAGCAGGTGATATGATGGGATTATGCAGATTTCATCCCGATTGAAGACCCTATTGACTCTGGCAGGGTTCGTCCTCCTCCCGCTGCTGGTGGGTGCAATTGGAGCATTCTTCACCACTCCGGCGATCCCGATCTGGTTCGCCACGCTTACCAAACCCTGGTTCGCTCCGCCGAACTGGCTCTTTGCGCCGGCCTGGACGGTGCTGTACTTCCTGATGGGGGCTGCCTCGTTTCTGATCTATCAGAAGCGGGAGATAGACCCCCGTGTTGATGGCGCCCTGAAGGTCTATGGCCTTCAACTGTTTCTCAACCTTCTCTGGTCGGTGATCTTCTTTGGGTTTCGATCTATCATCGGCGGTTTCATTGCGATCGTGCTGCTCTGGGTTCTGATCGTCGTGACCATCTGGCGATTCCATAGGATCTCCCCAACCGCAGGGATGCTGCTCGTCCCGTACATCGCCTGGGTCACCTTTGCAGCCGTCCTGAACTTCGGCATCCTGCAGTTGAACGTCCCGTTTATGATCATGACTAAATAGAGTTCTGGACATAAATATACACTAACGAACCACATTGGTGGTTCTTGGATCTGATGTATGCCAAATGTTACCACGCTCTTCGATGCCGCCAGTGTGCCTGAGGCGAAGGTAGCGATCCACTGCCCGTCCCGGGGCACCTCATACACCTATGGTGATGTCCGGGGGCAGATGAACCGACTCGCCCAGGGCCTCCTTGCCGTTGGGATCCGACGGGGGGACCGGGTCTGTATCTATCTTGAATCATCCCCCGAGTACCTCTTCAGTTACTTTGCGATCTGGCGAATCGGGGCGGTTGCGGTCCCGACCAACAGGGTTTACCGAGGTGAGGAACTGCTCCATGCGATCACCAACGCTGGAGCGGTGGCTGTCATCACCGACTCGGAAGGAGCTGCTGTCGTCTCCTCGGTCCGGGACAGGGCCGGTTGCTTGCAACAGGTGATCTGCACCGAAGAGGGGATTTCCGGGACGGTCCCCTGGCAGCAGTTCGCCAGCTACCCGGCAGCGATGCGGGCCGTGGACTGCTCGTTCGATCATCTCTGTCAGTTGCAGTACACCTCGGGGACGACAGGTCTGCCCAAAGGGGCGATGCTGACCCATGGTAACTGGATGTCGGCCCTGGACGCCGAACGTGAGGCCCTGGGAATGACTCCTGACGATATCTACCTCGGGATCTATCCGATGGGACATGTCGGCATCTCCTGGGGGCTGGCGGCGCTGCGGGCCGGCGGCACCTTTGTAATCATGGAACGGTTCCACCTCGATCAATACCTGGCTCTGATCGAACGCTACCAGGTGACGGTGCTGGCCGGAATGCCGCCGGTGATCCATTCCCTGGTCCACAGTCCAGCAGGGATAGAGGCGGCTCTCTCGTCGGTGAAGGTTATCATCAGCGGCGGCGGTTCGCTCCTCCCCTCGGTCTGGGAGGCTTTCGATCGCCGGTTTCATATCCCGATTGCCAACTCCTACGGCCTCTCGGAGACGATCGTGATCGGTTCAGGGACGACGACCCTTCCGAACTACTCGTTCCTGACCCGGGAGTACCGGTCGGTCGGGGTACCGGTTGGGTACACCGAGGTGAATATCGTCTCCCCTGAGGATCCGGATGAGGATCTCCCGCCTGACACGCCAGGTGAGATCGCGCTCCGCGGGCCGTCGGTGGCACAGGGCTACTGGCAGATGCCTGAGGCGACGGCCGCAGTCTTTCGTCCGGGAGGCTGGTTTCTGAGCGGGGATATCGGTTACCTGGACACCGAAGGAGTCCTCTTCATCACCGACCGCAAGAAGGACATGATCATCATGTCAGGGTGGAAGGTCTACCCAACTGAGGTGGAGAATGTGCTGGTCCAGCATCCCAAGATCCGGGATGTGGCGGTTTTTGGCTCGCCAGACGAGCGGCGGGGGGAGATCCCGGTCGCGGTGGTGGTCCCTGCAGGGGATGAACCCCCAACCTATGATGAAATCTCCACCTTCTGCAGGTCCCACCTCGCCGGTTATAAGATCCCCCGCGGTCTGATCATCGTCGAGTCACTTCCGCGGGTGAACGGCTGGAAACTTCTCCGACGGACGCTCCGCGAGGAGTACGGCTCTAAACTCTGATCGTCGTCGCCCATGAGAATTCGGCATCTATCTTTGGTTCTCCTTTTTTATCCGGTACCCCCCTGCAGGGATGGTGATCTCGAACCGGGCACCTTCTCCCTCCTTCCCGGTCTCCCTGATATGGATCCTGGTGATTGAGAGGATCTCCCTGATCAAAAAGAGGCCAAGACCTGTATTGCTTCCAAACCCCCGCTTGAATATCTGCTCCTTTTGAGTCAGGGGGATCCCGACTCCATCGTCCAGATATACCAGAACGACCTCTTCTCCGACCTCCTCATACCAGAATCTGATACTGGTGATCGTTTCACCATGCCGGATTCCGTTTTCGAGCAGATTATAGAAGACCTTCTCAAGCATTGGGTCTGCGAAGATCTCAAGCCCTTGGAGGTCGACGTATGCATCTATCCCCTCCAGGTCAAGGGATACGATCGCTGCTGAGAGCACCTCTGTTGCATTCCGCCATGTCGGGGCCTCCGCTCCCAGGTTCTGATAGGCCTTGGTGAACTCGATCTGATGATTGATCAGTTCTGCCGCGTGCTGCTGCCTGTGAAGGTAGCCAAGCAGCACTGGATCGGTGATCTCTGTCTGCATTATCTCAAAGTAACCTGAGATCACGGTCAACTGGTTCTGGATGTCGTGTCTGGTCACGCTGTTCAATAGATTCAGCTTCTGGTTGGCCTGTGCGAGCGCTGCCGAATATTGCTTCAGTTCCTCGGTCTGTCCCGTGATAGCCTCCTCCAACCTCTTCCGATCTGTGACATCCCGTGACGAGGTATAGATTTCGATGGGGGCATCGGAGACGGGGTCCCTGATCGCCCTGCAGGTGGTCTCGAACCAGATGTAGGTTCCATCGATCCTTCTATACCGATAACTGATCCGGAGGACATCCGGTACCGAAAGAATGTCGAGATAGGCCTGTTGCACGATGCTGATATCGTCGGGATGGATGAATGCTAAGGAAGACCTGCCAATCATCTGTTCGGGGATGTACCCGAGCAGGGTCGTACAGGCCGGTGAGACATACCAGAAGGTACCGTCCAGCGCATGCCGTGCGATCATGTCAGATGAGTTCTCAGCGAGCAGCCGGAAACGTTCTTCACTCTCCCTGAGTGCCAGTTCCGCCCTTCTCCGGGCGGTCACGTCGCGGCCGACTCCGAGGATCCCGCTTGGATGCCCTTCTTCGTCCCGGATCACGGTCAGTTGTACCTCTGCCCGGATTGTGGTGTCGTCCTTTCGCTGGAATTCGAGGTCGAAGGTTCTGGAGGCAGCCCCCCTCTCTTCTGGTTTCTCGAAAACTGCCCTGTCAATCAGTATCTGAGACTCCCAGGTCAGGTGCTCCCTGAGCGGGACCGCCTGCAGTTCCTCGAATGAGTACCCAAGCGCCCGTTCCATCGACGGGCTGATGAAGAGGTTCGAGTGGTCCGGCCTCATCATCCAGACCAGGTCTTCCATATTATCGGCGATCAGGCGGTACCTGTCTTCGCTTCTGATCAGCGCCTCCTCGAGCTGCACCGTTTCGGTTACATCTTCGACCACCATGACCATCTGCTGTCTTCCCTCAGGACCTGTCTGCAATGGGGCACCATTGATTCTGAACACCCGCTCCTGCTCACCTTCGCCGATAGTGTAATGCTGATCCCTGATGGGGGAGCCGGAAGCGATCACCTCAGCGAACGGGAACCCAGCGAGGGATCCGGCTCCCTGGCCGGCACCGGTGGATTCGGATCCCAGGATCTCCTTTGCAGCCCGGTTTTCAAAGGTGACGATCCCATTCTGGTCCACCACTAGAATCCCTGCTGTACTGGTCTCCATGATCTGCGCCAGCAGGTTCTGCTCATATCCAGGCTCCTGATGCTCCGTGCATCTCATCACAGCGATCCTGATCGTCTCTGCGAGTTCCAGAAGAAATCGGGCGTTGGGCTTTATTGGTCTCTCCAGGCATAGAGCAATCAGAGGGTGCTGAGCAATGATATTCTCCTCGTTCTCTGATCCGTCGGTGATGATGACCACTGGGATGGCGGGATACTTCTTCCATAGTTCTCTGATCAGCGCCGGTCCTTCCTGGCTGGTCTTCCAGTACCTGGCTACGATCACGTCAGGAACTTTCTGGTGAATGACTCTGAGAGCCTCACCTGTCGAGGTGACGAAATGAACGGTGATGTCGCAGACCCTGGCAAGGTGCTGCCTGATTGATGCAAAAAAGTCATGATCATCATCCAACAGCAGTACCGTGATCATCGGTAGGTTCGCTCCTCAGCGTCTCCTTTTTACCTCATTAATGTAATTGTGGTATATAAACCATCCCCAACACCGTTATGGTCCCTTCGATGATGAGTGAGACGCCGGCTCGATATATAAAGTTGAGAACCTAATATTCGATAGATGTCTGGTTCCCTCGTACAGGGGAACCTGACCTGGGAGGAATCCTATAGATTCTTCGAGTGTCTGAATGATCTGTACATTGTGGGAGAGTGGACCGATAGAACCTGTCCAGAGGGACATTTTCTATAACCATGGACTGACAGAGTCTTTACAGGGAATGATCATGGAGAAACGGAGCACAGGGATTAGTGGACTGGACCAGGTGCTCGAAGGCGGCCTTCCGTGCGGAACCATCGTGCTGATCCAGGGTAACCCCCTATCAGGCAGCGATCTGCTGGCCAGGCAGTTCTGGAACGCTGCCGCAGATTTCGGTACCTATCTGATGCTGGATGGGGAGGTTGAATCCGGAATGCTCTCCGAATTTTCACCTGAACGCACCGAAGAATACGGGCGGGGGGAGGTGATCATCGTCGACTCCCTCTCGACGATCTTGTTGGAGCATGGGATTGATATCACCCTGGCATTTCTCCGGTCGATGAAGGAGCAGATCCGGCGGACGGGGGGAAATCTGATCGTGCTGACCTACCCCGGGCTGCACACTCAACTTGAGGAGGTCAGGCTGTTGCGAGCTGTGGACCTCTTCTTTGAGATGCAACAGGAGGTCGTGATGAATGAAGTCAGCCACCTGCTGATCATCCATAAGGTGGTGGGGATGCCGGTGCCGCTCCGGGTCTTCCCTTACTTTGTCACCGAGCATGGCGTCGAGCTCTCGACTTCGATCTTCATTGTCTAGGGTCAGTACACCCCCAGTCTCTGGCAGTTTATTGCCCCTGTTTAAGCAGAAAGCGTTCCCGTAAAAAAGTGCGATCTGCCGACCCTTCTGGGAGACCGTGACCCGGTACGCGACCGTCGTTCCAGCCTCCCCAGCTCTGGTGGCAGTTGCAACCAATGGGCCGCCGGTGGCTGTGGCAGGGGATAGATAGGTTATCTGCGAGGTGACACCGACCTTTGGTCTTCCATCAAGGTTGGAGGCGACCCCAAACGCATGATCTGCCACTGAAAAGATCGCACCGCCATGCACGCTCCCGTGGGCGTTCAACTTGTCATCTATCTTCATCGTGACCACAGCACTCAGATCCTCTCTGACCTCGGTGATCACGATCCCGTTCAACACGGCGAACGGTGCAGCGTTGAAGAACGCAATCAGTTCTTCTCTCTTTTCCATATGGTGCATCACATCTCAAAAAAAGTTGGAGATGAGAGGGGTTATGCCTTCTTCTCTCCTGCCTGCTTTTGGCTTGGGTCCGGTCGTCACTCGTGGCGGAGTGCGTCGATCGGATTCATCTTGGAAGCCGTCCATGCCGGGTAGATGCCGCAGATCAAACTGATCAGGATCCCGAAACCGATCCCGTATACCACCTGTATCAGGCTGGATGGGGCTAGAGCATAGGCTCCGGTCTTGAGGAACATGGTACAAACTATATACCCGGCTCCCAGACTGAGCGCTCCGCCGATCGCACTGCCGATGATCCCCAGGAAGAGCGCCTCGTACATGAACATCATCAGCACTTCCGGCTGCTGGCTGCCTAAGGATCGCATGATCCCGATCTCCCGGATCCGTTCGTTCACCGACATCATCATGATGTTCAGGATCGAGACCCCTGCGACAATGAGGGAGATCCCGCCTATCGCACTGACAAACGTCGTGACTGTCGAGAATGAATCGTAGATCCGGGCCAGACTCGTCTTAGTCTCCTGGACTTCGATGACCCGTTCCTTGTGATTCATCGATGTGGTGAGTTCTGATGCGAGCGTATCGACGTCGTTGATGTCTTTGGCCTTGACGATCACCTGGTCGTAGAGGTTGCTCCTGTCGCTGTAGGTCTGGAAGAACCAGGTGTCAGTGACAACGACGGCATTGTCGGTGGAGACGTCCATACTCATCCCCCGGGATCCGATGATTCCGAGAACTCTGAGTGTCCCGCCGCTCCCAACGCTGATCCGTGATCCGATCGTCAGGTTGTACCGGGTCGCGAGGGTCGTGCCGATGATGCATCCTGAACCGCCGGACTTGAGCATCGTCCCTGATTCCATGTCGCTACCAAGGAGGGATTCAGCATCAGCCGGTTTCAGACCGTAAATCCGCGTCGTCGCGTTCTTCTTGCCGAGGGAGACCGTGTCACTGGTTGAGGCGACATTGATGACTGACCCGTTCGTGCTGATGATCCTCGCTATCTCCTGGGCCTGAGACTCGGTGAACCTCGGCGTGGTGCTTGAACTGCTACTGCTGCCACCACCTCCGCCGCTCGGGGGCTCTCCGCCGCCTCCGCCGCCAAAGATTCCGCCGCCAGCGCCCGACCGGGTTCCACCACCGCTACTGCTTGACGTGGAACTGCCGATGGTGTGGCTGGTCTCACTGACCGGCGAGACGATGATCGTGTTCCCCGAGGCGGTGATGCTGTCTGTGACTGAGAGGACCATGCTGTTCCCGAGGATCCCCATCGCTGCGATGGCAGCGACCCCGATCACAATCCCGAGGACGGCCAGTGTGGACCGGAGCGGGTGAAGTCTGAGGTTTCTGATCGCCAGGTCGACGAAGATCATACGATCCGACCATCCTCGATCATGATCGTCCGGTCTGCATACTCGGCAGTGGTGGGGTCATGGGTGACCATGATGACGGTCGTCCCTTCGCTGTTCATATCTGCCAACTGCTTCATGATCCCCATTCCTGTCTTTCTGTCCAGATTCCCGGTCGGCTCGTCGCAGAGAAGGAGGACCGGGTCATTAACGAGGGAGCGAGCGATCGCCGCCCGCTGCTGCTGCCCGCCGGAGAGTTCTGCCGGGGTATGGGTGTACAGCTTCGGATCGAGTCCTGCTGTAGCCAGTGCCTGTTCTGCTCGTCCTTGTGGAATGTTTCCCCCGTACTTCATCAGCAGGGGGAACTCGACATTCTCCAGGATCGTCAGCGAGGGGATCAGGTTGAACTGCTGGAAGATGAACCCGATCGTATCCCGCCTGAGGCTCGTCAGTGCACGATCGCTCATCTCCTTGGTGTTGATCCCATTGATCATCAGATCACCCGATGTAGGGGTGTCGAGGCACCCGATCATGTTCATCGTCGTCGACTTTCCTGATCCCGAGGGACCCATGATCGCGACGAACTCTCCCTTCATGATCTTAAGGGAGATGTGATCGAGGGCGATCACATCTCCGGCAGGGAGCTTGTACACCTTGCTGACCTCGCTGAATGTGATCAGCGGGGTCTCAGCCATTGCCTCACTCATTGCCTTCTTCTCCGGATGTACAGGGCTGCACCTCCGATGACCACTAAGATCGCAACAATCGGAAGGGCGAGTCCCTCGAGGGTTCCGACGATCCCGCCACGCTGCCCGGGGGCGCCCATGGCCCCGGATGGTGCGCCACCTGCTGATTCCCTGCCACTACCGGCGGTCATGTTGGAGGTGGATGATTTGATATCCACGTTTATCGTCTGGGTGAGGGAGTTTCCGTTGGCGTCCTTATAGGTGATCACGAGGGGGACGGAGGCGCTGTTCGTTCTGTCGGTGAAGGTCACTTCAAAGCTGGAGAAGTCATTCGCTGCGAGCGATCCGATCACTGCCTGTTTGTAGGGGTCGACAGGGGTTACACTCCCTCCAGTCGTCACCACGACGCCGTTGGCATCTTTGAGCCCTGCATTGTTGACATTCCCAGTGATATGAGTAGTTCCGGATGACTGGGTGACCACAGTGTCGGAGATCAGGAGATCTGCCTGGGTCTTGTCCTCAGAGAAGGTGATTGGAATGGTCAGGGATGTGGTGTGGGCATTCAGCCCGTTCAGGTATTTGACCTGGAATGTGATGTTTCCTTCACGTGTAGGTGTCACACTGAAGGTCTTGGTGACCTCGGTGTTTGAAGAGATGGCTCCGATGAAGGTCGATCCCGGGGTGATGGTGGTACCGTCTCCTGATGGAATGATCTGCACTCCTGATACACTGTTCTGCCGGGGGTTCCCGATCGCAAGGACCAGACTGTCCTTGAATCCCTGCACATAGGCGTCAGGCTGGGAGGCCACCGAGACTGCGAGATCAGTGCTGGCCACCTTCACGGCGATTGGATACCGAAGGGAGCCGGAATCCAGGTCAAGGGAGAACTCGGGGTACTGGGTTCCGTCCTTTGACCCTGCCTGGATAGGGAAGGTGAAGACCATTGTTGAACCCGCGTTGATGGTCCCGCCTGAAGAATACTGGGTGGTGTCCATGTTCGTCACTGAAGAGCCGGCGAGGGTGGCATGGTTGTACGTGACAGCGGTGTTCCCACCGTTGCTGACTGTAACAGTCAGGGTTCCGGTGTCTCCTGGCATCAACACCTCAGGATCGAGGCTGGTCTCTTTCACTGAGAGCCCTGCACTTGTCGACGATCCCGTGGCCGCTGTGGTGGTTGCAGTTGTCACCTGAGATACGCCGGTGTAGGATCCTGAGGAATCTAAACTGCTGTTCGTCCCGGTTGATACCGATGTGTTGCTCACAGTAGCTGCTGAGGCTGCCATGATCAGGACACAGAAGGCTAGGGGGATCAGCAGCACAGTGGCGAACCGCCGTACTGTCTCGCGTCTTCCTGATCGCCTGGTTGCTCCGTTTCTCTGTACAGAGACCGGACTCTGTACTGCTTTTTTGCCTGATGCACCCTGACCGGTTGCAGGGGTGCCGGTATTCTGGTATACTGTTGATTTCACGATCTCTCCTCGTCCTCGCGATCTGCTGCGAGTATGTAGTAATTTAGTTTACTACCATTCTGTTATGCATCATCAGAGATAAATCTGTCTGTGGCGGTAGTAAATTATTTTACTACTTGACTCAAACAGTCTCTGGTATGATGACGATCACCCCGGCGCTGGTGAAGGCACTGAAGGTGCTTGGGCTCTCCGAGTACCAGGCAAAGGTCTATGCGGCGCTGGTCCTCCTCGACCAGGCGCAGGCGAAAGAGGTGATCGAACTGCTCGGGATCTCCAAGCCGAGTGTGTACGAAAGTCTCGACTCCCTGGATGACCTCGGGCTGGCCGTCCGGATCAGCGCCAAGCCGGCGGTCTTTCAGGCGATATCCCCTGAGATAGCCGTTAAGATCCTGATGGATACCCACACCCGGGCCGGAACTTCGGCCCTGACCGAACTGCAGGCCCTTCAGCAACAGACCTTCTCGGGGAGACGCTCCGGCCGACTCTGGGCGATGTACGGAAAGGAGAATCTGGATTACAAAATCGACGAGATGCTCAGAGAGGCGAAGGAGAGTGTATTTGCGGTGATCTCGGACCGGTATCTCGATCTCTTCAAACAGATCGCAGGTCGTGGTCTCCAGGTCTGGCTGGTGGTGATCTCTGAAGATCCAGAGATCGAGGAGGAACTCCACACACTCTTTTGCGGGGACCACGAGGAGGTGCTGGTCACCTCCCCCATGGTGTTGATGATACCGCTGACGACGGATCCTGACCTGGCAGAGATGACTGACGAGTTCAGGTTCTCCAACCAGCTCGACCTGATCGTCGACGATGCCGAGGCTCTCTCGGTGCCGCCGATCGAGACCGACCTGCTGACCGGTCTTGACTCCCAGAACAGGACTGTTGTGCTGCTCGCTAAGAACAGGAACATGATGATATGGCAGATGTTGCAGCAGATGGTGAAGGAGGAGCTATCGACGGGGGATGATCGGGATGAGTCCATGAGCCCGCTCTCTGACTGACGTGGCCCACAAGGTATTAACCTGATGGGGGACTCTCATCTGCTATGCCCTTGTCTGGTTCTCTCCTCTGGTACCTCACCTTCCGACGGAATCGGCGCCGAATGGTACCGGTGGAGACCCTCGCCCCTCCTCGGATCGTCCCTCTATCGAACCGCTGCCCGTTCTGTGGTCATCCAGTGCAGCCCGGGATCAGCATCTGTCCCTACTGCCGGGAACATATCTGGGTATGAACTGGTTCAACCTTTTTTATATAAAAATTTCATATCTATGATGGAGATCGCGAAAACAGCCGGATCAGACCGTGTTGGTACCAGGTGACCTCGAACCGTTCACCGGGAGGTAGAACGTAAAGGTGCTCCCCTCTCCGATGACAGAGTGGACCTCGATCCCTCCACCATGGTTCCTGATGATCGAGAGGCTGCTGGAGAGACCGAGTCCCCGCCCGACAGAATGAGTCGAGTAATATGGGTCGAATATCTTCCCCATCAAATCAGAGGGAATTCCGATCCCGGTATCCTCCACCGATATTGCCACGTACTCTCCGGAAGGGAGGGAGAGAGTTCCTTTTGCCTGGGTCACTACCTCCCCGGTGATGATCACCGTCCCCCCTGCCGGCATCGCCTGGTCAGCGTTCATCACGAGGT
This sequence comes from Methanosphaerula palustris E1-9c, assembly GCF_000021965.1. Classification (NCBI taxonomy): domain Archaea; kingdom Methanobacteriati; phylum Methanobacteriota; class Methanomicrobia; order Methanomicrobiales; family Methanoregulaceae; genus Methanosphaerula; species Methanosphaerula palustris. The sequence continues at coordinate 305,257 of NC_011832.1, forward strand.
TGCTGACCACCTGGCTGATCTGGTCGAGGTCCACGTCGACGGCAGGTAGGGACGCTGAAAGTCGGAAGAGTGCTCGGGACTTCGATCCCCTGAGAGCGAAGGTGGCTGTCTCCTCGATCATATCGGAGAGGTACGAAACCGTTCTGACCGGCGCACCGCCCTGGGCGAAGGTGAGGAGTTGCGTAGTCAACCCCCGTGCACGGAAGAGTGCCCGGGTCGCCTTGTTGAGCTGGAGCGTGACAGGATCGTCATCAGCGAGGTCCATCCCGGCAAGTTCCAAATGCCCGACAATGATCGTCAGAATATTGTTAAAATCATGGGCGATCCCTCCGGCCAGTACCCCAAGCGATTCGATTTTCTGATTTCTGAGCAACTCCTCTTCCATCTGTCGAAGGGATGTGATATCCTGGAAGACGATGATGGATCCACCCTGATCTCCTTCATGACCTGGAACCTCGGCTGAACTGGCAGCGATCGTGTGCCAGGTTCCATCAGTTCTGAGCAGTCGGCTCCCCCAGAGCCGGGAGGGGGTACCGGAACTCTGTACTGCTATGGATGGGGATGGTTCAGTTTCGTCCCGGGGGACTTCGTCTCCAGTGACGAAGACCCGGGCGAGCGGCAGACCCATCGCCTCTTCCTGCCGCCAACCGGTCAGTTCCTCTGCCACTGGATTCATCATCCGGACCAGCCCTGCAGCGTCGGTGGTGATCACCCCGTCGGCGATGGACTGGAGGGTGATGGCCAGCCGTTCCTTCTCGGCTGCAAGAAGAGTCTCTGTTCGCCTCCGCTCTTGGACCTCGGTGGTCAATCTTGCTATCGCCGTCTCCAGGTCGGCCGTCCGCCTCATCACCTGTTCCTCAAGATGCTGTTGATGCTGGTGCAGTTCTTCCTCCACCTGTTTACGTCGGGTGATATCGCTGATCACCACGACAAAATAGTCGGCTGATCCGTCTGTATGCTTCACAACGGCCACTGCCTCCTCGATGGCGATCACCTGGCCGTCCTGACGGATCAGCCGCTTCTCAACCGAGAAGGTCTCCTGCTCTCCCCGGTACATCTCTGCTATCCTCGCCTCCTCCCCAGGAAGGTCTTCCTGCAATGAGAGGTCACGCCAGGTCCTCTTCATCACCTCGGCATGGGAGAACCCGGTGATCGAACAGAGTCTCTTGTTCGCCATTAACATCTGGCCCCCCGATGCGATGATGGCGATCCCTATCAGGGGGAGGTCGAAGATACTCCGGAAACGCTCCTCACTGATCCTGAGCCGTTCGCGAGCGGTATGGGTACGACGGTTGGTGGTGAAGAGAGCAAGGATGATGACGAAGAGACCGATACAGAGAAGGATGGTTACCATCACGGTCATTTTTGGAAACACCATCATGTTGGATGGCTGATTGATGATCACACTCCCAGCAGGGAGATCAATCGGGTCGATGTTGAAACGCTGGAGTTGCTGATAATCGAAGATCCCGGCGTCGGGGCGTGCGATCGTCACCGGGATATCGGTGACATTCCTCCCTGCAAGGATCTCCTGCGCCATCTGACCGGCAATCTTTCCCTGAATCTCACCGGTCGTCATCATCCCGCCAACGATCCCCTTTCCGAGATAAAAGTCCCAGACCCCATAGACCGGGACGTTGCAGTTCGCTGCGATTGTTGCGGCGCTCTCATCGTAAGAGACCGTCCTTCCCTCCCGGTCCTGGTTGAAGGTGAGGAGGAGAACGATACTGTCTTTATCGATGGCAGCCACCTGGTCCCCCAGTTCCTGCAGGGTCACATTGCTGATGAACCTGATATTCATCCTCTCTGCATAGGCCGGGAGGACCGGTTTGAGGATCTGTTGGTTGGCCACCCCAGCCGAGGTGACGTTATCGTTGATGATCACCAGGTTTTTGGTCCCAGGATGGAGGCGGAGGGCGAGGTCGATGGTCCGGTTGATCTGGTAGTCCTCAAGCACACCAGTGAAGTCAGGGCGGGGTGGTTGGGCTGTCCCTGGCACATAGTTCACCCCGATGAAGACCACCGGGACTCCGGGGAAGAGGACGTCATGATGCTGAAGGAGGAAATTATAGGCATCCTCTTCGTCGGCGAGGATCAGATCCGGTGGTTTGCCTGCGTACTTCACCTGATAGAATGAGAAGAGGGCTCTGAAGTAGGCCTCATCATGGTACCGTTTGGTATCCATGAACTCGACCGGCATATCCAGGGTTCCGTTTGGAGTGAGCACCTCGTTGATTCCGGTGGTCACTTCGTCGGTCCAGGCGAACCCCTGGTGGTATGAATGAATGATCAGCACTGACTGAGTTTGAGGATATGCCCCAGCAACGGCTGGGGTCATGGTCAAGAAGACCAGCGCACAGAGCAGAGAACAGAGCAGTGACCTGCCCTGGGGGGAGATCCACATTCGTATATTATCATCTATCTGACCACTCAAGAACTCTTCCGAACGGGTTGAGGATGGTCAGGTTAGATAAAATGGGGGTTGATATAAATGATTATTCTCGCTTTCTGAGCACGAGCGCGATCCCGAGGATCCCGAGGGCTGCGAGCGGTGTCCATCCGGGAACGCCTGCCTTTGTCTTCACCGATCCATTGAAGTCGTACTGCTTCTCAGCATTGTCGGCGGTCGTCTGGGTGTAGACCACCTGCGAGGAGGCGGTCTGGACGGCCAGGGTACCGACACCTTTCTGGTTGACAGTCTGTTGTGTGGTAGCTGATCTGACCGTGGCACTACCTGCGACTGTTGCCTGCTGCCCGGTGCCAGTCGAAGCCACACTGGTCTGTCCGGAGACGTCGACCGGGGTCTGTGTCTCTTCAGGTGTCGGGTGTGCCTTCTCAGAGGCCGGTGCTGCGGTCGGCGTGATCGGTGGGGTCTGTGGGGTCTGGTTGAAGGATGTCAGCAGCGTGCCTGCGGCTGCATGGTCGACCAGCTGGCAGCGCTGATTCACCGCTGAGATCCCGAGTTGCTGCTTGGGACCGACGATTCTCCATCCGTCCTGCTCTTTGTAGACCTCGTTGTAGTAGTAGTCAGATCGCTCGATGTACTGGATCTGGATATAGAAGGAATTGTCATGGACGATGTCCCCTGGTGCGAATTTTGGGTTCTCGACGAAGACCTGTTCGTCCCGATATCCCTGGTAGTTGGTGGACTTGAACTGTGACTCGACCGTCTTCTTATCGGTCGTGACCTTCTGATCGTTCACAATCCTGTACACACTGTTCTGTGCTGGGTAGACATACACCCGTGAGAGGATGTATGCGTCCGGAGCAGTGGAGACATCCCAGACCACATAGAGTTCGTTACCGTTGGTGATCACATCATTGATCTTGAAAGTGAAGTCAGCGTCCTTTGAACCCTGCGTGACGGTGGTCGTCATGGTGACGATTGGTGTCGTTGCTGGTACCGTTACCGTTGGCGACGGTACCGATGTCGTGGTCGCTGGCGTAGTGACAACAGACGTGACCGGGGCGGTGGTCTGCGCGGTGGTATTCGATGGATTACTGGTCTGGGTGGTAAGCGCGGGTGTTGTCGTGTCTATCTGGGCTGGCGTGGTGTTGTCGGCCAGCACGCTCTGACAGAGTGCCATAATTAGCACAGTCAGAATCAAAAAAAACTTTTTACTCTTCACAGATCTTTAATTTTTGAGGGATCACCAGATAAGGTATTTGGTTGAATCACCCCATTTTGTGGGTTTTTTGGTCTTAATCTATCTGATGGTCAAGACTGGGGATCAACTATCATCGATCTCCAAAAAGGTGGGCCCGCCTCAGAGGCAGGTTTGTCACCTTTAGAGTTCGCTCCGGACAATCCCGGTCGCTTCGACCATATGTACAAGTTTGGCAGATGCGGCCTCCCTGATCCGCATCCGCATCCCACAGTCGGGATCGATCAGCAGCCGATTGGCTCCGAACCGATCGACGCCATTTCTGATCAGCCGGGCGATCACGTCGACGCTCTCGACTGAATCTGAGGACGAGTCCAGGCACCCGAGTCCGATCTTTTTCTTCCCGAGATCCCTGGCTGAGAAGAGGTCCAGGTTGGCCGGGCAGGTCGCGAACTCACAGTCATGGATGTCGACCCGGATCGAGAGGATCCGGTCGATTACCTGTGAGAGATCTCCGCAGGTGTGGAGCGCTACCGGTACGGAGACCTGATCTGCGATCAGCTCCACCGCTCGCCCCCCGATATCCAGATCGGGGGCACCGGTCGAGAAGATCGGTTCGTCGATCTGAATCATTGCAACGCCGGCCTCCTCAAGGGCGATCGCCTCGACGACCAGGGCGGTTGCGATGTCTGGGACCAGTTCCTCCCTGGACCTGTAGTGAGGGGTCGCCAGCTGCAGCCCATGGGCAAGCGTCGACGGTCCGGTCAGGATCCCCTTCACATATCGAGTCTTTGTCAGCGCGAACCGGGTATCGTGCACCGTGATCGATCCGGCCGCAGGCAGCACCTTCCCGATCACCTGCTGCCCCCGAACCCCCGGGAGATGGGTGGTGAAGATCTGGATCATCTCGCCTCTGACCTGCCCATCAGAGATGATGTCGACCCCGGCGTTCACCTGGTCGTTGATGGCTGTTTCGAGGGCCGGGCGGAGGGGATCGAGGAGGGCACGCAGCCCCTTTCCCCTGACGACGGGGTAACTCCCGACGACTGTTGTCGGTAGCAGCAGATCAGTCAACGGCATAGTCCAGTTCAGGGGACCAGCCGGTGGCGGTCACGCGGGAAGAGCACGGCTTCTCGAATATTCTGCAGCCCAAGCATCGTCATCACGAGCCGCTCGGCACCGACACCGAATCCGGCGTGCGGAGGCATCCCATATCGGAACGGTCGAAGGTAGAACTCGAAACTCTCTGGAGAGAGTCCTTTGGCGATGATCTGTGATACGAGCAGGTCGTACTGGTGGACCCGCTGCGCCCCACTTGAGAGTTCCATCCGCGGATGCATCAGGTCGAATGCCTTGCAGATGGAGGGATCGTCCTCGTAGGGCATCGCATAATACGGCCGGATTGAACTCGGCCAGTCCGTGATGAAGTAGTGGGCTCCCATCTCTTCTCCAACCGCCCGCTCTGCAGCAGAGCCGAGATCGTCGCCGTATTTGATCGGTTCATCGATCTTCTTTGCGGCGATCTCGATCGCCTCTGCATACGGCAACCTCGTGAACGGTCCCTTTGGCACCTCGAACTCCTCGATCTCAAGGTTGGCGAGCTGGTCCTGACAGGTCTGGGAGATATGCTCGTACGTGGTGATGATCATCTCCTCAAGGAGTGTCATCATGTCGTAATGATCGGCAAATGAGACCTCGACATCGATCGAAGTTGCCTCGTTGAGATGCTTGGTGGTGTTGTGCTCCTCTGCACGGAAGATCGGGCCAATCTCATAGACCTTCTCAAATCCGGCGGCCATCATCATCTGTTTGTACAACTGCGGGCTCTGGTTCAGAAACGCCTCCTTCTCAAAGTAGGCGATCGGGAAGAGTTCGGTCCCTCCCTCGGTGGCTGCTGCCACGATCTTTGGGGTGGTGATCTGGGTGAACTCCCGCTTATGAAGGAACTGCTGGACTGCATGGAGGACTGCCGACCGGATCTCAAATACCGCGGCCACCCGGGGCCGGCGTGCATCTAAGAATCTGACGTCAAGCCTGGTGTCCAGATCGGCTGGCACCTTTTCGACCACGTCGAGGGGCAGCGGGCTGTCGCTTCTGCTCAACACATCGAACGAGGATGGCAGGAGTTCGCGGCCGCCCGGCGCTTTTTCCATTGCTTTCACCTGGCCGGTCACCTGTACGACCGACTCGCGGGAGACCCCTTTGATGGCTGCGAGGACCTCTTCTGATGCTTTCTTCTTTGGGATGGTCACCTGGATGATCCCTGTTCGATCCCTGATCAGGAAGAAGGCCAGGCCGCCGAGGTCCCTGACCTCATGGACCCACCCGATGATCTTCGCATGCTCTGTATCAGGGGTTACCATATTGATTGGAGTCCTCATATCAAACTGATAATAATGGGGTGGGATAGGTATTTGGCTTTGTGGCTAATGGTCGTGTCGACCTGCATAGAGAAGGATAGGTTTAACTGCCGTTCGTTCGAAGATTCCTGCGATACAATGTACTGCAGGGAATGTGGGGCAGAGAACGGAGTGGATGCAGTGTTCTGCAGAAGCTGCGGGGCCAGACTGGTCCCGGATACGCTAAACGGTGTGGAGCGATCGCTGTCAGTGGGAGATGATGGTGCCCCTCTGGTGGAGTTCGCCGGGTTCTGGCTTCGGTTTGGGGCGTACCTGATCGATTCGTTCCTGTTGCTGATCGTCTATGGGTTGCTGGCGATTCCAGCCGTTCTCTTCGTTGAAGACTGGGAGAGTGCCGAGGCCGTAGTGGCCGTGCTGGGCTGGTACATTGCGGTGCTGATCATCACGGTCGCCTACTTCACCTACTTTGAGAGTTCCGCCGCTCAGGCGACTCCCGGCAAACGGGCCGTTGGGATCTTTGTCACGGATCGGGATGGCAACAGGATCACCGGGTACCGTGCCTTTGGGAGGTACTGGGCCAGGGTGCTCTCGTTCCTGATCCTGTACCTCGGCGTCCTTTTGATCGGGTTCACCGATCGGAAGGAGGGGCTCCATGACATCCTGGCTGGAACTCTGGTCTACCGGCAACCTTGCCTGACCACGTTCAAGGGGCGTCTCCCCTGAAAAGAGCAGGGTCTCCGATTTTTTATGCAGCCCCACCCTTTTCTTCTAACAGTTGGTCTCTGATCGTCTCTGGGATCAGAACCGTGCCGATCGCATGGATGACGCCGTTCGCTGCCACGATGTCCGGCCGCTTTACCGGCGTAAGTTCCACGTAAAATATACTTTTTGCCACCGAAAGGGCCAGTTCCCCTCCCTGCAGTGTCCGGAAGATCGCAGTTTCCACAGCATTCTCCGAGAGCACCGTTCCCTCTCCAATATGGAAGAGGAGCAGTTCCCGTGCCAGAGCCGGGTCGCTCTCCAGCAGGTCGAGCGCTGAGTCTGGTAGTTTGACGAATGCCGCGTCCTCGGGTGCAAAAATCGTCAGGGTATCGTCTCCATTGAGGATGTCGGCCACCCCTGAGTCCTCAGCTGCCTTTACAAAGAGTGTAAACCCTCCGTCATGCCGTAGGGTCTCCAAAATCGTCTGATCATTAATCATTGTAGTCCTTTCCTGATATCACGATGATACAGAGTTCACTACTGGTGGTTAATATATAAATTTTTGCAGTTCTCTGCAGAAAAAAAGAGGGTGAGGGTTTGGTGAAAGGGTTATGCCAGATAATCTTCTGGTCTGGGCATCTGTTCCTTAAGGCCCTTCCGCTTCCGGATAGCGATAACAACATCCTTGACGAGGCTATTCGGAACGATCTCAAATCCTGCGAACTCGGTGTTCCACATCGCACGCCCTTCTGTGGCTGAGCGGATATCTCCTGAGAACCCGAAGAGTTCGGCGACCGGAACTCTGCCGACGACGGTGATTGTATCCCCTTCGCTGGTGATGTCGAGCACCGAGCCGCGCCGGCCCTGGATCTGTGATGTTGCGTTCCCCATCTGATCGGTTGGGACGGTGATCGAGATCTTCTGGATCGGCTCAAGGAGCGAGTCGCCTGCATAGAGTATACCGGCCTTGACCGCACTCCGCACCGCAGGGATCACCTGGGCCGGACCACGGTGGATCGCGTCCTCGTGCAGTTTGACATCGACCAGTCGGATCTTCATATTCTGGACCGGTTCGTCTGCCAGTGGCCCGCCCTGGAGTGCTTCGTGCAGACCTTCGAGAATCAGTTCCATCGTCTCGTTCAGGTACTGGACACCCTTTGTCATGTCGATGAAGATGTTGGTCGTCGAGATGTCCTTGATGTTCTTGGCCTCGTCCTTCTCCCAACCGTTGGCAACCAGAATATCACGCCGTTCGATCCAGGTCTGGTTCATCGAGACCTCGCCGTTCCGGATCAGATCCACAATGACCTGGTCTAGAGGTTCGAGTTCCACATAGAACCGGTTGTGCCTGTTCGGGGACTTTCCTTCGATAGGGCCGGCCTTCCTGGTGGCCGTCTCACGGTAGACGACGATCGGCTCGGAGGTGACGATCTCGACACCCTTGTCGCGCTTGATACGGCCGGTGATGATCTCCAGGTGGAGCTCGCCCATACCGCTGATCAGGTGCTCGCCGGTCTCCTCATTGATCGTGATGACCAGGGTTGGATCCTCCTTGGCGACCTGCCTGAGCACTTCGACCAGCTTTGGCAGGTCTTTCATGTTCTTGGCCTCGACCGCGACGGTCATGACTGGTTCACTGTAGTGCGTCAGAGCCTCGAATGGAACCATCTCACGCAGGTTGGTGACGGTCGAACCGACGATGGCATCCTTAAGACCAGTCACTGCAGCGATGTTCCCTGCTGGGAGTTCCTCGACCTCGACCCTGGTTGGTCCCATAAAGATCCCGACCTGCTGGACTCTGTTCGCCTTCATGGCAGAGCCGATGATGTACAGTTCAGTGCCTCGTCTGAGGGTACCGCTGAAGAGACGGCCGGTGGCGACCTCCCCTGCATGCGGATCGAACGAGATATCGGTGACCATCATGGCGATCGGACCATTCGGATCGGCAGTGAGCATCGACTTGCCTTCTACTGACTCCTTGTCCCCGTGCCAGATCACGTTGATACGCCGCTTCTGTGCGTCGAATGGGTCCGGCAGGTGTTTGACGACCATGTCGAGCAGCACTGCATGGAGGGGTGAGCTCTTGGCGAGTGACTTCATGTCGCCTTCGCGACACTTGTTGTAGACATCCTTGAAGGAGACACCGCTCTTCTGCATGAACGGAGCAGAGACTGCCCAGTTGTAGAGGGCTGAACCGAAGGCGACGGTCCCTTTTGCCGCGTCGAGCTTCCAACCGTTGTTGTACATGTCCTCGTTCATGCCCTTGATCAACTTGTTGACCTTATCGATCACCTTGGCGAGACGGACCTGCATCTCCATCTCATCGACCTTCAGCTCGTTGATCAGCCGGTCGACTTTGTTGATGAAGAGCACTGGTACGACCTGTTCTTTGAGGGCCTGTCGCAGCACCGTCTCGGTCTGGGGCATCGTCCCCTCGACCGCGTCGACGACGACGACTGCCCCATCGACAGCTCGCATCGCACGGGTCACGTCCCCGCCGAAGTCCACGTGGCCGGGGGTATCGATCATGTTGATCAGGTACTCCTGACCTTCATACTCGTGGACCATCGAGACGTTGCTGGCATCGATGGTGATCCCACGTGCCTGTTCCTCCGCGTCGGAGTCCATGAAGAGCTGTCTGCCGGCGAGTTCCTCGCTGATCATCCCTGCCCCAGAGAGCAGGTTGTCGGAGAGGGTCGTCTTTCCATGGTCGATATGTGCTACAATCCCGATGTTACGGATGAACTTTGGCTGGCTCATCAGTTCGCTAACTCGGTCTACCATCTTTTTGCCGCGTGCCATTGAAACACCAATAAAAAAGATATTAAAATTATCGTGCGGATTTTGCAATCCGTTCGCGTTCTTCTTTCTTTGCCACTGAATAGGCCTTCGCGTCACCGCGTGCCGCTGACATCAGTTCATCTGCAAGTGCAGATGAGACACTCTTCTTTGTCTTACGGGATGCCTTGTAGACCGCTTCGGTGATGAACTTCAGCGAGCCGTCAACCCTGCGCTGGGGGGCGGTGTCGACTGCCTTGGGCACGTTGATGCCACCGTACTTCAGCCTGACCGTCTCTTCACGGGGACCGCTGTTTGCGACCGCGTCGACGAGCACCTGTGCAGGGTTCTTCTTGGTCTTCTTGGCGATGATCCCAAAGGCGTCCCTGACGATCCTGATGGCCAGCTGCTTCTTGCCGGTGTTCTGTTCGGTCTGCATCAGCCGGTTGATCAGCCGCTCGACGATCAGCATATTGCTCTTGTTGAAGTCAGTCCCTGCAAGTTTGCCACATGAATGGGGCACAATCATGGAGTGCAGGTTCACATACCGCACAAGGGAAGGGTCGGTGATCTGCACTTCGGCAAGGTCCCACTGATTGAAGAGCAGTTTTCTGCTCGGGGTGGGGGTCGTTTCTGTCTCTGTGGTTACGTTCTCGATTTCTTCCATAGTGCTCACCGTCTCGGCTTCTCTTTCCTGCCGATCACCATCTCGTGGAGGCAGACATTGTTCACGCTGGTCACAACGAATCTGACCCCTGGGATATCACCCATCGAACGGCCCAGTCTTCCACCGATCCCTTCGACCTCGACCTCGTCGTGTTCATCGATGAAGTTGATGGCGCCGTCGCCTGCTGCAAACGCGGTAATCTGGCGGCCGTTCTTGATCAGCTGTACACGAACGCACTTTCTGATCGCAGAGTTCGGCTGCTTGGCCTCGACACCGACCTTCTCAAGTACGATGCCCCGTGCCTGCGGTGCTCCCTCGAGGGGATCGGATTTAATATCGAGCTGGAGGAGCCTGCGTGCATAGTTCACGTCGCTCCACCTGAATTTCATTGAGTCGCGCTTCAGTTTTCTGGCGGCAAATTTACCCTGTCCCATGCAATACCCTCTTATCCTTTGATTTTTCTATATTCTGAGAACCTTTTGCTCAGTCTTTTGAGATTAATACAATGGCGCGGAACGGATTTATATATTATTATACTTCTGTTCCTGCTTGCTTATATCAATCGATCTTGCTAATTAATAATATATCCTACTCGGATCCACTACTATATGATGAATACCAGGATCTATAAAGAGGTGCACTTCGATGCGAGCCACCGCCTCTTCCATTATCGGGGGAAGTGTCACAACCTCCACGGTCATCGCTGGAAGGTCGAGGTCTGGATCGAAGGATCTCCTGATCCGGTCTCATGTATTCTTGTCGATTACAATACAATAAAAGAGACGGTCGAACAGTTCGACCATCAGATCATTCTGAATCAGGAGGATCCGATGGTCCAGGCGATCACACCGTTCCAAGAGGTCGTGACGGTTCCCGGCGACCCGACCAGCGAACTGCTGGCTACAGAACTCGCAGGGATGATCGACCAGAAGTGCCAGGATCTCGGGCTCGATGCCCATGTCAGACAGATCCGGGTCTGGGAGTCGCCGACCTGCTATGCAGAGTTGATGCTATGAAGATCAGTGAGATCTTTCTCTCCCTGCAGGGAGAGGGAGTCTATCAGGGAAAGGCCTGTATCTTCATCCGGCTCTCCGGCTGCAACCTCTCCTGTTCCTGGTGCGATACCCGGTACGCCTGTACTCTGGGGGAGGAGATGACCACCGAGCAGGTGCTGGAGCGGGTGAGTGAGGAGAATTGTTCCCTGATCTGTATCACCGGCGGGGAGCCGCTGCTCCAGCAGGATCAACTTCTTCCGCTGCTGAAGGCTCTTGAGGACCGCGGGTATATTGTCGGGATCGAGACCAATGGAACTATCGATTTCATCGCATCGGGGGAGTATGCCTCGATCTGTATGGACGTTAAATGCCCATCCTCAGGTGAAACATCCGACCTCTCCCTCCTTGAACACATTCGTGTCACCGACAGCGTGAAATTCGTGGTCAAAGACCAGCAGGACTGTGCCTATGCCGAATCGGTGATCCGGGACCATCCGATCAAAGGGACGATATTCTTCTCGCCGGTCTTTGGATCAGAATATACCGCCCTCGCCTCGTTTGTGCTGACCCGCCATCTGCCGGTCACGTTTCAGATGCAACTTCACAAGATCATCGGAGTGAAATAACAATGAAAGCAGTATGTTTACTATCTGGGGGGATGGACTCATCCACCCTCGCCTATGTTGCAAAGGATATGGGCTACCATATCCATGCCCTCCACCTCAACTACGGTCAGAGGACTGAAAAGAAGGAACTGCAGTCGGCCACTGCGATCGCCCGGTCGCTCTCAGCCGAGGAGTTCATCCCGCTCGACCTCGGTTACTTCAAAGCCTTTGGCAAGAGTAGCCTGACCGATCCCGCCATCGATGTCGACGTCTTCGACGAGAACCGGCCGGAGCTTCCGAATACCTATGTGCCGTTCCGAAATGCCAACCTCCTCTCAATCGCGACCTCATTTGCCGAGTCGCGGGATGCCGATGCTATCTTCATCGGGGTGCAGGCTCTCGACTATAGCGGCTACCCTGACTGCCGGCCGGCCTTCATCCAGGCCTTTCAACAGGTGATGGATCTCGGGACCGCCGACGGCACCCATATCGACCTGCTGACCCCGTTTATCGGGCTGACCAAGACCGATATCTTACGGAAGGGGCTTGACCTCGGGGTTCCGTACGAACATACCTGGTCCTGCTACCAGAACGAGGAGAAGGCCTGTGGGGTCTGCGGATCCTGCCACTTCCGGCAGAAGGCCTTCGCCGAACTGGGGCTCTCTGACCCGATCCCGTATGAGGAGTGAAGATGGAGGTCTACCGGTCCCGCCGCCTGAGCGTCGAGGAGAAAGAGTTCAGCCTTCCCGACGGGCGCGTGCGCAACTATGTGGTCGTCCATCCTGGTTCGGCGGTGGCGATGCTTCCGGTCATCGGCGAGGACTGCCTGTTGATCAGGCAGTACCGATACGCGATCGACGGGTTCCTGTACGAGGTGCCGGCAGGGACGATGGAGCCCGGCGAGACCCCTGTGGAGACAGCCCATCGGGAGATGATCGAGGAGACCGGTTTTGCCGCCGGGAAGCTCTCCGCTCTCGGGACGATTCTCACGACCCCCGGTTTCTCCGACGAACAGATCCATCTCTTCAAAGCCACCGACCTGACCCCCTCTTCTCTGTATCCGCAGGATGAAGACGAGGTGATCGAGGTGGAACGGCTTTCGCTCGCTGCGGCGTGGATGATGGTGGTCGATGGAACGATCATCGATGCCAAGACGATCTGTATGCTGGCGCAGTGCCGGGGATGATCTGATGGGACACCGATCACTCCTCTGCCTCTGTTGCCTGCTGATAATTCTCTTCGCAGCCGCAGCCGGTTGCATCGGTGAAGAGAAGAACAAGGTCCAGAACACGATCCCTCAGAACACCACGACCACATCGACCCCCTCGTACACGGTCGACAATGCCGGTCATCTCTCGATCCAGCGGTCGCCCTCGGCTGTCAACGAGACTGTACTGATACTGAACGATACCCTGACACTCACCCAGGTGGTGCTGCTCACCCCTGAGGGGAATGTATCCTGTCTCCTCTCGACACCGGCGCACCCGAAGGCGGCCTTCGTCTTCGCCCCGGGGGCCCAGGAGAAGGCGATGGGGCATCTGTCGCAGATGGTCAGGTATGCCCAGGCAGGGTACGCGTTCCTCTTCGTCGACATCAGAGGGAACGGCGGGGATACGCCGGGGTACCCCCTCGATCCGCAGAAAGACTACCAGCAGTTCAAAGCCGGAGCCTGGCCTGAGTACTACCTGACTGTTGCAGATCTCTCCGATGCCCGGGCCTATCTGAACCGGACGCTGGGTGTACCGGTGATGGCAATTGGATCCTCAAACGGCGGGCGGTACGCGGCGATCGCCGCCGCGATCGATCCGGACTTCGCCGGGTACATCGGGGTCTCGACTTCGTCGTTTGCAATCTCGGCCGACGGGGCGCCTGACGATGGTCGGCGTTTCCTGACCAGCATTGACCCCGGGAATTATCTTGGTTCGATCTCGCCGCGTCCGATCTGGATCTTCCATGCCGAAAAGGACCCGATCATTCCCTATGCCGATGGTCAGGAGTTCTTTTCCCACGCGAAGGACCCCAAGGAGTTCATCCCGTTCAACGGGGACCATGGGATGAACAGCGAGGTGGATACCGGGGTGCTGGAAAGATGCGCTCATCTTTATGGCAGTACATCCCCAATTAATAACAGCTCAGAGAGTCGGTGAACCCAGATGAATGAAGAACCAGTGATCGATGAGGCACGCCGCCGCTATGATTTTAAAAAGACCCTCGAGAAACTTGAGGCCAAGGAGGGGAGCGGGACCGAACTGATCACGCTCTATATCCCTCCGGATAAGCAGATCTACGACGTGACCGCCCAGCTGCGGGACGAGTTCGGGCAGTGCTCGAACATCAAGAGCAAGCAGACCAGGACCAATGTGCAGAGCGCGATCTCCTCGATCCTCTCGCGACTTAAATACTACAAACGGCCCCCCGAGAAGGGTATGGCGATCTTCTGCGGTACGATCCTGCTTGGTGGGGACCGAACAGATCTCGAGTGTACGGTCATCGAGCCGCCTGAACCGCTGAACCTGTACATGTACCGCTGTTCTTCGAACTTCGAGCTCGAACCCCTCCGGGAGATGCTCGAGGAAAAATCGGTGTACGGGCTGCTCGTGCTGGACCGGCGTGAATCCTACTGGGGTTTTCTCCGCGGTAACCGGATCGATCCCATCGGCGGGTCGACCTCGACGGTTCCGGGCAAGCAGCGGAAAGGGGGTCAGTCATCGGCTCGTTTCCAGCGACTTCGTGAGATCGCCATCAACGAATTCTATAACAAGGTCGGCGAACGGTCGAGTGCGGTCTTCCTGGCAGAGAAGGACTTCTTCGAGCGGTTCAAAGGGGTGCTGATCGGTGGACCGTCTCCGACAAAGGAGGAGTTCGAGGCCGGCAACTACCTCCACCACGAGGTTCAGAAGCGGGTGATCGGCCTCTTCGATATCTCCTATACCAACGAGAGCGGCCTCGCCGAACTGGTCGACGCAGCGCAGGACGCCCTGAAGGGTGTCGAGGTGATGAAGGAGAAGGCGGTGATGAACCGGTTTCTCAAGGAACTGGTGAAGGACGACGGAGTCGCCGCCTATGGTGAGGCTTCGGTCCGGAAGAACCTTGAGCTCGGCGCCGTCGAGACCCTGATCCTCTCGGCAAGTCTTCGGGAGGTCCGGCTGAAGACCTCCTGTCATGCCTGCGGCTATACCAACGAGATGACCGTGAAGACAGCCCCGGGCGAACATACGCAGAACCGAGACCTCGGCAACTGCCCCGACTGCAGCGCCCCCCTTGAACTGGCAGAAGAGAACGATATCATCGATGAACTGACCCTGCTGGCAGACCAGTCCTCCACCAAGGTGGAGATCATATCAGACGACTTTGAGGAGGGTTCGATCCTGTACACTGCGTTCGGCGGGATCGCGGCACTCCTCAGATACAGGACCGGATACTGATGTTCACAGAGACCTATACCCTGATTGAACGCGTGCTCAAGGCATGCACTGATGAGACGGAGATCGCCCTGACGGACGGTGGCGAGCATGCAGACCTCGCATCGACGGTAGCTTTCGCCCTTGCAAAGAAGCGGCACCAGGCCCCGAAGGTGATCGCCGAGGAACTGGCTGTGACGCTCGCTGCGAACCCGGAACTGGCTGGTATCCGGGTCGAGGCGCTCGGTCCGTACCTGAACTTCTCGTTTGGTCCGAAGTATCTGGAGGAGACCCTGAAGGCCGCTGTACAGGACAATTTCGGCACAGCTCCGACAAAGCCGGTCAGGATCGTGCTCGAGCACACCAGTGCCAACCCGAATGGTCCCCTGCATGTCGGGCATATCAGGAACTCGATCCTCGGGGATACTCTGGCCCGGGCGTTCCGGAAGGCTGGCTACCGGGTCGAGGTCCAGTATTATGTGAACGATATGGGCCGTCAGATCGCGATCGTGGCCTATGGGTTCGATCACCTGGACACCGGTGCAAAACCCGGGGAGAAGGCGGACCACCATATTGCTCGCGTCTATGTCGCAGCGAACCGCGACCTGGAGGCAAACCCTGATAAGGGGGCTGAGATCGACGAGCGGATGCAGTTGATCGAGAAGCGCGATCCGGCGACCGCCACCCAGTTCCGTGAGCTGGTCAGCCGCTGCCTGGACGGCTTCAAGGTCACCATGCAGGGGCTGAACGTCAAGCACGACCGGTTCATCTGGGAGAGCGACTTCGTAAAGATTGGGGATATGGAGAAGGTTCTCGGGCGGCTGGCGAAGATCCCGCAGGCGGTTCCACCGACGGAGGAGGACGGGACCTTCTCGCTCGACCTCTCCTCGTGTGGATATAAGAAGTCCTATGTGCTCCGCCGGAGCGATGGGACCTCGGTCTATGCGGCCCGCGACCTCGCCTACCATATCTGGAAGGGGAGGAACTTCGACCGGGTGATCGATGTGCTCGGGGCCGATCACAAACTGATCACCGGGCAACTGGTCTGTACGCTCCGGTTGATCGCTGAGAAGCCGCCGGAGGTCGTTCACTTCGAGTTCGTCTCCCTTCCGGAGGGGTCGATGTCCACCAGGGCAGGCACCTTCGTCTCGGCTGACGAACTGATCGAGGAGATGCAGAAACGGGCCATCGAAGAGGTGCAGGTGCGCAGACCCGAGATCCCGGTTGAAGAGCGCGACGCAATCGCGGCCTCGGTGGCGCGGGCCGCGATCAGGTACGATATCATCAAGGTCTCGCCTGAGAAATCGACGGTCTTCGACTGGAAGGAGGCGCTCGACTTCGACCGCCAGAGCGGTCCCTACGTCCAGTACGCCCATGCCCGGGCCTGCAGCATCCTCGATCGTGCCGGCCCGTTCCAGGAGCGGTACGATCTGCTCGAGAGCCCGTATGAGATCGCACTGGTGAAGCATATCGCAAAATTCCCCTCTATCATCGAGTCCGTGGTCCGGGACCTGCGCCCGCACATGCTGGCCACCTATGCCCGGGACCTGGCCGATCTCTTCAACACCTTCTACCACTACGACCCGGTGCTGAAGGGCGAGGGGCCTGTCCGCGAGAGCCGGCTGACGCTGGTGCTGGCTGCAGAGAAGACTCTGAAGGAAGTGCTGGAGACCCTCGGTATCGATGCACTCAGATCCATGTGAGTCGCTCCGGAGGCAGGGGTACCAGTTCTTCTCCCCCCGTTCCTCTGCTGCCGTGAAACCCTGTCTCTGGTGCATCCGTGCGCTGAAAGGGGGAGAGATGTGTTACAAGCACCAGTTCTATGGGATCGAGAGCCACCGGTGTGTGCAGATGACCCCGACACTCAAGTGCAACCAGCGCTGTCTCTTCTGCTGGCGTTCGTTCGAGCACGAGGTCGAGGAAGAGACCGAGTGCACCCCGGAGGAGATCCTGGCCGGGGTGGCACGGCTCCAGTTGAAAGGGCTGGCCGGGTACAAGGTCTCGCCTGATGTCACCGCAGAACGGTTCGATCAAGCGATCCATCCGAGACATATTGCGATCTCGCTGGCCGGCGAGCCGACCGGATACAGTCGGCTCCCCGAACTGATCGATCTCTTTTCAGGGGAACAGTACACTACCTTCTTAGTTTCCAACGGGACACGCCCGTGGGTGTTGCGGAAGTGTAAGCCGTACCAGATGTACGTCTCGCTCGATGCCCCGAACGAGGCGATCTATAAACGGCTCTGTCAACCACGGGGGGACTACTGGGAACTGGTGCAGGAGTCGCTCTCCCTGCTCGGGAGTCGGAGATCGGCGATACGGATCACCCTGGTCGCCGGGATCAATGACACCGACCCGGCCGGGTTCGCCGCGATGATCGCGGACGCGGCCCCGACCTATGTCGAGGTGAAAGGGTATATGTATCTCGGATCCAGTAGAAATCGTCTACAGCAGGGGCATATGCCGGATCATCAGAAGGTCCGGGGATTTGCAGAGCAGATCGGCAGGTATGCCGGATATACGATCAAGGATGAACACCCTGGGAGCAGGGTCGTGTGTATGGAGAGAGCCAGATGAGATTTGACGTAGAAGCGTATCGGAAACGTGCGAAAGAAGACTTTGAAGGGGCATGGCATCAGGGGCCGGAGGTTTTGACCCCGGCCGGGTATCAGCACCGGTATCCACATCTGCAGTACCAGCGTGCCCGGGAGCATCCGATCTTCGCGATGATCAATGCGCTCCGCCAGACCTACCTCTCGCTCGGCTTCGACGAGTGCGCCAACCCGGTGATCATTGAGGAGCAGGACGTGTACCGGCAGTTCGGACCTGAAGCGATGGCCGTGCTGGATCGGGTCTTCTACCTGGGTGGGCTTCCGCGTCCCAACGTCGGGATCGCAAGGGGTCAGCTCGATCAGATCAACGAGTTGCTTGGTCGCGAGATGACCGCGGAGACTGAGGAACACCTGCGCGAGACCCTTCACGCCTACAAGAAGTCGACGATCGATGGCGACGACCTGACCCATGAACTGGCCGTGGTGTTGGAGACCGACGACGCACGGGTGGTACATATCCTGGACAGCGTCTTCCCGGAGTTCCGCTCGCTCTGCCCTGAGTCGTCCCGTTCGACGCTGCGGAGCCATATGACCAGCGGCTGGTTCATGACGCTCGGCTCGATCTGGGAGCGGACACCCCTGCCGATCAAACTCTTCTCGGTCGACCGGTGCTTCCGCCGCGAGCAGGCCGAGGGGCCGACCCGGCTGATGAGTTATCACTCGGCCTCCTGCGTGATCGCCGGTGAGGATGTGACCCTTGAGGATGGCAAGGCGGTCAGCGAGGCCCTCCTCTCTGCGTTTGGGTACACCGATTTCCGGTTCCAGCCCGACGAGAAACGGTCCAAGTATTATATGCCCGACACCCAGACTGAGGTCTACGCCCGTCACCCGGTCCATGACTGGGTCGAGGTGGCCACGTTCGGGATGTACTCCCCGTCGGCGCTCGCCGAGTACGGGATTGGGGTGCCGGTGATGAACCTGGGACTTGGTGTCGAACGGCTCGCGATGATCCACTACCATGCCGATGATGTCAGGCAGTTGACCCATCCGCAGTTCTTCCCGCGGGTGCTCACCGACCGTGAACTGGCCGCTGGGATCACCCTCCGCGAGGAGCCGGCCTCGGTCGAGGGGCGTCACCTCGCGCTGGCCGTCGAAGCGGTGGCCAGGGCTCACGCCACCGAGCCCGGTCCCTGTTCCTTTTTGGCCTGGGAGGGAACCCTCTTCGGCCGGCAGGTCCGAGTCTCTGTCGAAGAGCCGGAGGAGAACTCCAAACTGCTCGGCCCGGCCTGCGCAAACGAGATCTTCGTGTACCAGGGCTCGGTGCTCGGGGTGCCTGACGCTGATAAGTGGCAGACGGTCAGGACCGATGGGGTGTCGACCGGGATCACCTACCTCGGTGCCGCTGCGGCGATGGCGGCTGCACGGATCGAGGAGGCCGCCCGGTGCGGCCAGGGGACGACCGTCCAGGTGAAGATGGCGAAGCTCCCGAGTGATATCAACCTGCAGATCAGAGAGTATGCGATGCGGTCGATCACCGACACTAAAAAGAAGATCGATGTCCGGGGACCGGTGTTTCTGACCGTTCGGTCAGTTATCCCCGACAACCTTTGAGAACTGGATATTGCCGGCCCCGATCTCGGTCTTGATCGGGATCCCCAGTTCCACGCAGTTTCCTATCAGGTTCATCCCGCTGTATGAGACGATGGAGATTCGGTGCGGGTCTGGCGGGACATTGAAGACTGTCTGTCCCATCTCCACCGGTAAGACGAACCCATTGTTGCGCATCGCATTGATCAGGTCACTGACCTGTGATTCTGCAGGCAGCGGCACCTGCCTGATGTTGGCGAGGGCGATCCCACTCCTGGTGGTGACCAGCGGCTTGATCGCGGTCAGCCCCGAGGAGATGAAGAGCTGGAGCGGGTCGATGGTCGTCCCACGATAGCCGATCAGGTTGGTGAACTCGATGGCCTTTCTGTTTTCAACGGCCAGGGTCCCACCGTACGCGACCTTGACCGGGATCCCGTGCTGCTGAAAGACTCCATCCATCGTGATCGAGCAGAGGGTGATGAACCCAACATGTCCTGCCGGCACCTTGGGGTGCCGGTCGATGATCCGGTATGCGTTGAAGAACCCGCAGCCTGCATCGATCACCTGGTCGAACGCGGCCGTAACCTCGTCGACCCGTTCCTCCGGAATCGTCGAGAGGTTGTAAGCGACGTCCCCGGTGCCGGTGATCGGGTTGAACGTGGACCTGAATGCGAGACGTTCCAGTTTTGAGATGATGAATCCGATCCGGTCATCGACCAGGGCCTGGTCCGTCTCGGAGAGTCCCTGCTCGGTCAGCAGCCTCCCCTGGTTCCCGACCTTTCTGGTGAATCCGGCATCGTCCAGGTACCGGAGGTAATACTGGACGGCTCGATCGCTCAGAATAAATCCCCGTTCAGCCATGAGTTCGCTGAGCCTCTTGGCCCCGACTGGTTCTTCGTGGTCCTTGAGGATTCTGAGGATCTCAATACATTTCCGTTCAGTTTTTATCATGGTCATTTTGCCTGTACAGCCCCCTGGCTGTCCTGGTACTGCCCTTCATAGGACCGCCCGCCCCCGCTCACCTGGTGAAAGATGATCTGGACGACCCGGTCTCCTCTCTTCAGGACGACCTCCTCCTCCCCGAGCAGCGTCAGGGCAAGGGTCAACTGCCCCCGAAACCCGGGGTCGACGAATCCCCCGCCGAGCAGCACCCCCCGCCGGGCGAACGAGGACCTGCACCGCATCACTGCAGCCAGCACAGGTGGGAGTTCGACTCGTTCCAGGCTCGGGACCAGTGTGCAGACCCCGCATGAGAGGACGATATCCTCTCCTGCCCGCAGATCATAGGAGGCCGGTTGCAGGGACGCTTCTGAGAACGGGGTGATGATCAACTGCCGCTCCGGGTCCGTACAGGTTCGGTGTTCTTCTATCTGATGCGCTGAAAGGATCATATAATTATTCTAATGGCAGGATAGACTTAATATCCTTCGATAATATAATGGTTAACGCAACATCTCTGGCCTGCCAGAGGATGCTGTGGGAACTGATCGAGGAAGGCATGGATGAAGGATCCCGCTGGTCTTTGACGTTGGTATACTGCAGGTGGATCCATAGGGTAGTGGATATCCTCTTGGGCTTCGAACCCAAGGACCCGGGTTCGAATCCCGGTGGGTCCGTGATACCGAATGCCGCGCAAAATCAACTGGTGTCCTTTTTTAAGATATTCCCTGACAAGCCCTGCGATCAGTGCATATTCCAGTGGATATATCGATGTTTCCTGTGATGATCTGCTGGGTGTCACCCCGGTGGTGGCAGATTTTTACGAAAAAATTAATTACCTCCGTGTCCTTTGAATAATAGAACGTCTTGGTATACCTCCTGACATGGGCGGGTATGGTAAGGATTGCCGCATAATAGTACTATCTGTGGCAATGGTATCGGGAGTTGAACATGATGCACCATCAGAAGAACAAGGGATTCGCATATGAGTCCGACCAGTCCTCTTTTGTAGTCTCGTTTCTCCTCAGGGTTTCCTCTCAATTCCAGATACTGTCCTCATTACCACCACCCCTCTCTGGGAGGTATCCCGCATCAACTGATGGGCGAGGATGGGTAAAGCATGCTGAATGAACTGATAGAGAAGAGAAAGAAGATTCTTGCAGAGTCTGAACAACACAAAGAGAGAAGAAACGAGCTCAATGCACTTGCCAGCAAGTTCGCACGCGAGCGAAATGCTCTGAATACAAAGACTCGGGAGTTTGTCGACGAAGCCCAGAAGAACAAGGATCTTCGTGACGAGTCGAACCGTTCAGTCCAGTCCTTAAAGGAAGAGAGAAATGCACTGAACGAGCAGGCAAATGTGCTCTTCGAGGAGATCGAGGACTTCAAGAAGGAGCACGGCAACCTGAAGAACCGCGGGATCAAGGAGCTGCAGAAGCAGATCGAGCACCTTGAATTCAGGCAGCAAACTGAAGTGATCAGCACCGACAAGGAGCGGGAACTGATCGACAAGATCAAGCAGATGAAGTCTGAGGTTCGGGATCAGGAGTCTGAGCTTGAGCAGAATAAGGATATGCGGACCAAGCTGAACGATGCCCGTGAGTTTCGTAAGGGTGCATCAGACATCCATGCGAAGGTGACCGAACTCGCCGAGCTTGCTCAGAAGTATCACGACCAGATGGTTGAGAACTACCGGAGTGCCGACAAGTCACGTGAGTCAGCAGACGAGGCCCACAAGAGTTTTGTCGAGGCTCAGGAGTCAGCCGACGCAGAACACAAGTTCTTCCTGGCCTGCCAGAAGGAGCTGCGTGACTATGACAAGGTGATCGGTGGCCTGCGCAAGAAGACCCGCAAGACCAAAGTGACCAAGGAACAGAAGGCGGTCAGGAAAGAGGCAGAGCGGATCTTCACCTCGTTCCGTGGCGGCGAGAAGTTGACAACGGACGACCTCCTCCTCCTCCAGCGCTCAAAACTGGTATAACCCTTTTTTATCTGGAGTGATACCCGGGATGGGTCGGGCACTCAAGGCATCATCTGATCCTTGTAGGGTTTTCTAGCATTGTGGTGGCCGAATCGGTCCAATAATAGACCAGTCCTCAACTCAAAAAGTTTGGGATCGGTCTGGAATGGTGTGTTTAACACTATTATTTAATAGATCTGATACAATCACTATGTCAATGTCAGACGGGTGGACCCTCATCCTCTCTGTGGACAGGGACGATGATATCGGCTATAAGGCAGGGGTAGCGAGCCCTGTCGTTGGCCGCGAAGCCTGTCTGGAGACGGCGACGGCTCTGGCCCTGGTCGATCCTGAGGATTCTGATGTGAATGCGATCTTTCAGACGATCAAGATCTACGACGACCTGAAGCGGGAAGGGCAGCAGGTGGCCATCGCAGTGATCAGCGGGGATCACTTTCACATGATCGAGGGGGACCGGTTGATCGCCCGTTCGCTCGACCAGGTGATCCGGGCCACGGGAGTCACTGACTGTATCATGGTCACCGACGGAGCTGAGGATGATTATGTGATCCCGATCATCCAGTCCAGGCTTCCGGTGTCGAGTATCAAGCGTGTCGTGGTCAGCCAGATGCCCAACCTTGAGGGGACCTATTATATTCTCAAGAAACTGCTCGATGACCCGAAGATCTCACGACCGCTGCTGGTTCCGGTCGGCCTTGCGATGCTTCTCTATGCGACTGCGTACCTGCTTGGCTACCCTGAGGTGGCTGTGGTGATCGTGGTAGGCGTGATCGGGGTCTATCTGCTCCTCAAGGGATTCGGTGTCGATGAGGTCTTCGGCTATTCCTATCATTCCCTGTATGAGTCGCTGAGTCGGGGGCGGTACGCAGTGATCACCAACCTGGTCTCCCTCTTCCTGATCCTTTTTGGGATCCTTTCTGGGCTGACCACGATGATCGTCTACTACCTGACGCCCGAACTGGTGGGGATGTTGTACCTGCTCCTTGCATTCTTATATGGTGCGATTCCCTGGTTTGCTGGAGCCGGGCTCGTTTCGACAGCGGGGAAGATCCTGGATGTCTACCTGGCCGAGCGGGAGAACCTCTGGAGGGTTGTGATTCTCCCATTCGTGGTGGTGATGCTCGCGCTAGTTATCTATGGGATCAGTACCTACATGCTTGCGGTAAGCGGAGCCCCTGAGTTCGTGCTGACCACCGAGGCTGCGCTCAGATACCTGCTGGTGACGATCGCTGGCTCTCTGGTCTCCCTGGTTGTCGGGCTGTCGGTGCAGGCTCGGCTGAAACGATTGGCAGTACCCCCTGCCGATGATGGGGACGTTCCTCTCTCCCCTCACGAGTGATCAGAGCGAGTCCAGGCTGATAGAACTGAACTCCTGCGCGTTTGTTGCCAGGTCTCGGACGCCAAAGGCAGCCTGGACGAACGGCTGGTCGAGGGCGTCTGCGACATCGCACATGTAGTCGAGGAGATCGATCGAAAGTTCATGATGCTGCCGGCTCTTCTTCAGTTGATCGATCAGGAATGACAACTTATCGGGGGGTTCGTTCCGCAGTTTTGCGACCGAGACCACGCACATGTAGATCCTGGTGATGTTCCGATCCGATCCCGTGATCGTCTCAAAAAAGTTCTTCACCACCTGTGCCTGAAAGATCTCGCCGCTCATCTATGATCGATCAGTGCTTCACCTGCCGGCAGGTTAAATGTTTCGGATGATGACGATCAGAGAAAAGTGTGGATGATCTGCCCGGTCCAGGCAGTCGTTCTCTCTTTGGTTATCAGGGGATGATCGGCAGGTGCAGTTCGGTGAGCAGGTCTTCTTCTGGCACCTGGGCAGGATCGTTCAGGTAGAGCTCCCGCCCAGGCCCTGCAATCCTGTATCCCTTCTCTTCCTGATAGACAAAGATACGGCTCCACGCTTCATGCAATCCGGGATAGGCCCCCTGATAGACCAGGGTCAGGTGACTTCCGCCCGGGATCGTCTTGACCTCGATGGCGGGGTCGGTCACCGCGACGCATCCGGTGATGCGATCCTTTGATTCCGGAACGAGCAACCCGCGATCGTCATAGAGCCTCAGTGCTTTCTGAGAGAGTCGGGTGATCAGCGAGAATGTCCCGATGGGGATCCGGTTGAGTGCCATGGTTACACGATACTATGCTGCCGGAAATGATGTGGGGTGCCGCAGTCTCCCTCGGGGAAGAGTCTGGAGATGCAATGCACTATGAGATCTATTCGGATAAAAGAGATGGAATTATTGTGCTTCCAGGTGACGATCTGGTATAGGATCACTTGGTTGCCGAGACGATCCTGATGATATCGCCGTCTTTTAACTGCTGGCTGTCCTTGATTCTCATCTTGGTCTTGGCGTCGATCGCATACAGGAACCCTTTGCCGATGTCGGTGTGGACCCGGTAGGCCAGGTCGCGGGGGGTCGACCCCTTCTTCAGCAGGAACGCGTCAGGGAGCACCCGTCCACGGCCGTCGGTCAGGTGGTTCTCGTCCTCGACCGGGTAGACCACGATCTGGTCGAGCAGATCGAAGACGACCCTGTTGATCGTCTGCTGCACGCCCGTCCCGTTCAGGGTCTTCACCACCGTTGCCATCTGCTGCAGCGCCTTCTTCTGCGGTCCGTTCAGCACGGCCCCTTCAGGGACTGTAAAGATGGTGTCCCCGGGGATGTAATGGATCAGGTGCGCCTTATCTGCATTCCGAAGGGCCAGTTCTGCCGCACCACTGACCAGCGGGATCTTCTCCTCTGTCAGGCGTGCACGCAGGGTCTCATTGGCCAGGTCCGCTTTGTTTCCGATGATCAGCATCGGCTTGGTCTGGAGGAGCAGTTGTTCGCAGAAGGCGATCAACTGCTCGGTGTTGGCATGGACCAGATCGACCCCAGTCTCTTTCTCCACGTACTGGAGATCTTCAAGGGTGATTCCGAGCCCTGCTACCACCTCGGCGAGGCCGTTGGTCAGCACAACGGGCTTGGACTGCGCCGTCCGCAGCAGTCTTGACCAGTGCTTCTCAACGATTCCATAGAGCCACATCGTCATCTCATGGGTCAGGAACGTGATATCCCCGACCGGGTCATGGGATCCCAGGTCGACCGGGTTTCCCTCGGCGTCGGTGGCCCCGCTTGCATCCACGACATGGATGATCGCGTTGGCCTGACGGAGGTTGTCCAGGAACTGGTTTCCAAGTCCACGACCAGTGTGTGCCTCAGGAACCAGCCCGGCGACATCGATCAGGTTCACCGGGATGAACCGAAAGCCATCATGACAGACCCCGCACGAGACCTTCATCTCTTTGCACTGGCACGGGACCCGCACATAGGCGACCCCATGGTTGGCATCGATGGTGGTGAATGGATAGTTGGCAATCTCTGCATCTGCAAGAGTGGCAGCTTTAAAGAATGTGGATTTGCCACAGTTTGGTTTTCCGGCTAATGCGATCGTTATCATACTGGGTACAGCTCCCCTGCAGTGCCATCCCCTTGGCGGGGACCAATGCAGATGAGGGTTGTTCGCTGTCTCGTAAATATCTACCCTGTACCTCCCTGGATCGACCGATGATCAGTGCAGGGAGGGTAATAAATTATTTTAAATAATATAACCACTTACTTTTGGTTAGTTCACCGGAACAACCGGATGAACGGTAGAAGTGAAAAGGAGAGATTGATAATGGCTTTTGGAAGAGATAATCCGTTCAGCCTCTGGGGGCGCGAGCTCGATGAGATGATGGCAGCGATGGAGAGTAGATTCCAGTCGATGAGGGATCCTTCCAGGTTCTTTCCTGGAGGGCTTCTTCCTGCAGTAGGGTCATCTGCGGGAGAACAGGTGCCGGCCCTGCGGGGTGATATTCGTATCGATATCCGGGAGATGGGGGACGAGGTGATCATCGTCGCCGACATCCCTGGCGTGGAGAAGGGTGATATCACTCTGCGGCTGGTCAATCCGAATACGCTCCAGATCTCCTGCGAGCGGAAGGTCGAACATGAGAAGACGAGCGAGGAGGGGCATGTCATACTGCAGGAACGGGTTTTCGGTTCT
Organism: Methanosphaerula palustris E1-9c; assembly: GCF_000021965.1. Taxonomy (NCBI): domain Archaea; kingdom Methanobacteriati; phylum Methanobacteriota; class Methanomicrobia; order Methanomicrobiales; family Methanoregulaceae; genus Methanosphaerula; species Methanosphaerula palustris. The sequence continues at coordinate 331,467 of NC_011832.1, forward strand.
ATGGATCGGCTGCTGGTCCTCCCGTCAGAGGTCAGCGCGGAGAATGCCACGTCCAGCTTCAAGAACGGCGTCCTTGAGGTGCATCTCCACAAACTTCCTGTCGAACATGGTACGATGATCCCGATCGAGTGATGGGCTGGAATGACGTCGACTGCCCGTGATCACTACAACCAGGGGATCCTCCAGAAGAAGCGGTATCTTTATACCGATGCGCTGGCCTCATTTGAGGCTGCGCTCGCAATTGAGCCGGAGAACCATGAGTTTTTAATGGCCAGGGGGAACATGCTCTACGCCCTCGAGCGCTACCAGGAGGCTCTTGATTCATACCGGAAGGCCGAATCCCTGGCAGGTGTTCGCCATCGCGGGCTGCTCCTGGCCATCTCCAGCACCCTTGCGGCGCTGGGCCGGCATCAGGAGTCGGTGCAGGTATATGAAGAGGGGATGCAGGCGCCGAGGGCCTGAATCTCTTTTTTCACCCCATCCAATGCTTTTATATGGGCAGATGCAGAGATACTGGCTGGTATATGGCAGAAGATGGCTATAAGGTGGCAACTGTTCAGGGCAGGGAGGTTCAGTGGGACCCTGAACAGATGAGGAAGATCCAGGAACACCCCTGTTTTAGTGAGAAGGCGTGCCACTCCTTCGGGAGGATGCATCTGCCGGTCGCCCCTCGGTGCAATATTCAATGCAACTACTGTGTCCGTGACTATGACTGTGTGAACGAGTCCCGTCCTGGCGTCACCAGCCGTGTCTTAACCCCGGATGAGGCGGTTGCGATGATCAAGAAGGTGATGGCCCAGTACAACTACATCAAGGTGATCGGGATCGCAGGTCCCGGCGAGCCGCTGGCCAACGAGGAGACCTTCGAGACCCTGCGGCTGGTCCACGAGTTCTTCCCGTCCACGATCCGATGCATCAGCACCAATGGGCTCCTCCTCCCCGAGAAGATCGACCTGCTTGAGAAGTATGGGGTTGGAAACGTCACGGTCACGCTGAACGCGCTGGACCCTGAGGTTGGGGCGAAGATCTACTCGTTCATCAACTACCATGGGAACCGGTACGAGGGGGTCGAAGGGGCGAAGATCCTCCTTGAGAATCAGCTGAAAGGGATCGAACTGGCTGTGAAGAAGCATATGATCGTCAAGATAAACACCGTCTACATTCCCGGGGTCAATGACGATCAGATCCTTGAGATCGCCAGGAAGACCAGTGCGATGGGGGCGTATACCTTCAACCTGATCCCCCTGATCGCACAGTACAAGTTCGCTGATATCGTCCCGCCGACCCCTGCTGAGAAGCGGGCGATGCAGGACCAGTGTGCACCCTATATCAAGCAGATGCGTCACTGCCAGCGGTGCAGGGCCGACGCCATCGGAAAGATCGGTCATGACGTCCAGTCCTGTGTGTATGGGGACGAGGGAACGAAGAAGGATTGAATCTTTTTTTGGACAGGTTCGTCACCGCCTTGGGGACAATCTGTCAGAACAGACCTGTCGATGTTAACCGATCATCGTTGCTGGCTCTCTTGAGAATGGGTTCAGCGATGGTGTGTTAAAAAAAGTGTTCAGAGATCTTTGGTTCCAGACCTCACCTCTGTCGACACAGGTACCTGTGCCGGGATCCTGGGGTGTTCTCTTTCCTGATTCACTGAACCGACGATTCACTGAATTGATGTTCACTGAACCGCTTTAAAGAGTGAGCCCTTCGCATTGCAGATCGGGCACTTGTCGGGGACTGTGTCGACGACGATGTTCCCACAGATCGGGCAGAGATAGATCGTCTGCGCCTCAAAGTCTTTCCCGCTCTTCACCGCTTCTACAGCCTGTTTATAGAGCCCTGCGTGGACCTCCTCGGCCTTCATTGCATGTTTAAATGCCATCACCGCGTCCATGCGTCCCTCTGCCTCGGCGTCCCTGACGAACTGTGGGTACATCTCGGTGTACTCATGAGTCTCTCCCTCGACAGATCCCTCAAGGTTTGTGGCGGTCGACTTCACGGCACCGAGCACCTGCAGTAGCCGCCTGGCATGGATCGCCTCAGCCTCTGAAGCCGCGAGGAAGAGTTTTCCGACATTGGCGAACCCCTCTCCAACAGCCTTCTCTGAGAAGGCCAGATACTTTCTGTTCGCCTGAGATTCGCCTGCAAAGGCTTCTAATGCATCGTCTTCTGTTGCCATAATCTATAGTGTATCAGGAAATATGCTACTTAAAGGTTCTTCATGAGGTCCAGAACACTTGTTTAAATGTCTGGGGATCATGCCGTTTTCTGTACAATTAGGGTCCCTGGTTTTGAGGTGTCTGTGATCTCAAACCTGCAGTGATGGGGAAAAATGCGGCAAAATCTGACGCAAAATCAGGGTATATTACCTTCCCTACTCTATACTATGTGTTCACAAAGGTGAACAGGAACGTAGTAATGAACACATACGACGCGAATATCGATAGACTCGCACCTGGCCCGGACGCACCCGGCGTCGCTGCCCATGTCTATTCGGGTATCCGGAGCTCCGGGCAGTGTTGTCGTCCAACAGAGATGATTTGGATGGGCCAACCTGGACATGTACTCCCTATGATCAGCAGACGATCTTCTGTCTCTGCTATGCGTATGTGATACTGGTATCCTGTATTCACACCCACGCACCATCTGGCTACCCATTCACTCATCATGGTCTACACTCGAACCAGAACATTTTGCCTCATGCATCACAGCACGCACTCGCTGTGATTTCCGGGGGGGATTTGTCACCCCCCTGATTAATATATTTTTTACCGCCCTGATATCCTTGAGTTGCTCTTAAATGCTCCTTGTTTACCTTCTCACGCAACAGATTCTGCGTCTGTCGTCTCGTCTCCCATCAAGCCTAAATCGAGTATAAGATGGACCGTTCCTTACGATGAATAGGGAAGTCGATGGATTGAACAGAATGAATGTCGACTGGGGGATACCGATACGATACACGGCATCACGAAGATCAGTTCAGAATCTTTTTCAGGGGGTTCCTTTCTATAAAGAGATCAGTGAAGCCTGTGAAGTACCGGGTGGTTGCTGAATCTCAACCTGTGCAGATCAGCGGGATCCCGGTGATCGAGCGGCCGCGGGAGAAGATCCAGAAGCGCGGGGCTTCTGTTCTGACCGACCGGGAACTGATCGCCGCGATCATCGGTAAGGGAGTGCATGGACACTCGGTGCTCTCCGTCGCAACGGTGGTGGAGGAACAGTTGAACAGGGATTACCCGGAGCTCAACTACTCGACCCTGGCAAAAATCCCCGGTATCGGTCATGTCAAAGCCTGCCAGTTGCTGGCCTGTTTTGAGCTGGCCCGGCGGTACATCGAGGAGGAGCCAGTCAGGATCCAGCGACCCGAGGATGTACTGCCTCTGCTTCCCGACCTGCGGGAGGAGAAGCAGGAACACTTCATCAGCATCACGATGAATGGTGCTGGCGAGATGGTCAAGGTCCGGACGATCACCGTCGGTCTGCTGAATCAGAGCCAGATCCATCCTCGTGAGGCATTCGCCGATGCGATCACCGACCGGGCGGCCTCGGTGATCTTCGTCCACAACCACCCCTCCGGGTCCCTGCTCCCGAGCGAGCAGGATCGGGCCGTGACCAGGCAACTGGTCGAGGCCGGTAAAATTCTTGGCATCGCGGTTCTCGACCATCTGATCATCTCTAAAAAGGGATTTCTCTCGATGAAGGAGCAGGGGTTGATCTGAGGATCAGGGGGTGCTGATCAGCAGTCTCCCGAGTGTCTCTCCCTTTGTATACGCCTCGTCGACCAGGTCCGGGTAGTTGCGCAGGTTCTGTTTCTGGTCCATGTCATTGATCAGCAACTGATCGGCAAATCTCATCCCGATGATGTCGAAGAATGCAGCCACACTCAGCAATGCCCCGGAGAAGACGTCCTTCCTGTTCATCCCTGAGATCGCAATGAAGAGTCCCTGTCGCTGCTTCTCACGCTCTGCACTGACCAGTGGTTGCCGTCTGACATACTTTGCCATAAAGAAGACCTGGAACCGGTCCATAAAACACTTCAGTTCACCTGGTATCCCCATCGTCATGATCGGGGTGGCGATGATCAATCCGTCGCAGTCTCTGATCTTCCCATACACCGGGATCATATCGTCCTCGACTTCGCAGATCGGGTGGTCTTTACAGTGCATCATCTCCATACATCCAGAGATCTGCATCTGCGAGACGATGATCTTCTCGACGGCGCATCCGGCTTTTTCAGCCCCCTGAAGGGCAGTATCCAGAAGCAATGCGGTGTTCCCCTCTTCAAGCGGGCTGCCGAGTATCCCAATGACTCTCTTCTCCATGGCAGTCTGTATTATCGCAGCATAATATAAGATCTGCTGTCAGAATTCAGCGTAATGAAGGAAAAATGGTCAATAACGCAATTCATATATAGTTCAGGTGTCTATGAACCATTCGGTGAGAACTCTGACAGAAGGAGATCATGTTAAAGCAGGGAACAAGGTTAGTCCAGGAAAATATGTCTGTATCGACTGCGGTTATGAAACCGAACTCTCGGATACAGAACAGGACCTGCGGAAGTGTCCGAAGTGCTCGTGCGAAGAGTACCAGTGCTTCCCGATGACGCATATCAGGCCTGACATCAAGACCGTCGAAGATGTGCAGCACCCTCCGAAGAGAGGGGACAGCGCTCAGTAATTGGGGTATTTCAGAAGAGATCCGGCAGTGCCGGAACATGGGAGATCATTATGGTGAATGTATCGAAAGTTGGGCAGGTTTACGTCTGTAATATCTGTGGAAATGTTGTGGAAGTCAAGGAAGTCGGCGGCGGCGAACTGATCTGCTGCGGTGAACCGATGACTATCAGAGAGTGATTCTATGGATCAGAAGATGAATGAACTGGAAGAGAAGATCGGCAAGGTGCCAAAGATCTTCAAGGATCTCAAGGATACCAACCCTGACCTGTTTGCAAGTGTGATGGGTCTGGACCAGCTGGTCTGGGCAGATGGTGCGATCTCGCGCCAGCAGAAGAAGTTGATTGCCATCGCTGTTGCGGCGGCGATGCGTGATCAGCATGCTGTTCGGGCACAACTGGCCGGGGCTGCAAATCTCGGGGTCACCCTCGATCAGATTGAAGAAGCGCTCCGTGTCACGTTCCTGCTCGCGGGGATGCCGGCCTATGTCTATGGCAGGGCTGCAGCAGAAGAGATCTGTAAGAAGTAAGGGGTTTTTGGAATGGAACTTGAAGATGCATGTGGATGCGGGTGTGAAGATGAGTACGCGGCGATGCCGATCCTCGGTGAACCTGCGCCAGATTTTACCGCCCTGACCACACAGGGTGAGTTGAAACTCTCTGATCTGAAAGGGAAGTGGGTCGTCCTCTTCTCACATCCAGCTGACTTTACGCCGGTCTGTACAACCGAATTCATGGGTTTTGCCGCAGTCGCTGATGAGTTGAAGGCACTGAATGTGCAGTTGATTGGTCTCTCCATTGACAGTGTCTCCGCACATCTCGCCTGGATCCATGCGATCGAGGAGAAGATGGGTGTCGAGATCCCGTTTCCGGTGATTGCAGACCTCGATATGCGGATAGCGTCACGATACGGGATGATCCATCCGGCGATGTCAAACACCGCGACGGTCCGTTCTGTCTTCTTCATCGATGACAAGGGGATCCTTCGGGCAATGATCTACTACCCGCAGACGAATGGTCGATATATCCCTGAGATTATCCGCCTGGTGAAGGCCCTGCAGACCACCGACGCCCATGGGGTTTCAACGCCTGTCAACTGGCAGCCTGGCGAGAAGGTCGTCGTCGCCCCGCCAAAGACAGTCGCCCAGATGAAGGCCCGTGCTGGCGAGGGCTATGAGTGCAAGGATTGGTACCTCTGCTATAAATCGGTCTGACCCCTCATGGGGTCGATCTCTAATGAACAACCTTTTTTAATTCAGATCTGCAAATAGCAGAGACTATGGAGATCAAGGTGCTCGCCTTTGCCGCAAGCCCACGCCGGCACGGAAACTCTGAGACCCTCCTCGACTGGGTTATTGCAGCGATGGAGAAGAAGGACGGCGTCGTGGTGGAGAAGGTGGTGCTGAACGAGGCGGATGTGCACCCGTGTAAGGGGTGCAATGCCTGTGAGAGATTGAACCGGTGCGTGCAGGACGACGGCATGACCCCCCTTTATGATTCGATTGTCGATGCAGATGTCGTGATAGTGGCCCTGCCCATCTACTGTATGGGGGTCTGTGCACAGGTCAAAGCTCTGATCGATCGGGCTCAGGTCTTCCGGTCGCGGAAGTACGTGTTGCATCTCCCGGTCATCCCGGTTGAACGGGTCGGGAAACGGGTAGGGTTGTTGATCGCGACTGCCGGGCAGACCTGGCCGTATGTCTTCGATGGAGCTCTCCCCTCGGTGAAGTGCTTCTTCCATGTCAGCGCTATCCGGGACCCGGAGATGAAGTATCTGCTGATCAACGGGGTCGACGAGGCCGGGGCAGTCAAGGCCCATCCGACCGCACGGACAGAGGCCGAAGCGATCGCCGATCAGACGATCGCCCTGATCACGGAGCGTCTCTCTTCATGACCGCAGTTCGGGTGCTCGGTGTGCTTGGATCTCCACATCGGCATGGCAACACTGAGGTGCTGCTCGATCACTTCCTTGCCGGGGCTCAGGAGGCTGGGGGTGAGATTGAAAAGGTGGTGCTGATCAATCTACAGTATCGTCCGTGCAGGGGGTGCAACGCCTGCCATAAAACCGGGATCTGCGTGCTGCATGACGATGCCATCCCACTGATCGAACGGATGGCCGGCATCGACTGCTGTGTGATTGCCTCTCCAATCTACAGTATGGGGATCACCGCGGAACTGAAGGCGCTGGTCGACCGGGGACAGTATCTCTGGGCACAGCGCTGGATCTTAAAGACCCGGCCGGAGAAACTGGCCGATCCTGCCTGCCGGCGCGGGGTCTTCCTCTCGACCGCCGGTCTCTCCAAGGAGACCGTCTTCGATGCAGCCCTTCCGGTGATGACCGCATTCTTTCATGGCCTTGGGTTTGCAGACTATGAACGGCTGACTGTGAACGGGATGGACCGGTATGGGGGGATTGAGGGCCACCCAACCGCACTCGTCGACGCATCGAACCTCGGAGAATCAGTCGTCAGAGATCTTCAGGGTCAGTGTTCTGTCCGACCCGAAGCGATGGCCCCCGGGTCTCGATGACCCGTTGCACGATCCTTCTGGAGCTGCAGAGCACCCGGTCCCCGTAGCCACCGATCCTGACCACCTCAGCAGAGAGTGACCGGGCCTTCAACGCTTCGGTCAGCACTGCCGGGTCGAAGTTCTGATTGAACCCGAGTGTGATCACGTCCGGCCTGATCGCCTCGATCGGCCGGAACATATCGGTGGTGTCCCCGAGCAGGGCATGGTCCACCGGTTTTAATGCTGCAACCATCTGCAGCCGCTGCTCTTCCGGGATGATCGGTCGGGGTTTGTGCTTGACATTCCGGTCCCTGGCCACGATCACATACAGTTCGTCCCCGAGTTTCTTCGACTCCTGCAGATAGAAGAGGTGACCGGGGTGGAGGAGGTCGAAGGTCCCGGTTGCGACGATGCGCCTTATGGGATCACCTCAAGCGGGTAACGCTCGCCATCTGCTGTAAAACAGACCCAGTCCACTTCATCATAGGGATACCCGATGATCAGGTTATAACGTCCTGCCCGGGGGAAAAACGATAGATCCGCATCGGAGGGATACAGCACCCCATTGGGGTGGCTGTGGGCGGACCCACACTTGTGGGTGTCCAGGGGCATCATCTCCATGAAGACGCTGGCTGAGGTCTCCCCGCTGATGGTGCCCGGTACCAGGGAGATCTCGTCGATCACCCCGTCCCGCTCGCTCAACAGCCCGACAAATTCATAGGGATGGCGGTCCTTTCCCATCTCAAGGAGGAGATCGAGGAGATCCCTGCTGATCCCGGTGACTTTCATAGCTCTCCAGCGTAGGAGATACTGGCAGATAAAACCCGGAGATTCTGTTCCGGGTTTCGGGCGTGACCATTATCGTCTCCTGCCATTTCAGTTTTTATAAGCATAATCGATCGCAAAAGCGACATCTGGGCGACGACCTTTTCGGTCTGGTCTGCATATGATCGAAAAAAAGGGGCGTTCACTCGACAGTAACGCTCTTGGCCAGGTTTCTGGGTTTATCGATATCACGGTTCAGGGCGACTGCGGTATGATAGGCGAGCATCTGCAACACCACTGAGGTGGCCAGCACCTGTACGAGTTCATGTGATTCAGGGATCGGGATGAAAACGTCGACGATCTCGGAGAGTTCCAGGTCCCCATTCACACCGATCGCGATGATCGGTGCGCCGCGGGCTTTCATCTCCTTTATATTGGAGACCATCACCGGATAGGTATTCCCAGGCGAGCAGAGGGCGACCACTGGGGTCTGTGGGGAGAGGAGTGCGAAGGGACCGTGCTTCAACTCGCCGGCAGCGTAGCCTTCTGCATGGATGTACGAGATCTCCTTCATCTTCAGTGCCCCTTCGAGGGCGATCGGGTAGAAGAGTCCCCTGCCAACGTAGAAGATATGCTCTGCAGGACTGCAGATCTCCACTGCCTTTTTGGTATCGGTCAGCAGGGCCTCCTCGATCACACTGTTTGCATGGGTCAGCACCCCGGTCAGGTCTCCATCATGGAGGAGGTTCGCGATCTGCATCAGCACTGCCAGCTGCGCGATGAATGATTTGGTGGCGGCGACACTGATCTCCGGGCCAGCTCGCATGAAGAGAGTATGGTCCGCCATCCTGGTCACCGTCGAGCCGAGAACGTTGGTGATGGCCAGGGTCGGACAGTTATAGGCCTTCGCCTTCTTCAGCGCGGCCAGCGTGTCGGCGGTCTCACCGGACTGTGTGATCACCATCACCAGACCCTTGATTGGTGGGGTGAAATATTTGAATTCGGAACCGAGTTCAGCCCTGACCGGAATCCTGCAGATCGATTCGAGCAGATACTTGAAGATCAGGCCGGTGTGGTATGAGGAGCCACAGGCCACCACCGTCACCTCGTCCGACTGCTTCAGTTCGGGAGGGATCTGGTCGGGGGTGATCCCCATCATCGTGTTGTAGAAGACCTGCGGCTGTTCATAGATCTCCTTGAGCATGTAATGTTCGAACCCCCCCTTCTTGACGTTCTCAATCGACCAGTCGATCAGTTCGATCGATCGTTCGACCGGTACCCCGTTGTGGAAGATTTCGCTCTTCTCTGGGGTCAGGGTGGCGAGGTCTCCATCCTCAAGGTAGATCACCCGTTCGGTGAACTCGAGCAGAGGGGTCACATCTGAGGCTGCAAAGAACTCCCCGTCCCCAACCCCCAGGACCAGCGGACTGCTGTCCCGTGCCGCGACGATCTTATCCTCCCCTTCGACGGTCACCAGCAGGGCATATGAACCCTGCAGGTATTGAATTGCCTGGTACACCGCCGCCTGGAGATCGCCTTTGTAGGCCTCTTCGATCAGGTGAGCTATCACCTCGGTGTCGGTCTCGGAGATGAACGTGTGCCCTCTCCCGATCAACTGCCGCTTCAGTTCGGCATAGTTTTCTATGATTCCATTATGGACCACCGCGATCTTTTTGGTGCAGTCCTGATGCGGGTGGGCATTGATATCGTTGGGGATGCCATGCGTGGCCCAGCGAGTGTGCCCGATCGCGATATGGCCGGGGAGCCGGCTGGCGGCCTTCTCGTTCTTTGAGATCCGCCCTTCCTTCTTGAAGACCTGCATCTTTGGATTGTTGACTGCGATTCCGAACGAGTCATACCCGCGGTACTCCAGTTTCTTGAGCCCGTTAACGACCACCGGGGCCGCCCGCCGGAACCCGATATATCCTACAATTCCGCACACGTCATATCACCACCGAGTTGTCTGCGACCACGCCTGATATCGTGGTGTTCCCCTCTTCAATCGAGACATTGTTCCCGATGATGCAGTTTTTGAGGATTGTGAATGGGGCCGAACTGACCCGGTCACCGAGGACCGCTCCGAAGGTGGCCTTCATGAACTGGTGCTCCAGTTCAAAGATGGCCTCATGGGACCAGGTGGTGGTGTGGTCGCGAAGCGTACAGGCTTCCCCGATCACTGCATCCAGGATCCGGGAATGTGAGCCAACCACCACATCATCCATGATCAGCGAGTTGCCGAGGTAGGTGAGTGGGTCGACTGTGACCCGGGAGCCGATCGAGGTGTTGGGCATAATACAGCAGTTCGGTCCGATATGGCAGTCGTTTCCGATCGAGACCGGCCCCTGAATGTAGGTGTTTGGTCCGATGGTGGTTCCCTTCCCTATATGGATCAGGCCGTAGAGTTTGGAGCTTCTGCTGATCGTTCCGGCCCTGGTTCCATCGATATTCTTCAGGAGCCGTGCGTTCATCTGGAGAAGATCCCAGGGATAGATCGCATCCTGCCAGTCGAACGCCTGGATCGCTTTGATCTGTTCGCCTGCATTCAGCATCGCCTGCAACGCATCTGGGATCTCATTTCCGACGATATACTTGAAGAACGACCGGTCCAGCGAATAGACGCCGGTGGAGACGATGAACCCGCGGGCGTCGGCTGGTTTCTCCCGGATCTCGCAGATATACCCGTCCTTGACCATCACCACTCCGAAGTTCGAGGGGGAGGGGTGGTCAGTGACCAGCACAGCGTTCTTCTCTTTGATCATCTGCTGGATCGATCGTGGATCGATGTAGTTATCACCGGAGAGGAGCAGGAAATCGCCCTCAAGGAAGGGTTCTGCATACCGCAGTGCATGGGCTGTGCCGAGCTGCTTCTCCTGCACCACCACCCTGACCTGAACGTCGAGCATGTTCAGGTACCTGATCACATGCTCCTTGCGATATCCGACCACGACGATGATATCCCGTATCCCGCTCATCTGGAGCGCTTTGATCACATACTCGATGATCGGGGTATTTGCAACCGGGGTTAGAGCCTTTGGGCGCGACCGGGTCAGCGGCCGCAGCCGGGTCCCCTCCCCTGCTGCCAGAATAACTGCCTGCATTACGTTTCACCTATGACTGGATGTTGGTCTTATCTTCGATCCACCCTTCGACAAATGAATGGGGGGCGATATTTGAGTCACTGCCGATGACGGTCCCGACGTTCACCGAGCAGTTGATCCCGAACTGTACATTGTCCCCGACGATCGCACCGAACTTCTTCCGACCGGTGCTCCTGCCGCAGACTTTGATGATCCCATGATCATGCCTGACATTGGCCAGTTTGGTTCCGGCCCCGAAGTTGCATCCGCTGCCAACAATACTATCGCCGAGGTAGTTGAAGTGTGGGATCTTGGTCTCTGGCATGATGATCGAGTTCTTCAGTTCACTGGAGTGGCCGATATGACATCGGTCGCCGACAGCGGTCCCGGGGCGGATGTACGCATGCGGCCCGATCTTGCAGTCCTTTCCGATCACACACGGCCCTTCGATGTACGTGCCAGCCTTGATGACGGTGCCAGCCCCGATGCTGACAGCGCCATGGATGGTGACCCCATCCTCGACCTCTCCCTCCTGCACTGGAGAGAGGACCGATAAGAGCCGGGTGTTGGCATCGAGCAGGTCCCAGGGGTAGCCCATGTCCAGCCAGACCTTCAGGGGGTGGGCGGCCAGCTGCCCTTCCCTGATCATCAGGTCGAGGGCGTCGGTAAGTTCATACTCCCCCCTGCTGGAGAGGCCGACTGCGTTGATAAGTGGATAGATCGTCTGATCGAAGAGGTAGACTCCGGCATTGATCAGGTCGCTCTTCGGATGCTGCGACTTCTCCTCAAGCCCGGTGATCAGCCCATTCTCACAGGTCACAACCCCAAAATCCTGGGGATGATCGGTCCTGTGGATCCCCATCACCGGGGCATCCATCTCACAGAGGGTGACGAGGTCTGAAGCACTGACGATCATATCCCCGTTCATCAGCAGGAACTTGCCTGAGGTCAGCCCTTCGGTGGCCTTTAACGCATCCGAGGTCCCGAGCTGCTGCCGCTGTGTCACATACCTGATCGAGACATTCCAAGCCTTTCCGTTCTTAAAGTAGTTCCTGATCTCCCGCTCACCATATCCGACCACAAAGACGAACTTTTTGATCCCGGCCTCTGCGGCAGCGACCATCAGATGTTCAAGGATCGGTCTGTTTGCAACAGGGAGCATCACCTTTGGCCGCTGACCAGTCAGCGGACGCATCCGTTTCCCTTCACCTGCTGCGAGTATCACACATTCCATATTCTCACTCCTTTGCTCTTCCCTTCTTCAGCAGGTCCTGCCCTCTGACGAGCATCGCCTTTGCTCTGGTCGGGGTCGTTCCCTCTGCTGTCAGCCTGACCTTCGGCTCGGTACCACTGGCCCTGATCAGGCACCATCCACCCTCTTCCTCGATTCGAAGCCCATCGGTCGGGTTCTCTGCGCCGAGTCTGGTCAGGATCCCCCGTGCATCATCGACCTGCACGGATTCGCGCAGGATCGGGTAGTTCGGCATCTCGTCGATCACCGTTGAGATCTTCCACTCACTGGCGATCTCACAGAGGAGGGCCGCCGCATACGGACCATCCGGGCAGAGCGATATGTCGGGGAAGACCCAGGCGCCGGAGGGTTCTCCGCCAAACTCGCCCCACCTGAGCAATTCCTCGGAGACGAAACTGTCCCCGACCGGGGTCCTCCGCACCTCTGCGATCTCTTCGATCGCCATCGAGGCGTCTGAGGTGGTGACCACATGGGCGGCGCCCAGGTATTTGGTCAGCAGCATCAGCATGTGGTCGCCGCCGATATACCGCCCCTTATCATCGAAGGCCATCATCCGGTCTGCATCACCGTCGTGCATCACCGCACAGGTCGCGCCGCGTTTTCGGATCAGGTCGGGGAGGTAGGGAAACGACTCTTTAAGTGGTTCTGATGGACGGGCAAACCTTCCCCGCGGATTGCAGTTCAGACAGATCGTCTTCACCCCTGCTCTTTTGAGCAGATCGGGGGTGACGGTGCATCCCGCCCCGTTCCCACAATCCACGATGGCGGTGATCTCCTTCTTTGGGGTGATCTGATCGAGGATCGCTTCAGTGTGAACGGCGATAGCATCCACCTGCCGCAACCGTCCCTGTTTGTTCCATGCTGCCCACCGGTCCTCTCCTTTCAGCATTTCCTCGATCTCCTGCTGCTGGGCCAGGGTATACGAGGAACCGTCCGGGTTGAAGAGTTTGAGTCCATTGTAGGCTTCGGGGTTGTGCGAGGCCGTGATCATACACCCTGCACCCTGTGTGCGTGCACCATACGCGATCGTCGGGGTCGGCGCCACCCCGCAGACATCCACCGATGCCCCGGCAGAGATGAGCCCTGCAATCACACCATCTGCAAGGAGCCTGCTGGTGGTGCGGGTATCCGTCCCGACCAGCACGGTCTGTCGGTCCTGCGCCATGGCAGCACCGACCCTTGGCGCGAGGTCGACCAGTGTCTGGTCGAATTTGCGCCGTATTCCTGAAGACCCGAAAAGCATGATAGAATAGTTATCGGTCTGGGAATATCAGGTTTGTTCACCGGCCATAGGGGCACCAGTGCGGAAACTTCTGCATCGTTGCGACGCCGGCTGTGGAGGGCGTCAGCAGCAGGATCTCTTTCTTCCCCCGGTACTGGTCGATCAGTGCCATACCCAGTTCACTGATCATCCCGTCGCCCGAGACCAGCAGCAGATCTGCGGCTTCGGGTGTGTCGACGACCCTGCTTCCAAGCGCCGTCGGGATCTCTCTGAGATCTCCGATGCAGTAGACCATCTTTTCAGTCAGTTCCTGGGTCAGGGCCGCCAGACAGAGGGGGTGATTGCTCTTCTCGCACCCCTTCAGCCGGCGCGAGAGGCAGAGAAAGCCGGCCACCGCATTGATCACCGAACAGGCTGCCGCCCGCTCATTCTCATTGGGGAGTGGGGCCCCTACCATATCCGAGACCTTCGGGGCGGCCCGGATCGGTGAATTCGTGACAAACTGGGCAGTTCTCCCTCCGAAGGCTCCCTCCATGCAGGCCCCGCGTTCATACGGGCAGTGCTCTGCATCCGGGTTCACATCGATGACGACGATACCATCCTCGCATCCGCTCCGGTCGAGCTTCTCTCCGAGGAGTGCTGCTGATTCTGCGATAAGATTCATGATCCTTCTCCGTGATAATTCTTGAGCAGGACGACCCTCGCCGGTGCCCCATCGAGTCCTTTGAGGGGGAGCGGAAGGGCGGTGAGCCAGTACTCTCCCCCGGCAACTCTGGATAGGTCCAGCAGTTCGATGATCGCGATCCCCTCCCCGAGGAGCTTCCGGTGAACGCTTCCATCGCCGGTGAACGGCTCTACTGAGGGGGTATCGACCCCGACGCAGATCACCTTCTCCCTGCAGAGGAGGGCTGCGGCCTCGCGGCTGAGCGCAGGATAGTGCTGGTCAAAGGTGGTTTTCTCTGAGAACCAGGTTCTGATCAGCACCCGGGTGGCCCCGCAGAGCCTCTTTGACAGGTCGGCAGCGGTGATCTCATCTCCTGCAACCTGCAGGTCGATCACCCTGCACCGTCCGATCAGGTGGGTGAGCGGGATCTGGTCGACGCCAGCGCCGTCTTTATAATAATGGTGCGGAGCATCGATATGGGTGCCGCTGTGGGAACAGAGCGAGAGGGAGGTGATCGTCGCCCCTGCCTCGTCGATGCTGGTGAACCTGACCGCCGGGTCTCCGGGAAAGACCATCATATCAGGCGAGAGCGATCTGGTCAGGTCGATGATCGCCTGTTCACCAGCCATGCTCACCGATCAGCGGTACAAACCTGACCGCCCCTTCTGGATATTCCTCATACCGGTCGCCCTCCCTTCGGATCAGCACGAGCTCCTGCAGGTCCTGTCCCCCGACCGGGGCGACGAGCCGGCCGTGATCGGCCAGCTGCTCCAAAAGTGGGGGCGGGACTGATGGCGTGCCGGCGGTGGCGAGGATTGCATCGTACGGAGCCCCAGGGGAATAGCCGTCGGTGCCGTCCTTTACAAGCACCTCTACATTGGTGAGCCCTATCTGTCGCAGGTGTTCCTCTGCACGGGCAGCAACAACAGGGATTCGTTCGATCGAGATCACCGTTTCCGCCAGCAGCCCGAGGATGGCGGCCTGATACCCACTCCCGGTGCCGATTTCAAGCACCCGGTCGGTGGGTTTCAGTTCAAGCAGGGCTGTCATCAGGGCGACGATGTACGGCTGTGAGATCGTCTGCCCCTCCCCGATCGGAAGGGGTGTATCCAGATAGGCCTGGTGCCGCCACTCCTCAGGGACGAAGATGTGGCGGGGGACCGTTCTCAGGACCGTTAACAATCGGGAATCGGTGATCCCGCGGGCTGCGATCTGGGTGCTTACCATCTCCTGACGTTCCCGGTGTTGCTCTGCTGTCTCATCCATTCCCGTTCTCCCTGTGACTATGATCTCTAAAGAGCGGATTCCAGATAAATGGATTGCGGTCTTCCTGAACAGCTCACACCTGGGTGGGTCGGGAGATGGACCTATGATACCTGGCATCATTGCTTTCATCTTTTTGGGGCAGGGCCCTTTTCAGATGTCTGAGCCTGCATCGATGCATCATCACGATGATAATATGGTCTGAACCACAGTTCAGAATTCATTCCGACACGGGATGACCGGGAAGAAGGGTGTGGATGTCAGCGGGAGACGATGCATCATAGCAGAGCTCAGAAAGAGATATATACTGTCTCGCTCTATGGGGGGTACGTCCTGAGATTTGTATATGACTTGTTATATACAAGTATAACTATCCAAAAAGATTGTATCCAGGATGGGAGTTGAAAAGAACATGACTGATAATTTAAAAGTAAAAGCCAAAAAAGCCTTAGATGACGTCAATGAGGCTGCACATGCCGCAATTGATGATACAAAGGTCGCTGTCCATAACGCAGGAAAAGATGCTGGGGTGGAAGCATCGCCGGCATCAGATGATGTAAAGACCGGTGCTCACAAGGCTGTTTCCGACGTTAAAATCAGGGCACATCAGGTCGCATCAGAACTGAAGAAGAAGTAGGGGAGACGTAAAAGATGGCAGGTCTGATCGGTCTTGCCGTATTTTTCCTTGTACTGGCCCTGGTCTTTTTTATTCTGGGTGCACGGGGAATAGCCGGCTTCTCCATGGAGATTGCGAAATGGCTCGTCATCATCTTCGTTGTCGTGGCCATCGTTACATTCCTCCTGTAGCGAGATCTTAAAAACAAAAACAGAGTCGGGTTCGGTGATGCAGTGCAGGAAAGGTGTTGCATCTCCAAATCGATTTTTTTTGATTTGATCTCTTTCTTCTTCTCCTCGAATGGCTGTGAGCAGGGGAGACCGGGATTGAACGATGTGGTTGCCAGAAAAGGATGCTGAACTGGAACACCGATCTGGTAAGGATTAAATACCTTGATGCTATACTGGGATACGTCCTGAAATTTGTATATACTCTACTCTATACAAATACAATTATCCAAAACGATCAAATCCAGGATGGGAGTTGGAAAGAACATGACTGATAATTTAAAAGTAAAAGTTAAAAATGCCTTAGATGACGCCAATGAGGCTGCACATGCTGTAATTGATGATGTAAAGGTTGTCGTTCATAATGCTGGAAAAGATGCAGGGGTGATTGAACCACAGATATCAGATGATGTAAAGACAGGTGTCCACAAGACAGTTTCAGATGCGAAAATCGCGGCACACCAGGCCGCATCGGAACTGAAGAAGAAGTAGGGGAGACAAAAAGATGGCTGATCTGATCGGTCTTGCCATATTTTTCCTTGTACTGGCCCTGGTCTTTTTTATTCTGGGTGCACGGGGAATAGCCGGCTTCTCCATGGAGATCGCGAAATGGCTCGTCATCATCTTCGTTGTCGTGGCCATCGTTACGTTTCTTCTTTAGAGGAATCTATGAAGACAGATTAACCAGATTCCGGCGATACAATGAAGGAAATGTGTTTCATCTCCTGGCACCTCTTTTTTCTTTCATTCGATCTTCTTCTTAAAATGATTTGAATGGGATAGATCAAAACAGGGGACTTTTTTTTGGATGATGAACTGTTGGGTTCTCTCCAATCTGATACTTTCACCCCGCTTCCCTCTGGTCATATCTGTATCAGACGCATCATCTCTCTGTATGGAACGGACAACATTCACTCTGCTTGCAGAACGGGCCGCAGCGTACCCGCTTGTCTGGCGCAGATCGCAGATCAGCAGGCTGACGTACCTGCAGAGCAGTCAGTCTTCGCAGCAGGACAAACCTCGGGCATCGACCTTCTGACTCATACCGGTAACAGGGTGGGGGCATTGTTCTGCAGCCATCGGTACGTACCTTCACGGTCGTACTGGTGAGTGATGATATAGTTGTGGACACTGCCGTAGTGGTTGTACCTGTCGACGCTGGCGTTGTAGTCGGCCTCCTGCTGCTGGTACCGGACGAGGTCCTGATTATACTGATCGGCCAGATCCTGCCGGGCCTTACCCGCCGTCATCGTAGCGATTGCAGCGTATTGCTGATTGAGGATCTGCCCTGCTGAAGCGAGGGCAATCTTCTGATCGTTCAGGGTGGGTGCCAGGGCCTGTGCCTGCTGATCTGCGCTGTCGCGTGCGGATGCGATCGCACTGGTCTTGTCGATCTGAGTGAACCCCTCGGTGCCGTTTCCTACCCTGACGATCAGCGGAGCCGACCGGAGCACTACCCCGCCTTCGAGCGTCTCCGGTGGGACTCCAACATAACTCAGATTGGTCGCCTCGATGAAGGCGTACCCGCTCTTCTGGTATCCCTCTCCTGAGCAGTTGACGCCGATCGCCATATGCTCTTCTGCAGGGAAGACCAGCAGTGAGACATTATAATTCTCTGCTGAAAGAAGGGCGGCCAGCAGCAGACTCTTATCATCGCAGTCCCCTGCCTGATCCTGATAGGTCTGGATCGGGAACTTCGCCCCTGCTCCATCCACACTTTTATACGGGATCTGCTGGACGAACGCGGTGATCAACTCCAGGTAGGCATCGGAGTCGAGATGATGCCGCTCTTTGGCATCCCGGAACCCGGCCAGCAACTGCTGATAGAAGGTTGTCTGTGCGGGATCGTTGATCTCTGCAAGGTACGATCCGCCGATCCATTCCTGGTCTGGCATCTCCTTGTAGAGGAGCACGGTCTTGTTTGCATGGACGGCCCCGGCATAGGCCGGCCCGTCGACCTGTATCGAGGAGGAGAAGGTCGTCTCCTGGAACTTGAATGTGTACTCTGGTGGCTGGGGTGTGGTAGCCCCTGGATCGGGGACGATATGCGGGTATACCACGCCTCCAGCAGGGGTGAGCACCCCACCAATACAGCCTGCAGCAATGAGGCAGAGGGTTATGAGCAGCAGAAATCCGGCGAGGTGCCTGGGAGTCATCCCGGGTTCAGCCTCTCCTCAGTATCATCTGCAGCGAAGCCAGCGAATCGATCAGAAGATCGGGGGTGACCCCTGATCCCCGGATCGCCTCCTCGCTGTACTTTCCGGTCCTGACCTGGATCCCTTTCAGCCCGGCTTGCTGAGCTCCCCCGATGTCGGTGGTGATGTCATCACCGATCATCGCCGCCCGCTCCGGGCTGACTCCGATACTCTGCAGGGCCCGGTGGAAA
This sequence comes from Methanosphaerula palustris E1-9c, assembly GCF_000021965.1. Classification (NCBI taxonomy): domain Archaea; kingdom Methanobacteriati; phylum Methanobacteriota; class Methanomicrobia; order Methanomicrobiales; family Methanoregulaceae; genus Methanosphaerula; species Methanosphaerula palustris. The sequence continues at coordinate 350,116 of NC_011832.1, forward strand.
TACTGGAGAGATGGTTTGCCCAGCACCGTTGCGGTGACCCCCGTGGCGTACTCGATCGCTGCGACGAACGGGCCGGCCGATAGACGGAGTCCGTCACCGCCCATCCAGTACCGGTCTTTCTCCAGGGCGAGGAGCCTGGCCCCGTCCTGCACGCACCGGAACGCATCGGTCAGCAGTGCGGTTGTCCAGCGGTCCCCGGCGTCCCCGATCACCACATAGTCCACCCCGCCGGAGGATGGGATCTCAATTGCAGAACTGACAAAGTCCTGATGCACATCTCCTGTGGTGAAGAGCCGGCACCGGCCACCACCCTCTTCCTCGATCAGGGCGACAGCTGCCACAGGCGGGGTAAAGATCGAGGAGCGATCGACGGTGATCCCCATCGACTGCAGTTTTGCCAGGATCGAGCCTCGGGAACGCTGGGTACTGTTGGAGAGAAAGACCACCCGATAGCCGAGCTGGTCGAGCAGGGTCAGGGTCTCTGCCCCTCCTGGGATTGGAGTTGTCCCAGTATAGATGACCCCATCCAGGTCGATCAGAAAGGCGTCGATCCCGTCGAGATCGATCGCCTCGTGTGAAACCATGCGAGAAGTGTGCTGCATAAGAGATTGCTCTGATTCTCACGTTGCATCGACTGCTGAATAATAGTATCTCTTTCTGCAGGGGAGAGGCCGGCTGTCCAGTGATCGATGATCGGGATGGTGGCCTCCGGGTGGAACTGCACCCCGAGGGCGGATCGGTAGATGAATCCCTGCGGACAGGTTCCTTCCCCCTGGTACAGGAGGGTAGCCCCGTCCGGGAGTTCAAAGGTCTGGTGATGCCATTCAAAGACCGGGACCTCGGCAGGGAACCAGGCATCGCCGCCAGGTGTTCTTCTGACTCTGTACCACCCCTGCTCCGGGGTCATATCGAAGACCCTGTAGCCAAGGGCAGCCGCGATCATCTGAGCGCCGAGGCAGATCCCGAGGACCGGCCTCCCCTCTTTGATCATCGTCCTGATAAGATTCTTCTCTGCTGCGAGGAAGGGATACTCCTGTTCGTCATTGACACTCATCAGCCCGCCGAGGACGATCAGTTCTTCGACCTGTTCAATGGGGACCGTTTCTCCTTCATACAGGTGCAGGACGGTGCAGGTCACGTCCCACTGATCGAGCAGGGGGAGGATTCGACCGGCCTGCTCGCCAGAACCATGCTGGAGGAGTGTGATCATATCAGGTCTCCAAAGATCTCCTGGAGTGCAGAGGTCTCGATCTCCTCCTTTCGTCCATCAGTAACCCTGTGCACCTCCGGGGATGCCCAGGTGAACCAGTTCTCCATGTGCATAAACGAACACCAGAGATCGGTGACCGCAACACCCTGGTTGAAGATCCCGGTAAAGTATGCGGCGTCTTTGAGGTTTTCGTTGTCTGATAACACATTCTCCTCAAGGATCCGCTTCATCTGATCCCCGACCAGTTTGGTCTTGTACCAGGACGATTTGGTCCAGCGGGTCGTCAGCATCTCCTTCACCTCCAGATGATCGAACTTCTGCATCTGTGGGATATTCTTGACTGGCATCAGGTCTTCTGAGGGGAGGGCATCGGCAAGGTACAGATCGCGTGCATAGAACATCGCCTTGTTCATCACGAAGAACTTCTTTGGCAGCGATTCCTTGAACTGGAGCAGAGCGGCCATGTCTCGCTTTCCCTCCTTGATCAGATAATACATCTGTGCCTTTCGCATCTTTGGACAGTGCTGGTACAGCCAGCGGTTGACAACGATATCCCAGGGAACCTCAGCGCAGGTCTCGTAAAAATGAGTGTATAACTGAAAGAGGATCCTGATCAGTTTCGTGGTCTCGATCTTTCTCCCGCTTTCACTGTCCTCCTTGAGGATGTCCAGGTAGATCTGCTTCATCCCGTGGTACGCCGACTCCTCGTTGTACGAGAGGACCTTCAGATTTCCTGTATTGAAGGCAGACCCTTTCAACAACAGTGTCAAACAGTGTTTGGCAATCACGAAATCCTTCAGCATCCCCAGGTAATCAGTACTGACGAGGATGACTGGTTCATACGTGCCATACGTGTACGGGTCGAGGAGCATCCCACGATACGGGGTTTCTTTGAGTCGTTTGATGGTGATCTCGATCTCCAGCACCTGCTCAGTCAGGGCGATCAGTCTCTCAAGTGAGTGGGAGATGGGATGAGTACAGATCATAATGACTCCAGACAATTGGCTGAATGCCTGTGCAGTCACAGGCGTTATCTGAATAAATTGGTATTTGGTACTATTCATAAGGATGGGCTTGGGTTGATTGACGTTTTCTGGGGGGAAAATCGTAATTCTATGTTGAATTTTAAAATATCCGATGCGTTCCTGTTTTTTTGAACTGGTCCCTGAAAAAAAACGGGCTGGATTATGCTGGAATCAGAAATAAATATCTGGAATGGGTGGAATGTCCCAGATCTTCCTGATCAAAAAAGGGAACATATTTAAATTTGTGTATTGTACTAGAGTGTGAGGTGAAGTTCACATGACCTATGGAATAGAGTTTGTACCCGGCAACGTGAATGTAAAGCAGGTTGTCAAGTTCTGTAAGCTTGCAGAGTCAAAGGATATCGACTTTGCATGGATCACTAACCACTATAATAACCGCCACTGCTACCCGGTTCTCGCAGCGATCGCTCAGGCGACCGATTCGATCAAGATGGGACCAGGTATCATGAACTCGTTTACTGACACTCCAGCCGCGATGGCATCGTTCATGGCGACCTTAAACGAGATCTCAGACGGACGAGCGGTGCTCGGCATTGGACCCGGCGACCTTTCTACCCTTCCAAAGCTCGCAATTCAGGCATCAAAGCCTGTTGGACATCTGGAAGAGGCAGTCGTCCAGATCCGGAAACTGCTCGCAGGTGAGGAGATCAAGAAGAGCGGAATGCAGTTCTTTGACTACGACGGCGCCAAACTGACTGGTGTGACCCTCCCCGGAAAGAAGGGCATCCCGGTCTACATCGGTGCCCAGGGGCCAAAGGTGCTCGAGCTCGCAGGGACGATCGGTGACGGTGCCCTGATCAATGCATCCAACCCGAAGGACTTTGCGGTCGCCATCCCAATCATCAAGGCAGCCAACGAGAAGGTCGGCAAGAAGAAGTTCGATATCGGGGCATACACCGCGATGTCGATCGACATGAACGAGAAGAAGGCACGGAACGCGGCTAAGATCGTTGCAGCATTCATCGCAGCAGGATCCCCTGAGCCACTGCTCACCCGCCACGGTCTCGACCTCGATAATGTTGCAAAGATCAAGGCAGCCCTCGGAAAGTTCGACTTCAAGAGTGTCGGCGAACTGGTCGGGGACAAGGAGATCGATGCATTCACCATCGCCGGTACCCCGGACATGGTCAAGCAGAAGTGTGAAGACCTGACCAAGGCAGGGGTCACCCAGATCATCTTCGGTTCCCCACTCGGTCCGGACATGACCACCTCGATCCGCCTGCTCGGCAAGTACGTGGTATAAGTCCATCCGTGAAATAAATCCCATCCTTTTTTGATAACACACTCATCAACCAGATCGCAGGCGATGCCTGCAGGTATTATATCCGACGCCCTCTCATGTTAGCAGGAGAGCGATGTTCAGTATCGAGGAGCAGCGGGTGGCAGGTGGAATCATCCAGTACCGCCTGGAGCACCTGACTGGTCTGCGGTGCACGATCAGTCCTACCCGGTTGAAGAGGCGGTTGAATGGCAGAGGGGCCGGATTTACGCTCCCGTCTGTCGGATGTCCGTTCTGTCCTGAAACGCTCGAATCGATGACGCCCGTCTTTCCTGACGGGACGAGGATTCATGTTGGGGAGAGCGTCACCTTCCCGAACCTGTACCCCTATGCCCCCTGGCATACGGTGACCGTCATCACAACGGCCCATGAGGTCAGGACCTTTCTTCTGCAGCAACTGATGGATGCCCTCACCGGGCAGGTTCAGTCCCTGCATGGTCATCAGGGGTACCCGAGCATCAACTGGAACTATCTCCCTTCAGCAGGGGCCAGTATCGCTCATCCCCATCTGCAGGGACTGGTGGAGCGGAGGGCATCTCCGCTCCTGCAGATGTACCTGACCGCTGGAGAACGGTACCGTGACCGGCATCGGAGAACCTACTGGGAGGTGTTGCGAGAGCGGGAATGCTCCTCGGACCGGTACCTGTTTGGGGATGAGATCGTCTGGACTGCACACGCGGTGCCGCTCGGCGAGCAGGAGGTGCGGGCGCTTCTCCCCATCGCGACGATCGACGATCTCGAACCGTATCTTGAACTCTTCGCTGCCGGGATGCTCAGGATCCTCTCGTTCTATGCGGAGCTGGGGACCTCAGCCTTTAATGCCTCGCTCTTCTTCGATCGTGGTGGGCGTGATCGCGGTTTCTCTGCGTTCTGTTCGATGATCGCACGGATCAATCCAAACATACATTCAGCTGGAGATACGGCGTTTATGGAACGTCTCCATCTGAATCCAGTGATCCTCACGCTTCCTGAAGAATTTGGACGGTACGCCCGACAAACCCGGACGTAAAAAAAGAGTGGTGGATTTACTCAGGCTTGCTGATCAGCGTGATCTTGGAGACGATGGTGCCGTCTTTCTTGTGGGGCTTGCGGATGATACCGTTGCCGGCCTTCTCGATCTCACGGGCCTCATCGCCGAGTGCTGCTGCCTGGCGCATCATTTCGTGGGCGCTGGCGACGATCGGAATGTACTTCTCCCATTCCTTGGTCATGAAGCAACCCTTGACATTGACGCCTGCGACTGCCTGGGCGATCTCATAGGCTGCGCGTGCCTTTGCCAGTGCATAGGGGTTTGAGAACTCGCCGTCGACTGCCTTGTCGGAGGTCATGACGACCTTCGGGAGGACGAGATCCGCACCCTTCTTGCCTTCCTTGACCTGGTCGATGACCTTGTCGAGTTCGGTCTGCAGCTTTCTGAAGGCACCGGTCAGGGCCAGGACCTTGACGAGGTTCCCATTGAAGTCCGCCATCTCGACTGGGTCGAGGAACTCGCGGCGGGCACCGATCATGGCGTCTGCTTTCATGATGATGTATCCGAACGAGCTGGCCTTCAGGGCTTCCCATCCTTCCTTCTTGGTCGTGATGTCGTCGGTGATCACCACGCAGGGGATGCCTGCCTTCAGGAGTTCGTCACGGGCACCGACTGGTCCGGGGAGGACGCCGTTCGGGGAGACGACAATACAGAAGTCTGGTTCCCATGCCTTCATTGTTGAGACAACACGGTCGATGTCTTCTGGCTGGAGCTTGGTTCCGCTCGTCGCCATGAAGGTCTGCATGTCTTCACGGTCTGCACGCTCATCAAGAAGAAGTTCGGCCATTACGCCGCTTGCAATATTACCTAATTTGGCAATTCCAACTTTAACAACCATTGATTTACCTCTTTATGCTACGTAATTACAATCAATACTAATATAAACATTTTGAATTTTTTCCGATTTCTGCTACTCAAATCCATAAATTATGAAAAAAACAGGTTTTTCCTGTGAGAAAACGGTGCGCGTCATCTCCTCTGGTGGGATCCTTTGATGCTGGTTAATGAAAATCTATTAATCGTCTGGAACTAGTTATTGTATATGAAAGAGGGGTTGCTGACTGAGCGGCAGAAAGAGGTGCTCAGGTACCGGAAGCAGGGGATGACCCAGCAGCAGATCGCCGACATCATCGAGACTTCAAAGGCCAATGTCTGTACCATCGAGAAGTCTGCGATGGAGAATATCCGGCGAGCAAAGGAGACACTCAGATTCCTTTACACCCTGGACGCGATCGCACTCTGCACCATCCCAGCAGGTACCGACCTTTTGACTGTCGGTCCGTCGATCTATAAGGAGGCTGAAAAACATCAGATCAAGGTCAAGTATGACACGCTCACCCTGATCAACCGGCTTCGCGATTCACATCCCGATCAGGTTCGAGGACGATATATCAGGGAGGAGATCGGTGTATACATCACCCAGGATGGTGACCTTTACTTTGAGTGAATCAAAAACTTAAATTCATATTATTTTTTAGGGAGTAGCATGTAATAAATCGCAAAACAGTGGACCCGACGGGATTTGAACCCGTGGCCTTCACGTTGCAAACGTGACGATCTACCCCTGATCTACGAGCCCTTTTCTGCAGACTGAATGTCAGTCTCCATTATTACGTGGTCGACGGTCCCATATATCTGTTGCTGAAGAAACGCCCATTTTCCCGTCTCTGGGATAGATGGTTCGGGGTTCCACGCAGCAACGATCAGATCATCGCTTGACGGGAGGTCTGATCGTGACGGATCCGTCGAGGTGCATCGATTATCACAGGAGGTCTGAAAAACGATGGACCCGGCGGGAATTGAACCCGCGGCCTTTACGTTGCGAACGTAACGATCTACCCCTGATCTACGAGCCCGAAATAAAAAGATTAGAGGATTATCTCGATATCTAACTTTTCAGCCAGTTCCTTATATCTGTTCCTGATCGTGACCTCGGTCACGCCGGCGACCTCGGCGACCTCACGCTGGGTGCGTCGTTCGCCCCCGAGGATTGAGGAGATATAAATGGCGGCAGCAGCGACTCCGGTCGGCCCTCTGCCGCTCGTAAGTTCGCGTTCTGCTGCCTGGCGAAGGATCTCCACGGCCCTGCTCTGGACCTCGCCTTTCAGCGTCAGCCCTGAGCAGAAGCGCGGAACATAGTCTATCGGGGATGTTGGGAGCAGTTTGAGCCCGAGCTCGCGCGAGATGAACCGGTAGGTTCTGCCGATCTCCTTACGGGAGACACGCGAAACCTCGGCGATCTCATCGAGTGTCCGCGGGACACTGCACTGGCGACAGGCCGCATATAGTGCCGCCGCAGCAACCCCTTCGATCGATCTACCACGGATCAGGTTCTTGTCGACGGCGTCACGGTAGACGACAGCGGCCGTCTCCCGGACATTCCTTGGCAGACCGAGAGCCGAGGCCATCCGGTCCAGTTCGCTCAGGGCAAACGCAAGGTTCCGCTCTGTGGCGTTGCTGACCCTGATCCGCCGCTGCCATTTCCGGAGCCGGTACAACTGGGCCCGGTTCTTACTGCTGATGGCACGACCATACGAGTCCCGGTTTCTCCAGTCGATCATCGTCGAGAGACCCTTGTCGTGGATTGTGAAGGTCATCGGTGCTCCGACCCTCGACCGCTTCATCCGCTGGTCGTGATCGAATGCACGCCACTCTGGTCCGCGGTCGATGAAGTCATCGTCGATGACAAGCCCGCAGTTCTGGCAGACCAGCTCTGCCCGTTCATAATCATGGACCAGTTGCCGGCTCTTGCATTCCGGACAGACAGACTCGGTATGGTCCTCAGTCTTCTTCTCGTGCTCGATGACCCTGTTGCGGTTCTTCAGGGCCTCGCGCTCGGTTTGAAGTATTCGTAGTTTCTCTATCTCCTGCATCAGAGTTCACCTGATCATCGTGCAAACACCTTCTCGCCAGGCTGTGATGTACACTGGTCCTGACAGAGAACGGTTGCATATGGTTTTGAAACGTTCCCGAAGAGATCCATAATCTTGCCGACAGGATGCATGCGCTGGTCCACAACGATTGAGTACAACTTTGGGAGCTGCGCTGCATCACATCTGACGATCATCAGTCGTCGACCACAAATTGCATTAATACGACCGATCACTTTCATGGCATTCCTGCGGTAAAGATTTTGAAAAATATTTTCGTAACATATATATTTTGAACCATCTTCTATTTAAAATAGGGGGGTTATATTCAAATAATTTAGGGCCTGCGCACAAGTTCCTCGATATTTAAAGCCAGTACCTCTTCGGCCTCGCGTGCCGAGAGGCCGGCACCCCGTGCCACAGCCATCTTTGCTTCGGCTGAGAGGAGATCGTGCGGGGCATGGGCATCGGAGTTCACAACGAGCCGGCATCCGGTGCGCTGGGCCACCCTGACGACATGGCCGTTGGTCCGGTTGTGGCCGCCGCGCGAGGTGATCTCCAGCGCTACGTTGTTGGCTGCGGCCAGGGCTGCGTCCTCGTCGGTGATCAGCCCGGGATGAGCGAGGATATCGACATCTCTGCAGATGCAGGCCGCATGGTTGGTTCCGGCCGGCACCGGCTCGACGACCGTCTCCCCGTGGACCACGACGATCTCGGCGCCCTCCTTCCTGGCGCGCTGTGCGAGGGCATGGATCTCTTCCGGCGGGACATGGGTGATCTCGACGGCCGGCAAGAATCTGATCCCAAAGAGGCGGGCCGACTCCCTGATTGCGGCGACCGTCGGTAACACCAGTGGAGAGGAGGCGGTGTCCACATGGTCAGCGATGGCGACGGTCGTATACCCGAGCACTGACATCCTCCTGAGCAGTTCCAGCGGGAGCATCTCCCCGTCGCTGAGCGTGGTGTGGGTGTGCAGGTCATAGAGGCCGGTCATCGCTTCACCTGCAGGTTGGCGGCCACTGTTTTGAGCAGCATCTCCTTGGATCGGTCCCACGGGACCATGACCCGTCCTTCATGCCTGGACCAGAATGCCGGGTGTGGGTTCTGTTCTGTTCTGCAGGTCAGTCCGCTCTTCCTGACTGCTCGTTCAAGGTCTGCCAAAAGCAGCCCCTTCTGGGCGAGGGACTGAGGAACGCGCCGGCCTTCGCTCCGTTTCAGGGCTCCGTTGAAGTAACAGGGGTACAAAATCCGCTCTTTTTCCATTCACTATGGGTAGGAGGTTAACCTATAAACAGATCACGTTGCAAGTACATGTATGCATCATATTGATATTCGGATCGAGCAGGATGTCTATGCGGCCAACGATCGGATCGCCGATCAAAACGCTGCTCTCCTCCGGGACCATGGGATCCGGGCGATCGATCTGCTCGGCGCGATCGGCTCGGGGAAGACCGCTTTGATCGAGCGTCTGGTCCCATTGCTTGCCGGGCAGGGAATCCGAGCCGGGGCGATAGCCGGGGATGTCTACGGGGATGACGACTTCAAACGGATCGTTTCGCTTGGAGTCCCAGCAGTGAACGCGAACACTGGTAAGGAGTGCCATCTCGATGCTCACATCGTCGAGCATGCAATCAGTCACCTCCCTCTCGACCAGCTCGATCTCCTCTTCATCGAAAACGTCGGAAACATGGTCTGTCCGACTGACTTCGCCCTCGGTGCTGAGAAACGGGTCGTCGTCGTCTCATCGACAGAGGGAGATGATGTCGTGAACAAGCATCCGATGATGTTCCGCGGTGCAACGATTGGGGTGATCAACAAGGTGGATCTGGCTCCGCTGGTCGGTGCCGACCTCGACCGCATGGTTCGTGATATCGCCCGGTATAACCCAACGATGCCGGTCTTCCGGACCAATTTAAAGACCGGGGAGGGGACAGAGGCCCTGCTTGAAGAGATCCTGAAGTGAACAGAGCTGTTAAATATCTTTGACAGGTACAATTATAGCACTCTGATAAAGGATCTCTATCCTGACAGACGATACATAAGTGATAACGGGGTTACTACATGCTCTGGCAAGGAAAATCAATACGAAAAGTGACTGGCGGCAGGTACGCACCTCTGCGGGGGAAGCGAAGAACTGAGATCGGAAAGGCTCCAGCTGAGACGCATATCGGCGTTGATCGGAAGAAGATGGTCCGGACCTTCGGTGGCAATGTCAAGGTACGTGCACTCCGTGCAACCTTTGCTTCTGTCGCCAACCGCAGCACCGGTGTCTGCAAGCAAGTGAAGATCGAGACCGTCGAGGAGAACTCGGCCAACCCCAACTATGTCCGGCGGAACCTGCTCACCAAGGGCGCCATCATCAGGACAGAACTCGGCAGGGCACGCATTATGAGCCGGCCCGGTCAGGACGGCGTCATCAACGCGGTTCTGGTAGAGTAATACACTATTTTTTTAGATTCCTCTGCTGATACTCTAGTGGAACGCAGCATTTCACTGCTGCAGGCCAAAGTGAGAACTGGTATGGATCGTACAGAAAGTCTTTTGATCACGGTCGCTGCGCCGTTTCGACATCTCCGCAAGGAGCGTCTGCAGAAGAGTGAGTTCATCTTCTATCTGACCATCGACCGGATGTGGATGAGCAGGGACCAGGCTGCCCTCCTGCTACAGCGTGCAGAGGGGGAGGGGCTGATCCGGATCTCAGGCGGGCTGATCGAGCCTCTCTTTGCCGTGGCATCGGTGACAGCTCCGCTCGGTTTCAAGCCGACCACGGTGATCTTTGAAGAGCAGGATCCCTATCAGGTACAGATTGAGCGGGTCACCAGGGTCACCGGTCGGTCTGCCCCGGAGGTGACGGCCGAGGTTGCAGCACTGGTGCATGATCAGTTTGACGGTCACCTCTCGCCTGAAGCTGGTCTCGTTCTCCTCTCACGCCGATATGGGGTCCCGATCAGCGATACCCTTGCTTCGCTCCGGACCAGTGCTCGAAAGGGAAGAAAAAAAGTGGATTGATTATTCTGCTGCCGCTGCGGGAGCTGCGAGCAGCTCGTCGAGCGACTTTTCGCCATAGGTAGCTACCTTGGCGTTGATCTGCACGAAGTCTGCGGTGATCTCATTGCCGCGGATCGATTTGCGCGCCCTCTGTCCGTCTTCTTTCGGGTTAAACCCGACGCCACCTGCAAGGAGCAGCCCTCTTCTCCCTGAACCCGGCAGGTCTCTGCGCGACGGTGTGCCGTTCCTGTCTGATGCCCCTGTGATCAGGATCTTATACCCGTTCAGCCCGAGTGGTGCCGCATCGATCTCAGTTCCTACGCGTTTCCCAATGAGCGCTCCTGCTGCGCCTCCGCTGACATCCATCTTGTATGAATGGCCCGTGCGGGTATCTGAAAGGATTATCTTGAATTCAACCATGGTCTTCTGACTCCGTATTGACGATAAATGAAGTACCTATAACATTGGATGATGCCGATATAAATACTACTTGCCCCAGAAGGGCTCGACCTTCCGCTTCATCGAGGTGAACTCCTCAAGCACCGCCTGGGTGCCGGCAGTCAGGTGTGAGAGCATCTCCTTCTCCAGCACCTTCACATGCCGTTCAGGCAGGTCCACGAAGAGGATATCACCGACATCGGCCTGTCTCCCTATGGTGGCCCCTTCGATGGCGATGGAGACCTCTGAACCCTCCTCAGCCTCATGCACATTCTCCAGCGAGAGCTCGATCGTCTTCAGGTGCCCGACCTTTCTGCCGTCCAGGTGGACCAGGTTCACATCGGTTCTGAGTTTTCCCTCCATCACCTGAACCCCGACCACTGCCGGGTTGGACTGGTGAAAGACACAATTAGGCATGATCCTGATCTTCGCCGGGATGATGATATTCTCGAACTTCTGCTGTTCCATGGCCCGCTTCTGCTGGTCACGCCAGAGCAGGTATGCGTCGATCAACTGGTAGATCACCCGTCCGGAGAAGACCTTCATCTGCTTGGTCTCCTTGACGATATCTGCTGCATCCGGGAGGAGGGGCGTATTGAAGGCCAGGACCACCTTATACAGCGGGTTCTTGATCGTCTCGGCGGTGATCAGGTCGTGCCGGCTGACCGGACCGACAGCCGCACGCATCACCCCGATCTCCTTATTCTCCAGTTCCTGACAGAGGGCTTCAAGGGCCCCGATCGTGTCCGCCTTGATCACCAGCCCGTCTTCGACCAGTTTAACATGGATCTCCTCCATCTCCTGTCGGATCTGGGTGGCCACTGCCTCCCGGTCACCCCGGACGCCTCGAAGCGGGGAGCCGGCGATCACCCTGTCCAGATTCGGGGCCGCGACCTTCACCCCTGATGCCGCCACGACGGACTTCACCCGCTCGAACCGCTCCTCGGTCAGGATCTCCTTCATCGGCCGCGGCTTTAAGAGGGACCTGACCTTGGTGGTGATCACGCCATCCTCTGAGGCGAGCATGATCTCGTCCCCGACCGAGAGGGTCCCGTCATACAGGATCACATCCAGCGTCGGCCCGAGCCCCCGCTCCTCCTTCACCTCGAGGACGGTTCCGCATCCCGGTCCGTCGACACTCATCGCCAGCGACTGCTCCATGTACCGCTGGGCCAGGCCGATCATCACCATCAGGAGGTCGGCGATACCTTCCCCTGTATGGGCACTGATCGGGACGATCGCGATGTTTCGTGCGAAGTCCTGTACCCGGTCGAATCGCTCGCAGTTGAACCCGAGGTCTGACAGTTTTCCGACGATCTCGTAGTGGCGAGTCTCCATGAACTCCTGGATCCGTTCATTCTGCTGTGCGAAAGTGGTCAGGAACGGTGCGTTCTCCACCACCCGCCAGCCATGGACCCGGTCGATCTTGGTCAGGGCCACGACGAACGGGGTCTTGCATCCCCGCAGGATCTGCAGGGCCTCGATGGTCTGTGGCTGGAATCCTTCGTTGATATCGACGACCACGATTGCCATATCTGCGAGCGCTCCGCCGCGGGCACGGAGGGTCGTGAACGCATGGTGGCCCGGGGTATCGATGAAGAGCAGCCCGGGCACTGTCACCGGGATCTTCTGCATGCTCGTCGACATCGCTCGGATGGCCTCGATTGGGACCAGTGTCGCCCCGATGTGCTGAGTGATGGCTCCTGCCTCGGAGCTGACCACCGACGATCCCCGTATCCGGTCGAGCAGTGATGTCTTTCCATGATCCACATGTCCAAGCACACAGACGATGGGCGTTCTGATCTTTGCGATCTTTGCACTCTTTGCCATTTCCACCCCATCCCAGGTCGTAAGAGAGCCGCAGAATCCCCTGACCGATCTGCGGCAAAACCAGTTATGATATAACGTATATGTCTATTAATAATGATTCCTGCGCGATCCCGGTGGTTTCTCCCATGCTCGTGAATCATTGCCCGGTTCTCTTCATCGGATCTGCTCTGAATGGGGAAAAGAGATAGAATAACATATATATCGAGGCGTGTAAACTATGAAGGCTCATTATGCCAGGGTAGGGTAGTTGGTCATCCTAGGGGACTGTGGATCCCCCGACCCGGGTTCAAATCTCGGCCCTGGCCTTTTCTTTTCATCTGGTTGTCCTGCAGGTGGGCATTGAACTGTTCATTTCTGTTCGGGATTTTGTTCTGTAATTCCTGCATGCTCCGGTACCCGTCCTGCCAGTCGGCGCGATAATACGTTTTGTACTGCATTTTGGTGTTGTAACAACCAGGAACATGTATGATATCCGAGATACTCCTCTTCCGTGCGGAATCATATGGCACACCCTGTGTAGTATTCAGGCTATTCAGCAACGCGAGTCTGATCAACCTGTGGATCTCCTACAGCAACACTCTTCTGTTGACCACAGGTCTGATCGAACTGGACAGAGTTTTGAGGAAGAGGATCTCCTGGTGGCCGCCAAGGTTCCTGAGAAAAAAGGATTTTTACCGTCGGTTGTGAATCATCAGGCATGCAAGGCCGAGTCCGATCAGGGTGATCAGTGCAAAGGGTGCGCCAGCTGGCTGGGTGGTGGAGGTGTTGGCAGTTGTTGCAGCCCCGGACAGGTCTGTCGTAGTTTCAGTAATCTTCGTTCCGGTAGATGTAACAACCTCTCCTGGCTGCCCCGTCGTCGTGGAGACCGGTGGGGTGACGCTGATGACCGGGGTTACGTTCGCTGTCATGTTTGCGGTCGTGTTGTTCGCTACAGGAGTGGCTGTCCAGGTCGCCCCAGTGTAATCATTCGAGCCTGAAGCACTGCTACCGCCCGGAATCAGCGTCGGGATGATGGCCGGCAGGGTTCCCTGCTCAAGGAAGAAGGTATCTTTGTAGGCGATGGTGTCGTTCGCCAGGATCTCAACATCGATGGTGGCGGGGTTTGCCGAGTAGGCTGAGGTGTTCAGGTCAAAGTTTTCTGGTCCGTCGACCTTGGTTCCATTGAGTTCAGCGGTGCTCGTCACAATCTTCGCACCGGCCATCGGTGTTGCGACCCATTTTGTGATCACGGTTCCCTCCACGATCTCGTTCAGCGTGTTATTGTGTGAGAACAAACCGTTCACCGAGGAACCGTTATAACTCATCTCGTGGTACTGGCCCTCCTCTTTGATCTCTCCAGGCTGGATCTCGTACTCCCCGATAGTCACCGAGTTTTCGGTGGTGTTTGTTTCAGAGATAGTGAAGGCAGCCCCGCTGATCTCAAATGGGATGGTGATATTGGAGTTGCCAAAGACGTTGGCGAGTGATTGTATCTCCTGGTGGTTGGTCACCTTCAAATCAAAGAAGGTGCCATTGGTCATCCCTGATACATTGACCGTCAGATTCTCCCCGCTCTTGAGCGAGTGTTTATCAGAAGTGATCGAGAGCGCTGAGACCGGTCCTGCAAGCATGCAGACGAGGCATAGCACCGCGATCATATACCATATCTTGTCTTTCATTTGTGAATCCCCGTCTCCACGATTTTATGTCCCTGTTCTGGATCATACGCTGGGACGATCACTCTTGCCAGGTTATGAATGTTTCTTTGTATTGTTGATACTCAATTTAAACATGCCTATTTCATTCCGGATATGCCGGCAAGGGCCTGGGGTTATGTTATGGGATCGTTGAATCGGGCCAGGATACGGGCACAACAAACCCCTGGACTGCAGGAATCCCGGGTAATCACTGTTGAGAACCGATCCGACGTTTTGTTTCGCACCTGACTCTGAGGTACAGGCCGTACCTCTCAATGGAGGGTTCTGTTTTTTTTGAAGGCCGCCCCTGTGAACACTGTGGTGATTCGAGGAGCGCTATCAGGTCGGGCCAGCTGCCTGTTGGATTGGGATCAGGTCACATCACCGGTCTGGTTGAGGATGGTTGATCTTCTTCTCCCTGTCATTACCTAAAAGATCATTCTCCAGAACAGGAATTTTTGGGAACGATCACATCTGTGTGAGGATGTCGCCCCCCCAATTCAGTATTGGTTGTACGTCGATGACGGGGTAGGATTGAAACAATATCAGCGATCCGATCAGTGATATCCCCCTGGTGATCGCTCCGTTCCTCGATGGTAACGAATTTCGGATTAAGAAAAGGCCCCAATTCTGTTCAAGGAGATCGATTAAAAATAGGTGATGTGAGTATGGTTTTCTTCACTGTCCGCTGACCCATCGCCAGAAGGAGGTGAGCAACCCTGTGAGTGGATCCGATCCTGAACCACTGCTGGTATTTGGCAGGGTCTCATTGGCAATGATGGAGAACGTATCATTGTAGGCGATGGTGCCGTTTGCACTGATCTCGACATTGACGGTGGCGGGGTTCTCAGAGTACATCGAGGTGTTCATGTCAAAGGTTTCAGGTCCGTCGACCTTGGTTCCGTTGATTGTAAAGCCGTTCGTCACATACTGTGCACCGGCCATCGGTGTCGCAACCCATCGGGTGCTCATGTTTCCCTGCACGATCTCATCGAGTTTGTTGGTCCGGGAGAACAGACCGTTCACTGAGGAACCGTTGTAGACCAGTTCGTGGTACTGGCCCCCTGCTTTATTCTCGTAGTTCCCGACGATCATCGTGTTTTCGGTGGTGTTCATCTCCGACATGGTGAAGGCAGCGTTACCGATCTTAAATGGAATAGTGATATTGAGGTTGCCGAATGCGCTAGTATTGGTGTTGCCGGATGCACTGGTAAATGAGGACATATCCTGATGATTAGTCACATTCCACTGGAAAAAAGTGCCGTTGGTCATCCCCGAGATATTGAAGGTAACATTCTCTCCATTCATAATAGTGTTGTTTGTCGTCCCAGAAACAATCGTTCCTGAGGCATTGAGCATCGTTACCGAAAGTGCCGAGGCCGGTCCTGCAAGTAAGCAGATGAGGCCAAGCACCACGATCATATACCAGTTCTTTTTAATCATTTATGAATCACCGTCCGCACATACGTCCCACTTCAAAGCTGTGCTCCGAGACGCCTGTATATGATGTAGATATATATTTCTTAATATATCTCTTTCCTATCTAAATCTATCTACCCGCATTGGGATGTACCCGTCGTGGGGTGCACAAATCAGGGCGTCGTTCCGGTCAGAGCCGGCGCCGGGATAAGAGCGCGACAAACCCTAGGGCTGCAAGGACTGCTGGGAGTAGGGGCATCGGGCTCTTTTGTGGGTCTGTTGCCACTGTCAGGACCTCGGAGGTGTTGTTCCGGGTTCCATTCTTTGCTGGCGTGATATTGACTGCTACAGTCTTGTTTGAGGGCGTCCCGTTCTTTGCCGCGGTGGCATTGATCGTTGCTGTTTTGTTTGTGGATGTTCCGTTCTTTGCAACGGTGGCATTCTTGACGGTGCTCGTCTTGTTCGGGGTAATCGCGGTTGTGAACAGGTACGATGTTCCATCTTCGCAGCCGACTCCGATAGATGTGCCGTCGCCAGAGACTGCCAGAGCGGTCGGCCTGGTCGACAGGTCGTATCCCCAGCGCAGGGTCCCGTTCTGGAAGAAGACCTGCACCTTTTTGTCCATCGAGCCGGCCGCGATCACCGAGGCGTCGTCAGAGAGCGCCACCAGGTTGGCCCAGTCGCCGGTTGGGTTGGACCAGATAACATCGCCGGTCTCGTCGAGGAGGGTGACTTTCTTATCCTCGGTTCCAGCGACGGTGCGGGTGCCATCGGTGCTGGTGGCCAGGGAGTCGACCCTGCCGCCGGTGTCGTATTCGCCGACCTTCTCGGCAGAGGTGTTGGTGGCGTTGTAGAGGAGGACCGAATGGGAGCCGCCGATTATCACCAGCGTGCCGTTGGCCGCGAGGGCGAGGGCCGAGGGGGTATCGAAGTCGGTCTTCCAGCGGACTTTTCCCGCCCGGGTATAGAGGTACAGGCCCTGGCTGTCGGTAGCTGCGATCACCGAGCCGTTCCTGGTGGTGGCGAGGTTCAGAACCGTGGTTGACTCTTTTTTGATGACCGCTGTAGCCCCGACCTTCGAGCCGGTTCCGTTGTAGATCTGAAGCGTTCCCTGCTTATCCCCGGTCACGACGGTTCCACCATCACCCGAGACGGCCACATGGACCATCGGTTCGGTGCCGGCGCTCCAGCGCGCGGTCCCGTTGGGGAAGAAGACATGGATGCCGTCGTCCATCGCCGCGGCGATCCTGGTTCCGTCTGTGCTCATGCCGACTGAGTTCGCCTGCAGGAACGAGCCGAACTCGGCTCCGGTCTTGTTCAGGATGGAGAAACTGCTGCCTCCGAGTGCGACCGTAGCCCCGTTCTTTGAGAGCGCGAGATCGACCACCTGGTCGGTCGTTGACTGACTGGAGGCCGTGTGGGTCCAGAGCGGAGTCTGGGCTGCGGCACAGGTGACTGCGATCAGCAGGAGGAGGATTTCAAAGAGCAGACGGTAGGTCTTCACCATTAATTTCATTTGGACTGAATTGATATTTAGACTATCGTCTTGAACGATCCGGTACTATTGCCTGCCCCACATCTGGCCGGAGATGTTCTCAAAGAAGCCGGTGAAGAGAATCGGTATATCCCCGGGGATAGTGCTGACCAGTCCCTGCGCTCTGACTTTCACGGGGAGTTGTCCGGTCAGAAATGGGGTGGTCGTCTTGTTCTCTCCGGCTGCCGGCAGGAATGATCCGGCGATGCAAACCATTAACTTGGTGGAAAAAAAAGGGTGATGGATAATATATATGACTATTATCCAGTTGTGGGGTTGATTATATGATAGTGTGCCTTAATTTTCTGGTTTCATCAGTACTCAATTGGATGAATCCCCTACAGGATCATTCTTCGTCCATTCCCTCCCTGATTCTCAATACGTCCAGAGGTGGGTCATTACCGCCCAGTTATTTATGATGTCTGCCATATCGAGGTGTTGCATGCTGTTCAAACCCCCTTCACGAGAGATGATCCCGATCCCCCCTGATGTCCTTTCTGTCCCACTACGATCGATCTCTTCATGTCTGAATTTTTCTTCTGGTTTGAACTGGGGGTTGATCGCGCCTTATGTACCGTGACCGTCGGATCAGGGCCGCCATCCCTGTGTACAACGAGGAACTGCCGATCGGGGAGACGCTCGCGTCCATCCCTGACTTTGTCGACGCAATCTATGGTGTCAACGACTGTTCGAAGGACCGGACGCAGCAGACAGGTGGGATGAGGTTGGCTGCTGACCCTTCTTCCTTCCCATGCACTGTCCCTCCTTCTGAGATGAGGACGCCGGCCTCCCTCGAACAGATAATCGAGGTTCGGTAATGATCGCCATCATCCTCGGCACCCGGCCGGAGATCATCAAGATGTCCCCGATCATCCGGGTGTGTGAAGCACAGGGGGTTGACTACTTCATCCTCCACACCGGTCTGTATTACTCGCACGAGATGGATCGGGCCTTCTTCGAGGAACTCGACCTTCCTGAACCGAAGTACAACCTCGATGTGGGATCCGGTACCCACGCCGACCAGACCGGTCGGATCATGGTCGGGATCGAGAAGGTCCTGATGGAGGAGAAGCCAGAGATCGTTCTCGTCCAGGGCGACACCAATACGGTTCTCGCCGGTGCGCTTGCCGCTGCCAAACATCACATCAAGGTCGGCCACGTCGAGGCCGGCCTCAGATCCTTTGACCGGACGATGCCCGAGGAGATCAACCGGGTGGTCGCCGACCATCTCGCTGCTCATCTCTTCGCCCCCACGGAGACAGCCCGGCAGAATCTCCTCGCGGAGGGTGTCGAGGATTACAGGATCTGCGTGACCGGCAACACCATCGTCGACGCGGTCTTCCAGAATCTGGAGTTGTCGAAGAAGAAGGCGACCATCCTCAAAGACCTTGATTTAAAGCCGGGGGAGTACTTCCTGGTGACCTCCCACCGGCAGGAGAATGTCGCCTCTCCCGAGACTCTGCGTTCGATCATCACGGGGCTTGAGGCGATCCACCAGGAGTACTCACTTCCGATCATCTTCCCGATGCACCCCCGCACCCGGAAGATGGTCGAGCAGTTCACGATCCCGCTGGACGGAATACCTGTCATTGAGCCCGTCGGCTTCCTCGACTTCTTACAACTCGAATCCAGCGCCCGCCTCGTCCTGACCGACTCCGGTGGCGTGCAGGAGGAGACCTGCATTCTGGGCGTGCCCTGCGTCACCTTCCGGGAGAGCACCGAGCGGCCGGAGACGATCGAGGTGGGCTCGAACGTGCTGGCCGGGATCAGGGCCGGCGAGATCCTGGCCGCTGTCCGACAGATGCTCTCCCGGCCCCGGACCTGGAAGAATCCCTATGGGGACGGTATGGCGGGTCGACTCATCATCACGATGTGCAGCGGCAAGGCTGGCGGACTCCCTGTCACGGTGGGGAACGGCATCCCGTTGCAGAACGATTATTCAATGATTCGGTGATAGTTACATGGAAACTCACAGCATTCTTGTTACTGGCGGCGCAGGCTTCATTGGCACCAATCTTGTCAACGAACTCGAGCGTCGGGGTCATGAGGTCGTCGCCCTCGATCTTCTGAACAACGATCGGGAGCACTACATCCGTGCGGATTCGAAGAATTACCGGCAATTGGAGCGGGTCTTCGATCGTTCAGCGTTTGATTATGTTTATCATCTCGCCGCGGAGTACGGCCGCTGGAATGGCGAGGACTACTATGAGAACCTCTGGCAGACCAACGTGATCGGTACCAAGCATATGCTCCGCCTTCAGGAGAAGCTGAAGTTCCGGATGATCTTCTTCTCCAGCGCCGAAGTCTACGGCGATTATAATGGCATCATGTCCGAGGATGTGATGATGGATAATCCCATCAAGGATACCTACCAGATGAACGATTACGCCATCACCAAGTGGGCAGGTGAACTGATGTGCATGAACTCGGCCACGATGTTCGGTACCGAGACGGTCCGGGTCCGGCCGGTGAACTGCTATGGGCCGCATGAGCACTATACCCCTTACCGCGGCTTCATCCCGAAGTTCATCTACCACGCCCTCTTCAACAAACCCTATACCGTCTACAAAGGGCACAAACGGATCATCGACTTCGTCGAGGACTCCTGCAGGACCTGGGCGAACATCGTCGACAACTTCATTCCTGGAGAGGTCTACAACGTCGGCGGCCGGCCTGAGTGGGAGCGGGATATCAAGGAGTACTCTGATATTATTCTCAACGCCGTCGGCAGGGACGACTCGCTGGTCACCTACGAAGAGGCCGAGCCGTTCACCACAAAGGTAAAGACGATGGACTTCACAAAGGCGGTCCGTGACCTCAAGCACGACCCTAACGTTTCACCGGAAGAGGGGATCCAGAGGACGGTCGAGTGGATGAAGAAATATTACCGGATCGAGGAGTAGACGATGACAGACTTTCATGAATTTTTCCAGGAGAAGACGATCCTCGTCACCGGCGGGGCCGGCGCGATCGGCGGGAACCTCGTGCGGCGACTGAACAACCTCGGGGCGAAGAAGATCCTGATCCTCGACAGCCTCTCGTCCTCCTATGAATGGAACATGGAGGCTGGGGATCGGATTCAGTTCATCAAGGGGGATATCCTCGACGAGGAGAAACTGCGGTGGACGTTCAAGCAGAAGCCTGACATCGTCTACCACCTCGCGGCCCACTTCGCGAATCAGAACTCGGTCGACAACCCCGAGACCGATCTGATGGTCAACGGCATCGGGATCCTGAAGGTTCTTCAGTACGCCCAGATGGTCGGCGTCGAGCGGTTCGTCTACTCATCGTCGGGCTGCGGGGTCTACGGCCTCGAGTCAAAGATGCCGTTTAAAGAGGACGACGTCTCGATCCACCTCCACACCCCCTACCAGGTTACGAAACTGCTCGGGGAGCTGTACACCAATTACTTCCACAACATGTACGACCTCCCGATCGTGAACGCCCGGTTCTTCAACTCCTACGGTCCGGGGGAGGTGCCTGGCCGGTACCGGAATGTGATCCCGAACTTTTTCTACTGGGCGATGAAGGGGCTGCCCCTGCCGATCACCGGCGAAGGGACCGAGACCCGCGACTGGACCTACGTCGGTGATATCGTGAACGGCCTGTTACTGATGGCCTACCGGGACGAGGCCATCGGCGAGGCGTTCAACCTCGGCAACGGGGAGGAGCAGCGGGTGATCGATATGGCAAATACGGTGAACGCCCTGACCGGGAATGAGGCAGGGATCACGTTCACCCCGCGGAGGGACTGGGACGTGAAGACGCGGCTCCTCTCCTGTATCGATAAGTCACGAGTTGTCCTTGGGTACGAACCGCAGACGACGTTCTCGAAGGGTCTGGAGAATACGTACGAGTGGTTTGTCGAGAACTGGGAGAGCATCGATACGCACGCGGAGTTCCCCAGAGTTCGTAGAGATGTAAAGAATGAACAGGATCAGGGTGTTCTCACCAAACCCCCGAATTGCGTCAGGTATCCGAATTCTGATGGAGATTCGTCTCCCTCAACCATATAATTTGTTATGCCATCGATACTCGAGGCAGACTGAATGAAGATCTTTGTCGTCCAGGAGTCAAACTTTATCGCCCGCGGGCCCCACCAGAGTCACCACCTCCTGGAACGGCTCGTCCAGCGGGGGCACGACGTCCGGGTGATCGACTTCGACATCCTCTGGCGGACCAAAGAGGAGCGAAAGATCATTCTGTCGCGCAGGGTCTTCACTGCCCGCGCCAAGGCGGTCCCCGGGGCCGATATCACGGTCATTCGGCCATCAATCATCCAGCTCCCGGTCCTCGAGTACGTTTCCCTCCTCTATTCCCACGGAAAGGAGTTGATCCACCAGATCGACGAGTATAAACCCGATGTCGTGATCGGGTTTGGCATCCTGAACACGCGCATGGCCATCACCCTCTGCCACCGACGGGGTATCCCCTTCATCTCGTACGTCATCGACGAGCTCCACCGGCTCGTGCCGCAAAGGCCCTTTCGGTGGCTTGCACGCGCTGTTGAAGGCAGCAGTTATGCCTCGGCCGACCTCGTCCTTTCCATCAATGAGGGGCTCAGGGACTATACTATCAAGATGGGGGCCCCCCGCGAGAGGACCCAGGTGATCCGGGCTGGTGTCGACCTCGCATGGTTCAGTGCTGTCGACCGGGAGAAGAAACGACGGGAACTCGGCCTTGTCGACGATGATATCGTCCTCTTCTTCATGGGCTGGCTCTACGACTTCTCCGGGTTGAAGGAGGTGATCGACGGGCTGATCGAGCGGCGAGATATGCCCAACCTGAAACTGCTCGTCGTCGGGCAGGGGGACCTCTGGGAGTACATTCAGGAGATCAAAGCGATCGATGGGATGGACGAGCGGGTGATTACCGTTGGCTGGCAGCCCTACGACTCCATCCCTGAGTTCATCGCGGCCGGTGATATCTGTCTCCTCCCTGCCCGGAAGAACGGGATCATGAAGAACATCGTGCCGATCAAGATGTACGAGTACATGGCCGCCGGCAAGCCGGTTATCGCCACCAGCCTGTCCGGTCTGAAGAAGGAGTTCGGGGCCGGCAACGGCGTCGTCTACATCGATTCCCCTGGAGAGGCGGTGGCCACCGCCATCGAGCTCGCGGAGAATGGGACGTGCGAGGAGTATGGGAGACGCTCTCGTCTCTTCGTCGAACCGAACGATTGGAATACCATCACTGATTCTTTTGAAGAGTCGTTGGAGTTGATTATCCATGCCAATTGAATATCGTGCATATTTGCTAGAGTTACTGATTCGAAACAGAAGGTTTTCAACAGTCTGGACTTTATCGAATGGAAGGATCAACCTGAAGAGGAACATGACTCAGGGAAAGAACGTCGTTGCGTACGAACAGATCTTTTGCACCATTGCCGGCGACGGTACCTTTTCCGAGAGATCATCTCCTTCGAGGAGCAGATGGACTGGGGTGTGAAAACCCGGTTGATATCCTGCATTACTAAAGCGGAGGATAAACTCGAATATTCACCTCATATTAAGTTCGGAAATGGATTGAAAGAAACACACAAGTGGTTTGCTGAGAATTGGGATGCTATTGAGATGGGTGTGGAGTTTCCATAATGAAACAATCTTTAAAAAGGGATTATACCTCCGATGAGAAGAAAAGAATGGAGGCAAAATTTTGGAAGGGTAAGACTGATTATACTGCCCTCCCCTCTAAAGAAAGCGATATCCGATTTAATGACTGGAATACCTTTTTATTGGATTCTGTGTTAAAATCGGTTGAAATTAACAATAAAATTATATTAAATGTAGGTGGGGGAAATGGCAATGAGGCAGAATTTTTACTTACTCACGGTGCAAAGGCTGTGGTATTAATAGATATTTCTCCCGGACAACTGGCAGGTGCCCAAATAAGAATTGAACAACGCGGATTAAAAAATTTGGAACTCGTGCATTGTGATTCAGAGAACCTTGGAATAAAAGAAAATTCTTGCGATGTTGGATTAATTTTTATGGCATTACACCATTTTCCGAATCATGAATACGCTGTAAATGAATTGTGTAGGGCATCAAAAAATGTATTAATAATCGATATTATGAATTGTGGTTTAACTCAATTATTTAATAAATTTGGCTTTTTTTTAAAAGAGGGTCCCTGTTTAATTAATCGAGTAAAAGAAGACGTGATTCAGCAGATCTTTATAAAAAACAATTTTTCTTTTACAATTCATTATTATTTTGTTCCACCCTACTATGGCAATAATAGAATATTAATTGCAGGTATCCGCAGCGGGGAAAAGATGGTCAATTTTTTAATCTCTAAAAATCGTATTTTTGCAAATTTTTTTGGAAATATCGCAATTATTGAGGGTATTCCATGAATAATGGGACAATAAAAAAACACAGTGTTTCCACCACAGTGTACGTTCAGAATCTTGACTGGGGCACCATAACAGATACATTTGAATACACAATAAAAGAGGTATGTTAAGATGAAAGATTACCTGGCGAGCATAATAAAGGTTTCAAATCTCCACGAAGACATCATCAATAGTCTCGAATTCATCAAATGGAAGGATTCTATTCGTAATGGTTCCATGGTTTTTATAAAACCAAATTTTACCTATCCATTCTATAAAGAGGGTATCACCACTAACCCCGTGGTCTTGAAAGAGATTCTGGCTATCCTCAAAGATCGGGCTGGGCGGGTTATTGTTGGAGAATCTAATGGCGGGAATCATTCATTCACTGCGAATCAAGCCTTCAAAGGTCATGGGATGCCCGAAATTTGCAAAGAAACCGGTGCTGAACTTGTCAATCTGTCAACACTTCCTTCACGATTTATTGAAGATACGATTCAAGGAAAAAGGGTTAAAGTCCAGGTACCTGATCTTCTTGTTGACGAAATCGACTGTTTCATCTCAGTTCCCGTTCTCAAAGTGCATGTGATGACTACCATCACTCTGAGCATGAAGAATCTGTGGGGTTGTTATCCCGATACCATGCGATGCCTGCAACACAAGTATTTGAGCAGGAAATTGACCCTTCTCACAAAGGTGATTAAACCGAAGATCGTTCTGATCGATGGGACGTATGCCCTCAATGGTCATGGTCCGATGTATGGTGAACCGGTGAAAACAGATCTCCTGATAGCGGCAAACAATCCGGTTGTAGCCGATGCATTTGGTTCAACGCTTATGGGGATACCGGCCTCAAGAGTTGAGCATATTATGTTTGCAGAGAAGGAAGGACTCGGTACAACAGATCTTGATGCAGTTCAATTCAATGATGACTGGAAAAAATATCAGTTGCAATTTCAGGTGAATAAAACCCTGATTGACAGTCTTTCAACGATCCTATTCAATAGCGAGTGCATGGCGAAACTGGTGATGGATTCCCCCATGAAGCCGATAATCTATGGTGTTGCATCGAAATTGAGAAATAAGAATGAACAGAATGTTGTCGATGAACTTGAAGGGAGAGATTAATGCATTTGTTTGGGTGGGTTTCCTTAAGTAGTCCATTTCAACATAAAATTTCCATCATTTTTAAAAAAATTATTCCTAAATCACTCATATTACCTATAATTGAAGGACCCCTTAAAGGGAAAAAGTGGATTGTAAATTCTTCAAATTTAGCATATTATTTAGGCAATTTTGAAAATCGTCAGATGAACATTGTAAAAGATCTATTACATAATGGGGATATTTTTTATGACATCGGGGCTAACGTTGGAACTTATACCTTACTCTCCTCGGAAAAAGTAGGGAATCCAGGAATTGTGGTTGCATTTGAA
This sequence comes from Methanosphaerula palustris E1-9c, assembly GCF_000021965.1. NCBI lineage: Archaea > Methanobacteriati > Methanobacteriota > Methanomicrobia > Methanomicrobiales > Methanoregulaceae > Methanosphaerula > Methanosphaerula palustris. The sequence continues at coordinate 375,209 of NC_011832.1, forward strand.
CCATTACCTGCTAATGTAAAAATCCTTAATAAGCATATTCAAATGAACAACTGCACGAATGTCAGGGTGATTGAATGTGCCCTTTCTAATGTATCCGGGGTATCCATGTTTTTTGAACATCCTGATAATACGATGGGATCTATATCAAAAAATGGGAATCTGGAAGTCCCCACATTGACCTTGGACTCTGTTGTTGCTGACGGCATCGCACCACCCCCGGATTTGATTAAAATGGATGTTGAGGGAACTGAATCAATGGTATTATGTGGCGGGTTAGACGTATTGAGAAATTATTGTCCCACACTCCTTATCTCCTTACATTCAGATCAACAAAGAGAGGAATGTATTGATCTATTACGGGGTTTAGGATATTCAATTCAACCGATTGACGATAGAGATCTCTCTCGAACATCTGACATAATTGCTTGTAAGTCTAAGGAAGGATTAAATTATGAAAAATGATGGGGTCTATATTTTTGTGGAACCCCCACTTAATATTCTTCAATGTAAACAAATCGATTTTGAGCATCCCCCTCTCGTATCGTTTGTAATACCTGTCTATAATAGTGAACGCACTATTGAAAAATGTTTAAAAAGTATCCAAGATCAAGATTATCCCAATAAAGAAATAATTATCGTTGACAATGGATCTTCAGATAACACGCTTTCTATTGTGAAAAAATTTACAGATGAAATTTTTTTTGATGATGGCACTTTGGGGAGTGTCCGTCAAACGGGTATCGATAATATGCAAGGGCAGATTGCTGGGATTTTCGATAGTGATGTCTATTTACCTCATAAAAAATGGCTTTCAAATGCTATATGGTATTTCAATTATTCTGAAGATATTGCAACGATTTGGCCAAAAATGAAAGCACCATTAAATGGACCCTTGTTTCAAAGATTGTATTTTAATTTGGCATATCTGATTCTTGAGGATAGAATTGACAAGAATCGTGGTATAATGGGTGGTGGAGGTGCGTTAATCAATAAGAAAGCCATTGATGAAACTGGCGGTTATGATAGAAATGTACATTGGGGGGAGGATTTTGATCTAGCATCAAAATTGAAAAATAAAGGATATAAAATAATCTATTTAAAAGACGCGGTATATCATGACACTGATATGGGATTGTCAATTTCAAAATTTATTAAAAAGCAAATCAGGGGGGCTTCGTCATTATCTACCAATTCTAAAACAAAAATGAATTTATCTAAAAGAGATATGGTCTATGAGAATTTCTTTCTTGGAACCAAAGGCATGATATTTGGATTACTAAAAGAGAGAGATATCTCATGGCTGCTCTTTCCTCTGTTGGTTTTCTTAAGGATGCAAATTTTTCTCTATGTTCATTTATGTAAATTATTAAATGTTCCCCAGGAGAAATAAGATGAAAATACTTCAGATCATCTCCTCTTTCCCACCCGCTTATTCGTATGGGGGGCCCCTTCAGGTTGCATATAATTTATCGAAAAATCTTGTGAAACAAGGGGATGAAGTTACTGTATATAGCACAGATGTCCTCGATCAAACTCATAGGAACAAAAATGTTGAAAATCCTGGGTTTCTTGATGGGATAAAAATATTCAGGTTTAAAAATATCAATAATCGACTGGCATCAAAATATCGAATATCCTGTGCTCCACGTATTGCATATGCATTGAATCTCAATATTAAAAATTATGATATTGTTCATTGTCATGAATATCGCGCATTTGAAGCAATTGTGATGCATCATTATGCAAAAAAATATCATATCCCTTATATTGTTCAGGCTCACGGTGCGGTACTGCCAGTCTTTGAAAAACAAGGAATAAAAAAAATATATGATATTCTTTGGGGAAACCAAATATTAAGAGATGCCTCAAAATTAATTGCGGTATCAAAAGTTGAGAAAGACCAGTACTTGAAAATGGGAATGCCGGAAAACAAAATTGTAATTATTCCAAATGGAATTGATGTGTCTGAATATGAAACACTTCCGGAACGAGGAATATTTCGGAAAAAATATGGAATTGCATCCGATGAAAAAGTCGTTCTCTATTTGGGACGGTTGCATAAAAGAAAAGGAATTGATTTTCTTATTAATACTTTTTCAAGTCTTTTGGACTTAAAAAAGGACAATAAACTAATTATTGCAGGTCCGGATGATGGATTTCTCGAGATCCTTATGGAAATTATAAAAAAATTAAAAATTGGTAAGAATGTTTTGGTTACCGGCTCTCTTTCTAAAGTTGAAAAAATCGAAGCATTCGTTGATGCTGATGTGTTAGTATATCCTGGAATATTGGAAATTTTTGGGCTGGTACCATTTGAAGCTATAATGTGCGGAACACCGGTTATAGTGACGGACGACTGTGGGTGTGGCGAGGTAATTAAAGAAGCTAAATGCGGATATTTAGTAAAGTACGGAGATACTGATGATTTGAGAGGAAGAATATTAAATGTCCTTAATGATGACATCCAATCAAACCTGTTCGTGAGGGATGGGCAAAAATTTATTAAAGATAATTTATCCTGGTCATATCTCATTGAAGTTGTAAAACAAACATATTTGGAATGTATTTCTCAATCAAATGGAGTAAAACATGAATTATAAAACACTTGTATGGGGACTTTCGACGCATGTTCCTGGCCTATATAATTCATTGATTAAAATGCGGAATTCCAGTTCTGGTGGTGCGGCAAAATCCTCTCGATATTGTTATTCAGTCTGGTTACGTCATCTCGTTATGGCAAAAAATCACAACCTGATCAAAAAAGTACCTGAAACAATCGCTGAATTGGGACCCGGTGATTCGTTAGGAGTCGGCATAGCGGCCTTATTGTCGGGATCAAACAGATATTATGCTCTGGATGTTGTACCCCATGCAAACTTGATGCATAATATCTCTGTATTAGATGAATTAGTAAAATTATTTCAGGATCGTGAATCGATCCCGGATGATATTGAATGGCCGGACTTGTTTCCGAAACTTCACTCGTATAAATTTCCTAAAGATATTTTAAGAGATGAAGTTATTGACGCCGCATTAAAGCCTGAACGAATTATTGCAATAAAAGATGCTTTGGTAAATTCAGGTGTCGATTCATCAAATATTGAAATACAGTATTTTGTCCCATGGAACAATTCAGGGATTATCCAAAAAGATTCGGTAGATTTTGTTCTATCTCAGGCTGTCATGGAGCATATAGAAAATCTTGACGAAGCATATTCAGCAATTTTTCAATGGCTGCGTGCGGGAGGGATTTTTTCCATGGAAATTGATTTTTCAAATCATGTCATGGCAAAAAAATGGAATGAACACTGGCGGTATTCGGATTTTATATGGAATAATTTAATCTGGGGGAAACGACCGTATTCGTTAAATCGACAGCCGGCATCCATTCATCTCTCATTGATGAATAATAATAATCTCAAAATAATATGTGATTTTCCTCAGTATAATCATTCTGGGATTAAAAGATCTGAACTTAATAAAAAATTTGAATACATAACGGATGATGATTTATATATAAATAATACTTTTATTCAAGGTATTAAAAGGTAGCGTGCCTAAAATGATTTAAAAATAAAAATGCCCTGTATCCAACCTAGAATTGCTAGAAAGGTGAAACAGGGCCATGATACCATTATCATTTATCGAAGAGATCATCCCAAAACAACGATGAGACCAACGGTCACAGGCTCAACCAATGAAAATACTCATCTTCATGTTTGTCTATGGCATGTTTCTGGCAGAGCAGGTTGAAGAGTTTTTAAGTTGAGGAGCCTGTTCCTAAAACTAACCAGATTATGCATTGAACTGACATTCCGCACTAATTTTTCAGTCGATAATATTTTTCGCATTCAGGCCCAAGCAGCCCCAGAATTCGGTTCAAGAGATCATTGAGACCCAGTATCATCTTCTGTCTATCGTCCCCCCATGAGTATACTTGGACTTCGATTGCCCGGAAGAGGAAGAAGATCCTTTTGAGGGTCGGCTTTTGTGTTGGTCTTCGCTCCGGGTTCGGGATGGTTTCATTCCGCTCTTTGAGCGCCTTTCTGACTCTGAATTCAGCTAGGCTATAAATGAAGAGTGAGAGGGTCATGATCATGGCCAGTGCTTCAATTTGTGTATTCTTCTTGAGGAATATCTCAGATACCCGGAACGAGTTATCCTTCAGGAATCGAAATCCACGCTCGACCTGTGCCTGATTCTTATAATTAGCCAGTAGTCTGTCGGGATCGAGGTTGAGATCATTGGTTGCCAGCACGAATCGTCCCAATTTTTTTCTTCCAGCATAGTATCCCCTATTCGGTTCAATCTCCGCCTCGATCCGATACCCGACCTCCATCGCCTCCCCATTTCGTGGCCTTCCTCGAAGCCCATTCTTCTTTTTGGGGATCTGCTGGATATCAGATGACATGATCTGACACTCTGGATGTTCATCATACCATTGATCCAGAGCTCTCTGTGCATCCGGTTCACAGGCATATTCCTGATGCATGATCCTGCCCTGCGATGTTCGTGCTTTCGTTATTTTCTTCTCAATCGTAGCATCAAACGTCTTTTCAATTCGTTTCTGGAGTTCACTCGACTGATAGACGATCCAGTGTTGAGGGATACCACCGTAGTCCGAAATGACCTGCTGGTATGAATAGCGCGGATCCTCACAGTGATGGAAGGGTTCCTCGGTCTCATAGAGTTCCCGAATACCGCCAACTGGGGTTGGCACCCGGGTGATCCAGAAACTTCGGTTGAGTCTGGTGAGATTTTCAGCGCTTTAGAGCGCTGAATTGGCGATATAGTAGACCTTTCTGTCGAACTTCAAACTCTTCTGCAGGGGTTTCAATCATCGCGATAATGCTCTGTTTATCCGATTCATTCACCGAAAACGTCTGTATGAAGAGCGGGATCCCGACTTGGTTTGTCGCAAGACAATCCTCGTTCTTTCATCTCATCGAAGAGCCCGGACCAGAAGGTTTCATTCTCACATGTAGCAATCCGGGCTCCCAGGATCTCTCGATATCCATCCTCCCGAACTCCGGCTGTCACCAGAAGTGCCTTGGAGACACATCTGGGTCCATCTCGGACCTTAAAATACGATGCATCGACGTAAAGGTAAGGAATCGATCGTTCTATCGGTCGATTGAGAAAAGCCTTCACCTGATCGTCGAGATCATGTGAGATCCGTGAAACCGAGGATAGAAAGAGTTGTTTCATACCCGGATGCGCGACGATCTCCTGAACTTCTCTGGTTGAAACTCCCTATAGATACGATTGGCGATGGCGTTCATTAGTGCCTTCTCGATCCGGGCGTATCGCCCGAAGATCTGAGTCTTGAAGGGTTTTCTCCCGAAACTGATATTTTGTGAGAGTAACATCCCCGTAGCGAGTTGTGAGGGATCGGGATCGAGAACCGTTTCGACGGCAGTTTCTCGTTGAAGTTCGTTTATAGGGATTGGCACCCACTTGTTGATAGGCTTTGAGCTGCATTATCTGGTTCAAAAACTAGGTGATGAGAATGCGCATCCCTTCGTCCTTGTCGGAAAGATAATCTTCGATAAATGATAATGGTATCATGGCCCTGTTTCACCTTTCATGCAATTTTAGGTTGGATACAGGGCATTTTTATTTTTACATCACTTTTGGCACGCTACCAGATCGAGCAGTGAGAGATCGTAACCGTGGTGCTGAATCAAAGCAAAGATCTGGTCAGATCTCCTCTGAGTATTGATACTGGTGAAATCGAGATTTGCTCCTTCGATTGGCAATGACGATATTCAGATATATGAATTTGTGGTGAGAGGAGTGGCAGAAGGTATTTTTAATGTGTGAGAAATAAATCATCATGGAGTCAAGGAAAGCAATTTCCCGAAAAGATGTTGATGTAACATGTTTCTAGCTTAATTAATCTGGCGGTGGATTATCATACCTCATGAAAATAAAAATTGTATTGGTGTTGTCACACCTCCTATCGGGACTCATAGTTTAACACCTTTGTCAAATCTTATTGAATTGTTGTCAGTTCATTCTAAACCACTTTATCTTATAACCGGAAATGAGGGTTTTAATTATTTCAGAGATGATCCAAGGATTGTTACATTAGGGACAGACCATGATGGAGCAATGAATATTTTTTTGAGAATTCTAAAATATACACTTCTTCAGATCAGAATATCGCACTTATTACTAAAAATAAACAAAAAATGTGACCTATTTATATTTTTTTTAGGTGGTGAAGACTTAGTATTCCCAATGATTATTGCAAAAATTTTTAAAAAGAAAGTTGTTGTAATTTTTTCAGGATCCTCAGTTCACACATTATATTACGATAATTTAGTTTTTGGGTTAAAGATTTTGACTAATATTAATTGCACATTATGTTATAAAATTGTCCTATACTCAGAAAGATTAATAAAAGAATGGAATCTTGAGAGATATCAAAACAAAATTCTCATCGCCCAAAACCACATTGTTGATCTTTCAAATTTCCGGGTCGAAACACCCTTATCAGAGCGACCACCTCTTATTGGCTATTTTGGTCGTTTAAGTAAAGAAAAAGGGATTATTAATTTTATCCAATCACTTCCAATATTACTTCAACGTCTGCCTGAATTGCAGGTAATAATTGGGGGAAACGGGGCTCAATATCAATATATAATGACATATATTGATGAAAATAACTTAACAGACCATGTCAAAATTATTGGTTGGGTTCCACATAAAGATCTCCCTAAATATCTTAATGGATTAAGGCTTGTTGTCATTCCATCTTATACTGAAGGTCTGCCTAACATTATGCTTGAGGCTATGGCATGTGGAACCCCTGTATTAACAACTCTTGTCGGGGCGATACCAGATGTCATACAAGATGGAATAACAGGATTTATCATGACAGATAACTCTCCTGAATGTATCGCAGAGAATATAACTCGTGCAATTCAATCAGCCGATTTGGGAAATGTTGGAAAAAATGGTGAATTTTTTGTTCAAAATAATTATTCCTTGGAAGAAGTTACAAAGAAATGGAAGTGGGTAGTAAATGACATAAGATACTAATTCTGAAATTAAAATTCTATAAAGACTTTGAGGGATCCAGAAAGCAGTTGGTGACGGCGTTCCAAAAAGGTTCGTAGCAGATGTGTGAGGACTATACCCCACACATGTCCATCCCCCAAAAAAACTCGAATATAAATAGAAATTTGATGACGGACAAAAGATATGGATCAATGAATGAAGAATGATCCCACCACGGTGACGAGGCTTTGCATTATGGCTGAAATCCAAGGCGCTTCCATACTGAAAATTGATTGGTGGTTGAAGGACGACAAGGTTTAAAGTAAATGTAGGATTGGGACAGTCAAATGATCATTTTTTAAATGCCTCACAATAATATCTTAACAGGGGTATAGTCCATAGAAATTGAGAATGTTACCGGGAATATCACCTTCTTTCTATATAGTGACATCATCCCATTGAAGGTTCATTAGAAAATATCGTGAGATACGAGAAATGTTTGATAATCTGTTATTGGAAAAAAACATGGATCGAATCTCGAAATGTATCTCGATAATTGGATATATCTTCATCTGCTGTGGGACTAGTATTATTTTTTTTTATGGGCCAAGTACTAGGTACGAATTTTCTATTTACGATGTATACCCCAAATATTTTTGGGGATTATTGATTTCAGCAACATTCATAGGTCAGTTGCTCATTATTAAAGAAATCTTTAGAAAATCTGAGAAGCAATGGTGGCTACATGGTCTCATAATTATCCTTCTTTCAGACGCGATTCAACTTTTTTTACCCCTTATCAGGGGATATCATAGTACGGGCATCGGCGACGTTATGACGGAGATAGCATATATGCTCGATATCATCTATTCCGGAGTAATCGGCCAAACTAATCAATATCCTGCTGATCACTTGATTGGAGTGGTCTTCTATTGGATCTCTGGGATCTCGCTCTCGGACGTTACGATGATCATCCCGCCTATATTTTCTCTGTTCTTCATCATTTCCATGTATGTTCTCGGACGAAATCTTTTCAGTGATAGGAGGTTGCCATTTCTTATCGTTATCTTTGCTACTCCGCTCTATTTCGGCAGTTATAACGTTCATTTTTTACCAAATGCTCAAGCGATGATGTTACTGCCTTTGAATCTCTTCATATTGGCAAAGATTATTCAGGGGAACTGTGTAAAGCAATTTGTTTTCATTCTAACCGTCATGAGTATTCTCCTCGTTTTTTTTCATCCACTTATCACGGTCACGAACATCATTATTCTAATAATCGCGAAATTAATCCAGCGCCTGATGTCAGATATGGATAAGAAGGATAAAACCAAACTCCCAATCAATTACGCTCTTCTAATTTCTTTCTGTTTTTTTGTATTATGGGAACGGGGTTTCGTGGTTGTATTGAAAGCGCCGGGTCCACTTATTTCATATCTTTTAGGAGGAGAGGGGGCATCATCAATTTATGAGAGTTACTCTAAAACTATTTCTACAGTCTCAGTTGATATAGGATATCTCATTCGGTTAGCTTTCAACATGTATGGCCAGTACCTCGTTATGGCAATTCTCTCTCTCCTGTGCTTTGGTATCGTCCTATTCTTGATAAAAGAAAAAAGCACCGAACTTCCATTTTTTTTAATCTTTTCGATAGCCGGTTTCTTTATATTTGGTTTTATTACGTTTCTCTTATTCTTCTCCGGAATCACGTTCAATTTCGATCGGTTTTTGAAGTTGATGATGATTTTTTCGATGAGTTTGATACCGTTCACAATAATGCTAGTATTGCGTCTTCGACCATCACACTCTTGGGTGAAGATATCTATTGCGGTGGGTCTTTTCATTTGCGTGGTCATAGTGTCGTTTTTTTCTACATTCAATCTCTACGATTCTCCATTGATCAAACAAGCAAATCAACAGGTTACCGAGAGTGAATATCAGGGGATGACAACGTTCTTCGAGATTCGAGATAATACGACCCCGATAATAGAACATGGTCTCTATGTCTTCAGATATTATCAAGCGATCTTCGGCATAGATTCATCGCAAATACAAGATCTTTACGGAACTAATGCGATTGATCATTTTGGGTACGGCGGGAATACAACATTGGGAGGGAAATCTGGAACCCACTATTTACTGATGAATACACAGGGACGGTATGTTTACCAGAATGTATATCCCGAATTTTCTGAGTCATGGCGGTTCACTCCAACAGATTACAATCTTTTAGATAATGATAACCAGATTCATCTAACGTATGAAAATGGGAACCTACAAGTATACATAATTGTGAGATCATCCTGATAATCATTGTTTTATCCCTTGCCCTCTATTCAATAAATATTTGGAGAACCAACCGATAAATTCGAAAAATTCGGTAGCGTGCCGAAAGTGATATAAAAGTAAAAAGGCCCTGTATTCAACCTAGAATTACAAGAAAGATAAATCAGGGCCATGATATCATTATCTGGCACTCCACACTAATTTTTCAGTCGAGCTCATCCAAAAAATCTCGTGGATCAGAAAAAAAGAATGAATACAGGAAACTATGTCCTAATCACTGTGGAGTTTGGGCTTGAGGTTGGCCGTGCCCTTATCTTGGGTGATGGTATCGAGAACTGAATGGTGGAGAACGAGAAAGCGCCCCCCGACGTGGTCGCGAACTCGCCGTCCATCTTTGAGGGAGAAGACGGTGTCGTTCGGGAGGTTATGAAGTTGGATGGTGACCAGGTCCCCGTCAACGACCCGTTCTGGCTGGACTCGACGGCAATAACGCCGGCATCAGGGGCATATCGTCTTACTTGGGACACTTATCGTTAAAGAATCCCAACAGTTAATCAACTGAGCAGCCAATATCAAGTAGCATTATCTTGAGGCCTATCCGTGGAGATCAAAACAATCGATAAATTCACCAAACAGTTCCCGTGGAACCTCGCCGCGAATATCGCCTATTTTTTGGTCAGTATTATCATTGGAGTTCTCCTCGTCCCGTATTTTATCTCCACGCTAGGAATCGCTGCGTATGGCCTTATACCACTTGTAACTTCCATTACGGGTTACGTTGCGATCATTGTCCAATCACTCAATACTGCAGTCACACGCTTCCTGACCGTTGACCTTCAACACGAAGACTACGGGGCGGCTAATAAAACCTTTAGTACAGCCTTTTTTGGATTGACAGCCATCGTCCTGCTGATGGTCCCCGTCGTTATAGCAGTAGCGTTTTTCGTCCCTGCTATCTTCAAAGTCCCATCTGGTCAGGAACAGGGCGTAATTTTTCTTTTTCTCGGTGTCTGTGGATCTGTTCTTTTAAGGGCTTGGAGCGGAAACTTCACGGTTCAGCTCTTCGCTTATAATCGCCTCGATCTCCAGAACATCGTCAACCTGACAAATCTTTTCGTTCAAACGGTGTTAATTGTCATTCTTTTTATACTGCTCGGCCCTGACCTTGCCTTTGTTGGTGCAGCTTTCCTTGTGGGAGCAATCGTAGCATCCATGGTTTCAATCATCCTAGCCAAGGGAATCTGCCCATTTCTCAACGTTTCAATTCGTGATTTCGACAGAACAAGAGTGCGCAACCTGCTGAGCATGGGTGGCTGGGTTATGATTGACCAAGTGGGAGCATTGTTCTTATTTCAGGTAGATCTAATCGTGGTGAACTTGCTATTCGGGGCGATTCCTACCGGCGAATATGCTATCGCCCAACAATGGGGGCAATTTTTACGTTCAATAGCATTCACGCTTGCAGCTGTATTAGCCCCAACAATTTTGAGTTTCTATGCACTTAGTCGAACAGATTCCCTGGTTCAAATGACTTCGAGCGCGATAAAATTCTTGGGACTTTCCATGGCCTTACCAGCGGGTCTTATCTGTGGTTTTTCCCCTCAATTGCTAACAATATGGGTAGGTCCAGAATATGCCAGACTGGCACCACTCCTGGTGCTCCTTACAGCTCCTAATGCAATTATTATGGCCGTTCAACCACTTTTTTCGGTAAACATAGCATATAATAGAGTTAGGATACCAGGCATAGTCACAATCATCTTTGGAACTGCGAATTTTATATTGGCTATCGCCTTTTCGTTAGTTCCAGGATTGGGATATTACGGGGTTGCACTGGCCAATTTCCTAATTCTCACTGTAAGGCATATTCTCTTTGTTCCGTGGTACGCTTCCAGGATTCAACAAATTTCAATAGTAAATTTCATCACACCGTTGATTCCCGGGACGGTTGCCCTATTAATCATAGGAGGGGTAATCGCCTGTATAGCAATGGTCTTTTCCATTAATTCCATCATGTCATTGATAATTTGTGGAACAGTGATTGCAATCATTTATGGTGTCATGGTTCTTAGATTTGGCCTCACCGAATTTGAGAAACAGTTAATTGTATCATTGATTCCTTCAGGACGGATTAAAACAAAAATTGAGAGGAGAATGTGAATGGATATTATACCAACGGCTTGGGAAATATTGGAAAAGAAAAATTTCACTCGAAGGATAATTGTTAATAACCTGATGACATTTTTATTATAATAAGGAATTTTAATGAATTCTATTTGATCTAAACAATTATAATAAACTCGATCTTTATCCAGACGATCCTGAAATTCAAAGTTTTCTGGTGATATCTTAGGCTCCTTGGTTAACCCGACATTGTACGAGAATTCAGATAATAACTTTGAAACTGACTTTTTATATCCACCATTACGACGCGTGAAAAATATACCCATTAGAAAAAATGAATAATCCTAAAAATAATTGGACAAACAAAACGGATCTATAATTTTGTAGGCCGAATAACAAGAGGTCGATTTGATTATGAAAATTTGTATATTGGTGCTGAATAATTTTGGGACACTGGGGGGCGTGCAAATAGCTACCCTAAATCTGGCAGAGCAATTAATCCAATTAGGTCACGAAGTTCATATTGTTACATTCGCACCGAATAAAAAGCCATTCTGTAACTTGGATAACAACTTATACAAGGTACATATAATTCATCCCATTATTCCAATAAAAAATCCATATTTTTCGTTCTTAGGAATTATACTCTATATTTTTCCATCATTCAAAGTCGTGAGGAAAGTCGGAGCCGATATCGTTCATGTTCAGCATTTTTCTCCAGCATTGTCTGCGTATATAATAAAAAAAGTTTTAAAAATTCCTTATGTGATTTCTGTCCACGGTGAAAACAATTGTTATACGGAACGGGGACCAATTGTTTCAGCAGTGTTAAAATGGATTAGACCATTATTACCTGAAATTCAAAATGCTGCTGCTATTGTTTCCCTTACTCAGAATACAAAAAAAGATATCGAGAAATGTTTTAAAAAAGAGTCAATAGTCATCCCAAACGGAGTAAATCTGAAATTATTTACTCTAAATAAAGATCGTCCCTTTTTAGATCCGTTGGTTCCCAGGATCATATGTATATCAAGGTTGAATGAACAGAAAGGCATTGAATACGCTTTACATGCGGTAAAATTGTTAAAAAAAGATTTTCCAAGAATCAAATTGATAATTATTGGAGATGGAGAATGTCGTCATTCGCTTGAAGATCAGGCAATTGATTTAAAATTAGCAAACAATGTAATTTTTCTTGGGGAGGTTCCGAATGAAGATCTTGTGAAACATTTGTATGATTCGAACGTATTTCTGCTTCCCAGTTTTCGCGAAGGATTTTCGTTAAGTTTACTTGAGGCTATGGCATCAGGTCTCCCAGTCGTGGCGACACCTGTCGGGAGTAACCCTTTGATAAAGATTTGGAATAATGGATATTTGGTCCCGATCAAAGACTCAGGTGCCATATATCATGCAATTAGGGGGATAATCTCGGATCCCGAAAAGTGGGAAATATTTTCAAGAAATAGCATAAAAAATGCTCAAAAATATTCCTGGGAGAAAGTTGCCAAAAAATATGAAGAACAATACTATTTGATATTGGGGAAGTATCAAAAATAGGCTCTGTTGAAATGCTTCAACTATGGTAGCGTGCCATACGTCCAGTAATTTCAACAAGCCCTGTATCCGTGCCTGATTATCTCCCCTCCACTATCAAACCCAACTTTGCCATTAAAAGAATAAGATTGTTTTTGGTCTAATTGATTTGTGCCCAAACGACCAAGAATATATGGAATTGTTCCTAATCAAAATATATCCTTTCCTATTGGAACCATATATGCGGTTGAAAAATGTATCATTTTTTAAATTGTCGTGAAATATTCGGGAAACACAAGAAGAATGGAATAGATATCAATAAGGGCTCTGTTGAAACCCTCTGGTACTATGATCCCACGATAAGACAAATATCTAATAAGAATCGTTGCTCCTTGAGTCAATGACAAATTCAACAACAAGGAGCAGAAATAATGTCAACGAACCGGTATATCAAACTTGTCAGATACATCTGTTCAGTACTTCGATCCTCCCATTTCCCTCTTTATTCCTGTAAATATTCTCGGAGAACGTATACTCAGCATCAGCTCATGGCGATCCTTCTCTTTCATGAAGCCCTTGGTACTGACTATCGTGATGTAGTCGAACTCATCAATCTGATGGGCAAGATCAAAGACATCCTCAATTTGGACCAGGTTCCCCACTACTCGACCATCCATAAGTTCATGGCTCGAACTCCTTCTGCAGTACTCTCGATATTCCTGAATAAAACCCTCAAACTGTTTTATTCCTGGGGTGAATTGTTCCAACAACTGCCATCGATTCTACGGGATTCACAAGTTCGTACGCCAGTCATTATTACTCCTGGCGTACAGGAAAGACCCGAAAAAACTTCCTGAAAACGTCGATTGCAGTAGATACATGTAAGCAGGTGATCCTCTTTTCCAAGATCTCGCTAAAACCAGTTCACGACACTAAACATGCTGAACCACTCCTCAGGCAGTGCCAGAGGACCAGAAAAACCGGGTGTTATGTGATGGATAAAGGGTACGATTCCGAGAAACTTCATCGACAGATCAGGGAAGAAATGGGTGCTGATTCGGTGATACCTGTCAGAACCTGGAAAGGAAAGATCTATTCGGGGAAATACAGACAAGAGATGTATAACAACTTCGATTCGAAACGCTATCACGAGAGAAACAAAGTTGAAACCGCATTTTCAGTCATTAAAAGAAGATTCTGAGAGGACCTCAAGGCACGAAAATATTGGTACCAGGTCAAGGAGATCAAGGTCAAAATGATCCTCCATAACCTCACGAAGGTGGTTCAATTAGTCGTGATTGTTATCATAGTTGAAGCATTTCAACAGAGCCTCAATAAGCTGTTAAAAGCCCTCTTCAGTTACAAACTGACTGATAATTTCAGCATAAAACGGGCTAATGAATGGATAAACCGTGATGAAGTCGGTAGCGTGCCAAAAGGAATGTAAAAGTAAAAAGGCTCTGAATTCCACCTAGAATTGCATGAAAGGTGAAACCGGACCATGATACCAATATCATCTATCAAAGATTATATTTCCGACAAAGACGAAGGAATGCGCATTCTCATCACCTAGTTTTTGAACAAGGTGATGCAGATCGAAGCCCATCAGCAAGCGGGTGCTAATCTCTATGAGCGAACTGCAACAAGAAACTGCCATCGAAACGGTTCTCGATCCCGATCCCTCACAACTCGCTACGGGGATGTTACTCTCACAAAATATCAGTTTCGGGAGAAAACCCTTCAAGACTCAGATCTTCGGGCGATACGCCCGGATCGAGAAGGCACTAATGAACGCCATCGCCAATCGTATCTATAGGGAGTTTCAACCAGAGAAGTTCAGGAGATCGTCGCGCATCCGGGTATGAAACAACTCTTTCCATCCTCGGTTTCACGGATCTCACATGATCTCGACGATCAGGTGAAGGCTTTTCTCAATCGACCGATAGAACGATCGATTCCTTACCTTTACGTCGATGCATTGTATTTTAAAGTTCGAAACGGGCCCAGATATATCTCAAAAGTCCCCCTGGTGACAGTTGGAGTTCGGAAGGATGGATATAGAGAGATCATGAGAGCCCAGATCCAGTATCAGTGGCTTTCCCGAAGGAGATACGTATGACTATCCCTGGTGTGGGCTATCTCGATCTCCTCAGGTGTTCGAACTGGCGTAGGTCCTGAATTCCGAAGGGACCAAAGGAGCCGGCACCGCTGAACCCGGCCAGCGTGACACCCGGCGAGGTCTCCGGTCTCTCGATCCAGCACCGATGGGATGCCGGCCCCTTCGAGCGCATCGACGACGGTCAGGATCTGCCGGCCAGGCCGGCCCCCCGGATCCCGTCCGCAATACCACCACCGTTACCCTTAAGAGTGCCGGCCGGATTTGTGATTTTGTCAAACTGATCCGAACATGTTTTGCCGGTTTTTTGGAAGATCGGTCTCGCCGTCCCGGACGAGATCCTCGCTTCTTTTCCCCCGGAAACCGGCAATTTTTTGGTGAAAATATTTTGGTCCAGAAAGGACATTCTCCCGCTGAACTCAGGTATATGCAAAAGTGCGGGTAATAGTTGAATTGCGAAATAAGGTTCGCAATAAGGTGAAAAAAATGAAAAAAATTGTCTATTCATCAGGCAGACCCGAAGAGATCCCAGAGCAGCCGGTCAGGGCCGTCGCCCCCGGCTTGAACGGAACGGTCAGGCTCTATCATGCCGACCGGGCGGTACACCCCGATCACGAGGCATCAGGCAATCTGGTGTTCGTGCACAATACAGCAGCTGTCATTGATGCTGGCGGGACGGTCGTCCTCTCACGGTCAGGTCTGGATGGAAGTCCGGCCGGGATGACGATCCGTCTCCTATCGTGTTCATTATATATTGTTCTCAGATCTGCTCTCGCTGCAGACGCACGGGATCAGACCCGCTCGCGATACCGGCCGACGAGGGGGTGAGGTAGCGAGATGTCAGCAAAAACAGTCGTTGATCCTGGTGCAGAGCCGGTCTATGCATACCTCAGACGAAGTGCCATCGAACATGAAGCAGTCTCTCGTCTGCGGGAACTCGGGTACAGGGTGATCCGGACCGACGGCCGCTACCCGGGCGTGAACCTGATCGCGATGAAGGGCGACCATTTCAGGTTCGTCTGCATCAGGCGACGAAAGATGCCGGCCGGCTCCCTCGCTGAGGTTGCCGCGACGTATGCAGAGGATCAGTATGAACTCCGGCGGTACATCTCGCCGATCGTCGCCGCCGATCTCTGGATCTGGTCCATGGCGGACCAGTGGCGGTACTTCGCCGTCTACCCCGGTGGAATTCAGGAGATAGGTGAGAACGATGAACACCGGCTCTGAGATCCGGCGGGGTCTCGAGGTGCTGGTCGCTCCCGGTCAGGTCTTCGAGGTCCGGAGCTGGACGGGCGATCGCATCGCCTCTGGTTACTTCGACGACCTCGATACCGCCGGGAAGGCGATCGAAGCACTCGACGCGGCGAACCCAGACGGGATCTACCTGACCCCGAACCCGGTGCTGCCCGACCTCCTGGCGAGGCGGGCGAACCGGATCAAGGGACCGCTCGCCAAGAAGGACTCCTCGACGAGCGATGGCGATATCCTGAGCCGGCGCTGGTTCCTGATCGACATCGACCCGGCCCGGCCATCCGGGGTCTCCTCATCCGATGAGGAACATCAGGCAGCGCTGGACCGGGCGACTGAGATCGCGGCAGCCCTGGGCGAGAGGGGCTGGCCAGCCCCGGTCGCCGGCGATTCCGGCAACGGTGCTCACCTCCTGTACCGGGTGGACCTCCCGAACGACGAGCAGGTGACGGCGCTGATCAGGGCCGCCCTGGTCGGACTCGACGGTCTCTTCTCCGATGCGAGGGCCTCCGTCGATACAGCCGTCTTCAATGCGAGCCGGATCTGGAAAGTCTACGGAACCGTCGCAAGAAAGGGTGACAACACCAGATCCCGACCACACCGACGGAGCCGGCTGCTGTCGATGCCGGACCCGATCGCGATCGTGACACGGGAGCAGCTCGCAGCCCTGGCGATCACCGATCCAGGAGGAGACACAGCAGCGCCGGCACCCTCGAACAGGGGGACCAGCCGCCAGGTTGGCGAGAAGATCGACCTGGCCGGCTGGCTCCGGGACCACGACCTCGGTGTCATCGACCGCCGGCCCTACCGGGGCGGCGATCTCTACCGACTCGACGCCTGTCCGTTCTCATCAGCCCACACCGACGGGGCGTTTGCGATCCAGTTCGCGAGCGGGGCAATCCATGCCGGCTGCCATCACGCCTCGTGCGGCGGCGGGTCGCAGCGGTGGCCCGAACTCCGGGAGATGTACGAGAAGCCGAAGGTCTCCGCCATAACCCCTGAAGAGAAGGGGGCGGCCTACAGAAAGAAGAAGGCTACAGCGAGAGAGGCGGTGGCCGGCCGGGATGACGCAGCACCGGTTGAGACCGATGCAGCAGATGAAGCGGTCCTGGCCGAGGCCCGGCAGATCCTGGAGACCGGCGACCCGCTCGCGTACATGGTCGACACGTTCAACCTTGAGCACGTCGGTGATCGGGACCTGGCTCACTGCCTGGCTCTCTCTCTTGCGTCCCGCCTGGTCGCAACATCCGAAGGGCTGCACGTCATGACGACCGGTGAGTCGGGCAAGGGGAAGAGCGACGGCTACCGGGTGATGCTCAGGCAGCTCCCCGACGCGTGGAAGATCAAGGGCTCGTTCTCCGACAAATCCCTCTATTACATGGGTGAGTCCCTGAAGCCCCAGACGGTCTTTCTCATCGACGACAAGGACCTCTCAGACTCCCTTCAGGAAGTGCTCAAGGAAGCCACTACTGATTTCAGAAAACCGATCGAACATCGCACCGTCACGACAGATAGAAAACCACAGATTTGTTACATCCCGGAGCGCTGCATCTGGTGGATTGCCAGGGTCGAAGGAGTCGGCGACGACCAGGTCAAAAACCGGATGCTCATGCCATGGGTCGACGACTCCGATGAACAGGATCGGGCTGTCCTGGCCGGCATTCTTGAGCGTCTGGCCCGGGACGAAGACGAACCGATCGGTGAGCTGCACGAGATCGCAGTCTGTAAGGCACTGTGGACGATCCTTCAGAGCGTCGGACTGGTCGACGTCAACCTCTCCCGGTTTGCGCTCAGGATCCATTTCTCATCTGCCCGGAACCGGCGCAACTCCCGGATGTTGACTGACATGATCCAGTCCGCAGCCATGCTCAGATATTTCCAGCGGGACCGCCGGGACCTGCAGGACGGCATAACCCGGATATACGCCACCGAGGACGACTTCAGGACCGCGGCGGCCATCTTCACGGCCCTGCATACGGTATCTGGGTCGCAGGACGCGAAACTGACCCGGCGGGAGGATGATGTTCTGCGGTTGCTCGCGGCGACCGGGGAGACGGAGTTTACCGTACAGAAGATCATGAACCTGACGAAACTCTCGTACGATTCGGTCCGCAGAATGCTGGTCGGATACGGAGACCGGGGCATCCATCGCCCTGGACTCCTGGAGAAGTGCCCGGCGATTGCAAAGATGGATACGTCGGTCAGCATACGGGATGAGGACGACGACAGAACGGTCCGGACGATCCATCGGCGCGAGACCACGTTTTCCTTCGACCTGCAGGTCTACCGGCGCTGGCAGACCGGCGGTCAGGTGGTCTGGCTGGACGAGCCCGGAGACCGGGACCGGGATCCCGATCCGCGGTCGAACACTTGTCAGCAGCATCAGCAGCATATACGCAGCATAAACGCAGTTTCAACTGCGACCATAAAAACCGACAATCCGGCCCTTTCTGCGGAAACGGATGATAAATCATTATGCGTACAAAGAGAAGGATCGTTAAACGCAGCAGAAATGAAGAGCACGCACCCCGCACCCTCACCGGAAGGAAGGGTGTGTGCGGGTGTGTGTGTTCCTGAAAAAAACTGCGACCTAACATCAAATACTGGTATCCGCAACCTGATTCAAAAACAGGGCCGGCAATCACCTCCAAAAGTCAGCAGCAAAAACTGCAAAGATGCTGCGACCACCTGCAAAGACTGCGGAGATGCTGCGGTCACCAGTATGGCAGGCGGTGAACCGGCACGGCCGGCCCCACCACTGACCCTCGCCCAGGTGAACCCGGGTGACTACTCCCTGATCCCGGGCGGTCCCCTGATCGAGCCGTGCCCGGTCTGCGGTGGCCGGGTGGTCCACTACACCGAACGCTACCAGGCCCGGAAGGCCCGGGGTCCAAAGGAGAAGAGCCGGAATATCTGCCGGGGCTGCTATAACCGGGCCCGGGCCTGTGAGCAGGCCGCCATCCAGGTCCTGCCGGGTGTGATCCCGCTGGACGAGGTTGAGTCGGTCGATGCTGGCCTCTTCGGCCGGTGCTCAGTCTGCGGGCTCCAGGCGGCAACATACAACCACGCCGGCAGCGGGACCGGGATCTGCTCGGTCTGTTATGAGAAACTGGTGAGAGAGCAGGTGGATATTCGATAAGATCTCCATTACCGGCACTGAACCTTTCGGCGATCGGTGCCAGAGGGGACGCTGACCCTCTCGGTGCCGGCGGGCCAGATGCCAGAGAAGTCCGGAGCCGGCGCGATAGTCGGGGTGCTGGGAGTCATCGCGATGGTCACCTGCCGGCGACGGTGAAGCAGATCGGAGAGAGTCCACGGACGATCGGACGTTATCACTCCCTGGTATCCGGGGATATCTGGACACACCGTAAGACAGAAAGAATTTTAATGTCTCATATTAAGATGTAGACTTATATTTTAGAAATATAAGGTTTTTTTTAACTAAAAAAAAAGGTTGGATACCATGGGAACAGAGATCGTCGCGGTATTGACGGGAGATTTGGTAAAATCTCAAACGTATTTGACTGAGGCGCTCACGTCGACCCTCGCTGATCTCAGATCTGGGTTTAAGACGTTTAAAGAAATAATGGGCGAAGCTCATAATCAGAGTAATTTTGATCTGATGATCTCCCGTGGCGATAGTTTTCAGGGACTTCTTCTACAGCCTGAGATCGCTCTCAAAGCAGCGATATATATTCGTGCGGATTTGATCCGTGATAGTAAAGCAAAATTTCGTCGTGATGCGAGAATTGCAATCGGGATTGGCACGGTTGAAGATATGGATGCTTCTCTGGGAGAGGCGTTTATCAAATCCGGTGTCTGGTTAGATGAATTAAAAGATATGAAACAAAATCTTATCATCAGGACCTCATTTGGAGATGAAATAAACAGAGAATTCGATACTGAATGCGCATTAACTGATGGAATAATTCAGAAATGGACATCTGGCCAGGCTGAGGCCGTAAAGGAGTATGTAATCAGCGAAAATCAAGAGGAGGTTGCAAAGAAATTAGGCATTTCTCAGGCCGCAGTTTCGTTAAGACTGAATGGTAGTAATTATTCGTTACTACAAAAATTCTTTTCACGATATCAAGAGATCATCTCTCGTGAAATCCAGAAACAAACGGAAATTACAACCAATAACAGATCAGAAAATCTGGATCTTGCTGCGAAGCGAATAGCAGAAGTCATGTGGAACCTTGGTTATCGTCATTTATCCGATGCCGAATTAAATTCCCTTTCAAAAAACGATGCATTATCCCGGAAAGTTGAAGCCAGACTTAAACAATATCAGGGATCGGCACAGAAATAGTGATGGTGAGAGATGTTGTACCAGTATCTTCTCTATCTAATTTTATTGGTGGGGTATATCATCATACTGTGGCCAAGTGGTTATGCAATACGTCGATTTTTAGAAAATTTTGAATTTGAGAATAAATTTAAAAAAGATGAGACCGGGCTCAATTCTTCACAGAAACATGCAGGAACCTACATCGGTTATTTCGAACGTTTTTTAATACTCATCTTTATGTTAACGGATCAGTTTGTAGCTATTGGCTTTCTGATCACTGCCAAATCGATATTCAGATTTGAAAAAAGTCCACGAGGCATCGTTGAATATTTTTTGATGGGGACGCTTATGAGTTATGCGATAGCGATTTCAGTTGGAGAAATTATGCAATATCTCATTATTATGATCCAATCCTGAAGAGAAGCCTCCAGAACCAGAAGAGAGAGGGCCCTACCCGATCAGGGCATGCTGAGAAAACCTGGCAGGTATCAGTTGTCAGGTCTTCGACAATTCACCACACAGAATTCCCTTCTCGATCTTACGGAGATATTCCCGGATAGTATCTGCTTCCGTGCCCGTCTCGATCGGTGAACCTATCACCTGGTGCCGGCCTCAGGGGATGTGATCTTCATTCCCGGCTCGCTGAACCTTCGGCCCAGCTGAGGATCTTCTGGAGACAGAACTGCCGGATCAGTGTCTCGACATCAGTGGCTTTCGCAAACAGGTTTTCTTCGGTTCGAATGAAAGGTTCCCAGGGGATGCCGGAACTTGTCTGAGCCCCAGCGTCCACGAAAGTACCCGCTGGCCTGCTCGAACACGCCCTCCTCGATCAGGATGAACATGTCCTGCGTGCGCTTCTGTTCACAGAGTCGCTCGAATTCCATCGATGCAGACTGGTTGATGCAATGTTCAGAACCCACTTCGAAAAAGAAGACAAAGAGGTGAATCCTAGATTGGTCGAGGAGGAGGTGACTGATCCTGAGGTTATAATCATCCGGGTTCTCGCCTTCCCCGCAGGGGTGCTCAATATCCAGATCGAGAGAGATGCGGGCAGAATAGCCATCAACAATCAGCCGGTTCCTGAGTGTTTCCAGAAGCGGCAGGTTCCGCGGCGCGAAGGACCCGAATATCCCGATTGGAATGGACCGCACCAGGGCTGACGACGCCTGCTGTTCGCCGGCCAGGGTGAGAAAGAAGTCCATGGTTTGAGATGGGAACTGTTCTGGTATAATTACATATAGTCTCAAATGTGTGACTTAAAAACCAGAAACCCTATATGTGGGTCTCACTTATGAGACTATGTGCGAGAGAGGGGAGGACAATGAGTGGCATGAGCGCGGATGCGATCAGGATCTATAGTGGGAAGGTGCCCCAGGAGATCAGAAATGCGGTGGCACCTCTATCGAACGACAAGGTCTGGGCGGTCTTTGCGGGGATCCTGACCCATGAGTCGATCAGTTTTACTGAGATAAAACGCCTCTTTGAGACGGAATCCTCAGGAGAGATCACCCGTCACCTGAAGGCGCTGACGACGGCCGGGCTGATAGAACGGCGTGCTCCTACGATCGATGCCGTCGGAGATACGGTCCGCTCTGTCTATGTACCGACGGCGCTCGGTCGTTCGATGATGCGGGGGCTCTTTACGTCGGTTCTGCCGCAGCCTTCAAAGGGGCGCGTGATCTCGCGCGAGTTTATGACAGTCCCAATTCATACGTTCAAGAAGGGGGGGCTGACAGATATATCGGCGTATTCGAGTTGGAGCTCGACAGACACGCAAGCATCGAGATCCATGATGATGGTGATGCCGCATGCCATCTAATGAAACTCAGGATGACAGGTTACCGCTCCGGATTGTTCAGCCGGCAGATCTGCCCGTTTTGAACGTGGATGGCATCCTCGGCGGACTTGACCCATCCCAGGCACGGATCCTCCTCTATGCGGACCGCCCGGAGATGACGATCGCCGCAGACGGTTCGATGACCCCGGCAGCGGTGGTCAGGATGTTTCTCGCCGAGCTCCGGATGTCGCCCGAGACTTTTGTCAGTATTGCCTGCTGGATGGGAACCCAGGCAGCCCGATATGAGGCGTGTAGCGCGGTAGCGGACGACGAAGAGATGGATCAAAAACCCGTGTGATCTGTGGCATTCGAAGGAGCCGGCGCCTCCAGTCGCCGGTGAAATCCGGCAGAGAAAACAGTAGGTGCCCCACACCTGATACATATCAGGTTTTCTTAAATATCTCGTTCATCCGTAAGAGGGAATCAGATGGGAGAAGAGTCCGGAGGACTCTGCGAATACTGTTGAACGCAGTCAATCCCTAAATAGACCAATCTTCGACTCTATTGAGTCTACGATTGGTCAAGGATGTTGCGTTTAACACTATACCTTTCACCCGGTTCAGCACAAACCCTCTCTTCTCCAGAACTCGGATGACCTTATGAGGCGTGAGTGTTGGAACCTTAGGCATGGGCTTCGATGGTGAGGATGTATTCCAACAACCCCTCCTCGGTCGGGATATCCTCGCCCTTCTCCTGAAGGTCCTCGATAGAGAGCTCGATAGCTTCCCTTGCCATCGTTATCGCGTCATCGATCGTCTCCCCGTAGGTGACGCAGCCTGGAAGCATCGGTACAGTCACCGTCGTATATCCGCTCTCCGGCTCTTTCCGGAGCAGGATGCGGTAATTCAGGTATCTCATCTCGTATCACCCGTGGATCATGCAGACTCTGATCTGCTCGTGAAGTATCTTGCCCGAGGTCTAATAAATAGTAACCGAGCAGGGGTGCCTGGGGTTAAGCGGGGGCATCGACGCGATCATCTCGTTCGCGGTCCGCGTGGTGCTGGAGGGGACGCTGACAGTCCCGGTGCTGGCGAACATCGCGAAGATCTACGATAAGAAGATCACCCTCGGTTCGCCGGCGACTCCGACACCGGGCCAGAGGATCGCACGGGCGACCCCCTCGCCCGAGTGATGCACTGCCCGGACAAACATCTTATCCTCAATTCCTCATCGCATGGAGGACGAGTTCGCAGACGGCGTTGGGCTGGAGATCCCGGAACACCTTCTCCGGGTCAATGTGCCGGAGGTACCCCGGGCATGCACCCTCCCGGGTTCCTCCCCGATCATGAATCCTCGAACCCTATATACTCCGCCGTCTATAGGTGATCATATGCAGCGTCTTCTCCTCATCCTGCTCGCCCTCTGTATCCTCACTGGCACGGCCGGCGCCATCACCGTCGAGATCCAGCCCGACCGGGTCGTCGACGGGGACCAGGTCACCGTCCACCTGCACGACCTGCCGAACGGCACCGTCTTCTCCCTCAAGATGGACGGAGAGTTCGCGACCACGCCCGGGGGCGCTTTCTCGTTCTCCACCAATCAGCTCTCGATGCCGTTCACCCTCGACAAGGGGACGGTCACGGCCAACCTTGAGAACACCGTGACGAACACGCTCGTCGTCCGGAGGGGCGAGACCCAGGCGAAGGTCGGGGGGGATTCGAAGAACGGGCTCTTCTCGACCGTACAGAACGTCTCGATCACGGCCGGCACCTACGACGAGATCGCGGTCAGCGGCACTGTCCTCCCCGATGCGACCACCGTCCGCTCCAGCCTGATCCTGACCGGGGTTAAACAGGGGGCCTCAGACGCGACGATCTCATTTACCGTTCATGGAGTGACTGAGGGGACCCTGACCATCTCGGTGCTCGCGAACACGGCAAAGGTCTACGGCAAGGAGATCGCGCTCGGTCCACTGCAGACCCCGACGCAGAAGTCCGGGGCTGGTGCGATCGTTGGAGTCCTGGGGGTCGTCATCGCGATGGTCGCATGCCGGCGACGGTGAAGCGGAACCTCATACCTGGGATTCGATCGTGAGGGTGGTATTCCAGCAACCTCTCTCCGGTCGAGAATCCCCTTTCTTCCGGAAGTCCCCGATAGAGAGTTCGATAGCATCCTTTGCCCTCGCTATCGCGTCGTCGATCGTCTCCCCGTAGGTGAACCCAGAGTCCGGAAGCATCGGGACGTTCACCGTATACCCGCCCTTTGACTCTCTCCGAAGGAGGATGCAGTAATACAGGTATCTCACTCGTCTCATCCGCGGAATAGGTGGATTCCAGTCCGCTCGTGAAGCACTGAGCCTGATATCACATAAAAAATGGCCATACTCCCACGACAAAAGTCGCGGGCTTTCTGCTGCTTTGATCGAAGTTACCTTCTCTACCTGATAAATGAGGATCAGAAAATTCAGGATCTCTTATCGTTGAGTATATTTTCTGCTCGAAGTACCACAGACTCGGCAAGCGCTTCGGTATATTCCGCATCGCCTACCGGAATTTCAAAACTCGGTGCAGATTTAATTGCATCCGGGACGGGGAGCCCGCTCCTTTCAAGACGATGAAGAAGATCTGAAATATCGTGAATGTAAGGAAGTGGGAGTGCACGGACAATAAATACAGCCTTGATCGCCTTTTCTGCAGCCTGTTGTGCCTGAAAGCAGAGGTCTTCCAGGCAAATTTTCGGTCTGCAGCAATGGGCAATCGATAGGCTGCTGTGCGCTCTTCGGATCTACTCTTCCGGACTATCCGGTGGAAACCGTGCTGACATCGTAGAGAACCTTCCCTTCACGCAATGCGGGGTGCAGGACCAGGTACGGGGAGCTGGCATACTTCCGCACCTGTTCCGGTGTCACAACGATCAGGTCGACTGCCTGACCTACCCCGTACAGTTTCATGTAAATCATCTGCAGCGACAGTTCGCGGGTTATAGTCACCGGATTTTATCACCAGCAGGTCCAGATCGCTGTCTGGCCCCCTGTCTCCCCGTGCTGTCGAGCCAAACAAAATAATCTTTTCTGGTCTGGCGACATCCACAATGCGCCTGAGGATCTCGGTTAACACTTCTTTGTGGATTTTTCTTCCCATCTGCATACATCCCCCCAGGACTAAACTTCTGCCTGTTCAGAATCATTTATCTTGAATCATATATGCATATCTGTCCGCAGGAATCGTTATTGTCCACGTCCGGTGTATACGAGAACCAAAAGGAGAGCGTTTCGATTGCGAGACCCGCTTCCTCATTGCATATCAAGATATGAAATACTCGTTTGACTTCTTCGATCACAAATGCCGTGCCCGGGCCTGACTGATCATGCAGATCCTCTCCCAGATCCAGACACGTGATGAGGCACTCACTGCATGGCGGCGTTATCAGACTATACCGTTTGCGTAATGTGCAGAGGAGACCGATATCTGGTCTATGTATGGCCTGCCACGCGATGATTCTTGCACTCCAGGCCTCCATCGACATTGCAACCGGCATGGTTGGTGAAGAAGACGCCTAAGCGCCCGGATATATACCGTGAAAATATTTCATCTCCTGGGGACATAATGTCATATAATCCCTGAAGCCCTCGCACGAGAGTTGTCAACACCTCGCAGGGTTCTGGAATCTTCTCGTTCAGAATACATCAGACTGGACCTTAAACACGTATGCCGGCGACTTCATAAGAACTGGTCAGACGATGGGCACCTTTCGCGGTATTGTTCGGGATTTCATCAGAGAAAAGGTACAGGAGAACTGATCCGACGGGACCCTTGTGTGCAGATATTAGTTCACCAAATCAATAATAACGTTAAAAGCGAATCTGGTAGCTGAAGTATTCTTTTCATCATGCTCGCAGAACATATCATCTACTCCAGTGCCCTTGCAATCATTATTGGAATGGTTTTTCTTCACTATACGGGGAGAGATTATTCCTGGATAATCATTCTCTGTTCATGGGCTCCGGATAGTGACATCATCGCGAATCCTATTCTGAATCAGTTTGGATTTACCCTGCTGTATGAGGGCCATAAGATCGTTCACGGCGATTTTCATAATATCGCCATCATGGTAATCTTTGGTATAATAGTGGCATTCTTACTGCACCCGCTGGGAATAAAATTTATTGAAGCGTTCGTTTATTCTGTCATTGGGTTCGGTGCTCACCTGTTTGAAGATGCGCTGGTGTACAGGATGGGATACCGATTCCTCTGGCCGTTCTCATCAAAGATCATGGGTCTTGGTATCCTCACCCAGATACAATCTGAGGAATACTATATTAGAAATTTTTTTGGAATTGCAAATACTGGAGTACTCATTATCGGTCTGATGCTCCTTGGTGCGGCAGTACTGATCAGAACGCGTATTGAAGGGAGAACCTGGATTCGCTGGTATATGCCGAACAGAGTGTACACAAAATTTTTTAATTGATATATTCAGCATAAATTACCTTACTAGTTGATACTCAATCTTGCATCCTGTTAGGGCAGGGAACTTCGGACGCACTGACTCTTGTTTACAGGTCAAGGGTTGTTGAGGGGACGCTGAAGGCTCGATGTGCCGGCATTGACCACGACGCAAAGAAGAGATGGGAGAGAAAAGGGGTGCGTTCGTCGGTCTAACATCTCTCCTCATCGTCCAGATCGCATTCCACTGACACTGAAGTGAGACGAGCTGGGAGAACCACATCAAAACAGATACGCATATGTCTCACGAGGGTGTACTATGAAGGGAGTATGAGCACCACGCAGCGTATTCCGGTCATCGTGCTCATCATATGGTTCGCTGTGATCACGACCTTCATGCTGTTGAATCAGGTGCTCGACCTTGAAATCTTCTTTGTCCTGGCCCTGATCGGCCTCCTCATCGTCGTCGAGATGATCGACACGGCCACGGTCCAGTCGCGATCCTTGCGTCGGATCAAGTACGTGATCGTTGTGGGTGTCCTCCTCTTCGGGTATACTGTCGTGAACAAGATCATGGAGATCGTCGCCCGATGACTTCAATCAGGCGCGAGTGGCTCATCTCGCTCGGTCTTGCGGTCTTCGTCCTCACCCTCGCCGGCCTCTTTGCCCTGCAGCCCCTGCTGTACACGGCCAAAACCGCGTCGATCACCAGTCTTCACGAGGATCTGACAGAGACCGGGAACCTGACCACGACCGACAGCGCGCTTGTCCTTCCCGAATGGGCCACCAGCCTGAACCTCACCGGCCCGCTCATCCTCGATATCAAACTGAACGACTTTGAGTCTGCCAACCGCACGCTGCAGCAGTACCTCAAGTCAGGGCAGAGCCTGAGCGGCCTGGTCGTGAAGCTGGATATGAGCGACACCGACGTCGCCACATTCCAGCGGGACAACCAGGCGAACAACCTGGCGCTGCAGCAGCTCTTGAACCAGACCGGAGAGTTCGACCAGCTCCAGTCCCTGCAGGTCCAGTACAAGGAGAGCGGGGACACGGCGATGCTCAGGTCCGTGCAGCTCCAGGGGGAGGAACTCCGGAAGAAGGTTCAGGCGAATTATCTGGGCTACGCGTCCCGGGAGGAGAGGGTCGTGAACGTCTCGCAGAAGTACGGACAGAACACCAGCGCCTACGAGCAGTCGGTCCTGGACTTCGCGGCCATCGTGGCTGCGCTCAATGCGGTGCAGGACGAACGAGCCGCCTCGGTCCCGGAGGCGATTCGTGCGATCCAGCAGCAGTCCGGCGGCCTTCCAGCGATCACCTTCCAGGTGGAGCCGGACCATGGAGTCTACGGCGACCTCCTCTCGATGGCCGGCACGGTCAGGGGGCCGGCCGGCACTCAGGTGACCATCTTCTCGGACGGAAAGCCGTTCGCCGGAGTGGTGACCGGTGAGGACGGGCGATTCAACTTCCTGTACCGGGTTGGGGAGATCGAAGCCGGGAAGCATACGGCCTATGCCTCTGCCGGCGTCGCCCTCTCGGACGAAGATCCTTTCACCATCACGAAGGTGAACACCACGCTCGACCTCGCCGCCCCTCTCGTGGAGGTGAACGGAACCTGGCGCGCGGTCTGCACCGGGAACCTGACCGCCACGGACGATCGGCCGGTCGTCGACGCACCGGTCCAGGTCCTCCTCGATGGGAAACGGGCGGCACAGGTGACGACCGATGAGAACGGTTCGTACCGGACGACAGTGCAGAACCTGACCGGGGGCACCCACGTGCTAAAGACCCGGTTCGACCCGGCCGGTTTCCCGTTGAACGGGTCCGAATCGGCCCCGGTGACGATCGAGGTCCCCTCCCTCCTCGGGCTGCTCGCCCTGATCCTGTACGTTCTTGGGATCGGGGGAGCAGCCATCGGCGCGTATCTCTATCTCCGCCGGCGACGGAAGGTCGGTGCGGTCCTCCACGACCGAAGGGAACAGCCTCCCGAGCCGGTGGTCGAGCTTCCCCCGGCGCCGACCGTGGAGGAGGCGATCGGGGCCGCGACTCTTCTCGTCGAAGGTGTCGACGGGCGCGAGGCGATCACCCGGCTGTACCGCCGGCTGGTCCGGGAGCTCGATACACGAAACCCCGGCCACCATCTCAGGTCGAAGACTCCGCGCGAGATCGCCGGTCACTTTGCGGCAGCATCCTATGGGATCCGGCTAACTGATCTCGTCGGGGTTCACGAACGGATCCGATATGCAGGTCGGGAACCAACAGAAGAAGATATCCGCAGAGTGCGCGAAGATTTTATCTACGTGATAACAGAGGGAAGTCAGTGAGGAATCAGAAGTTGCTCCTATGCCTGGTCGTACTCATCGGCCTGGTCTCAATCAGTGGATTTGCGGCCGCAGCAGTGCCCATTGGAGAACTCAACGTGAATACGACGGTCTCCCTGGAAGTGACATCGACTCCGGACCTGAATGAACCGGCTCTGGTACCTGCATCTGCCCAGAACGAGTCCGGAACAGTCGCGACCCCAGTTCAGAATTCCATTCCGGTCGTCCAGCTCAGCGTCAGCCTCTTCAACGCCAGCGAAGTGCCGCCCATCTTCTGCACTGGAAACGTGACGGTGGCCGGCCGGCCGGTCTCCGGCGCCACGGTCCACCTGCTCTTCGACGACTACGGCGTCCTCGATTGTACCACCGATGAGAGCGGTACCTTCAACATGCTGGTCAATGTGGGGCCAGGTCGCCACTCGGTGGTCGCGAATGTCTCCTCCGTCGACCCCTCCCAGACTCGCCCGGCGTTGAGTTCACGGGTGATGATCGAGGTTCCTGGTGTAAAACTCCCCCTCCTTCCGATGGCAGTGGGCGTAATCGTCCTGCTGGCCGGCGGGACGGCCCTCTTCTTCTGGCGCCGGGGGCGTAGAAGAGAGCGGCAGCCGGAACCTGAAGTTCCGCCCCTTCCCGAAGTGACGCCGGTCGCTGAGACCGAAGACCTCCAAAAGACCGCCAGAACCCTCGCCGCCGGCGATCTTCGCAAAGGGATCGAGGCGATCTATCTGGAGTCCCTGGTCCGACTGGACCAGCAGCAGCCTGGCGCCCGCCTCAGGACCCGGACACCCCGGGAGATCCGGGTCCAGTTCGAAGGGACGCCGATTGCCGCTCCTATCACGGCCATGACTGCAATCTACGAAGCGGTCGTCTATAGCGGACACACCCCGGTCGAGAAGGACAGAAGAGAGATGATCGACCTCTTTGTCGCAGTCTTCTCAGGGTCGGAACGTGCCGACCAGTAACCATTCAGGTCAGGTGGTCAACTGGGCGGTCGGACTAGTCCTCCTGATCGCCGTCGTCGTCCTCTTTCTCCACCTCACCGCAACAGATGTGGAGTTCAGCCGCTACAACCCGCAGTGGAACGGTACCTCGGCTTTCTTTGAAACGCTCGAAGACCATGGTGCCGTGATGGTCGGTGACCCGTCAGCGCTCGCCGGCAGAACCAACACGACCCTGCTCGTGATCGCACCCGGCCGTGCCCCGACCGCTGGAGAGGCAACGGCGTACCGTGATTTCGTAGCGGCAGGGAACACCCTCCTCCTTGCCGATGACTTCGGGGAGGGGAACGCCCTCCTCAAAGCGGTTGGAGGAACAATCCGTCTCGACCAGCGGAACCTATCGAGCCTCGACCGGGAGTACCAGGTTTCGGCCGCACCTCTCGGCTTCCCGGTGGTGGGGGCGCCATTCACCGATAACATCACCAAGATCGTCTTCAATCACCCGGTCGTCGTGACCGGCGGAACCCCGTTCCTCGAGACCTCGCTCCTCTCCTGGATCGATGAGAACGGGAACGGACGGGCCGATCCAACCGAGCCCCTCGGGAGGTTCGCCATCGCGGCCACCGAACCGGTCGGTGGCGGCCGGGTGGTGGTGATCGGGGACGGGAGCCTCTTCATCAATGCCATGCAGCACCTCCGTGACGGGGATAACGAACGGTTGATCGACGAATTGACCCCCGGCACCGTCCTGGTCGACCAGCATCTCAGCCAGACCTCCACAGCGAGCGGTCCGATCAGCACGATTTTATGGGTACGAAATATATCTTCATCCATCATTCTGGTCACCGCGCTGGCGCTTGGTATGCTCGCGTGGTATGTCTGCAGACGAAAAAGGGGATGGGACTGAGCATGGAACAGAAAGAACTGGAGAGAGAGGTCAGGGCGATCGCAGATGCCCGGCGGGTGACTCAGGAGACCCTCGGCAGATTTGTGGTCGGCAACCAGGATCTGGTCGACCTGATCCTGGTCGGGGTCCTGACAGGGGGGCACGTCCTGATCGATGGCGTGCCCGGCACGGCCAAGACCACCATCAGCAAGATCGTCGCACGGTTGATCGGGTATCAGTTCAGCCGCGTGCAGGGTGCAGTCGATGTTCAGCCGACCGATATCGTGGGCATCCGTATCTACGATAATGAAACGCATAAGTTTTCGCTGCAGAAGGGTCCGATCTTTGCGAATTTCGTGATGATCGATGAGATCAACAGGCTCACCCCCAAGACTCAGTCCGCCTTCATCGAGGCGATGGCCGAGCACCAGGCCACCATCGACGGGAAAACCTATCCCATTGAATCTCCTTTCTTTGTCATTGCGACCCAGAACACCCAGGAGTTCGAGGGAACGTTCCACCTGATCGAGGCGCAGCGGGACCGGTTCAACTACAGCATGTCTCTCTATCATCTGGGTCGGGAGAATGAAGCTGAGATCCTCCGCCGTGATCGCGATGGTCACCTGGACTGGGATGTCTACGGAGAGCAGATCGCACCGATCCTCTCGATCGCGCGGGTCCAGAATATGACTCACGTTATCCAGGAGGTGTATGTGGACGATGCGATCATCCGCTACATCAGTGACATCGTGGTCGCCAGCCGGAATCATGGTGATATCAGGCTCGGGACCAGCACGCGTGGTTCGCTCGCTCTCCTCCGTGGGGCCATGGCCTCTGCGGCCCTGGCCGGCAGGACCTATGTGATCCCTGACGATGTCAAGCGCATGGCCCGCCCGGTCCTCGGTCACCGGTTGATCCTGGAACGGGAGGCAGAGATCGGCAAAATCTCGGCCGACGACGTGGTTCAGGAGATCCTCGAGACGGTCGAGGTGGCCTGATCCGGTGCGGCCGACACGGTGGACCGGGTCGGCTGCGGTCGTCGCCGCCGTGCTCGGCACAATCGGGCTCTTCTTCGATGCCCCGGCAGCTGCCGGTGCTTCGGTCGGGCTCGCCGCCCTCCTCGCAGGGGGAGCAGTGCTCTTTCTCTATCGCACGATCCGGTATGCGGACACCCTCGCTGTCGAGCGGGTCATTGGGACGGGGCTCGTCTGCCAGGGAACTCCGGTGGAGGTCGGGGTGCAGGTGACTGGTGAGGCTGTGTCCGGGCTCGCGGTCCGGATCATGGACCTCCCCCCGCGTTCGGCGGTGCACGATCCCAAAGAGACGGTTCTTAAGGGTGGAGAGGGCCGGTACCGAATCCGGCTGATGGCCCCTGGCGAGGTCTTCTTCCGTGGACTTCGGGTTGAGGTTGCGGATCGGTTCTTCACAACAACGCTCTTCTGCACAGCCCCGCGGTTTGCAGGAACGATGCTGACCGTGTACTCGCCCGATAGTTATCGTCATGAAAAAGGGCCCGGATCAGGAGCCGGGGAACTCGAGATCGAGCGGAAAGGGGTGCTGCGTGGACAGGGGATCCGTTCATTCCGTCCATTTCGGTCAGGGGACGATCCGGCCCTGATGGATTGGAAACTCTCGGCCAAGCACGGCCGGCTCTTCGTCCGCGAGCCAAACAGCCAGGTTGGAGGTCCCCCTCTGCTGATCGTCGACCTCCCGGTCGTCGGAG
The DNA here is from genome assembly GCF_000021965.1 of Methanosphaerula palustris E1-9c. Lineage (NCBI taxonomy): Archaea > Methanobacteriati > Methanobacteriota > Methanomicrobia > Methanomicrobiales > Methanoregulaceae > Methanosphaerula > Methanosphaerula palustris. The sequence goes on from NC_011832.1 coordinate 407,899, forward strand.
CAGAGGGAGGTGAAGATCTCCTCCTCGCCGCTGGTGAAGCGATCGAACGGGAGATCCGGGAGTACGACCACTGTACCCTCCTCGTGATTGCAGGTGGCGAGGTGATCGGGTTCTGGTATCATGAGCAGGACCTGCCGGCACTGGTTCGGAACCTCCGGTCCCGGCCGGCCGATTCCGTTGCTCCCCTCTACCGGGTGTATGATCCCATCGTCCTCAAGCGGCGGCTTCGGGCAGCTGAACGGGGTGTCTCCGAACCTTCGCGACGATTCGCCGCCGTGCTTCGTGCCACCCTCGGTTCATCTTCCGCCTTCGCCTTCGAGGAGGAGGTCGGGCGGATCCTGGCCAGTGTCGAACACCCTGAGGTGATCGTCTACACGGCCGCGACCGATGAGATCAGCCATCTGAATCTGATCGCCGTGGCTGCCCGCCGCCACGACCGCACCCTCAGGATTCTGCTGACGCGCCCAGGGCCGGGTCTTCTGGCCAGGCTCAGTTCGTATGCCCGGGTGGAGGTGCTCTGATGGAACCCATCCGGCTCATCCTCTCCGGTGCTGCAGGCGTGGCCATCGGTGTCACCTGGCTTTTCGGTGCTGACCTCTGGGTGAACGTGCTCGTCACCCTCCTCGGGGCAGCGTTCATCGGCACGGTGTGGGCAGGGATGGGGGGCTGGTGCCTCGCCCTCTGCCTGGGTGAAGCCTTTGCTGTCGCCCTTGGCACGGCCAACCCCCTGATCGGTGTCCTGTTCCAGCCGGCGATCGCCGGAATAGTGATCGGCGTGGAGGATCGGAGAAAATTGGTGATGGGTGCCGTCATCATCACCGTTTCAGCCGGCGCCGTCCTTCTGGTCCGTCACATGCTGCTGCCGCTCCTCGCCCTCGTGGTCGGGATTGCCGTGGTCGCTCTCTGTCTGGTGGGGATCGAGGCCTGGGTGCAGCGACAGTTGTCAGGAGGAGAGAGAGTATGAAAGAGTACAGCACCACGTTTCTTGGGGGCACCGCACTGATCGGTGCGGCCGCCCTGCTGCTGGCCGTCGCCGCCCTGACCGGGCGGGGAGATATGACGAGTGCGACCCTGGTCCTGGTCGGGGTCGGAACCTTCGTCGGCGGGGTGATCCTGCTGACCCAGTACCGTGGCGAACCGGTCGTTCCATGGGTGGCCGGGCTGGCCACGGCCGGACCGGTCATCGACCTCACCCGTCTCTGCACGGATCTCGGTCTCCAGGGCAATGCCCACCTTCTCCTCCGCGACGAGGAGATCGTTCAGGTGGTGCCGGTTGGGGATTCCCCCCCGGTGCTTCCTTCAGATGACTACTCGTTCATTGGTGAGGAGAATGGTGGCGGGGTTCAACTGCAGCCGACGGGATGGCTCCTTTATGAGCGGCTGGTGCGCGATCATGCCCTGGTCATCCCTGAGGGGGTCGACGGACTCTGCACCGCGATCCGCGAGGTGGGGGAGGACGTTCTCTGCCTCGCCGACCGGATCGTGGCCGCCCCCGAGGGGGATGGTATCGTCGTCCAGATCTCCGGGTACCGGCTCTATGAGGGATGCCGGGCGGTTCATGCAGTCTCGCCCAAGTGCTGCACCATGATCGGCTGCCCGGTCTGCAACCTCTTCGCCTGCATGGCCGTGGCCGGCCTTCATCGCGGCTGCGTTCTTGAGCATGTCTCGATCGACGATCACGAGCAGTCGGTCAAACTCGTGCTCAGGATTTTATAGAGAATACAGAAATAGAGAAACGAACGGGGAACCGGGTGATCCTGATCCCCCTCAACCCTCCTCTTTTGGTGGCTGTTCGCCTTCATCTGGTCTTGATCCAGAGGTGCAGGTCGCGGTCGCTCCGGTCGATCCGCTCCTGCCCGGTCACTGAATCGTTGGGGACCGTCTCATTGAAGAGGAGGAACTGGATTTCGTTATACCCGGGTTTGGGGACCGTGAAGGTCAGTTTCTGCTCGTCGGTGGTGTTCTGGGCGAGCGTGACCTGGTAGCGGTTGAGTACCTGCATCCGGTCGATCGTCGAGGTGTTGGTGGCCGGGTCGAACGACTGGTTGACGGCCTGAGCCTCGACAGTGTAGGTCACGTTCCGATACTCGTGGTTGCCCACCCCGACGGTGACCCACTGGGGGGTGTTGAGTGCGAATGAGGTTGGATAGTCTGCGGCCTTTCCTTCGGCACCGAGGATATAGAACTCGGAGAAGTGTTCGCCCTCCTTGGGAACGGCGATCACGTAGACGGTCGTTCCGATCGCGGTCAGGATCGAGATGAGCATGATGATCGAGAGGGCCCGGTCGACCTTACTCTGGCCGGCCTCGAAGAGTTCGGCCCTGATCCCGGTCACCACCGCTGCTGCCGGGATCGTTAACTGCTCCTCTACAGGGAGGGAGAGGCGACGTATGGTGGCCGCGACCGCCATCGCCAGCGTGAAGAGGGAGAGGGAGACCAGCATCGGGTCCAGCCGGATACCCCAGGGGGTGTAGTTGAGTCCAAGCCCGATCAGGGGGACGACTGCGATCGAGAGACCGAATGAGAGGGCGATCCGTTCGATCCAGTCCAGGTCGTCTGAACGGGGGAAGAGTGCGGCGATGAGCACGTACCCTGGGACGAAGAGAACGAGAGGCAATCCAAAGAGAATCCTGAGTGGGCTCTGATTCACGATTGGAAGGTAGACTGCGATCAGGGCGAGTGCCGTCCAGACGAGAGCTGCGATCAGATCGGCCGGCGGTCTGATGGTCTGTATCAGCCCCTCACGGAGGCTCTGGTGTGGCGGCATAGCAATGATCTTCAATTATTGTTGGGTCTCGATCTATTTGAGTCCGATCGAGAGCACCTCGCTGGTTATTTGCTGATGAAACCGGTATACGGCGTAGCCGGCGAGGAGGAGGGCTGAGACCCATTCGACCGGGTTCTGGAGTTCGAGCAGCAGTTTACCCGGAAACCACCTCTCCTGGTCGATCGGTTCGAATCGACCGAGGAAGGGATAGATCCAGGTCCCGGGCATCTCCTACATCAGGTCCAGCACCTGGTATGATGCCACGCCGATGGCGACTGCGAGGAGTGCGGGGGTCCGGTACCGTGAGAGAAGGACCCAGCCGACGATCACAAGCACGAGCAGAAAGAGCAGGGAGTGGGAGAAGATACGACCCGACCCGACCGAACCGCTCAGAATCAGCAGACTGAGCGGTGTGTCGATCAGGTCCGGGAGGAGCCCCCCGACGATGCAGGGGAGGACAGGTTCCTCGTATGATATCGGTCTGCGAGCAGGTATCCGATCACGAGCCCGCAGACCCGGTGAAAGAGGATAGACCTCAGCAGGACCCCAATCTGCCCGCAGGACTCCAGACATAAGAGCCAATGGAGCAGTGCAGAGAGATCAAAATGTGTGTCATCGTATGCAGATATCGGTCAGGGTGATCGTCCTGCTCTCTGCAAAAAAAGTGTCAGACCTCCAGGTGGGACTGGAAGGTGCTCTTTGTGAATCTCACCCTGCAGGGGTTGGCCACTTCGCCCTCGATCTTGACCGGGTAACAGCCGGTCAGACAGCCGGTGCAGAGATTCTCCTCATTGATCCCGATCGCCTCGATCAGTTCTTTGATCGAGATGTGGTGGAGTGTGGTGGCGGTGATCTGTTCGCGAACCTCCTCCTCGGTGAGCGACGCGGCGATCAACTCCTTGCGTGTTGGCATATCGACGCCGAGATAACAGGGGGCCTTGATCGCCGGCGACCCGATCCTGGCATGAATCTCCCGTGCACCGAAGTCCCGCATCATCTCGATGATTCGGCGGGAGGTGGTGCCACGGACGATGCTGTCGTCGACCAGCACCACCGACTTGCCCTCCAGGTGCTTCCTGATCGGGTTCAACTTGATCCTGACAGCGTTCTCCCGCTCCTTCTGGGTCGGCATGATGAAGGTTCTGCCCATATACCGGTTCTTCATCAGCGACTCCATGAACGGAACCCTGGACTTCTGTGAATAGCCGATTGCATAGGCTGTCCCTGAATCGGGCACCGGGCAGACGGTCTCCGCATCGGCAGGCGCCTCTTCGAAGAGTTTTCCGCCGATCCTTCTGCGGACGTCGTAGACCAGCGAACCATCGATGATCGAGTCGGCCCGGGCGAAGTAGATGAACTCGAAGACACAGTGGGCACGCCGTTCGGCGATGGCGATCTGGGTGCTGTGCAGCCCCTCATGATCGATCCTGACCAGTTCTCCCGGGGCGACATCCCGCATGAGCGTCCCGTTCAGGGCATCGATCGCCACACTCTCCGAGGCGAACATATACCCTTCCCTGGTCTTGCCGATGCAGAGCGGCTTGATCCCGAGCGGATCCCGAAATGCATACAGGACACCATCGAGCATCACCACGGCTGCATACGAACCCTGCAGCTTCTCCATGCAGATCCGGATCGCATCCTCGATATTGGCACTGTTCGCCAGCTGGTCGACGATGATACTCGCGATCACTTCGGTGTCGGTGGTGGTGCAGAAGATCTGCCCCTTCTCTTCGTACTCCTTTCTCAGTGCTACGGTGTTCACCAGATTCCCGTTATGGGCGATTGAGAAGGCATGCTCTCTGAATAAGAAATTAAAAGGCTGAATATTCTCGGGGACGTTGGCGCCGGTGGTCGGGTATCGAACATGGCCGACACCGACGGTCCCGATCAGACCCTGCAGTATACCTGGAGTAAACACATCGGCAACAAGCCCTTCTGCCTTGTGTTTACAGAGCTTTGTGCCATCAAAAGTTGATATGCCTGCGCTCTCCTGGCCTCTGTGCTGGAGGGCATACAGTGCATAATATAACGGGAAGGATACACCGCCAGCATCCATGATGCCAACGATTCCACACATGATCTACTCTAGTGGGTGGGGATCTTTGACCGCTTTGTCGTCCACTTGTAGCTGCGCAGCTTGCTTGTTCTTCCGAATCCGCAAGCAGAGCAGACTTTGTGTCGTGCATGATACGAGATGCTACCGCACCGCCTGCAGGCGATATGCGTCTTCTTGTTTCGCTTCCCCATTGATGGAGTACCTTTCGACATCTTTTACCGCCTCTCTAGTTCCCCGAAGGAGATATATAAATCACATTATCTCCGCGTACGATGAGCGTCCCAATCTTCTGGGTAGCCCCATCAGTTACTTCTTCTGCCTTGTCGAGCACAAGGTTCATGTGCACATCATAGCCCTGCAGGACCCCCCGAAGTTCTCTGTCCCCTTTCAGAGATACGATTACCGGTTCCCCGTTCAGGACCTGATCTAAAATATCCAACGGCCGCTTTGTCATGTGATTCCCCTATGCTTCCTTCTTTGGAGTACTATACTTGAGCGAACACCCTAATTAAACATAGCGCAGTGGGACCATCACACCCTTAATCATATTCTGGTACAGATAGTACCTGGAATGGCAGCGATACAGGTGAAGAAGCGGCATACAATTCGGAAGGCACAGATCACCCGCCTGATGGACCAGCTGCATGAGCAGCTTGGCACCGACGCCGATCTGTTCAGTTCTGACCGGATCGAGATCGCAGAGACTGCCGGGCAGATGAGGTTCTATCTGGTGGATAAAAAACCGTATCTGTTTGAGAACCAGGGCTGGGTCTTCCCGACGTTGATGGGTGCGGTGGCCAGGCCGTTCCCTTCCCGGCGGATCGTTGTGGACATGGGGGCTGTCAGGTTTGTGGTGAACGGTGCCGATATCATGCGGCCGGGGATCGTCAGTGTCACACCTGATGTGAAGGTCGGGGCCCCTGTGGTGATCGTCGAGGAGCGGCACAACAAACCCCTGGCCATTGGGGTGGCTCTCTACGATGCAGCAGATCTGATGCAGCAGACAGCAGGAAAGATGGTCCAGAGCGTTCATCATGTCGGGGATGAGATCTGGAACCTCGAAGTTTGACTGATTAATGAGATACTATTAAATAAAATTCATTATACAAGTTTTTCATGGCTACTAAGATCCTGGACTCACTCCTTGGCAAGTCTACACTTCCGAAAGAGGATGATTATATGGAACTCGACCTGGCATCGTTCGAGGCATCCTCTGATGAAGAACCTGCGTCCCTGTATGTGAAGATCGCAGGTGTGAGCAGCCTCAAAGATACCCCGAAGATCAAGGATGAGATCTATAATGGGAACATTGTGATCGTCGACATCGCACAGTTGAAGCTCGACAAGGTCACCTATGAACGTGTCTTAAAAGACCTCAAAGAGGTCGCAAAGGATGTGAACGGGGATATCGTTGGACTTGGAGACCAGCGATATGTGGTGGTCACCCCGATGTCTGTCAAGATCTCCCGTGAGAAGATTGGGGGGCAGTAGTGCGGACCGTCGTTACGGGCCCCTGTCCTGTCTGCTCTACCGATATCGACTATATCTATCAGACCGAAGAGATCCCCTATTTTTCCGATATTCTGATTATTTCAGCGCGCTGCCCCTCCTGCGGCTACCGGTACGTGGATACCCAGACGCTCAAACAGACCGATCCCACCCAGTGGACCCTCGCCGTAGAGTCACCTGAGGATCTCTCGATCCGGGTGGTTCGGTCGATGACCGGCCGGATCGAGATTCCTGAACTCGGAGTCGCGATCGATCCGGGTACTGCCTGTGAGGGCTTTGTCTCGAATGTCGAGGGGGTGCTCGACCGGATCGACGCCGTCCTTGAGGGGGCGGAACGCTGGGCCGAGGGTGATGAGCTGGTTCAGGCCGCGTTGATCCGGGAGCGGATCGCCGCGGTCAAGGCAGGGGCGTTCCCGGTCACACTCTTCCTCGAGGATCCGTCCGGTAACAGCCTGATCGTCTCTGAGAAGGCACAGAAATGTGTCTATGAACCGAAACCCGAGTGATCGGGGCCGGCCAAATTTTTTAAAAAAATACCAAAAGAGAATATATTCTTTTATCTGATCTCGGTTCCGCAGAGCGTGATCTTCGCCTCTTCTGTGCAGGATCCGACGATCTTTGAGCCCGGCAGGTCACGCACGACCCCGTCCGCTGCATCCGGTGGGATGACCAGCGCGTACCCCATGCCCATGTTGAAGGTCCGGTACATCTCGACCTCGCTCACCTCGCCGGTCTCCTGCAGCCAGGTGAAGACCTGCTGTGGTGGCAGAGGATCCGTGATGGCGATCCCGAACCGGCTCAGCCTGGTGAAGTTCAGAAGGCCGCCGCCGGTGATGTGGCACATCCCGTGCACCTCATGGGCCGCGGTGATGGCCGGCACCTCGGCATAGATCCTCGTGGGGGTCAGCAGTTCCTCGCCGAGTGTCCTTCCCGGCCGTATCTCCTGGTCGTAGCCATCATGGGTCTCGGCGATCCTTCGCGCCAGCGAGAGGCCGTTGGAGTGGACCCCGGTCGACGGGACCCCAATGACGAGATCGCCCGGCCGGATCGCCTCCCCGGAGATGATCCGTTCCTTCTGCTGGACCCCAAGGCAGGCCCCGGCGAGGTCGAGACCGTTCACGAGCCCGGCGAGCGAGGCCGTCTCCCCGCCGACGATGTTCATATTCGCCTGCCTGGCCCCCTCATTCAATCCGATCCCGATCTCGGTCATCTTCTCGAGCGAGAGACGGTCGGTGGCGATGTAATCGACGAACGCGATCGGCTCCAGGTTCATCACGTAGAGGTCGTTGACGTTCATCGCGATGCAGTCGATCCCGACCGTCTTCCAGTTCTGCTGGTGGTCGGCGATGAGCATCTTGGTCCCGACTCCGTCGACGGCCAGCGCCAGGGCCACGGGCCCGAAGTCGATCAGCCCGGCGAAGTGGCCGACCTTTCCGAGCATCGGATACGATCCCTGCCGGCGGAACGAGAGCTGGCCGATCAGTGCTTTCACCGCAGCGGCCTCGAGGTCAATGTCGACCCCGGCGTCGCGGTAGGCATGTTCACTCATGGCACTCCTCCGAGAGGCGGAACTCGTCGTGCAGGGCACGAAGCGCACACGGTCCCTGTTCTCCCCTGACCACGAACGAGATGTTCACTTCGGAGGACCCCTGCGAGATCATCATCACGTTCACCCCGGCCTCTCCGAGGGCGGAGAAGATCCGCCCGCCGGTTCCTGCCTCGCCGGCCATGCCGGCCCCGACCACCGCGACGGCGATCACGTCCCGGTTGGTCGTCACCTCCCGGACGATCCCCTCCTTCACGACTTCAGAGAGGGCCAGGATCGCACGGTCCAGGTGGTTCTCGTCGATGATCAGCGAGATGTTCGCTTCAGACGATCCCTGCGAGATCATCATCACGTTCACATGGTTGTCGGCCAGCGCCGAGAAGATCGTCCTGGCCACCCCGGGCCGTCCGATCATCTGGGCGCCGTTGATGTTGATCAGCGCGACCTTCTCGATGTACGAGATCGCCTTCACGACCCGTTTCTCCCGGTGTTCGCGCCTGATCACGCAGGTCCCCGGATGGGACGGGTTGAAGGTATTCTTCACCCGGACGGTGATATCCTTCTGCATCGCCGGCTCGATCGAACGCGGGTGAAGCACCTTCGCCCCGAAGTATGAGAGTTCCATCGCCTCGAGGTACGAGATCATCGGGATCACCCGTGCATCGGTGATCATCCGCGGGTCTGAGGTCATCACCCCGTCCACGTCGGTCCAGATCCAGATCTCATCCGCGTCCATCCCTGCCCCGATGATCGAGGCCGAATAGTCCGACCCGCTCCGTCCGAGGGTGGTCACCGACCCGTTCTCGGTGCAGCCCATAAAGCCCATGATCACCGGGACCGTGTCGTTCAGGAGTGGGACGACCCGGGACCTGATTCGTCTCTCGCTCTCAGGCAGGGCTCTGGCATTCCCGTAGTCGCTGTTGGTCAGGATCCCGGCCTCGCAGCCGTCCAGGGCTACTGAGGGGATTCCGTTCTGCCGCAGGGCTGCAGAGACCACCGGTGCCGAGAGCCGTTCGCCGAAGGATATGATATAGTCCCTGGACCGCGGCGTCAGTTCGCGCAGGTTATGGACCGCACTCAGGATGTTCTTGAGGTTGCTCAGCCGGGCATCGATCTCCTGCATCACCTCGTCGTGAAGGTCGGGGGCGATCGCCTCCAGTGTCTTGCTGTGCCGGGTCCGCAGGGAGAGGACCAGTTGATCCAGATTGGCCCCCTCGTCTGCACGGACGGCATCCTCTGCCGCTGAGATCAGTTGATCGGTGACCCCGTGGCCTGCAGAGACGACGACCGCCAGTTCGTTCCCTGTTGAATAGTAATGGTTGAGGATCTCGACGACTCTGGCGATGCACTTTCCATCGGCCACCGATGTTCCCCCGAATTTCATTAAGAATCTCATGTATTGTCCAGTCCCAACACTATCTTCTTTTGAACCTGCCCGGGCTTCTTCGCCGGACGCGCAGATGAGCTCTCGAACTCACCACACGTTTCTTTATCTAATTATAAATCCCCTTCATAATAAGATGCGTGCAGATAACGTTGTGGACTGTCATGTGCTGGTGATCGGGAGCGGCGGAGCCGGGGTGCGTGCCGCCATCGAGGCCGCACCATATGGGGAGACCGTCCTGATCTCCAAGACGATCGTCGGAAAGGGTGGCTGCACCACGATGGCCGAGGGGGGCTACAATGCCGTCCTCCGCCAGCAGGACTCCTGCACATCCCACTACGAGGACACGCTGAAGGGCGGGGCCTACCTCAACGAGCCGGCCCTCGTCAGAGCGCTGGTCGAGGAGTCGCCCGACCGGCTGGCAGACCTGCTCGCCTGGGGAGCGGTCTTTGATATGGAGGATATGACCGAGCTCGCCCAGCGGCCGTTCGGCGGGCAGCGGTTTCCGAGGACCTGCTATGCCGGCGACCGGAGCGGACACGAGATGATGATGACCCTTGTCTCCCGTCTGGCTCTGACCGATGTCACGGTGATGCAGGAGGTGACGGTGGTCGAACTCTTAAAGGACGGCGACCGGGTCGCCGGGGCGATCGCCCTCGATCAGAATGGGGAGATGCTCCTGATCCGGGCGGACAGCACCGTCATCGCCACCGGCGGCGGGTCCCGGATCTATGACATCTCGACCAACTCATCGAGCGGCACCGGCGACGGCTACGCACTCGGTTACCGGGCTGGGGCGGAGCTGATCGACATGGAGATGGTCCAGTTCCACCCGACCGGGGCGGTCTATCCGTACGATGCACGCGGCCGGCTCGTCACCGAGGCGGTCAGGGGCGAGGGCGGCTACCTGATCAACTCGATGGGCGAGCGGTTCATGGACAGTTACGACCCAGAACGGATGGAACTCTCGACCCGCGACGTGGTGGCCCGGGCGATCGCCACCGAGGTGCTCGAGGCCCGCGGGACCACGCACGGGGGGGTGTACCTGGACGTCACCCACCTGCCGGCGGCGCAGATCGAACTCCGGCTGCCGGTGATGCTCGAACAGTTCCTCCTCTATGGGGTGGACATTCGAAAGGACCCGATCGAGGTGGCGCCGACGGCGCATCACTTCATGGGCGGGCTCCGGATCACCCCGGACTGCCAGACCACGCTCCCCGGACTCTTTGCCTGCGGTGAGTCCAGCGGTGGCGTCCAGGGGGCGAACCGGCTCGGCGGGAATGCACTGGCTGAGACGCAGGTCTTTGGCAGGCGTGCCGGCCTCTCTGCCGGCCTGGCCACGGTCAGGAAGCATGCGATCGATCCGGCGCAGGTGGAAGCACAGGAAGCGAGGCTTGAGCAGTTCCGAAAAGGAACCAGTCTCCCCTCCGAGGTCTCGCACCGGCTGCAGAAGGTGATGTGGGACGGGGCCGGGATCTTCCGGACGGCCGCCGAGTTGCAGGAGACCCGGGAGACCGTCGCAGACCTGGCCCGGATCCCGCTCCGTGCTGTCTCCGTTCAGAACCTGGTCGAGTGCTGCACCGTCCAGAATATGTGCCTGACCGCCTCGCTGGTCATCCGGGGGGCCCTGCTGCGGAACGAGTCCCGCGGGGCTCACCTCAGAAAGGACGTCGAGCAGGACTGGACGCCGAAGCATTCGCCGTTTGGACATACCTTCCTCTCGCTGGCCGGCGAAGGGATCGAGCGACGGGAGGTGCCGGTATGACCACGATGACGATCACCGTCTTCCGGCAGGACCCGGCGAAAGGGGAAGAGCCACGCTATGTCCCGTACACGATCGAGGTGAACGAAGGGGCACGGGTGCTCCACCTCCTTCATGCGATCCACGATCAGATCGACCCGACCCTCTCGTACCGGTACTGCTGCAGTTCAGGACAGTGCGGCTCCTGTGCGGTCAGGGTGGACGGGAAGCCGGTGCTGGCCTGCACCGCCGAGGCCCGCGACGGGATCACCATCGAACCGCTGGCCCTGCCGCTGAAGAAGGACCTGATGGTGGACCTGGTCCCGCTCCTCGCCGACCTGCCGCCGCTGGTCCCCGGGCCTGAGTCGGTGATGGTGACCAAGCGTGCTGTCGAGGCGATCCGACCGCTCTCGACCTGTATCGGCTGCCTCGCCTGTGTCTCGATCTGTCCTGCCATGAAGGTCACCGACTTTCTGGGCCCGACGGTGATGCGACAGGAGATGCGGCTGGCCCTGGACAGCCGGGACACCTGCGACCGGGCCACCCGGGCCGTGGCTGAGGGGCTCTTCACCTGCACCTCCTGCCAGGCCTGCTGGGAGGTCTGTCCGAAGGAGATCCGGATCCCGGGCAAGGCGATCGAGAAACTCCGCTCCCTGGCCAACAAGCAGGGGCTGACCCTCCCGCGTCATCTGGAGGTGGCCGAACTGGTCCGGGCGACCGGTAGGAGTGTGACCCGCACCGAACCGACGTTCCTGGAACTGGTCCCCGATCAGATCGAGCCGTACGGGCCGGTCCGGGCGACCATCGGGTTCTTTGTCGGGTGCATGTACAATATGCGCCTCCCAAAGACCGCGCTCGATGCGATGGAGGTGATGAAGCGGAACGGGATCAGGGTGATCATCCCGCGTGAACAGGTCTGCTGCGGTTCGCCGCTCTTCCGGACCGGGCAGGGGAAGTACCTCGCCATGCTGGTCCGCCGGAACATCGATGCGTTCCGGTTCAGAAAGATCGATATCGTGATGACGATGTGTGCCGGCTGCGGGTCGACGATCAAGAACGATTACCTGCATGTCCCCTTCAAGGTCATGGACATCAACGAGGTGCTGACCCACTTCGGGATCGAGCCTCCGGCGAAGCTCGCCCGAACCGTCACCTATCACGATCCCTGTCACCTTCTTCGCGGTCAGGGGATCAGCGAGGAGCCCCGCGCCCTGATCCGACAGGTGGCCGACCTGGTCGAGATGCCCTCCCAGTGCTGCGGCTCGGGCGGCGGGGTCAAGGCCGGGAACCCGGCAGAGGCCGAAGCCCTCGGCGAGATGCGGCGATCGGCGATCGAGGGATCGGGGGCCAGCGTGGTGATCAGTTCCTGTCCGTTCTGTGAGTTCCATATCAGCCAGCACACCGATAAGCCGGTGATGAACATCGCGACCCTCCTGCTCGAGGGGTACCGCGAGAAGGACCGGCAAGAGGCGAAGGGTACCCCTTCTGCCTGATCCGGATACTATTTTACCAGAGTCCGGCAGAGATAGGAGGAGATGCATCCACTCCGCTCTATCCCGGTCTGCCTGCTGGTAACTGTTCTCTTTCTCCTGCTTCTGGTCGCCCCGGTGGTCGGGACGGTCAGGATCGTTCCGATCGGCGACTCGATCACCCAGGGAACCCTCCAGAACGACGACGGACTCTCCCATCCGACCTACCGGTACTGGCTCTGGCAGACTCTGAAGAGCAGAGGCTACGACGTCGACTTTGTCGGCAGTGTCGACCAGCCGCAACTCCCGTACTCCTTCGACCAGGATAACGAGGGGCATGACGGTTACCGGACCCGCGATCTTCTCGGCACCGATCGGCTGAAGACCTGGCTCACGGGATACAGCCCCGACATCGCTATCGTCCACCTCGGGTCCAATGATGCGATGGACGGGGTGCCGGTGGAGACGACGATCGGAAACCTCAAACAGATCGTCACGATCCTCCGTGCGAAGAACCCCTCGATCGTGATCCTGATCGGGACGGTGATCCCGCGGGGCGGGTACGGTTCGAACCTGCCGGCCCTGAACAGCGCCATCCCGGGGATCGCCGCCTCGATGAGCACCCCCTCCTCCCCGATCGTGATCGTCGACCAGTTCACCGGCTACGACGGGTATGACGACAACCAGCCGAAACGGTACCTGCATCCGAACCAGCAGGGCGAGCAGAAGATCGCAGCCAGGTATGCCGCGGCTCTGGCCCCGTACCTCGAGAGCCCCGGCCCGTACACTGATCTCTCCATCCCCGGGCGGGTCGAGGCCGAGGCCTATGATAAAGGAGGCGAAGGTGTTGCCTACCATGACACCACCACCGGCAACCAGGGGGGTGCCTACCGGCAGGATGATGTGGACATCGAGTCCGGTGCCAGCGGCTATGATCTCTGCTTCATCCGCGATGGAGAGTGGGTGAACTATACGGTGAATGTGGCCGCCGCCGGGGAGTATACGGCAACCTTCCGGACCGCGGCCTGGAACGACGGGCATACGATCACCCTCTCTGTCGACGGCACCTCGGTCGGATCGGCCGGACTGGCGAACACCGGTTCCTCTGAAGCATATGTCGACACCACCATGTCGGTCTCATTGTCGGCCGGCACCCACACGCTGACCGTTCAATTCTCCGGTGACGGCGAGAACCTGGACTATCTCTCCTTCGCCGCGGTGCCGGTGACGACCCCGACGTCGAGACCGACGCTGCAGCCGATCCCGCCGTCGACGCTGCAGCCGACAGACCCTGATCAGGACGGGCTGTACGAGGATCTCAACGGCAACGGGGCACTCGATTTCAATGACGTCGTCCTCTTCTTCGACCGGATGGACTGGATCGCAGGCTATGAACCCGTTGAAGTCTTCGACTTCGACCGGAACGGTCGGATCGATTTCAATGATATCGTCAGGGTCTTCTCTCTCCTCTGACCCTGCAGATACCTTTATTGAACCTGCCAAAAAGAGTAGTATTCGATGGTATCGTCTCTCCGTGTCCTCTCTCTGCTCAGTTTGACGGCTCTTCTGGTGCTCTTCCTCTCGTCCATACCCGGGCCGGCCGAGGCTACGGTCAAGATCGTGCCCCTTGGAGACTCAATCACCAAGGGGTCCACCCAGACCGCTGATGAGGCTCAGTACCCGACCTATCGGTACTGGCTCTGGCATTCGCTGCAGGACAACGGGTATGACGTGGACTTTGTCGGGAGCTGGGACCAGCCCCGGTTCCAGGACTTCTCGTTCGACCAGGACAATGAAGGGCATGGGGGGTACACCACCGACGGGATCCTGAACGGCGCCTCCGACGACCCCTGGCAGGGACACCTCTCCGGGTGGCTCGGGTCCTACTCTCCTGATATCGCGCTGGTGGAACTCGGGACCAACGACGTCCTTCACCAGGTACCAGCCGATCAGAGCATTCGAAACCTGGAGGCGATCATCGACACCCTCCGGGACCGGAACCCGCACGTGAAGATCCTGGTCGGGACGGTGATCCCCACGTCGATCTACCGTGAGAACCTGATCGCCCTGAACCAGAGGATCCCGGAGGTGGCGGCCGACAAGAGCACCACCGCTTCCCCGGTCAAGATCGTTGATCTCTACTCGGGGTACGACGGCCTGGCCGACAACCAGCTGCCGCTCGGTGTCCATCCGAACCTGCAGGGGGAGAAGAAGATTGCAGCGAAATGGTATAATGCGCTGGTTCCGCTGCTCGATTCGTCGACACCCACGCCGACACCAACGTCGACTCCAACATCGACCCCGAAACCCACACCGACCCAGGACTCGCACCTGATCACGGGACCGGTGAAGATCACGGTACCGGGGACGTACACCCTGGCGAACGACATCACCGGCTCTTCGAGCCAGGTCGGGATCGAGATTGCGAGTTCTAACGTGGTGCTCGAAGGGAACGAGCACACGATCAGTGGAACCGGTCAGGACGGGTCCTGTGGGGTCTTTGTCTCCTCCAGTGACACCCCGATCAGCGGGGTGGTGATCCGGAACCTGAAGGTCTCGAACTGGGGCTATGGGATCTATTACTACCAGGGTGTCACGGGCGGGACGGTGACCGGGTGTGAGGTCACGGGGAACTCGTTTGCCGGGGTGGTCCTGTACTCGGGTGGTGATAGGACCACGATCCGGGGGAACACGATCACCCGGAACATCCGCGGGGTCTACCTGGCGAATGTCGATGGGGCCGGCGTGGTCGATAATATGCTTAAAAATCAGAATAATGCCGTCTTTGCGGGCACTGTCACCAGCACCGTCTGGGCGCTTCCGGTACAGGCCGGGACCAACATCGCCGGCGGACCCTCGCTCGGCGGTAATTACTGGGGGTCGACCGCCGGGACCGGGTTCTCTGATACCGCATCGGACGCCGACCACGATGGTTTCTCTGACCAGCAGTACACCGTCTGGGGCGGCAACGTCGACCCGCTGCCGCTGGTCACGTACGTGCCCCCCACGCCAACGCCGTCCCCGACGCCGACCCCAACCTTCACACCCGGGCCGTTCACCAGCCTGACCGTTCCGGGCACCCTGCAGGCGGAGCAGTACGACAACGGCGGCGAGGGTACGGCCTACCATGACACCACCCCGGGCAATCAGGGCGGGGAGTACCGGCAGGACGACGTGGACATCGAGTCCGGTGCCAGCGGGTATGACCTCTGCTTTATCCGGACCGGGGAGTGGGTGAACTATACGATGCAGGTTGCCACTGCCGGCGACTACACGGCCGCCTTCCGGGCGGCGAGTTGGGGCGATGACCACACGATCACCCTCTCGATCGACGGCACCGTGGCCGGCACGGTCGTGCTCGCCGACACTGGTTCGTCTGAGGTGTATGCCGACACCGCCATCCCGGTCTCCCTACCGTCCGGCACCCACACACTGACACTTGAGTTCACCGGCGACGGTGAGAACCTGGATTATGTCGTCTTCACCGCGGTGCCGGTCTCAACACCAACGTTGACCCCCACACCGACCGGGAATCAGACCGGTACGCTGCAGCCGATCCCTCCGTCGACGCTGGTACCGACCGATCCCAATAACGACGGACAGTACGAGGACCTGAACGGGGATGGACTGGTCGACTTCTCTGATGTGGTGATCTTCTTCAACCAGATGGACTGGATCGCTGAGAACGAGCCGGTGGCGGCCTTTGACTTCAACCAGAACGGACAGATCGACTTCAATGATGTGGTCATTCTCTTTGAGAGGCTCTGATCCCTTTTTGTGAAGAGACCTGCCGCCCGGCTCATCCTTAATTATAAAAAAGTGAAGTGTATCAGAGTCGGGTCAGGTATCGGTAGGCCTCGAGCGCTGCTTTCGCCCCTTCTCCGGCCGCGATGATGATCTGATTTCCCTTGATACTGGTCACATCTCCTGCGGCAAAGACCCCTGCACGGTTGGTGTGACAGTTCTCATCGACGACGATCTTTCCGTCACCGGTCAGGGTCAGCAGATCGCTGAGGAACCCGGTATTCGGGAGCCAGCCGATCTCGGCAAAGACCCCGTCCAGCAGGATGGTGGTCTCCTTCCCGGTTTTACTGTCAGTGATCGTGATCTGATCGAGGAAGAGATCACCGTGTAACTGCGTGATCTGGTGATACAGATGGACCGTGATGTTCGAGATAGTCTCGAGTTTCTTGATATAGGTCGGGTCAGCCTTCAAATCGGCTCGGACGATCAGACTGACCGACGATGCGATCCTGCTCATCTCGATGGCGGTCTGGACCGCCGCATTGCCGCCGCCGACGATAGCGATCTTCTTGTCCTTGAAGAGCGGGCCGTCACAGGTGGTGCAGACCGAGAGCCCGCGCCCGAGGTACCGGTCCTCCCCCTCGACCCCGAGCGGACGTGGATGCATACCTGAGGCGACGATCACAGCCTTCGCCTGAATGGTCCCGCCGGTCGCGGTCGTGGCCAGGAAGTGATCTCCTTCTGAAACGAGCGTCTCGACCCTGTCCAGGTCAAGACGGAGTGACTGCTGCCGCACCTGCTCCTCGAACTTCTGCATCAGGTCGTTGCCTGATATCATCCGGTAGCCCATGTAGTTCTCGATCGCCCAGCTCTCCATCGCCTGACCGCCGATGTTCTCGGTGATCAGCACCGTCGAGAGCAACTTTCGTGCGCAGTAGACACCGGCGGTCAGCCCGGCCGGGCCGGCACCGATGATCAACACATCGACGGCGTCAGCCCTCTTCTCGGCGCCGAAGAGTTCCTCCAACCGCGGGGTGTCAAACCCGATCACAACCTTATCGTCGACGGTCAGCACGGGTACCCCGTATTGCCCTGAGATCTTCACCATCTCTGCGGCAGCTTCCCTGTCCTGCCCTACATTGATGGCCTGATACGCGACATGCTTCTTATCGAGGAAAGCCTTGACCATCTTGCAGTACGGACAGTTGTCGGTGAAATAGACCCTGACGGTTCCCATGTCTGCAGATTGAAGGTCTGGTGGTATAAATATGCTGGGGCTGTGCTTCCTTGAGCGTCCTATCCATCCATCGGAATAGAAAAAAAGGGCTGTGTTTCATCCCCACTGCCCTGGAAATGGCAGAGATCGAGACCGGCTGCGAGTGGTGTTCCTGAAGGAATTTTCGAATCAGCGTATAGCGATCGTCCCGTGCACTCATGTGGTAAAGAAAGAGGTTCCCTGGTACATGATGAAGGTATGGGATCCAATACTGTGGTGGATGGGCAGTATCTGGCCACAGTTCAGGGATCCAGCATCTCAATCGTGCTGTCCGCGAAGGTGGTCAACTGGGTCATCAGCAGGGGATCGAGCCCCTTCTCCACCGCCAGAAAGATCCCTGCAATATCCATCAGCCGGAGTTTGTTCGAGACGAAGTGGATGAACTTGGAGATGTTCACCGACGAGAGGTAGATCAGCATCGTCGAGACCGAATCGATCAGGATACAGGTCTTCTGGTCTGTATGCTGTTTGAGCAGTTCACTGACCGCGATCCCGATGTCGGTCAGGTTGGAAGGATTGTTCACATACCAGCACTGGGGATCATGACCTGGAGTCGACCCGAGCGCAAAGGTTGTGATCGTATCGATGAAGGAGATCCGGTCGAGATCGATGCCATGTTTTGTGTATACGCTCCGAAGGACAGCACATGGGTAACTGGTCGTGATCACGATCACTCCATACCCCTGCGCGGTCATCTCCATGACAATCCTGGCGTTGTTCTCGCGCAGCGCCGTGGCCGCCGAGAGGACGAGGAAGATCCGTTTTTCTGCCAGGTCCTCACTGGTGAAGTACTCCCCCATCAGGTTCCTCGCATCAGAAATCGGCGGTAAGCATCCGGGATATCGTCGGCCTCGTCTGCGATCATACGGTTCAGGTCGTCGATATTGGCGAGGATCTGGGTGGCGTTGCTGACCTGGACCCGAAGCAGCATCAGCGCATGCTCTGCGGTCATCTCCCCTTCGTCGACGAGGGTGATCACCTGGGCCAGTTGATCCCTGATGATCGCGACCGGGTTGCGAAGCCGCAGGGCCGCCTCGGTCAGGTAGGCGACCAGGGCCCGTTCCGCCCTCCGCTGCCCGGAGATATCCCGACAGATCCATGAGACTCCAGTGATCGCCCCTGCCTGATCAAAGATCGGCGAGACCGAGAGCGAGACCTCCATCGTCGAACCATCCTTCCTGAGTATCATCTGTTCGGTCGGGTGGAGTCGGTCGCCCCGGGTGATCGCCGCCAGAATCGTGTTGACTCCTTCCTGGTCCTCTGGTCTGACCAGTCTCTGCAGAGACGAGCCGACCATCTCCTCTCCGGTATATCCTGTCAGCATTCTGGCGCCAGTATTCCAGGAGGTGATCGTCCCGTCGGGGGTGCTGCCGACGATCGCATTCTCTGTCGAGGTGACGATCGCGGCCAGGCGCGCCTCTGCTTCATGTCCGATCTTCAATTCGGTGATGTCGGTCAGGATATGGACCGCACCGAGCAACCTGTTCTGGTCGTCCATCACCGGGTCGACGGTCGCGATGAACCAGCGGTCCTGAATCTGGACCTGGTAACTCTCCCGCCGCAAGGATGTTTTCATCCTCACGAAGGGGCACCCACTGGTGAAGTGTTCAGTCCTGTGCACAACATGGTAACAGTGCTGTCCTATGATCGCTTCCGGCTCCATGCCGACCAGGTCTGCAGCGGCCCGGTTGACCCTGAGGATCTCCCCTGAGGTGTTGAGGATGTAGATCGGGTCGACGATTGCGTCGAAGGTTCGTTCCCACTCATTTATACAGGCCCTATAGGCGTCTGTCTCCTCCTCGTTTCCTGGTGAACTCTCTCTCTTCATGTTCTCGTCCCTCCTTCGATTGTATCCATCGTCTTCTGTCAAACCTTCAGCAGATCAGGCCTCGTTGAAGTCGCGGACCTGATACTCCAGCGTCTGAAGATCCACTTCGACGGCTCGGGCCGGAGTCGGGTTGATATTCATCTGCTTCTGGAATCCGGTCTGCCCCTGCCAGGTGCCGGCATTGATCCCGAGCACCCCGCGGTACCGGGTGATCCCCATGATATGGACATGGCCGGTCAGCAGGATCTCAGGGATCGGATTGATCACCAGCCGGTCCAGTTTGGACGCGGCAATCGGGGTCCTCCTTCCGTACGACGGAGCCAGGTGCCTCCGCTGCAACATCTCCTCCATCATCTGCCCCGGATTTTCGTACGTGGCGCCGGGGATCAGGCTGATCATATCATCGATCGACCGACCGTGATACATCAGCACCCGCACCCCCTGCAGACTGATCAATGCCGGGTTCTCGACGACGGTACAGTTCTCCGGGAACGAACCGGTGAACTTGTCTGGGAGGGCCGGCTGTGGTTCGGCTCCCCGAACCACATCGTGGTTACCGGGGGAGACGACGATCTTCAGCCTCTTCGGCAGTTCGGCGAGCATCTCCCCGAAGGCATTGTACTGTTCATAGATATTCTGAATGACCAGTTCCTGCTCCTGGCCGGGGTAGACCCCGATCCCGTCCACAACGTCCCCGGCGATCAGCAGGTACGAGACATCGGCGGTCTTGAGCCATGCGGCGAACCGGTCCCAGGCCTCAGGAAGGAAGGTGTTGGAGCCGACATGCACATCTGATATCAGCACCGCCCTTCCCGGCGTTTTGCTCAGAAACGGGGCATGGTTCATCGGGATGTCCGGCCGGATCAGCTGGTTCCCGAAGAAGAGCGTCCCTTCAGGCGACAGGGTTCCCCGAACCCCGATCACTTCGTCCGGGATCAGCCGCTCTGCCTCGGAGAAGTCGGGCCGGTTCTTGTTGAAGAGAACTGCGATCGTCCCGGTCGGGTCCTCGACCTGGACGATCTTGTGCCCTTTGGTCGAAGTCCGGGAGTCTCCGACCATCCCGATGATCGTGCACTCCTGCTGTTTGTATCGGGTCGTCTTCACCAGCGCCTCGATTGGCATTGCATGAGCCCGGGCCCGAACGATCCCGCCGAGCTGGTTGTACCGGTCCCGGAAGTAGTGGACATAATCGTGAACACTGGTGACGGCCTCTGAGGTGCCGGCGATACCGGCCAGCACCTCCAGCCCCGGGTCAGTCAGGAACCGGGTTCCGTCTCGCTCTGCACGGAGTTTCGGGATCACCGCCGGTGAGACGACGACGGTCTGGTCTGAAGCGTCTCGGATCACCTGGTCGACCAGGGTCGGATCGTTCTGCTCCTGAAGGTACCTGACCACATCCGGATGGACCTGCAGTTTCGTCTCGATGAACCGTTGCAGAATCTCGCTGGCCTTGAGCATTCTGATCAGTATTGTACCGGCTGGTGGATAATGGTGTGGAAGAGGGTACCATTAATAGATGGCTCGACAAATTTAGCAGCAGACAATGTCAGGATCAAAGGATAATCCGGAGAAACCGTCGCTTCTGACTGCACTCAGGACCAGTGAGGAGCAGAAGTTTTCGCTCGCCAGGGACCTGATCTGGGTGGTCGGAGTCGTGGGTGGAATTGCACTGCTGCTCTTCCTGGTCACGGGAACCTGGCCGGCGGTCGTGACGATCGAATCCGAGAGCATGACCCCGAATATGAACGTCGGGGACCTGGTGCTGGTCGTGCAGCAGGACCGGTTCGGAGCGCTGGAGACCCTGGAGGAGGGGGCCCTGAACGGGTATGGAAAGTATAACTCCCTCCCGAACAACTCCGGCCAGAAGGTCTATGGAGATGTGATCATCTACCGGCCGAACGGGGATACTGCGATACATCCGATCATCCATCGTGCGATCAGGTACGTGAACGATTCGGTGGCCGCTGCCGCCTATCATGCCTCGCATGGGGGGTATATCACAAAAGGAGACCACAACACGATCGAGGACCAGCAGGGCGGATTGGCCGGGATAGGCCAGATCCAGCCGGTCAAACCCGAATGGGTCGTTGGAAAGGTGCTCTTTGTGGTTCCGCTGGTCGGCCTGCTCCCGCTCCACCTGCCTGAAGTGGTGGTGGTGGTGGTGGTGCTGATGCTGGGCTATGAACTCTATCTCAGGTCGCGCAGGGATGAATCCGGGGATCAGAAACGAAAGAAAGGAAAGCGGGGACGTTGAAAGGAGAGAGAACAATGGATACCGATGTCATACTGCATGATGTGCTGGCCGGCCGTCGGCTGACTGAAGCCGAGGGGCTGCACCTGCTCTCGATCCGGGGGCGCGAGATCTTCAAGGTCCTCGCTGCGGCCGATGAGCTTCGCGAGGAGCGGGTCGGCGAGGCCGTCACCTATGTCAGAAATCAGAACCTTCACGTGACCAACATCTGCAAGAACCTCTGTGGGTTCTGCGGGTTCGGGCGAAGATCCGGTGACGAAGGAGCCTACCTGAACAGCATCGATGTGATCACAGAGAATGCTCTGCTGGCGAAAGAACGGGGGGTCACCGAGGTCTGTTTCCTCTCGGGTGTGCACCCGGCATTCACGCTCCAGTCCTACATGGACATGATCGGGGCCGTCCATGCGGTGATCCTAGAGGCAGATATTCACGCCTGCAGCCCAGAGGAGGTCTCGTTCGTCGCAAAGAAGAGCGGACTTTCCACGGCCGAGGTGCTCGATCAACTGCGGGCCGCCGGCCTCGGGACCCTGCAGGGAACTGCAGCAGAGATCCTGGTGCAGGAGGTTCGGGATGTGATCTGTCCGCGCAAGGTTCCTGGTGCAGAATGGATCCGGATCATCAAGGAGGCGCATGGTATGGGGATCCGTTCGACCGCCACCATCATGTACGGCTCCTGCGAGTCAGCCAGGGACCGAATCCGGCATCTGGGAATGCTGCGTGAGATCCAGGACGAGACCGGAGGGTTCACCGAACTGGTCCCCATGACGTACATCCATCAGAACACCCCGCTCTTTATGGCAGGTAAGGCCCCCTCAGGGGCCACCGGAAGCGAAGATCTGCTGCTGCTGGCTGTCTCGCGCCTCTTCCTCGACAACTTCGATCACATTCAGGTCTCCTGGGGGAAACTCGGGCTGAAGATGACCCAGATCGGGCTCCTCTCTGGTGGTGATGACCTCGGTGGGACGATGTATGTTGACGATGTTACCGTGGACGCCGGGGCGAAGGAGGCTGCTTACCTCGATCCCACCGAGATGGGCAGGATCTGCAAGGATCTGGGTCGACCGCTGATCGAGCGGAACACCGTCTACCAGCCGGTGCACCGGACGTCCTGACGTCCAGCAAAAATAATAAAAAATCTATTTTAGTTTGCAGAGAGGAGATCGAGCGCTTCTCTGCCGGTCTGCCCTTCCCTGACCCCGAGGGCCGCGGCGGCCTGGTTTGCGCTCTTGATCGTGCCGGCGAGCAGGTCGTCGATCGTCTGTATGGACGGGCCGCTCGCTGGTTTCACCTTTGCTGCAGGGTAGGTGAAGTTCTGCAGGGCGTCGACGTCAAAGGCTCCGCACCCGACCATGCCTCTGGCGGCGATCACCGCGACCAGGTTCACCGGCCCTGCCGGGATGACGATCCCTCTTCCAATCCCTCCTTTCAGGTGTACTTCAGTCTCTGTCATATCCCAGTACTTCTGACGCCGGCCCCGTTAACCCTGATCAATCGTTCGGGCGGAGCAGGTGGACGATCGCATCCCCGAGCCGTTCGGCTTCGCTGACGGCCCGTCGATCGTTCAACACATCGCCGGCTTTGAACCCGCGTCCGATCACACTGCCGATAAAGGCGAACTGGTGGGTGTTCAGAAAGGCCTCCAGCGTCTCGATCGCCCGTTCGGCCCCCTTGTCCGCATGGACGGCGATGGCCACCCCGTGTCTCCCGATCAGCCGTTTATCGTGGTACAGCGAGTAGGTCCGATCGATGAAGTTCTTCAGGTGGCCGCAGACCTCGTAGAAGTAGACCGGCCCGCCGACCACCAGCACCTGAGCATCGATGACCATGTCGGCCACTGCCTCCCAGTCGTCCTCGAGGATGCACCGGTGTTCGGTGCTGCAGTATTCACAGCCGGTGCAGGGCTGGATCTCCTTTCCTGCCAGCGAGACAAAGTTCGTGGAGAGGCCGCCGGCAGTGCACTGGTCGAGGACGATGTTCACCAGTGCCGCGGTGTTCCCGTGCAGCCGGGTGCTCCCGGATAGTCCGCATACATCCATGCCTGTCGATCACCTCTCCTCTCATATCACTCTTCTGATCGCCGGCGCCAGGCCCAGCCCCTCCATCGCTGTGCAGACCTCGCCGACCGGATCCGACGGGCGATAGAAGAGGTGCGACCTGCAGTGGCAGTCACTCGACCCGAATCCCTGCACCGATCTCCCACCGATGGCTGCTGCCAGGGCGCATTCGAGGGGGGCCTCCGTCTCTGCGGTGATCACCACTGCCAGCCTGAACCGGTCCGAGAGGAGCAGGCGATCGATGTGCCAGGTGGGGCGCCGGTCCCTGGCCGCCGCCAGTCGCTGGTGCCGATCCGCCCGGGCGAGCCCCCCCGACCCCTGTGCAGAGCCGACATACAGGTGCCACCCCTCCAAAAAGGTCCGTTCCCCGAGCCTTCCAATTGAAAGGCTGGTAGGACTGTTCCTGAGACAGAGGCAGTAGATCCCTTTACCAGCCACGTCTGCAGAGGACTGCGGCTGCTGCGATCTGCATGGCGCCGCCGTGGTCGACCGGCTCGCCATGGCCGGGGTAGAACCCCTCGACCTCCAGTTTCTGCAGCGACATCAGCGACTCCTCCATCGCTGCTGCCGAGCCGGTCGGAAAGTCGGTCCTGCCGCAGGCCCCGTCGGTGAAGACGGTGTCCCCTGATATGAGCAGATGTTCCTCCTCAGAGTACAGGCAGATCGAGCCGGCGGTATGCCCGGGTGTCGGGATCACCAGCAGCCCGCCGATCACCTCGCCACCCTGCAGTTTCTGATCAGGTGCGATTCGTGGTGAATGCTCTCCAAAGTGATTTGCCAGGGAGATCTCGTCGCGGAAGAGCGCCTCGGCATCGGCGGTGTGGATACAGACCCTGGCACTGCACATGTGGGCGATCTCCTTGAGATAAGCGGTGTGATCGTAGTGGCCGTGGGTCAGGATGATCGTGCTGATCTGGTCTTTGTATCGTTCGACGGCCATCGGCAGCACTCCTGCATCGACGAGGACATCGCCAAAGAGGTAACTGTTGGCCTGCGCGTCCCGTCCCGGGATCCATCTGACTGGCATGCAGAATAATAAGGAGTCCTGACAAATGTGTGTTATGCATAGCCTGATCCATGAATGTCTCCATGGTGTGCCTTCAGAGGTCGAAACCATTGCACGGGACGAAGGACTTGTACCCCGACAGGCCGCACGCGCCGTCGCACGGGGCAGGATCGCCGTGCTTGCCAACCCGGTTCGGCCACATCGGATCGCTGCGGTCGGCGAGGGGTGCCGGGTCAAGGTGAACGTGAACATCGGCACCTCTGGACAGCGGTGCGACCCGGTTCTTGAGATGGAGAAGGGGCGGGCGGCTCTGGCCGAGGGTGCCGACGCGCTGATGGATCTATCGACCGGCGGGGATCTGCAGGCGATTCGAAAGGAGATCCTGACCCTCGACGCTCCGGTCGGGACGGTTCCGATCTATGAGGCGGTCCGGCGAGCCGGGAATGTCACCGACGTCGACGCCGACCTGCTCTTCCGGGTGATCCGCGAGCACTGCAAGCAGGGGGTCGACTTCCTGACCCTCCACTGCGGGGTGAACCTGCAGGCCCTCGATGCGCTGAAGTCCGACCCGCGGATCATGGGCGTCGTCTCCCGCGGCGGGTCGTTCCATGTCGCGATGATGCTCTCGAGCGGTGAGGAGAACCCGCTCTATGCCGAGTTCGATTACCTGCTCGAGATACTCGCCGACACCGGCGTCGTGATCAGTCTCGGTGACGGGATGCGCCCGGGGTGCATGCAGGATGCCGAGCGGCATGCAAAGGCGACCGAGTACCTCACGCTCGGCCGGCTGGCCAAACGCTCGCTCGATGCTGGGGTGCAGCGGATGATCGAGGGGCCGGGGCACATTCCGATCACGCAGGTCGGTTACAATGTGAAGATGATCAAGGAACTGACCGATGACGCTCCCCTGTATCTGCTCGGGCCGCTGGTCACCGATATCGGGGCCGGCTACGACCACGTGGTCGGTGCGATCGGAGGGGCGATCGCCTGTATGAACGGGGCCGACTTCCTCTGCATGGTCTCCCCGAGTGAGCACCTGGCCCTGCCGGACGTGCAGGACATCATCGAGGGGACCCGCGTTGCCTGCCTGTCTGCTCATATCGGGGACCTGGCACGGGACCCGAAGGGGCATTACATGCAGCGCGAGGTGCAGATGGCAGAGGCCCGGCGGAGGCTCGACTGGGACGAGCAGTTCAAGCTGGCCCTCTTCGGTGAGCGGGCGAAGGCGGTCCATGTCCGTGACGGCGAGACCGAGACCTGTTCTATGTGCGGGGATCTCTGTGCACTCAAGATCGTGGATAAACTGCTCCCTGCACCTGATGTGACTCCAAAAAAAGAAGAATAATTTTTTAATTAATTTTCAGACGCCCGCTGCATGCAGGATCCTGATCGCCAGGTATGCAGCATTGGCCCCGTTGTCGATTCCGACACAGGCCACCGGCACTCCTTTGGGCATCTGCACGATCGAGAGGAGCGCATCGAGGCCGCCGAGCGAACCGCTGACCGGCACCCCGATCACCGGCCGTCTTGTCCGGGCTGCGATCACCCCCGGCAGCGCTGCCGAGAGGCCGGCGATCGCGATGAAGACGTTTGCATCACAGGTTCTGATGTACTCGTCGAGCCGGTCAGGGTCGCGGTGTGCAGAGAGGACCTGGTAGTCATAGGGGATCCCTTCCTCGTCGAGGACGGTGGTCACCTTCTGTACGATCTGCTGATCAGAGGCAGATCCTGCGATGATCGATATAACTGCCATAAAAGACCTCCAGCTTATATCCATATTCTCCCATATATAGTGGTAGACACACTGCTCTGTGTGTCGAACTCCAGGATAGACCCGGCTGTGATCGCTGGTCTCCTGGTCTGGACTGATCCATATGGAGAACGAACCGTTACTGATGCTGCCAGGGCCGGTACCGATGCCTGAACGGGTCCGGTACGCCATGATGCAGCAGGCGATGAACCATCGCAGCGCAGCGTTTGGCGCTGTCTATGCAGACTGTGTAAAGACGCTGAAGACCACCTTTGGGACCACCAATGACCTCTCAATCCTCTCGGGATCCGGGACCGCTGCGATGGAGGCTGCGGTCGCCAACTTCGGAAAGGGTAAACAGATTGCTTCGCTGGTCAACGGCAAGTTCGGCGATCGACTCTGTAAGATCGGGGCCCTGTACGGGACCTCGCACGAAATAGCCTCTGAATGGGGAACCCCGCTGAACCTCGACCTCCTCGCTGAAAACCTGGAGAACGGCGCTGAAGTGGTGACCCTGGTGCACAACGAGACCTCCGCAGGGATCAAGAACCCGGCGGCTGAGGTAGGGAAACTGACACGTAAGCATGACGCCCTCTTCATCATGGACGGGATCACCTCGATCGGCGGCGATCTGGTCGAGGCTGACCGGTGGGGCGTCGATGTCGCAATGGTCGGCTCGCAGAAGTGCCTGGCCGCGCCGGCCGGGCTGGCCGCCATATCGGTATCAGAACGGGCCTGGGAACGGATCGCCGACCAGCGACCGTTCTACCTGGACCTCGCCGCCTACCGGAAGAATGCTGCCAAGACCCCGATGGAGACCCCGTACACGCCGGCGGTTCCACTCTTCCTGGCGCTCAGGGAGGCATGTGCCATCGTCGAGGAGGAGGGGCTTACTCACCGGATCGCCCGACATACCCGGATGGCCGATGCGGTCAGGGCTGCAGTCAAGGCCTGGGGGCTCACGCTCTTCCCGACGCTCGACCAGTACCATGCCTACTCGAACACCGCCACCGCCGTCAGCATACCTGACGGGATGACCGACGACGACCTTCGCGGACCGGTGAAGAAGATGGGGATCATCATCGCCGGCGGCCAGGACCACCTGAAGGGGAAGATCTTCCGGATTGGGACCATGGGTGCGGTCAGCGCCCCCGAGATCCTGGCCACGCTTGCGGCCGTCCAGTACGCGCTGAAGAAGCACGGCCTTGAGGTCGGGGACGGTGTCGGTGCTGCCGCCGAGGTGCTGGGATGAGGGTTGGGGTGGCTGACACCACCTTTGCACGTGTAAATATGGGGGCGATCGCGATCGATGAGCTCAAGCGGCACGCCAGCGTGTCCGTGGAGCGGTACACCGTTCCGGGGGTCAAGGACCTCCCGGTCGCCTGCAAGAAACTGATCGAGGAACGGCGGTGCGACATCGTGATGGCGCTCGGGATGCCGGGGGGCAAGGATAAGGACAAGATGTGTGCCCACGAGGCTTCACAGGGTCTGATCCATGCTCAGCTGCTGACCAACCATCACATCATCGAGGTCTTCGTCCATGAGGACGAGGCAGAGAACGACGCAGAACTGGCCTGGCTCGCCGAGCAGCGGACCCGGGAGCATGCCGTCAGCGCAATCAGGCTGATCCTGGCCCCAAAAGAGCTCGAGCGGGATGCCGGCACCGGGCAGCGGCAGGGTTTTGCCGATGCCGGCCCTGCACGCCGGTGAGAGTCATAACGACTATATGGATTATAATGTGATACAGAAACCTGGGAGTTTGAAGATATGGCGATGAAGGCAATAAAACTGGGATTTGTGGTGGCAGAGTTCAACCGTGACATCACCTACATGATGGAGATCGAGGCACGCGAGCATGCGACCTTCCTCGGCGCTGAAGTGACCGAGTGCATCTACGTGCCCGGGGCGTACGACATGCCGCTCGCGATCAAGAAGATGCTGACCGACGGCCGGGTCGACGCCGTGGTCACGATCGGATGCGTGATCGAGGGAGCGACCCAGCACGACGAGATCGTGGTACAGCATGCGGCCCGAAAGATCATCGATCTCTCCCTCGAGTTCAACAAACCGGTGGCGCTGGGCATCTCCGGCCCCGGGATGACGAGGATTGAGGCGACCGAGCGGATCGACTATGCAAAGCGGGCGGTGGAGTCGGCGATCAAGATGATCCAGCGGTTAGAATGAGACCGCTCTCGGCGAAGATCGGTGCGCTGCCCCCCTCTGCCACCATCGAGATCTCCAATACCGCCAAGAAGATGAAGCAGCAGGGGATCGATGTGATCAGCCTCAGCATTGGTGAGCCAGATTTCGATACCCCGGATCATATCAAGCAGGCGTGTATCAGCGCCCTGCTGGCCGGAGAGACTCACTATGCTCCCTCGGCCGGCACACCCGCCCTCCTCTCTGCGATCGCAGAGAAGATCGGTGGGGAGAACAACGTCCCCTGCTCTCCAGGCGACGTGATCGTCACCTGCGGGGCGAAGGACGCGATCTACGAGGCGTTCGAGGCGGTGCTGAACCCCGGCGACGAGGCGCTGCTGCTCGATCCGTCCTGGGTCTCGTACGAGCCGGGTGTCCGGATCGCTGGCGGGACGCCGGTCCATCATCACCTGAGCGAGGAGACCTTCCAGGTGGATGACACCTTCCTCGAAAAGGTCACCAGAAAAACCCGGATGATCGTCGTCAACTCCCCTTCGAACCCGTCCGGTGCGGTCTTCACCGACAGGTCGCTCCGGATGATCGCCGACCTCTGCATCGACCACGACCTGATCGCCCTCTCAGACGAGATCTACGAGAAACTGGTCTATGGTGGTGCAGTTCATCGGTCCCTCGGTTCGATCGACGGGATGGCCGAACGGACGATCACGGTCAACGGGTTCTCGAAGGCCTATGCGATGACCGGCTGGCGGCTTGGATACGCCGTGGCTCCGCCGGCCGTCCTCGCGCAGATGATCAAGGTACAGCAGCACACGATCAGCCATCCGACCACGTTCGCGATGGCCGGCGGGGTCGCTGCACTGAAGGGGGACCAGTCCTGCGTCGAAGCGATGCGGGTCGAGTTCGACCGCCGCCGGCAGTACCTGCTCGGTGCCCTGGCCGACCTCGGGTACAGCACGGCCCCGGCCGAGGGAGCGTTCTATGCCTATGTGAAGACCGGCGGCGACGATCTCGCCATCGCCAAGCAGTGGCTTTTGGAGGCGCATGTGGCCGTCACCCCCGGCACCGCCTTCTCCACCCCCGGCTGGCTCCGTCTCTCGTATGCGGCCTCGCTCGAGACCCTTAAAACGGCGGTCGACCGGATCCGTGTGTTGAACGGGAACTGACCCCGTGCGATTGAGAGGGCCGGCCCACTTTTTTATCAGTTCATGTTATCGGGGTCTCTTTACCTGGCGTCGTACTGCAATGATATCATCAATCAGTATCCTTTCGCTACCCAAGCACATCGGTTCTTGAGATCGAAGGGAGACCTCGCCGGCACGATGCCATGATCCAGGACGTCGGATCCTGCTAGAGGTTAGGGCTATCGTAAGAAAGGGTGCGAGAAATGCAAAACCTGGTGATCGTGGTCACGGTGATTCACCTCCTTGACCTTCTCATTCCAAATATTGAGATCTACATAGATGAAGATGCCTCTATCGAAACTGTCGGGTTGCATATTATAAAGATTACTTAGAGTAATATATCTCAATTATAATCAATAAAACTAATATTCTGTTTAACCTTTAGTTGATTCATGAAATTTCCTCAAAATCGTCATTTCTTCATTGGAATGTTTTTGTTGTTGCTACTGCTCGTGAGCAGCATTCAGATCGCCACAGCGGCGGATAATTATCAGTCTGTGGCGAAGTGGTGGGGCTCCCCGGACGGGGCGTTCTCTTACCCCTATGGGATCGCATTCGACAGTGCGGGGAATGTCTACATCGCTGACTCGGGCAACAATCGGGTCCAGAAGTTCACATCTTCCGGCCTCTTCATCACGATGTGGGGCACCTCCGGCTCTGACAACGGACAGTTCCGGACTCCCACCGGCATCGCGGTGGACAGTGCAGGGAATGTCTACGTCGCCGATAGGGACAACAATCGGGTCCAGAAGTTCACGTCGACCGGTACCTACCTCGCGAAATGGGGGACCTCTGGCACCGGGTCCGGACAGTTCTCTTCTCCTTATGGGGTTGCTATCGACAGCGCAGGGAATGTCTATGTCGTTGATAGGGGTAACCATCGGGTCCAGAAATTCACGTCAAGTGGCATCTTCGTCGCGAAATGGGGCAGTAGTGGCTCTGAAAACGGACAATTCTCGTACCCCGAAGGGATTGCGATCGATGGCACTGGCAACGTCTACGTCGCGGATGAAAGCAACCACCGGGTAGAGAAGTTCACCTCTATCGGTACCTTCCTCACAGCGTGGGGGACCAAGGGATCTGAGGACGGGCAGTTTGCTTATCCCGATGGCGTCGCGGTCGACAGTTTGGGTAATGTTTATGTCGCTGACTCGGGCAACAATCGGGTCCAGAAATTTACATCTTCCGGCGCCTTTATCACGGACTGGGGCAGTTCCGGCACGGGGTCCGGACAGTTCAGTAGCCCCGTTGACATCGCGGTCGACAGTTCGGGCAATGTCTACGTCGCTGAATATTGGAACAACCGGGTCCAGAAATTTGCTCCACAAACTTCTCTCCCGACGGTGACCCCGGTGGCGACACCTGTTCCGACGACGGCGGCGGATATTTATCAGTCCGTGGCGAAGTGGAGTGGCTCCCCAAGCGGAGCGTTCTCTTACCCCTATGGGATCGCATTCGACAGTGCGGGGAATGTCTACGTCGCTGACTCGGGCAACAATCGGGTCCAGAAGTTCACGTCTTCCGGCCTCTTCATCACGATGTGGGGCACCTCCGGCTCTGACAACGGACAGTTCCGGACTCCCACCGGTATCGCGGTGGACAGTGCAGGGAATGTCTACGTCGCCGATAGGGACAACAATCGGGTCCAGAAGTTCACTTCGACCGGTACCTACCTCGCGAAATGGGGGACCTCTGGCACGGGGTCCGGACAGTTCTCTTCCCCTTATGGGGTTGCTATCGACGGCGCAGGGAATGTCTATGTCGTTGATAGGGGTAACCATCGGGTCCAGAAATTCACGTCAAGTGGCATCTTCGTCGCGAAATGGGGCAGTAGTGGCTCTGAAAACGGACAATTCTCGTACCCCGAAGGGATTGCGATCGATGGCACTGGCAACGTCTACGTCGCGGATGAAAGCAACCACCGGGTAGAGAAGTTCACCTCTATCGGTACCTTCCTCACAGCGTGGGGGACCAAGGGATCTGAGGATGGACAGTTTGCTTACCCCGATGGCGTCGCGGTCGACAGTTTGGGCAATGTTTATGTCGCTGACTCGGGCAACAATCGGGTCCAGAAATTTACATCTTCCGGCGCCTTTATCACGGACTGGGGTAGTTCCGGCACGGGGTCCGGACAGTTCAGTAGCCCCGTTGACATCGCGGTCGACAGTTCGGGCAATGTCTACGTCGCTGAATATTGGAACAATCGGGTCCAGAAGTTTGCTCCACAAATTCCTATCTCGACGGTGACCACGGTGGCGACGACTGTTCCAACGACAACTCCGATAACCACAGTGTCAGCGTTCCGGTTCGCCCCCTCTCCGCTCATCATCCCGCGCGGGTCTACTGGTGCGACAGTACTCTACCTGGACGGTCTGAAGAACGGCATTTCGGGCTTCAACGTATCCCTCAGCCTCTCTCTTGTCGACCCGACAGTCGGTGAAATTGTCGGAGTCTCTCTTCCTGGCTGGACGATGCAGAAGAATTCAACGCTCCCCGCCGACACCGTGTGGTTGACTGCTCTCGATTCAAATGGCCAGAGCAACCCCGGGACATCAACCGCTCAGATCGGGACCATCACCATCAGAGGGGATCGGAGCGGTCAGACCAGTCTCTCCATCATTCAAGCGAGAGTCGACGATGATAGTGGGAATTCGATATCACCACACCTCGTCGCTTGCCCGGTTGAGGTAACCGCCAGTGCATGTAATCCTTTCCCTGGTGTTTCGTCCTCTCCAAAGGATCTCGACGGGGATGGCTGTTATGAAGATATCAACGGCAACGGACAGATCGATTTCAATGACGTGGTACTTTTCTTCAACAATTTTGATTGGATCCCCACGAATGAACCTGTTTCTGCCTTCGACTTCAACAAAAACGGACAGATCGACTTCAATGACATCGTCATCCTCTTCAACAAGGTCTAACCTCTTTTTTCGCAGAAGAGCCCTGGCCTCGTCACGATGGAGGTGCAGCACACCGATGAACAGGGGTCGCTCGCCTTGACCACCGAGGATCAGAATGTGAAGATCACCTATACGGTGAAGCGCTACCGGCGCGAGATCGAACGCGGGCTTGTCGGGTCCCTTGCAGGGGGTGCCCTCGGCAGCGTGCTCGGGGGTATCGGAGGGCTGCTGCAGAAGAACGAAGGGGTCGGTGAACTGCTCGGAGGAGCGATCGGCGGTGCCGTGGCCGGTGGGGCCTGGGAGGCCTATAATGGGTACGACCAGTCCAAGCATGACCAGTCCGCCTTCGCCGCTCTCCTCGGTGACGCTTCAAAGGTGGTCGAGGGTGAACTGATGGAAGCCATGCCAGCCCAGACGCCGGCTGGGGAACTGGTTGGAGGTGCACCCAGAGATCCGGAGAAGGAGGCAGCGTTCAGACGCGACCTCGACGGGGTCTATGGCGATATCCTCGCCGTCCAGGAGGATCTCCTCCTCGCAGCGGGTGAAGGGGTCGACATCGCCAGGCCGAAGGTCCGTGCTGATCGTGCCGAAGGACTCTACCATGAGGCGATCCAGGCACTGGAGGCGCAGGACTACACCCTGACCGGCGCCAAGATCCAGGCCGCCCGCAGTATGGTCCAGAACGCCCGTTCAACCCTCTCCGGATGAGGGAACGGGCAGAACAGAAAACCTATCCTTTATCTCACTGGATCGACCATCACTCCTCATGAGCAATTCACATCAGGTTACTCCCCGGCTCCCCACCTTCGAAGAGGCGGTCGCTTTCCATGGCCACCGGTGTCCGGGACTGGCACTCGGCTACCGGGCGGCCGTCCTCGGCATGGCGGCGCTCGGTCCCCGGCGGTCAGAGGACGAGGAGATTGTCACGGTCGTCGAGAACGACGCCTGTGGGGTCGACGGCGTGCAGGTGGTGACCGGGTGCACCTTCGGGAAGGGAAACCTGATCTTCCATGACTATGGAAAGCATGTGTACACATTCATAAATCGGAAGACAGGGGATGCGGTCAGGATCGTCACCAGGGTCGACTTTTCGACCGGCCAGATCGATCCGCAGTTCGGAGACATTCGGGAACGAGCCAGACGAGCAGATGCCACCCCTGCAGATCAGGTGCTCTTTGAAGATCACCTGGCCGGCGTCTGCGAGGCGATCCTGACGATCGACCCAGCCCGGATCTTCCTGATCACCCGGCCCGTCATCACCCCGCCAGAAGAGGCCCGGATCTATCGGTCCCGCCCCTGCGACCGCTGCGGGGAACTGGTCGCCGAACCGAAAGGGGTCCACCAGGCAGGCCGGTTCCTCTGCGTCCCGTGCTCGCGGAACGACTGAATGACCGGTACCTCCACCCCTCTGATCCTCCTTTCGTTCGTTGACCAGTCAGAGCCGGAGCCTGGGGGCAGCACTGTATATCGATGGGGCGACCTGACCTGTGCTGGTGACGATCTTCTCTCTGCCCTGATAAAATTCTTTGAACCCGATCGGGTGGTCCTCTTTGGAGAAGGGGATGGGCCGGCCCCTGCCTCTTCGAACGACATCCCTATCCGGTGGCAGGCGATTCCGGCAGGAGAGTCAGAGGCCGACCTCTGGACAGTCTTCTCTCTCCTCTGCAGTGTTGTGGAACCGGGTGACCGGGTGATTGTGGAGATCCAGAACGGTTCCCGTCCCCTCTCGTTCATCACCTTCGTCGCGATCCAGTACCTGCGCGAGACAAAGGGTGTTCAGGTCGAGCGGATCTGCTCGACTGTTCCTGGACCGAATGGTGAGTCGTTGATCCGGGATCTCTCAGACTTTGTCACGGTCCTGGACTGGATGCGAGGGGTGCATGCATTCACGCAGCATGTCGACGCTGAAGACCTGTCGGTGCTGATGGGTGCCGTCCAAAATAAGGCTTATCGGGATGGAATCGGGCATCCGCTCAGTTTAAAACCCTGGGGGCATGCCCTCTCCCTCTTCGCCCAGGCTGTCCGGCTCTCCCGGCCGCGGGAGGTGATGCATGCTGCTGATATCCTGACTTCCCACTTTGCCGAGGTGACTACCGAGGTTCAGCAACTGGCTCCACCGCTGGCCCCGGTGATGGATCGGTTGCAGGAGGTGACCGCGATGGGGCGTGGCGGCTCGCCTGACCGGTTGAGCTGGGAGGCGCTCTCGATCGGTCTGAACCTGATCGAGTACCAGTGCCGGCATGACCTGATCATGCAGGCCGTCACCCTGGCCCGGGAATGGTGCCTGAACTATCTGATCCTGGAACTTGACTATCACCCTGACCAGTGGCTTGTCTGGGAGGTGCGGGACGAGATCGGACGGACGATCACCGGGGCTGCGCTGGAGGTTCGGCACCATCCCTACGAGGGGACCACCCTCTCGGTCAGGTTTACCCAACTCGAGCAGAAGAACGATCTGGTCGCGCTCTGGATCGTCCTAGCGGACCTGCGCAACGATATCGCCCACTGTGGGATGAATCTGCAGCAGAAGAGTGCCGTGACGATCCAGGGACGGACCGGGGATATGGTGGAGCGGCTCAGGCACCTGGTCGCCAGTTCGTCCTGCCGGGTGCCGGGAGGGCGGTCAGGTGATGACCGCTCTCCGGAACTTCCACCAGGCGAGGGTGAACGTGGCGATGGCGAAGGCGATCAGCCCGAGGAATGAGATCAGGATATCCATCGGGGTGTAGACGAAGTGCAGGCCGATCGCCGTGAAGTTGTCGCCGATCGCAAAGTACCGGATCCCGTTGATCATGAGGGTCAGCGGGTTGACCGTGGAGACGAGTTTGAGGATCTCCGGGAACCCATCGATCGGGTAGAGTGCATTGGAGGCGAAGAAGATCGGCATCGTCAGCAGTGTGGTGACCCCCTGCAGTCCCTCCGGGGACTCCATCGACATCGAGATGAACGCCGAGAGGAAGAGAAATCCGAGGGCGAATATCCCGACAAAGAGCAGGATCCCGAGGATTGCAAATATCGTCTGGACTGCGGTGTATCCGACGAAGAACTTCACTCCGAGCAGCAGGCCGAAGAGCATGATCACCATGGCCTGGATGAACGACTTGGTGACGCCTGAGAGACCGATCCCGATGATGATGTTGTTCCGATTCATCGGAGATGCCAGGATCTCACGCATCAACCCCCAGTTCTTATCGAAGAGGAGGACGATCCCGCCGAAGAGGCTGGTGAAGAGGGTGGTCATGGCGATCACGCCGGCGGCGATGAAGGTCATATACCCGACCTGAACGACGCCCGGGAAGGCCGGCGTCATCCCGGCCAGCCGGTCGAAGTTACTGGACATCGCGACCCCGAAGAACGCAAGCCAGAGGGCCGGCTGCACCAGCGATGAGATCAGCAGGGCTTTGAACCTGACAAATCTGAGCATGTCCCGCCAGTAGACGGTTGTGAATCCTGTATCCATATCAGTTCACCTCCTCGTTCTCCGTGCCTGTGGCTGCATCCGCGGCTGTTCTTCATCCCGCAGATCCTTTCCGGTGTAGTGCATGAAGACGTCGTCCATCGACGGCTTCTTGAGGTTGACTGCGGTCAACCGGATCCCCTCTTTCTGCAGTGATTCGAGGATCCCTGGCAGTAAATGGGTCCCATCCTCGGTGATCATCACCAGCAGTCCCTTTCCCTTCTTCTTCACCTCACGAACACTCGGGTTCTCTCCAACGATCCGGGTAGCCCCGACATTGTCCGTGGTCTCGATATAGATCAGGTCCTGGCCGAGGGTGTTCTTCAGTTCCCAGGACCTCCCTGATATGATGACCTTTCCGTGGTCGATGATATCGATATGGTTGCTGAGCTGGTCGGCCTCGTCCATGTAATGGGTGGTCAGGAAGATGGTGGTCCCCTCCTCGTTCACCTCGCGGAGGTACTCCCACATCCTCGTCCGGGTCTGCGGGTCCAGGCCGATCGTCGGTTCGTCCAGGAAGAGGACTGCCGGCCTGGTCATCAGTCCGCGTGCGATCTCCAGACGACGTTTCATCCCACCGCTCAGGTTTCGGGTCAGGTCGTCCTGTTTCGTCTCCAGTTCAACCAGGGTGATCAGTCTCTCGATCCGCTCTCGCCGGTCAGCTCGCTCGAGCCCATACAGCCTTCCATGGAACTCAAGGGTCTCCCAGACTGTCATGTCCCGGTCCAGGGTCTCCTGCTGGAAGACGATCCCTATCGACTTTCTGATCTTCACCGGGTCTCTGGCGAGATCATAGCCTGCGATGGTGACCGATCCCTTCTGCAGCCGCAGAAGCGTGGTCAGGACATTGATCACGGTGCTCTTCCCGGCCCCGTTCGGACCCAGGAATGAGAATATCTCCCCCTTCTCCACCGAGAAACTGACGTCGTCCACCGCCACAAAGTCATCGAACTGGTGACTTAAGTGCTGCACCTCTATGATATGCTCCACATCATCCCTCGAACTGGTGTTGTCTTCTTGTTCACTGGCACGCAGGGGTACCAAGGGGTTGTGGTGATAAAAAAATACTGGTGATCCAGGTTGCTGGGTCAGGGGGAGGATCGGATGACGCTGACCCTACCCTTCATACTGATCGGTTGGAACCCAAACGACCGGAGCAGGGCGGCGCTCTCCCCGGTTCCATGGATCAAAAGGTCGACCAGGTCCTCCTCCTCGTCGATGTCCACGTACAGGCGGAATGAGTCGATCACCTCAAGGGAGAGGTTTCGCTCCTCTGCAATTCTGCAGTGCTTCATAAAACTCTGGCCATAATAATCGGTCGCAAAGGAGGAGCCCTGTTGTAGATAGATCGCATTGGTCCCGCCACCCCGCCCCGGCACGATTGCGACATCTGCATCGGCGCTGATCACCGCAGTGATCGCTTCCTTCGTAGCGAGCGGGATGTCCGCCATCATGATCAGCACCGGGCCGTCCTGATCACGGAGGAGGGTGTTGAGTGCAGTGCTCAGATCTGCGTCGGTGACACGGACCCGGACGCTGGCAACAGTGTAGGGTGTGGTGGCGAGGACGAGCGGCGTGCACCCTGCAGCAGTCACGGCACCGATAACATCAGTCAGCATTGCGGCAGCGAACAGTTCCCGCTCCTCTCTGGTCATGATCCCGCTCAGTCTGGACTTGGGGTTCAGCGGCCGGAACGGGATCACTGCAAGCGGAGTCATCAAGGATTAGATTCTCCGGCAATACAGAAAAGGGATTGTACTGGTGCGGGCTCAGCGCGGTTGATATATACCAAGACTATATTATTATCATCCAATGATCTATTTCCATTGTAGAGCCCGACCTGGTGGCCGGTCTCTCTGATGAGAGAACAGGTTTGGGGTATATATGATGAAGAGACGAGAAGGAGCGATCAGGATCGCCATCCTCTGGCTGGTTATGCTCTGCGCGATGGTGGTGATCAGCCCGATGGCAGGGGCGGTCGAGGTGAGGATCGGGACATCGGACAGTGACCAGGGGCACCCTTCGATCTCCGGCGACCGGATCGTCTGGCAGGATGATCGGAACGGAAACTGGGATATCTATCTCTGGAATATTACGACTCAGACTGAGACCCGGATCACGACTGATTCGAGCGATCAGAAGAATCCTTCGATCTCTGGGAATCTGATCGTCTGGGAGGACTACCGGCACGGGGTAAACCCTGAGATCTACCTGTACGATCTCACGACTCATATTGAGCGGCAGATCAGCTGGAGTGGGGATGAGAATTATCAGATGGAGCCTGCGGTCGACGGGACGAATATCGTCTATGAGGACAGTATGAATGGGTTCTACAACATCTACCTGTACGACCTGCTGACCCAACATCGGCATTCGCTCAACGAGGACTCCAAGACACAATGGCATCCTGCGATCTCCGGGGACGACGTGGTCTGGATCGATTATACGACCAGCATTCTCTACCTCTACAGTATATCAGCCGGGGGGCAGCCGATTGCGGTGACCGATGGGTATACCGCTCCGAAGGCGCCAGCAGTGGATGCTGGCAGGGTGGTCTGGGCGGATTATGTGAATGGTAACGATGCCGGGATATTCCTCTATGATCGGGCGACCGGTATAAAGAAGTGGTTGACCCCGAATCCATCCAACCAGGACAACCCGGTTATATCGGGGAATACGGTCATATGGGTTGATGACCAGGCTGGGACCTCTAACCTGTATCGGTATGACCTGACGACCCACCAGACCACCAGGCTGACGAGCGGTCCCAGTAACCAGTATTCAGTGTCGATCGACGGGGATCGGGTCGTCTATGTGGATGATCGGGGGATGAACCCACATATCTATATGACACCGATCGAAAGCACCCCGCAGCCAGTGATGGTGAACGGGCAGACGAAACTGCCGACCGACCCCAACCACGATGGGCTCTACGAGGATCTGAACGGGAATAATGCGATCGACTTCAATGATGTGGTGATCTTCTTCAACCAGATGGATTGGATCAGCGAACACGAACCGATCAGTCTCTTCGACTTCAACCATGACAATCAGATCGACTTCAATGATATCGTCCTCCTCTTCAATCAGTTATAGTCGACAATTTCGAAAAAAAGATAATCTGGGGAATATTTCCTCTATTTTTTAGATTTTCTCCTCCATGTTCACGGTGATAATCTATAATTAGGAAGAGAGGAGTTATGTTACTATGAATATTCTGAGCCGTACAGAGATCCGGAGGTCTGCCCTCCTCCTGGCTCTGATACTATTATCTGGATGCCTGCTGATCCCAGGGGCATTCGCAGTCACGGTATCGACCGGCACTTATCAGATTGATGCTGTGGGAAATACAACGACCATCCCTATTATGATGGATCAGGCACCCAACGGATTCGCCTATTATAAGATCCAGATCAGTCTTACGAATCCGGATGTTGCAACGATCACAGATTGTTCATTCCCAACCTGGCTGGGACTGAATCTGAATACAGCACTCCCGGATAAGAGTGTGGTGATCCGGGGAGGAGACCTTACCAAGGCCCATGTCAAAGCAGGGGATACGAATATCCTCCTCGCTACGCTGACTGTACAGGGTACTGCAGTTGGGACAACTCCGATCACAGTGACAGTCTCTCCTCCAACCTATGTGGTTCAGGATAAGGATGTCGTTAACTATGCAGTCACTACCCCTGCCGGTCAACTGACCGTCGGTACCCCGGTTACCCCTACCCCGACGGTGCAGCCCCCGGTCGCTGACTTCTCGGTCGACACGACTAATGGAACAGCACCGATGACGGTTCATATCACCGATAAGTCTGTGAACGCGACCACGATCAAGTACAGTCTTGGGGATGGAACATCAACAGGTTCACTCTCTCCAGGAGGTGTCACCCCGTACACCTATGTTGCGGCAGGTACCTTCACGCTTACTCAGACCGCGACCAATGCAGCAGGGTCAACCAACAAGACTGTGACAATAACGGTTTTGGGAGCACCGACAACGACCCCAACGGTCACGCCTACCACTCCAACAGTGACCCCTACAACTCCAACGGTTACGCCTACCACTCCAACAGTAACCCCGACTACTCCAACCGTTACGCCAACCCCGACGGTAACTGTTACACCCGGCACCCTGATTGCGGACTTCCAGGTGGCGACCACTCCAGGCAGCAACCTGGTCAAGATCACTGATAAATCGACGAACGCGTCGACGATCAGGTACAACCTCGGTGACGGAGTCTCCACCAAGAATATGCCTCCGAACGGACCGGTGCTCTCCTACTATTACATCACCGCGAACACCTACACGATCACCCAGACTGC
Source organism: Methanosphaerula palustris E1-9c (assembly GCF_000021965.1). Classification (NCBI taxonomy): domain Archaea; kingdom Methanobacteriati; phylum Methanobacteriota; class Methanomicrobia; order Methanomicrobiales; family Methanoregulaceae; genus Methanosphaerula; species Methanosphaerula palustris. The sequence continues at coordinate 448,310 of NC_011832.1, forward strand.
GGTCAGTGCGACTGGACAGACCGCCACCAAGCAGGTGACGGTGACCGTCGGCGGCGCTCCAACCATCACCACAACGACGACGACCACCACCACAGCGACGACCACGGTCACTCCGACCGTCACTGTCACACCGGGGTATCCGGTGCCTGACTTCGCTCTCACCACTCCAAGTTCGATGGGTATCCAGATTGTCGACAACTCGGTGAACGCGACCTCGGTGAAATACGATCTCGGTGACGGAACCACGACCAAACTCACTCAGTTCCGGTACACCTACTGGCAGGCCGGGACCTACACAATCACGCTGACCGCAACCAATGCGATGGGCTCCTCGGTGAAGACGGTCCAGGTGACTGTGCCGGCTACTGTACCGACGACCACCACGCCCACACCGACTGTTACGGTTACATCGACCGTTACAGCCACACCAAGCGGTCAACAGCCATACAACGGACCGCATAACGCTCCTGGCAAGGTCGAGGCAGAGGACTATGACCTCGGCGGCAACAACGTCGCCTACTATGACACCACATCAGGTAACGCAGGTGGGTTATACCGCCACGACGATGTTGATATCGAAATAGAGGATGGCCCAAGCGGCTATGATGTCGGTTACATCATCGGCGGCGAATACCTCACTTACTCAGTCGATGCAGCAGCAGACGGTGACTACCCGATCACACTCAAAGTAGCCAACCCTGACGCAGCTGCAAAGACGGTGACCGTCTCAACTGGTGGTGCTTCGACCTCGGTCAGTATTTCATCCACCGGCTCATTCGACACCTACAACTCCTTCAACTCTGCAGGCACGCTTCATCTCGAGCAGGGCAGAAACATCGTGAAGGTGGACTTCGGTGCCTCAAGGATGAATTTCGATTACTTCACGATCGGGACCGGTTCACAGCCAACCACAACTGTGACCACAACAGCAACGACAGCTCAGCCAACCACGACTGTGACCACCACAGCAACGACGGCTCAGCCAACTGTGACCACCACAGCGACGACGACTCAGCCAACCACCACGACGGTCCAGCCGACCGGCACCCCGCTCTCGACCCCTTACTATATGATCAGCATGGTTCCAGGGCATATCGAGTCATATTCCTATGACAATGGCGGTGAAGGGGTCGCATATCATGACACCACCACAGCCAACCTCGGTGGAAAACTCCGTTCAGATGGCGTGGATATTGAGTACAGCCAGTCAGATGCCGGCTATAACATCGGGTATGTTGCTGCTGGCGAATGGTTGATCTACTCGGTTCAGATCGACACGGCAGGGACCTACACGGCTGCCATCCGGGCATCGAACCCAGATAGCACGGACAAGCACATCGTCCTCTCGCTCGAAGGGAGCAGCACTCCACTGGCGACCGTGACCGTTCCGCCGACCGGTTCATTCGATACATACCAGACCATCACAACGACCGTACAGCTGCCTGCTGGCAGGCACTGGCTGAAGTTGAGCTTCCCAGAGAGCAGGGTGAACCTCAGGTTTATGGATATCACCCGCGGGGCATCGACCGGACCGATCGCAGCGACCGGCACACCTACCCTGCTCGTCTCAACCACCCCAGTTGAGACCATTGTGCCTACCACCCCGGCATCAGTGATCGACTCGATCACCACCGCTACACCACTGGTGACCATCTCCCCAGTGATCACTACCCCAGTGATCACTACTCCGGTGATCACTACTCCAGTGATCACTACCCCTGTGATCACACAGGCGGCGGTCATCACCCCAGAAGCAGAGAATAACACCTCAGTCAAGGTCTGAACCAATCGGTTCTCCTTTTTTTCCTATCTCCTTCGGCAGTTTGATAGCACCTGACGCTGTATCAGAGATCCATGAATGAAGCTGAAGCAGTGCAGTCGGATCTGGCACTGACCCCGGTCAGCGAGATCATGCGTGAGACCGTGTTGAAGGTCATCCCTGAAACACCGGTGATCGAGATCTTCTCGTGGTTTCGCAAGCGGGGACACACCCATCTAATCATCACCGACGCCGAAGGGAGCGTGCTCGGGGTGATCACATCGTTTGACCTGCTCTCTGCGATCAGCCCGACGATCGGAATCCAGAGTGGAAGAAAATACTTGAGCCTCGACCGGCTGATCAAGTCCAACGCGCGGGTGGCAGGGGATCTGATGGCCCCGATACCGGTGATCATGAACGGAACAGAACCACTGGTCAGGGCACTCGAGATGATGGAGCATTACCGATACCCTTACACGGTCGTCACCGATAAAAAAGGACACCTGACTGGGATCGTTGAGTTCGCCGATATTGTGAAATTTCTCATTAATAAAGGGCATATCCTGGGCGAGAAGAGTTCTCCGTGATCCTATCCCAGGGGTGCTGGCTCTACCTGGCTTTGGAATCCCCGCTTCAGCAGCGCCGGGGTGATGATGATCGTAGCGATCACTGTCAACACGGTGGTGGTGTAGAGTTCGTTGGAGATGAGCCCGGCCAGCAGGGCGTATTTTGAGATCGCCAGTGGCAGGTCCCCCTTCGGGCAGAGGCCGATGCCGACGAGCAGAGCTGATTTTGCATCTTTAAAGAACCATATCGAGCCGAGAAATCCACCGAGAATTTTTGCACCGATTGCGGTCAGCAGGATCGGGATGATCAGAGGGGAGAGGTTCTGGGGGGTGATCTCCAGCACCAGCCCGACCGATGCGAAGAAGAGGGTGACAAAGAATCCGAACGCCGAGTCGGTCAGGGAATCGAAGAGTTGCCGGTCGATCCTGATCAGATCCCCGAGGATCAGGCCGGCCAGGAATGCACCGATCACGTAGTTGAGCCCTGCCGCATGGGAGAGGAGGGCCGCTGCAATCGCAAGGATCAGGGAGATGGCATAGGAGACCTCGTGTGAGGAGGCGCGGGCTGACAGGGTAAAGACCCGTCTGAGCACAAATCTGCCGGCGGTGGCCATGCCGATGATGAAGAGCAGGCTGATACCGACTGAGATCAGTAGGTCGGCGGTGCTGATCCCCTTTCCCACTGACATCGAGGAGAGGATCCCGTACAGGGTCAGCGCGATCAGGTCATCGAGGACGGCGACTCCGATGATCGTGGTCCCGATCTCGGTGTTGAACTTGTTCAGACTGACCAGCGTCGGGACCACGATCCCGACTGAAGTGATCGAGAGGATGATCGCGAGATAAAACGAGAGGATGAGTGGCTGGTGCAGGAGTGTCCCGAGCAGAAAGCCGGCGCAGACTGGGATCAGCGAGGCCGTCACCGCCGTCACGACCATCCGCGCAGTTGAGGAGACGAAGAGTTTCAGGTTCATCTGACTCCCGATCACGAAGAGGAGCAGGATCACCCCGATCGTTGAGAGGGCCTCAATCACATCATCATGGGCGACCAGATTGAGAAGGGATGGGCCGAGGATTACCCCTGCCGCGATCTCACCGATCAGAGCAGGATATCCAACCCGCTCCACCAGCTCGCCGAGCACCTTTGCCAGTACCAGGATCGCGAGGATCGAAAGGAGGATATCCATAACGCTTCAGAAGTATTCTCTCGCCCCGGGTTAAAGATGGTCCTAAAAAATGGCAGACTTCATCTCATGCAAGAGCGGCTACCATCTGCCTCGCCATACTGGCGGCCTGATCGAGGTTCGCCTGCCCGTTTTTGGCCTGGTAGGTGACCTGCATCACCAGGTCCGTGCTTCGTACACCAGCCTCTGCAACGTTCTTCTGGGTGTAGCCATATCCCTCATCAGCTATGGAGAGATCTGACAGTTGAAACTGGCTCGCCTGCTTCTGTATGCCCAGGTAGGCCGCATGTGCTTCAGTCGTGCTCTGGTACCGGGCTGCCATCAGGGAAACCCGGTCCCCTGCACTGTTGATCAGTGCGGTTGTGGCAGAGGTGTTGGTGCCCGAATACGACTCCATCTTCCAGTCTCTGGCCAGATCCTGCACCATTTGCCCGAGCCCGTCAAGCGACTGTTCTTGAATGGGAGTGGTCAGAACTGCTGTTGTTGAGACCGATGTCTGTACCTGGCCGGTCTGTTGAACCGGTCTGATCTGGTCATCCAGTGATACACATCCTGCAGCAAGCACTGCGAAGAGGAGGAGCATCCCTCCAAGCAGAGCATATCTGCCGCTTATTCCTAGCATGTCAACACTATTTGATCTCAAATCGGATAGAAGTGTCCTGCTATCACGTGCCTTGTAAGAATAGTTTATGTTGATCTCCATCGTATGCTACAGCGGGAGATCAATCAGATGAGTCAGAATTTACATTGGAAGGGCCGCTGCCTGTCCGTGCTGCTGGTGCTCCTCCTTGCAGGGGTCTGCATGATTGCAGGCTGCACCCAGGCACCGTCAGGACAAACGACCAAAGGGGTTCCCGTAAACACCTCGATACAGACACTTGATCCGTCGGCTCTGGTCCCGTTCGTTCCGTCAGCGCCACAGGGCTGGGTGAACGAGACCGAACCATTCGGGTATACGATGAATGACAACAACCAGGGGATCTCGTACTCTGCAGCATCAGGGTCGTACACGTATGCGGCCAACAACAGCAGCACTGCAGAGGTGATAATCCAGGATACCGGCGGTGCAAAGGTCGGTTTCCGTGGACTCTGGGACAATCTGACCGCATCAGAGGGGACATCAGCCTACACCAAGTCGGTCGAGGTGAAGGGAAACCCCGCATGGGAGATCTATGAAGCCCCTGATCGATATGCGAGTTGGATCTCTGTTGGGGACCGGTTCATGATCTATATCGCGGTGAACGGCGGCAGCCGTGCAGACTTCGACACTTTGACCGATTCGATCAACTATCAGGGACTTGCTGCCCTGAAGTGATCCACCCTCATTAATCTCTTTTTTGCCAGCCCCCTCGTTGAGATCCCGGGCCGTTCAACAGAATCTTTATCTATTCTGACACAGAGCCTCTCCTCATGGAGACTGTCGTATGACCGGTCATCTTCGACCAGTATGGTATATCACGCTGACTCTGATGCTGATCTCGGTAATCCTGACAGCGGGCTGCACCTCTGCCCCTTCAGGAAAACCGGTGGTCATCGGGCAGTTGCAGACCGTTGAAGCGCTCACACCGTTCATGCCTGCAGCGCCACCTGGCTGGAACGTGACTCAAGAACCACTCGGTGAAGAGATCAATGACTCTGCAGGGAAGCCGACGGTGATCTCTGTCTCCGGTGCGTACATGAACAGTACGAACTCTGCGATGACTGCGGATATCATGATCCAGGACTCGGCCAATGCGACGGCAGGGGCCAGGGAGGCCTGGGCCTCCTTTCAACCCTCAGATTCAGGGGATGCCTACTTAAAGCAGGTGACGGTCGACGGGTTCCCTGCCTGGGAGACCTATCTCAAACCCGACCAGTACAGCGCGATGATCGCCGTCAACGATCGGTACATGGTGGTGATCGCCGTCACTTCAACACAGCGTGCCGACCTTGAAGCCTTCGAGAAGCAGGTCAACCTGACCGGGCTTGCGGCCCTGACCTGACCCAGGGATTAAGTCGATCGAATGGATAATTGATGGTACCCCTTGTCGGTCATAACGGAGCGGCCGTCCTTTCCCCAATTTTTGGTCTATCATGTGAATAGAAATTGGCGAAATTTTGGGTATATTTAATCCTCACGACCGTGTATACTGTTGGAAGAACATGGAGCGTACCCTAGGATTTAAGGAGCGGCGGTATATTGAGGAGCTCCGTATTCTGACCAGATCGACAGCGCTCGACTGCGTGATCGACGAACGTTTCGATCGAGTCATCTATGTGATACGGCAGGGTGACATGGGGCTAGCCATCGGCAAGAAAGGGGAGAATATCCGCCGGTTGCAGAAGGTGCTTGGTAGGCGGCTTGAGATGGTCGAGTACGACGAGGCCCCCTTCACGTTCCTCTCCAACATCGTCCGCCCCGCCGAGATAGCCCGGCTTGACGAGGACGGGGAGGGCGGTCAGGTGAACTTGCTGGTGAGGAGACGGTCAGATCTTGGGATTGCTATCGGGAAAGGGGGGTGTAATGTGGAAAAAGCTCGTATACTCTGTAAACGATTCTTTAATATGGATATCGGCGAGGTACTCCTTGAGGAGGATGCAGCATGACCGACACCGCCCTGATCGCTGAACTCTGGGATGTAATCGTCGATCGGCGGCTCCACCCCGTGGAGGGATCGTATGTGAACTCACTCCTCTCCCATCGGAAAGGGATCGACAAACCGCTTGAGAAGGTTGGCGAAGAGGCTACCGAGTTCATCCTCGCCGTGAAGAACGGCGAGTCCGATCGGATTGCAGAGGAAGCGGCTGATCTGCTCTTTCATATGCTGGTCGCGCTGAACGCCGCTGACGTCGACCTCTCCCTGGTTCTCGACGAACTGGCGTCCCGGCGCAGGTCCCGATGAGCAAGCATCTCCTGCCGGCCCATCCTCCCTTTTAACAATACTGATTAAGTACTGGCCCTATAGAATATGGGGATTATTGTGAACTATCGAGTACTTGTGAGTGACCCGCTGGCTGAGGAGGGTTTGACCATCCTGCGCGATCAGGTCGAGGTGGATGTGAAGACCGGGCTGACCGAAGATCAGCTGATCGCCATCATCGATCAATATGACGCTCTGCTGGTGCGGAGCGGAACGCAGGTCACTGCAAAGGTGATCGAGGCGGGAACGCATCTGAAGTTCATTGGCCGTGCAGGTGTCGGCGTCGATAATATTGATACTGATGCTGCAACCAGGCAGGGGATCATCGTCGCCAACGCCCCTGAAGGGAACACGCTCGCTGCCACCGAACATACGGTTGCGATGATGATGGCTCTGGCGCGGAACATCCCGCAGGCCAACGCTTCGGTCAAACGCCACGAGTGGAAGAGGTCCAAGTTCACCGGCATCGAGGTGAACGAGAAGGTGCTCGGGGTCGTTGGCTTCGGGCGGATCGGGAAGGAGGTCGCTAAGCGGGCGATAGCGATGAACATGCGCATCGTCGCCTATGATCCATTCATCTCCAAGGAGAAGGCCGCCGAGATCGGTGTCGAGATCATGACGATGGCCGAACTCTTCACCGTTGCAGATTTCATCACCGTCCATACTCCGCTGATGAAGGAGACCACCCATATCATCAACGATGCTTCGATTGCCACAATGAAGGATGGCGTCAGGATCATCAACTGTGCCCGGGGCGGGATCATCGATGAGCAGGCGCTCTACCGGGGTCTGGTCTCCGGTAAGATCGGTGGGGCCGCGCTCGATGTCTACGAGCATGAGCCACCGACCGATTCGCCATTGATCGAACTGGACCAGGTGATCATGACACCGCACCTCGGGGCGAGCACCGTTGAGGCGCAGATCAATGTGGCGATCTCGGTCGCCAAGCAGTGCCTTTCAGTCCTCTCCGGTGGTTCGGCGAGGAGTGCGGTGAACGCACCGATGATCCCTGCAGATCAACTGGAGTTCGTCGAGCCGTTCGCGGTGCTGGCAGAGAAGATGGGCAGGCTGCTGCTGCAGCTGGTCGAAGGCCGGCTCGAAGCGATAGAACTGGTCTATGGCGGAGAATTTGTTGAAAGGAACAGCAACACGCGTTTCATCACCAGGATGGCTCTGAAGGGGATCCTCGATCGTCTGCTCCACCTGCCGGTGAACATCGTGAACGCAGAGTTCGTCGCCCATGAGCGCGGGATTGTGGTCAGCCAGACGGTCACCCGGGAGTCGCAGGGGTTCAAGAACCTGATCACCATCAAGGTCAGGACAGATCTGGGTGAGGAGACGATCAGTGGTTCGGTCTTCTCAAAGGTTCGCTCTCGGATTGTTGCAATTGGTGGATATACGATGGATCTCGATCCGACCGGTTTCTTGGTCATCTCCAGGCATCTGGACAAGCCCGGCGTGATCGGCAGGGCGTCGACGATCCTCGGGCACTGTGAGGTGAACATCGCCGGGATGCAGGTCGGTAGGATCCGGCCAGGTGAGGAGGCGATCATGGTTCTGAATGTGGACAGTGAGGTCTCTGACGAGGCGATGGATGAGATCAGGTCGATGCCCGGCATCTTCAGTGCGAAGTTTGCACAGATCTGATCCTCACTTCCGGAACGATTCGCTGGGATTGAGGCTGTCCAGTCAGAAATATTTAAGAATGCATCCCATTTTTGTGATTTTGTAAAAAAAATATTCAACCTGAAACGAGGGTTCCTGTCTCCTTATCAAAGGACATTCTTTCCAATCGGTCATTTTTCCGCTTGGATTTACCAATTTTGGATGGTCTTCAGGTTTTGGTATGCAGGGTTCCTTCTTCCTGCTGATTCGTTCCTTCTGATTGCTTCTCTCTCTTTCAGGCGGGAATGGGGAATTATTTTTCTGAAGGAGTGGATGGGATAAAAGAATCAAACCGGATCGATCGAATCTACAGTTCTGATCATTCCGGGTGTTGGGTTGGTTACCTGATCTTTGGTTAACACCATTTTTGTATTGTGATCATTCCTCCTATCTGATGATGGGTGTGATCAGGATTGGGGAAAACCTTTGAAAAAAATTGGGGGGTGGTTTTTGGTATCAGAGCGTGATCACGGCTTCGCCTTTCTTCATAAGTAAACCAGTGATGAGGCTGATGATGCCGAAGAAGAGGCAGTAGATGCCCAGGAGCATAATGATGACGAGCGACCCCTCTGTTGGGAGTGGGGATAAGCCGATCAGGAGACCGAATAACACCGCGAAAATGCCGTTGATACCCAGCAGGATCCTGAAGGGAAGTTCCTGTAGGGAGAATGCAATGATGAGATCTGCTAATCCCGTGATGATGGCCCATGCTGCGATCAGGACGGTCAGGGCAACGAACGTTGCAAACGGCGAGATGAACATGAGAAGTGCGATGATCACACCGATGATCGAGAGGATGAGCACCCCCCACTGCACTCGTCCGGACTCGCTGAGTGAGATCGAGATGGTGACGATGGAGATGATCAGGAGGAATATCCCGATGATATAAGCAATGATGGCTTGCATCCCGATCGGGATTGTAAAACAGAGAATCCCAATGAGCAGGGCAAAAATACCGCGGGTCAGAAGTCCGCCTTTTGTGAGAATTTCAGGTTCCATAGATAATCATCCTTGTTTTTAGAGGGCATGGGATATATTTGTAATCTGAGGTTTTTCCGGTTCGGCGGTCAATCGATTTTCATGTTATTTTAGGGGGACTTGGACTTTTTTCCATGAGGAAATACGAATTTTTTTATACTCGCCAGTTCAATATTATCGAGCACCAAGCAGGGTGGGGCTCGTGGTCTAGTTGGTTATGACGTCGCCTTGACATGGCGGAGGTCTCGAGTTCGAATCTCGACGAGCCCATATTTTTTCAATTGATTGTTCCGGTTTTTCGGCTGAACCATTGTATTCTCGTTGTTTCCTGTTTTGTTCGATCAATCTCTGCGCATTTATTCGTCGATGAAGTTAGGATCCTCTGAATGGTTAACTGATCACTCCTGACTGGACCATCATCTGATCGTGTGGCACCGGGAGGACTGCAACCAGTTCGTTCTTCGCCGTGTGGTACTGTTTTTAACCATTCGAACAAAATCTGAATGGAGTATGAGGGATCGTTCTTTTGGGTCAATCATATCCCCTGATATCCCAGCAGTGATCGACAGAACTCTCTGAAAATTGTTTTAACTCCTTTTTCCAATCGTCGCCGCGTAGATCATCGACTGTTCTGTCCCGTCGAGACCGAGCAGACGGTTTATCTGGTCATCATCAAAGGCCCCGATTGCGCAGACGCCGGCCCCGATCGCCTCTGCGGCCAGGTACAGATTCTGGCAGATATGCCCTGCGTCCAGAAGCAAATATCGGTACCCCCGTTCGCCATACCGCCAGGTCATCCGATAGACCACGGCAGTCCAGAGAAATGTGGCTGCACTCGTCCTGATGAATGGTTGATCATAGCAGGCCATGGCAACCTTGTTGGAAAGGTCAGGATCGGTTGAGATCTCAAGGAGGTGGTGGTCCTGTGCCAGATACCGATACAGCCCGGGAGTCACCCCTTCGACCCGGTTCAGCAGCAGGTTCGTCTCGATGGCATGTCTGGCACCGGCTGATGGAACCGTCCTGAAGGTATACTCACCATTCACGATACCCTTGATCCCCTGGGTTGTCCAGAGCAGGTAGGAGAGTTCATCGAGGGTCAATGGGGTGGAGGTGTATTCCCTGGAGGTGGTTCGTATGTTGATAGCAGTCCAGAGATCAAGATCCGGAACCGTGAGCGAGTCCGGGTTGGGTAGATGTATGATACGTCCTTTTCCATCATAGGGGAGTTCGAGCAGAGGTTGTGGAAGTCCCATCGACTGGTCAGAAGGGTTGAGATCATCTCCAGCCGTCTCTCTCATAAATCTATGGCCGATTCTCTCGATCATACGTAATCACTCAGGACCCCTCTTATTGAAGAGGTGTGACTTAAATATTCGCCCGGCATCTGGTCCTTGCAAATTCCTGGGATTAAGTCCTACATATTTATATCCGCATCTGTGCTAGTATATAGACACCTGTATGAAAGGCGTCTGCATGGAATTCTTGAAAAAAAAGGCGTTTACGCTTTTTAAATCATAATTCTAATGAGCATGTGGTTTTGCATGGGGAGATCGAGGTAACACCGTTCTTCCCATACAATCCGCGCTCTGCAGGGGTCTTCTCATACGGTCGCACCCGACCCTGATGGTCGGGAATGCCGAGAGGAGTTGTGAGCGATCACAACGGGCTGACAGAAGCTGGATCTGAAGGACAGTGGGTGGACGTTCGTGCAACGAGCCCGTTCCTGCACACTGCAGGAGATTGTCCTGTTCAGGATCTATTCGCGAGACAGGTACATTCTGGCGCACTCCAGAAGATGCTCACCAGGAAGGAACGATTCCGCTCTCTGTGAAAGGGGGGCTGATCGCTCTGGACTGGCATAATCCTCAAGCGAAGTGCACTGCTCAATCTCGGGTTTACGATGCGGCATCGTCCCGTCGATAAACATGAACAAACGCAGAGAAGGATTGATTAAGACATGGCAAATATACACAGGCCACGTAGAGGATCACTTGCATACAGTCCTCGCAAGCGTGCAAAGAGCCAGGTTCCAAAGTATCACTCTTGGCCTGCCCGCGATGGAGAGCCAATCCTCCAGAGTTTTGCAGGGTACAAGGTGGGTATGACGCACGTGATCATGGTCGATGACCATAAGAACAGCCCTACCGAAGGTAAGGACATTATGGTCCCGGTGACGATCATTGAGATCCCGCCGATGAAGGTTGCGGCTATCCGTGCATACACTGCGGACACCTATGGAAAGCGGGCACTGACCGAGGTCTGGACAGAGCAGTTGAGTACGCTGCTTGGACGAAGGATCACCCTTCCGAAGAAATACAGCGAGGAAGCAGGCTTCAAGGCACTTTCCGAGGCTGTTGCAGCGGGAACTGTCACTGAACTGCATGCCCTGATGTACACTCAGCCTGACACCCTGACCGGTGTTCCAAAGAAGGTTCCTGAACTGATGGAGGTCTGTATCGGTGGCGGGACACTCGAGCAGAAGGTCGAGTTCGCTCAGTCCATCATCGGCAATGAGGTGAACCTCGCTGATGTGATTGGGGCCGGAGAGTACGCCGATGTGACTGCGATCACCACCGGAAAGGGAACCCAGGGTCCAGTCAAGCGCTGGGGGATCATGCTCCGGAAGAGAAAGCACTCCCGTGGCGGTAAGAAGCGGCATATCGGTAACCTTGGTCCGTGGAATCCCCACCATGTCAGATGGCAGGTTCCCCAGATGGGTCAGATGGGATACCAGCAGCGGACCGATTTCAACAAGCGGATTTTGAAGATCGGCGAGAATGGAACAGATATCACCCCCGCGGGTGGTTTCCTCCACTATGGTCTGCTTCGGAATCCGTATGTGATGATCAAGGGCTCTGTGCCTGGACCGGTCAAGCGTTTGATCAGGATTCGGCCAGCAGTCAGGAAAGGAGAGCATCATGCACGCGTACCAGCAATCGAGTTTGTGAGTACACAAAGCAAGCAGGGATGATCTGAGATGAAAGCACAGATTATAAGACTTGATGGCGGCGTCGCTGAAGAGATCGAGCTTCCTGCAGTCTTTGCGGAAGCATACCGCCCGGACCTGATCAGGAAGGCAGTGGTTGCACTCCAATCAACCCGCAGGCAGCCGCATGGGACCAATCCCTATGCAGGCATCTGCTCGTCGGCAGTCGGCTGGGGGAGTGGCCGTGGTGCCTCCCATGTACCGAGGCTGAAGAACGGTTCACGTGCAGCCAAGGTTCCACAGGCAAAGGGTGGTCGGGCAGCTCATCCACCGAAGGTAGAGAAGATCCTGATTCGGGATATCAATAAGAAAGAGAAGCAGAAGGCATTCCGCTCAGCAATTGCAGCAAGCGTTTGTGAAGACCTTGTTCGCGCACGCGGACATCAGTTCGAGGGTGCATGCCAGGTTGTCTTCGAGGATGCCTTTGCGGGGCTGACCAAGACCTCCGAGATCATCACTGCATTGACCGCAGCTGGCGTCTATGCAGATGTCGAACGCTCCAAGGCCTCTAAGAAGGTCCGGGCTGGGCGGGGAAAACTTCGTGGCCGCAGATACAAGCAGCGCAAGAGCCTGCTGATTGTGACCCGGGACGAACCGCTCGCGGCAGCAGCGAACCTGGCCGGGGTCGACGTGGTTTCAGTGAACGCACTGAATACCGAACTGCTGGCACCGGGTGCACAGGCAGGACGACTGACCGTCTGGACGCAGGGCGCACTCAACTGGCTTGGTGAGAGACGATGATCCTGAAGTACCCGTTTGTAACAGAGAAGGCGATGATGACCCTGGAGTCCCAGAACAAACTCCAGTTCCTCGTTCGCAAAGAGGCGTCAAAGCCCCAGATCAAACGTGAGATCGAGAAATTCTTCGGCCATGATGTGACCACAGTGAAGACACTGATGACCACAAAGGGCCACAAGAAGGCTATCGTGAGTTTTGCTGACCAGAAGGCCGCTGAAGAGATCCTCAGCCGGCTGGGGATTATGTAAGGTGAGCTAAATGGGACATCGAATAAAGACGCAGAACCGTGGCCGAGGGGGTCCGACCTATCGCGCACCCTCACACCAGTACAAGGCAGAACTGAAGCATCTCGGTAATGACAAGGTCACCGTCCGTGGTGTCATCATCGATATCGAGCACGATCCAGCACGGCACACCCCGATCGCACTGGTCAGGCTCGAAGGAGAAGGCAAGAAGGTTTACCTGCTGGTCACTGAAGGGCTCGGTGTCGGTGATCAGGTGGCCTGGGGCCCGGAGGCTGAGGTCAAGAACGGCAATACCCTGCCGATCAGCAAGATCCCGACCGGGTCGTACATCTGCAACATCGAAGCACGTCCCGGTGACGGCGGCAAGTTCGTCCGGGCGAGTGGTGTGCAGGCGATCATCATCGACAAAACCGTCGACCGTGTCGGCGTGAAGATGCCATCAGGCAAGATGAAGTGGTTTTCGAGCCGCTGCCTTGCTACGGTCGGTGTCGTTGCAGGTGGTGGACGTGGCGAGAAGCCGTTTGTTAAGGCGGGTAAGAAGTTCCACAAGGTAAAGTCACAGGCAACCTACTGGCCACGGGTCAGGGGTGTAGCGATGAACGTCATCGACCATCCGTTTGGTGGTGGTGGTCATCAGCACACTGGACGTCCGAAGACGGTATCCCGTGGCACTTCGCCAGGAAGAAAGGTTGGTTCAGTTGCTGCACGCAGAACTGGAAGAAGGAAGAGGTGAGCTAAATGGCGAAGAAGACGCAGAAGAGGTTGCCGCGACGGCGTGAAGAGTTTACCTATCACGGCTACCGTATAGAAGAACTGCAGGCGATGGCGATGAACGATCTCCTCCCTGTGATGCCCTCACGGGCACGCAGAAAGATCGTCCGTGGTCTCTCCAGAGATGAAGAGCATCTGCTTGGTAAGGTTAGAGCAGGGGATGCACAGATCAGGACCCATCTCCGGTCCATGATCGTCCTCCCCGAGATGATTGGCAAGGAGATCGAGATCTATTCCGGTAAGGAGTTCCTGAAGGTTGAACTCCAGCCAGAGTCGGTCTTCCACTACCTTGGCGAGTTCGCTCTGACCAGAAGGCGTGTCGCACACGGAACAGCCGGTATCGGTGCAACCAGGTCGAGTAAGTTCGTACCCCTGAAGTGATGAAGATGGCAGCACGAATAGCATATTCAAAGGCGGTCGAGGGGGAGAATGTTGCCAAAGCAAAGGCAAATGAGCTCCCCTGCTCACCAAAACATGCGATCGAGATCGCTAAGTTCATCAGGCACAAGAAGGTGGATGAGGCGATCGCATATCTGAACCAGGTCGTCGCATTAAAGAAGGCCATCCCGTTCAAGACGTTCAACAGGGACGTGGCGCACAAGCGCGGACTGGACAAGTGGGATGCCGGTCGGTTCCCGGTCAAGGCCTCCAAGGGTTACCTGAAGATGCTGGAATCGGTCAGAAAGAACGCCGAGTACAGTGGCCTCGACGGTGAGAAACTCGAGATCATTCATGTGACCGCAAATCGTGGCCGTGGACAGAACGCGTTCTTCCCCCGTGCGATGGGTCGGGCAACTCCGAAGAGAAGAGAGACTGTGAACCTTGAGATCATTGTAAGAGAGGTGGAGTGAATGGCAGTCGAGAGAAAGTTCGTCGCCGAAGGCGTCCGTAAGGTCCGTGTCGAGCGGTTTCTGCTCCGGGATCTGAAGAGGGCAGGATACGGCGGCATGGACATCGCCCGCACCCCCCTCGGTACGCAGGTTACGATCTATGCAGAGAAGCCCGGTATTGTGATCGGGAAGGGTGGAAAGGTTGTCAGGCAGCTGACTCAGGACCTTGCGACCACCTATGGAATCGAGTCCCCGCAGATCGAGGTTCAGCAGGTGCAGAACCCCAACTACAACGCCCAGATTATGGCAGAGCGACTGGCCAATGCGCTCGAGCGCGGCTGGTACTTCAGAAAGGCAGGATCCAACGTGGTCCGCCGTGTGATGGAGTCCGGTGCACTCGGGTGTGAGGTCGTCCTTTCCGGTAAATTGACTGGTGCTCGGGCACGGGTCCAGAAGTTCACCGAGGGCTACATCAAGCACTCTGGCGAACCGAGCATCACGATCGTTGAGAAGGGATATGCAATCGCAATCAAGAAACTTGGCACCATTGGTGTGCAGGTCAAGATCATCCCGCCGGATGCCAAGCTCCCTGACCAGTTCGAGATCCTCGATGTTAAGAAGCCCGAGATCCCTGCAGAGCAGGAAGAGATCGCGGTGGTTGATATCGGTGAGGAGATCGATGCAGAACTTGCGAACACCCCGGACGAGTATGGCGAGGTGCAGTGAATGGCAATCTTTCGCGCTCGTGAAGTGGCCCAACTCACCGATGTCGAACTGACCGAACAGATGAGCAAACTACAACTCGAGTTGATCAAGCACAATGGCAAGGTCAGCGCAGGTGGTGCAACAGAGAACCCCGGCCATATTCGGGAACTGAAACGCACGATCGCTCGTCTTATGACCGAACAGAACCACAGGAGAACTGCGTGATTACACCCCGGAACGTGGTCAGTCATGAATTGACTGGTTTACCCGTTCTGGTGGTCGATGCATACAATCCCCTCCAAACAAATATTTGCGGCCAGATCATCGATGAGACCAGGAATCTGCTCGCCATCCTCACAAGGGGTGGGGTGAAGCGGGTGCAGAAGGTCGGCACGGTCTTCCGGTTTACGCTCCCTGATGGGGTGCGCGTGGATGTGGAGGGGAAGGTTCTGGCGGTACAGCCTGAAAGAAGGATCAATATCCGGTTGAAGAAGTAGAGGATACAAAAATGGCGAGAAATATTGGATTAAACGTCCAGCCTCCTGTAGAGGAGTGCCAGGATGTAAATTGTCCGTTTCATGGCAATTTGTCGGTGCGCGGCCAGGTGATCACCGGCAAAGTCGTGAGCGACCGCATGCTTGGCACGATCGTAGTGGGAAGAGATTACCTCCACTACGTACGAAAGTACAAGCGTTATGAGAAGCGGAGCTCAAAACTGCATGCGCACAACCCTCCCTGCCTTCAGGTGAAGGTCGGGGACATTGTGAAGATTGCAGAGTGCCGTCCGATCAGCAAGAGCACCACCTTCGTTGTTGTTGAGGTGCAGAAGCCATGAAGGCCAAACAATCGCGGACACCGCGGTCACTCGGCACAGGAACCAGAATGGCCTGTGTCGACAATACCGGTGCCCGCCTTGTTCAGGTCGTCTCTGTGGACCGCTATCATGGGGTTCGCAGGCGGCAGCCCAAGATGGGACTGGGCGACCTCGCCACGGTCTCTGTCAAGAAGGGCACTCCCGATATGAGGAGAAAGCTTGAGAAGGCCGTTGTGATCAGGCAGAAGAAGGAGATCAGAAGGCCGAACGGGCTTCGCATCTCCTTTGAGGACAACGCGATGGTGATCGTGAACGAGAAGAACGAGCCCAAGGGAACTGAGATCAAGGGCCCGGTGGCCCGTGAAGTCGCAGAGCGGTTCCCCAAACTCGGATCGATGGCGACGATCATTATCTAAAGGTGGTAGTGATGGTACGGATTGCAAGTAAACAGCCAAGAAAGCAGCGGAAGGCACGCTATGATGCCACCCAGCATCAGCGCAGCGCGATGCTCGGTGCACCGCTCGCTCCTGCACTGCGGGAGAAGTACGATGGCAAGAGAACCCTCCGCGTGGTCACCGGTGATACCGTCAAGGTGCTCCGTGGCGACTTTATTGGAGAAGAGGGTGTGGTCGATGGTGTGGACACCAGGACCAGTAAGATCATTGTGCACGGGGTTTCGGTCACCAAAGCAGACGGGACAGAAGTGCCACGAAAGGTGGACCCGTCCAATGTGCAGATCATAAAACTGAACCTGAAGGATCCGCGCAGAGCCGCGAAACTCGGGGAGGTAGCATAATGTCTGAACATCTGAAGAGACTTGTCGCACCCCGTGCGTGGCATATCGCAAAGAAGACGAATACATTCATCTCAAAGACCGCTCCCGGTCCCCACAATGGGCAGGCACTCCCGATTGGAGTCTGGCTTCGTGACACCATGGGATTTGCCCAGACCTTAAAAGAGGTCAAGCAGATCTTAAACGAGCGCTCTGTCATTGTCAATGGCAGGCCATGCAGGGATCCAAAGATGGGGATCGGTATCTTCGATATCATTGCGATCCCAAAGATGGGAAAATATTACCGGATTCTGCTCGCCAAGAACGGCAGACTGGTCGCAATTTCGATCGAGGCAGAGGACGCGAAGAGCCGGCTCTGCAAGGTTCAGGACAAGACGATTGTCTCTGGTGGAAAAACTCAGGTGAACCTGACCTACGGTGCCAATGTACTGACAGAAGAGGCATGTTCACCGAAGGACTCACTGGTTCTTTCACTTGAGCCGGAACAGCGGTTTACAGTCCTCGACCACTTCCCCTACAAGGAGGGAAATATGGCGATGGTGATCGGTGGTCGGCACTCCGGTAAGATCGGGAAGATTCAGACGATCACGACAGTGATGGGGTCAACCCCGAACACGGTCATTCTCGAAGAGGTTGGGACTGGAACCCAGTTCGATACGATCGACTCGTATATCTATATGGTTGGACGTGAGACGCCGGTGATCGCTGAATGGGGGATTGAAGAGTGACCCCTCAGCAGAACCCGATGACACTTCCGGCCATCAACAAACTGGTCGTCCATATGGGCGTCGGTGAGAGTGGTGAACGGCTGGTCAAGGGTGAGGAGATCATGCGCGCTATCACCGGTCAGAATCCGGTCAGAACGATCGCAAAGAAGACTCAGCCTGCATTCAATGTCAGGAAAGGCGCTCCAATAGGCTGCAAGGTGACCCTCAGGGGCGATGCGGCCAGGACCTTCCTTGAGACCTCGCTCTCGATCCTGGAAAAAACCATCGATGCAAGCCAGTTCGACAAGAACGGGAACTTCTCGTTTGGTATCGAAGAGCATACCGATTATCCGGGGATGTCGTATGACCCGAAGATCGGTATCTATGGTATGGATATCAACGTGGTCCTTGAGCGCCCGGGAATCAGAATTGCCCGCAGGCATATCGAGCAGAAGAAGCTGCCCAACAAGCAGCGCGTCACCAAGGACGATGCGATTGCATTTGTCCGTGAGCAGTTATCCGTGGAGGTGCAGTGATGGCAGGAGAACAGAAGAAGGTGTATGGCCGCGGTGCAAACGAGTGCAAGTTATGCGGACGGAAACAGGGGCTTGTGCGCAGGTACCATATCATGTTCTGCAGACAGTGCTTCCGCGAATGGGCTCAGAAGATGGGTTTCAAGAAGATGAATTGAGGTGAACGCAGAATGTCAAGACAGAATACAATCGCTGATGCGATGAGCGCCCTGAAGAACGCAGGGGACTGCGGTAAGCCTGAATGCATTCTTGAGCCCTCGAGCAAGCTGCTCGGTGCAATGCTCCGGATTATGCAGGACGCAGGATATATCGGATCGTTCGATATGATCGATGATGGAAGGGGTGGCCAGTTCCGTGTTCACCTCTCCGGCAGGATCAACAAGTGCGGTGCAATCACCCCACGGTACTCGGTCGGGCTCGATGAGCTCGAATACTGGGAGACCCGGTACCTGCCTGGAAAGAACTTTGGACTGCTGATCCTTTCGACCTCCAGGGGTGTGCTGACCCATAACCAGGCACGCCAGAACGGGATCGGTGGCGAACTTCTCGGGTTTGTCTATTGAGGTGAAATGAAATGACAATGGAGAAGACCGTTACCATCCCAGAAGGAGTCCAGGTGCAGATGGAGGGAACCCTCCTGACGATCACTGGACCCAAGGGGACACTGCAGCGCGACGTCAGGTATCCACAGGTCTCTGTCACCGTTGACGCAGACACAGAAACAATCGTGGTCAGGACCGATGCAAGCAGAAAGCAGATCGTCGCAATGGTTGGGACGCTTGCTGCTCATATCCGAAATATGTGCAAAGGGGTGACTGAAGGGTTTGAATACAGTATGAAGGTCGTATTCGCCCATTTCCCGATCCAGTTGAAGTTGCAGGGCAATATGCTTGTGATCGAAAACTTCCTCGGCGAAAAGCAGTCGCGAAAAGCACGTATTGAAGAAGGTGTCACTGCCAAGGTCAGCAATGATGAGATCATCCTGACCGGGATCAACAAGGAGTCGGTAGGGAATTCAGCTGCACATATTGAGCACGCGACCAAGATCAGAAATAGAGATCCCCGTGTGTTCCAGGATGGCATCTATATTGTGGGGAAGGCGTGAGCAGAATGCAGGTTGAAACAAAGAGACTGATCCGTGTCAGGAGTGAGCGACGTGCACGCTTCAAGAGAGACGGATACGGTACAAAGAAGCAGCTGAGTGCCAGCTGGAGAAGGCCACGTGGTCTGCAGAGTAAACAGCGGGCACAGAAGAAGGCTAAGGGTGTCCACCCAATGGCAGGCTATGGAAGCCCGGTGGCCATTCGCGGCCTTCACCCAAGCGGATATCAGGACATTCTGGTCTTTACACCGAATGAACTGACAGGACTTGACCCGGAGACCCAGGCTGTCCGGATTGGTCGCACCGTCGGAAACAAGAAGCGTGAAGTGATTCAGAACCTGGCACGTGAAGCTGGTCTGAAGATCTTAAACCCCAAGGATGCTTCCCTGGTCGTCAAGGGCAAGCCAGAGGTGAAGGAAGATGAGTGATCTCTCCAACCAGCGCAGAATTGCAGCAGCAGTTCTGAAGTGTGGACTTCACCGGGTCTGGTTTGATCCAGAGCAGTTAACTGAGATCGCGAATGCAATCTCACGCGAAGATATGCGCAAACTGGTCGAGGAAGGGGCAGTCAAGGCACACGCGATCAAAGGGGTCAGCAGGGGACGGGCACGAGCAAAAGCAGAGAAGCGCTCGTACGGTCACTGCAAGGGTTATGGACGGAGGAGAGGTGCCAAGGGTGCCCGTATGCCGTCCAAGAGAGCCTGGATCCAGAAGATCAGAGCGATCCGAAAGGCGCTCGTCGACCTCCGTGAAGTCGGAGTCGTGGACCGTCACCTCTACCGTATACTCTACCGTAAGTCGGCAGGTGGACAGTTCAGAAACGTTGCACATATGAAAGCACAGATGGAGATCCTCGCAGGGAGGATGAAGTAATATGGCAGTCGGACCCAGGTATTTTGTTCCTTTTAGAAGGAGAAGAGAGGGCAAGACCGATTACTATAAGAGAGGCAAACTGATTGTCGCCGAGCAGCCGCGTATGGTTGTGCGAAAGACCAACCGGCATATCATTGTGCAGATGATCGTTGCAGAGATGGAGGGCGACAAGACCCTGGTCACTGCAAACTCAGCTGAACTGCTGGATTATGGGTACAAGGGCTCAACTTCCAACACACCAGCTGCTTACCTGACTGGTATGTTGTTCGCGGTCAAGGCGCTGAATGCAGATCATCCTGCTGCGATCCTCGATATCGGGCTGAACCGTGCGACCTATGGAGCAAAGGTCTTCGCTGCACTGAAAGGTGCAGTGGAAGCAGGCCTCGATGTTCCGCACGGTGAAGAGATCCTCCCGGCTGACGAACGTGTCAAGGGCGAGCATATCGCTGCATATGCTCCTGACCGTGCAGGAGACCTTGTTGAGAATGTTGAATCGGCCGCTCAGACCATCATGAAGGAGCTGGCATAATATGGCATATGAAGAACATCACCAAGAATGGGTTCCACTCACTGGTCTGGGAAGGCAGGTTATATCAGGTGAATTGACCAGCATCGACCAGATCTTCGACTCGGGAAAACCGATCAAGGAACCTCAGATCGTGGACGCATTCCTGCCGGACCTCGTTGATGAGGTTCTGGATATCGAGATGGTCCAGCGGATGACTGACTCTGGTCGCAGAGTCAAGTTCAGAGCTGTCGTCGTGGTCGGAAACCGCGATGGATATATTGGATTCGGACAGGGCAAGGATGTCCAGGTCGGAAACGCGATCAAGAAAGCGATCGACAATGCCAAGGTCAACATCATCAAGGTGCGCAGAGGATGCGGTTCATGGGAATGTGGCTGCGAACTGAAGCACTCGATCCCCATGCAAGTGCAGGGGAAGGCCGGCAGTGTCAAGGTCACCTTAAAGCCAGCCCCTCAGGGGATTGGACTTGTCACCGGTGACATCAGCAAGAAGGTGCTCGAACTTGCAGGGATCAAGGATGTCTGGACGTTCAGCAATGGTCAAACCAGAACCACGATCAACTTTGCGAAGGCAACCTTCAATGCACTCCAGCAGACGAATATGATCAGAACCGGAGGATCTGAGTAATGTATGCGGTTGTACAGGTGCGCGGTGTTGTGAACACCCGCCGTGACATCAAGGATACGCTGAAGATGCTTCGTCTCCATCATATCAATCACTGTGTCTTCCTCCCTGATACCCCTGAAATTCTCGGGATGATCAGGAAGGTCAAGGACTATGTCGCCTATGGCGAGGTGGATGAGGCCACCCTTGAGACGCTGATGCGGACACGCGGACGGCTTGAAGGGAACGATGCACTCACTGACGAGTACCTGAAGGAGAACTCAGAACTCAACGGAATTGCAGACCTTGCAAAGGCGATGATCGAAGGTACGGTACGCATCAGGGATGTCCCTGGATTGAAGCCGGTCCTTCGTCTCCACCCGCCGAGAAAGGGCTACAAATCGCTGAAGAGGACATATCCACAGGGAGGAGCGCTTGGTTATTATGGCCAGGAGATCAATGCTCTTCTCTATAAGATGAGGTGAGACCAGATGCCAGTAAATAAACGATCAAAATACCGTGGATCGAGGACCTGTGGTGGTGGAACCCATAAGAACCGGAGAGGTGCAGGTAACCGCGGAGGGCGTGGCCGTGCAGGTCTTAACGCTCATCGCTTTGCCAAGTTCTACCTGGAAGATGGTGGTCCCGTCTATGGTAAGAATGGATTCAACCACAGTCCCCGTGTCCCGGTCAGAGCACTGGACATCGGAACGATCAATCAGATGGTCGACGAACTGATTGCCAACTCTGTTGCCACAAAGGATGGCGACACGATCACCCTTGACACCGCACTGATCGATGTCGATAAGGTGCTCGGTAGTGGTAGAGTGACAGCCAGGTTTAACATCACTGCCAAGGCTTTTTCAGAACAGGCAAAGGCAAAGATTGAAGCGATGGGTGGTCAGGCACTGATTGTCTGATCCCCTTCATTTTTTTAGGGTGAAAGAATGGGAAACCTGCTGGATAGAATGGAGCCCCTGCTTGCAGCGATGCCGGCGGTCCGCAGTCCTGAGGGGCATGTCCATTTTAAAAATAAACTGATGTGGACTGCAGGAATTCTGGTCCTGTACTTCATACTCAGCAATGTACCTCTCTTTGGGCTTGACACGAGTTCACTGGATCTCTTTCAGGCCTGGCGTGCGCTCCTTGCGGGGGCGAGCGGCTCGATCATTCATCTTGGTATCGGACCAATCGTCACGGCGTCGATCGTGTTGCAGCTCCTCAAGGGAGCAGATATTCTTCAGATCGATACCAGTGAGACCCGTGGACAGGTCATGTACATGGGTCTGCAGAAGATCCTGATCCTGGTGATGATCGTCATTGAGGCTGCCCCTAACATTGTGGGTGGGTTTATGAAGCCGAATGCTACACTCGTCCAGTCGGTCTTTGGAGGGAGCTCCCTCACGCTCATGCTGCTCATCTTTATCCAGCTCTGTGTAGGCGGAATCCTGATTGTGCTGATGGATGAAGTGGTGACCAAATGGGGGATCGGTTCAGGTGTCGGTCTCTTCATCATCGCAGGGATCTCACAGAGTCTGATCAACGGGTTCCTGAATTGGACCCCGGTCAGCGATGCCTACCCGGTTGGGTTCTTCCCGCGCCTGGTTGCTATCGGCCTCGGTGGTGGCAACTATCTGCAGTACTTTGGAAAGGATCTCCTCGCCTTCATCACGACGATCGCGATCTTCCTGATCATTGTCTATGTCGAATCGACACGTATCGAGATCCCGCTCGCCCATGCACAGGTCAGGGGCGCCCGGGCACGATTCCCGGTGAAATTGATCTATGCCAGTGTGCTGCCGATGATCCTGGTTCGTGTGTTGCAGGCAAACATCCAGATGTTTGGCCTCTTCCTCTCGAATATCGGGATCAAGATCTTTGGCGCCTTTGATGGACAGAAGCCCACCGGTGGACTGATGTATTTCCTGGCACCGGTCAACGGTCCAACTGACTGGATGTGGTGGGTGACGGACCTTGGCCATGCGCCATGGGAGATCCTTACCAGAATGGGTATCGATACGTTCATCATGGTTGTCGGTGGTGCGCTCTTCGCGCTCTTCTGGATCAAGACCGCAGGTCTTGACTCAAAGGATGTGGCCCGACAGATCCAGATGAGCGGGATGTCGATCCCGGGATACCGCCGGAATCCTCAGGTGCTTGAGAAGTACCTTGACCGATATATTCCACGTGTCACGGTGATCGGTGGTGTCTTCATCGGCCTGCTGAGTGTTGTAGCCAACCTCTTCGGGGTTATCGGCTCAGTCAGCGGAACAGGACTGCTGCTGACAGTCTCGATCACGTACAGACTGTATGAGGAGATTGCAAGCCAGCAGATCATGGAGATGTATCCATTCATGCGGCAGTTCTTTGGGAAGGAGTAAAACAAATGCCTGGAAGAAAGATCATTATCACCGGGGTACCTGGTGTAGGGAAGACCACGGTGATCAATGAGTCGATTTTAAGGCTCAAAGAAGAGGGGATCGACTATCAGTCGATCTCCTTTGGATCATTTATGTTTGAGATGGCGGTCTCGAAGGGGCTGGTGAAGGATCGCGATGAGATGCGAAAGCTCTCTCGCGATGATCAGAAGCACCTGCAGCAACTGGCCGCGGCTGCGATCGGCAAGATCAATGGAGACGTGATCATCGATACGCATGCCTCGGTCAAGACCCCGAAAGGGTATCTGGCAGGTCTGCCGGAGTGGGTACTCCGGGAACTGAAACCAGATGTCTTTGTGATTGTGGAGACTGATGAAGACCAGATCCTGATCCGCCGGCTATCCGACATAACCCGTGTGCGAGATGTCGATGGATTCCGTGCGCTCTCTGAACATCAGGAATTCAACCGTGCCATCGCTGCATCTTATGCAATGGTGACCGGATGTACGGTTAAAATTATCCAGAACCCCGATCACCTGCTGGAACGAGCAGTCACTGATATGGTAAATCTGCTTCGGTGAAGAAATGGATTTGAAGAAGTATGGAGGGTATCTTGCCCTCCTTCTCGCGATGGTGCTGATGCTCGCCTACAGCATCGAATGGCTCAGAAAAGGGATTGGCATGGCCATCGACGGGGTCTTCGGACCACTTCTTGATACCTATGGTGTTCCGTTTTTTGCCCTGATCATCATTCTCTCAACGCTGACTGGTCTGTACTCGTCATTGATCCAGAAGTATACGATTGATTATGAACGGATGCAGGAGACCCAGAAGGCGATGAAGGCCTTTCAGGCTGAGTTCCGGGAGGCCCAACTCTCTGGGGACGAGAAGAAGGTGAAGAAACTCCAGGTTAAACAGAACGCGATGATGCAGGAGCAGCTCGAGATGTCGCAGGCGCAGTTCAAGCCAATGGCCTATATCCTGCTCGTCTCGGTACCGGTCTTCTTCTGGTTGCTCTACCGTCTTCCTGAAGCACATGCAGATATCGTCTTTCCGTTCATGGGCAAACTGGCCTTGACCGCTGGAGCAATCGGTCCGATTCAGGCCTGGATGGTCTGGTACATGATCTGTTCGCTGATGATCAGCCAGGTGATCAGAAAAGCGTTGAATATTGGGGGGATCTGATGCGGATCACCATCAGTGGTCCTCCTGGCAGCGGAACCACATCTCTCTCCAAGCATCTGGCAGCGGAACATAACCTGAAACTCATCTCTGCAGGGGAAGTCTTTCGGCAGCTCGCCAGGGAGAAGGGGATGGACCTCGCTGCGTTTGGGGAACTGGCAGAGAATGATCCATCGATAGATCTGATGATCGATGCCCGTCAGAAACAGATCGCAACAGAACAGGATGATATCATCGTTGAAGGGCGCCTCTCGGGGCGGATGGTAGAGCAGGCCGATCTCCGGATCTGGCTGAACGCTCCACTGACCTGCAGGGTAGGTCGGATCGCTTTTCGGGACAGTGTGACCTGTGAAGAGGAGGCGATGACGCTGACCCGAGAGCGGGAGGCCTCTGAGGCC
This sequence comes from Methanosphaerula palustris E1-9c, assembly GCF_000021965.1. NCBI lineage: Archaea > Methanobacteriati > Methanobacteriota > Methanomicrobia > Methanomicrobiales > Methanoregulaceae > Methanosphaerula > Methanosphaerula palustris. Next base: position 473,550 of record NC_011832.1, read on the forward strand.
AAACGCTATATGATGTATTATCAGATCGATATCAGCGATCTCTCCTCCTATCACCTGGTGCTGAACACCGAGCGGTGGTCGGTCGGCCAGCTCGGCCTGATCGTTAACTGTGCCATTGCCGCGGTCAGAGATTGATCGGATTGCTCTGGCGAAACAATTCCTTTTTTTAAGTTCATACGATCAACTACTATCGTTTATGGATATGGTTGATGGTGGAACTCTGGGTCTCTGGGTGTTGCAGATCCTTGATCGGCGATCCTGCACACAGAACGAACTGAATAAACGTCGACCTGACCTGGGAGGTGCCCTGACGCTATTCCAGGTCCTCTGTCACCTTCAGCGTCAGGGTCTGATCAGCAGAGAGGCCGATCTCCCGCGGTACCGGGCACACTATCATCTGACTGTCGCCGGCAGGAAGCACCTCCATAACCTTGAAGAGGATCATATCGCTCATCATCACGCTCTGCACCTCGACCGTGTCTATACCGATCTCTTCTCATTAGCCACAAGAGAATGCAGCGGTATGACTCTCGAAGCCGGTGCAGTGTTGATCTCCTCAAAGAGACCAGATCTGCTGCTGACCGAGCGCGCCTGCGACCTGCTGACCACTCTGGTGGTAGATGAGAAGCAGCGATTCCTGATCACTCCTGCGGTAATTCCGGTTCCCTGTTCTGGAACCCCGCTGGTATCATCCTTCCCTAGTATCGCCCTTCCTTCTGTGTCTCTTGATCTGGTGCTCATTCCAATACCAAAACCAGCGATCCCGACCGCTCTGGTCCTGGAGATCAACCGGCTTCTTTCAATTCGGGGTGTGCTGTTGATCACGCTTCCCTTCAGTTTAGAAGCTGGAACTGTCTTACCTGCTGAGAACCAGATTCAGGAGATGGTTTTTGAGGTTCCATGGTTCACCCTTGAAGAAGAGATGGCGCTGATCAGGACTCTGGACCTGTACTTTGATGTCTACTGTCTCCGCCATAACGGTTCGGCCCTGTTGATCTGCAGACGGTGGGGAACTGGTCCGGATAATAATCAAAAAGAGGTGGATGAATATGATGAGCAGATCTACCCCTGCCGGGTCGTCGAGATAAGCGACTGATTACACCGTCTTCGACTGGGTAAACCGCTCGCGGAATGTGATCGCTTCGATATCCTTCTTCTTTGCGATGGTGACATCCATCGGGAAACCGGCTGGAACCAGGGAGACCAGAGTGTACTGGTCCGGTACTCCGAGCAGTTTCCGGATCTCTTCTGCATAGGTCTTCTTGTCTCCGGCGACCCAGCACGATCCGATCCCATAGCCCTGCAGGGCAAGGATCAGGTTCTCGGTGGCAGCGGAACAGTCCTCTAGGTAGTAGGTCTCGTCCCGTTCTCCAAAGATAGCAAAACAGGCCGCTGCTCCGGCGATGAAGGAGCCGTGATCGGTCAGAGCTGCGATCTCTTTCATGGTCTCTTTGCTGGTGATGTATCCGAAGAGCCATGGCTGTCTGTTCGCTGCGGTTGGGGCCAGGTGGGCACAGGCGAGCGCCTCGTCGATGATCTTCTCATCGAGAGGGGTCTCCTTGAAGGAACGGACACTGTGACGGGATTTGATAATCGTCGTGCCAAGATTCATGGATCTTTGATAGTATTCCAGACAGATATGTGTTATGCCAAAAAAAGGGTCAGATCTTCTCAGCTCTGGCGTCGGAGTGCAATCGCAGCCCCGGCCAACAGCAGCAGGGCGGTCGTGCCGGCGGTGAACCCGCCGGCCTTTGGGGTGGGATAGGTCGTCGAGGTGATCGGTGAACCCTGGGGGGTTGAGATCTGCCCGGTAGTTGACAGGGTTATCGTTGTGGTGGTTGGCGAAAGCGTCATTGTCCCGGTCTCAATCGGAGAACTGATCGGACTGGTCTGTTGACTGGTGGTAGTGGCGGTGTTGGTCGAAACCAGGGCCACCGTCACCTCTCCAGTTCCCACGGTGAGGCTACTGGTGGTGTTTTTAGTCGTTGTCTTTCCTCCAACTGGATATTCGTTCTTCATATTGTTCGCGTTGCACTCGGCCCAGATTACATAACTTCCCTCTGGATACTGAGCATTTCCGGTGTTCCAGACCGGGTCGGTCTCATAGAGCGAGGAACTGACAGTCACCGGGTCCAGGGAATGAACCTTTCCATTGCTGTCGGTCAGGGAGGTATAATCGATCCCTCCAGGGCCGGTAACATGAATCGTGACCGGTACTCCGTTCACTCCTGTCCGCTCGGTCATCGAATACATATTGGTCTCGACCTGGAACTTCACCTGGTCCCCGCGGGAGACCAGACCGCTGGTCACCTCGCGGCCGGTCCTGACATCGATCGCTTTGACGGCGAGCGTTGGATCCTTGATGGTGAAGGCCGGCTTCTTATCCGGGTAGGTGTACCAGACCCCGGTCTCAGTGCCATAGATGGTCGGGGAGACGAAGAAGTTCTTTGGGTCTGAGATCGTCTGCAGGTCTGAAGGGGCATCGGTGGTCGGGGACCTGCCGGCCCCCCACCAGGCTACCTGGGATCCTGTAGTGACGCCGTTGAGGTTCAAACCCTGTTCTCCAATGAAGATAACACCCCCTTGGGGAATATCACTCAGTGTTGCGGTGACAGCCGGGACCATCAGGACCAGGCAGGTGGCAACCATCAGTACAGAGATCATATTTCGTCTCATCTTCAGTTCACCAGATGGGGTATAGGCACCGGTGATAGATAATGATGTGGGAGATGGACTATTCATGTCTTATCCCACGAACAGAGAAGTGGGTCAGATGAAAGAATATCCAGGATCAATTCAGGTAATCCTGCAGAAAATGAAAATTGGGATGCGAAGAAGAGATCTCTCCTCTCAAGCCGGGTGGACGATCAGTCCATGGTGATGGCTGAGGAGGGGCAGACTTCCACGCATGAACCACAGTCCACGCATTTGTCTTTATCGATGACGGCAATTCCATTGGCCATCGCGATCGCTTCAGCGGGGCACTCGTCCACGCAGGTTTCACAGCCTACACACAGGTCAGAATCAACTTTTGCAACCATATAAAACTCTCCTTACGATCTCAACAGTTACTATGAAAAATATTTCTATCTGTGCAGCACTCAATCTTAGGATTCAAGATCGAGTACTGCACTGAACGGATAGATGCCGGGCAGTTTCCCATGCACCCATGCAGCCGCTATCAGGGCTCCTTTTACAAGTACAGCCCTGTCATAAGCGCGATGTGAAAGGGTGATCGATTCAAAGTTCTTTGCGAAGGTGACAGCATGGTCGCCGACGATATCTCCCCCGCGGAACACATGCACCCCGATCTCGTTCTTCCGTTCGGTGATCCCTTCTCTGCCGTATACCTTCTCCCTCTCTCCCACTGCCTCGTCGAGGATGGAGAGGATCGTCTTTGCCGTCCCGCTCGGAGCGTCCTTCTTGTGCCGGTGATGAGCCTCGCTCACCTCGATATCGTACTCGCTGAGCAGGGGGGCCGCGTTCCGGAGGATCTGCCAGAATATATTGACACCTATGCTGAAGTTGGTCGAGATCACCGCCGGCACCGTCCCTTCGACTGCGTCCCTGATCTGCCGTTGCTGCGCATCAGAAAAACCGGTCGTTCCGACGACCAGCCCCACATGGTGACGTGTGGCGGCCTGAATGGCGGTGACTGCCGCAGATGCGATGGTAAAGTCGATCAGCACGTCGGGCTGTTGCTCGGTGAGCAACCGATCGATCTCTTCAGACTTCACCACCTCAACATTGAACTGGGTGCCGGCCTGATTCCCGATCCCACCGACCAATTCCAGCCCCTCGGTCTCGGTGACCATCCTGCAGATCATCGAGCCCATCCGACCGAAGGCCCCTGATACCACGACCTTAGTCATACGTGCTCAACACCTCCGTCAGTGCAGCAGTCTTTTCAGCATCCAGTTCATCGAGCGGGAGTATGAGCAGCCCTGATGCAAGGCCTCGGAGGTTGATCGTCGTCGTGATCGCTTCAGTGGGGCACTCGTCCATGTATGTTTCACAACCTCCACACCTGCTGGAATCAACTTTTGCAACCATGTAAAAACTTTCCTTACGATTCCAACAGCTGTTATAAAAAAAGTTTATCTGCGCAGCACTCAACCCTATGATTCGAGGCCGAGTACTGCACTGAACGGATAGATGCCTGGTTTTTTGCCGGGCACCCACGTGGCTGCTTTCAGGGCTCCTTTTACAAATACTGCACGGTCATAAGCGCGATGTGAAAGGGTGATCGATTCAAAGTTCTTTGCGAAGGTGACAGCATGGTCGCCGACAATATCTCCCCCGCGGAACACATGCACCCCGATCTCGTTCTTCCGTTCGGTGATCCCTTCTCTGCCGTATACCTTCTCCCTCTCTCCCACTGCCTCGTCGAGGATGGAGAGGATCGTCTTTGCCGTCCCGCTCGGAGCGTCCTTCTTGTACCGGTGATGAGCCTCGCTTACCTCGATATCGTACTCGCTGAGCAGGGGGGCCGCGTTCCGGAGGATCTGCCAGAATATATTGACACCTATGCTGAAGTTGGTTGAGATCACCGCTGGCACCGTCCCTTCGACTGCGTCCCTGATCTGCTGTTGCTGCGCATCAGAGAAACCGGTCGTTCCGACGACCAGCCCCACATGGTGACGTGCGGCGGCCTGAATGGTGGTGACTGCCGCAGATGCGATGGTGAAGTCGATCAGCACGTCGGGCTGCTGCTCGGTGAGCAACCGATCGATCTCTTCAGACTTCACAACATCGACATTGAACTGGGTGCCGGCCTTGATATCGATCCCACCGACCAATTCCAGCCCCTCGGTCTCGGTGACCATCCTGCAGATCATCGAGCCCATCCGACCGAAGGCTCCTGAAACCACGACCTTAGTCATACGTGCTCAACACCTCCGTCAGTGCAGCAGTCTTTTCAGCATCCAGTTCATCGAGCGGGAGTCTGAGCGGCCCTGATGCAAGGCCCCGGAGGTTGATCGCCTTCTTCACCGGGATCGGGTTGGAATCGATGAAGAGCGCCCGAAAGAGTGGAGCCAGTTCATAGTGAAGGCTGATCGCGTCGTCCCAGTCGCCCTCGGTATATGCCCTGTACATCCCCACCATCCGCTCGGGTTCCACGTTCGCCGCCACCGAGATCACCCCGCCCCCGCCGAGTGCCATCACCGGCAGGGTCATCCCATCGTCGCCGGATATCACCGTAAAGTCCTGGTCCATGGTCTCCTCAATGATCTGTGAGACCTGAGAGATGTTTCCGCTCGCCTCCTTGATCCCGACGATGTTCGGGTGCCTGGAGAGTTCGGCCACCAGGTCAGGTGAGAGGTTCTGGCCGGTCCTGCTCGGGACATTGTAGAGAACAACAGGGATGTCGAGGTCAGCGATGGCTGAAAAATGCTTGATCAGTCCTGACCGGTTGGGCCTGTTGTAATACGGACTGATGATCAGCACACCGTCGGCGCCGAGATCCTTTGCAGATCTGGTGAACCGGATCGCCTCATCGGTATTGTTCGAACCAGCTCCAGCGAGAACAGGAACCTTCCCTGCAACCGCTTCGATGGTCGCCTCGATTACCTTGACATGCTCCTCAAAACTGAGGGTCGCCGACTCGCCGGTCGACCCGCAGGGGACCACGCCGTGGACACCTTTACTGACCAGGAATGCAAGATTTGACTGCAGACCCAAAAGGTCGAGGCTCTTGGCATGATCGTTCTGAAACGGGGTAACGATTGCCGGAAGGACTCCCTCAAACATAAAATAGATTATAGATGTTTCTTTGTATTTACTTTTCTCGTGATGAACCCTGCGATGCGGTTTCTGACACGCTTGCTGTCGATGACCGTCAGCTCAGATACCTGATGCTTGTTCTCGTCAAAGTCAGGTGTGAACCTGTCCCCGTACCGTCCGATCAGTTCAAGACCGAAATTTTTGATATAACTTGGTTTGATGCCCATATGAGATCCTATCCTATAACTCTATATTGGTACTGCGCCGGGACAACATAATGATTTCGTCTACAACGTCCATCGGTCTCTCTGCAAAGATCACGATCTTGAACGGATCAGCGGAGCGATCGTATATCAGGTCCGGTACTCCCTCTCTGCAGCAGAAGGCCGTCCCCCAGTCCATCGTGCTGATCCCGGGTGGTGTTCCGTGTCGGTCGTATTCGGCCGCATCGAGGAGTATTCGCTCGGCCACATCCAGGATCGAAGGCGAACAGGGGACCATCGCTGCGCTTCTGATGGTCGAGTCAAAACGGAGTGCTGTCAACAGACCGGCTCCCACCTCCCCTGCCTTTCCGAGGGCTGCCGGTTCTGGAAACGGGCAGCAGAGCCGGACCGATCCGATATCTGCTGTGGTCCGGGCATGGTCGGTCGCCCCGGCGAGGGTGATCGTCCCCCCGCCAGGTATCAGTGCTCCTGTGCTGCAATAGTGGACCGCCGCCGCGGTCAGATCCCTGATCAGGGTTTCGTGCCCGGAACTGCTCATGGTGGCACGCCCTAGAGGTCCCGCTCGTGCTCGACCACGTAGTTGATCACATTTTCGGCGATGTCTGCAGAGTACTCGCCGAGCCGCCGGATACTCTCGGCAATATATCCGACGGCGATGGCGTCCTCCGCCTCATGGGTCAGCATCGCCGTGGTGACCCCTTCGCAGAGATGTTCGAGTCCCTTGACTTCTTCGATGGTGGCGTTCGCCCGCCTGATGTCCAGGTCAAAGAAGGCGGTGACGCTCTGGTCAAAGATGGTCAGCGAGAGGGTGCTCGCCTCCCTGATCTTCGCGATAATCAGTTGGTCCTGATCTTTGTCGGAGAGAATCACTGCATTTCGTGCTATCCGCACGGCATGGTCCCCGATCCGTTCGAGGGTTCTGCTGACCAGCAGGTACTGGGAGGCTGTATACAGGGTCAGCCCCATCTTCTTGGAGAGGTTGATGTTCCGCATCACCATGTTAGTCTGACGGGCCATCAACCAGTGGAGCCGATCGACATCCCGGTCCTGGGCGATCACCTCCTCTGCCAGTGCCTGGTCCTGCTCAAACAGGGCGGCGATCGAATCCTGGTGCATCCCCTTGACGATCACGATCATCCGCCGAAGCGTATTCTCGAACGGAAGTTCGCCAGGGTTCAGGAGATCTTTGATGGTGACCCCAGTCTCCGACTCCTCAAGCACCTCCTGTCCGATCGTCATCTGGGTGAAATCCCGGACGACCATGCGGACAAATGAGGGCAGACGGCCGCGGGATTTGACCTTTATCTCGGTGTAGCCGGCGATATATGCCCCAATCAAACTCCGGAAGAAGAAGGTCGCGTTGGTACAGGTGGTGACATCGAACTCCCTGGTCCGCTGGATCTGGTCCTCTGATATATTGGCGGAGATGAGCAGGGTACCGTCGGCCTGGGGGGTGACCCTGACCGGATCGTTCTTCTTGATGCTCATCTGCTGTGTCCAGTCCTTGGGGAGCGTCACAACGAACGAAGACCCCCCTGTCATCTGTACCCGTCGTATATCCATTCCAGATCCTCCATCTCCTATAGTATCCTCATGTTATTCAATATAACTCTGTATTGCTCTGTATTCTATTTTGTTATATAGAGTCTCCGTCGAATAACAGTATATGTGCTGCACGTGATTTTAGAGAGGAGAATCATGGTAGAAAAACGTAGAACCTTTGGCACAATGGCCTGCGGGCTTGCAGCAATTCTGATTGTAGCGCTGCTCGTCAGTGGCTGTATCGGTAACACCTCGAAGACCACCACCCCGGCGACGACTGCGGTAACGACTGTCTCACCTGCGGCAACCACAGCGATTGCAACGCAGGCGACGACGGTTCCGACAGTTGCACCAGCGAACACGACCACCACTACGAATGGCAGTGCATCCAGCGCTCTGACCGGTGCTTCGACGGGCCGGCTGACGATCACCGGATCGACAACCGTCCTCCCGATCGCTCAGGCATGGGCTGAAGCCTTCATGGCGGCTAACAAGGGGGCAGATGTGCAGGTCAGTGGCGGCGGTTCAGGTGTGGGCGTACAGGCCATCGGCGAGAAGACCGCGATGATCGGGATGTCTTCGCGCGAGGTGACTGCAGATGAACTGAAGAAATATCCCTCCATGACGATCACCCCGATTGCACGGGACGGTCTCTCAGTCATTGTAAACCCCCAGAATATGGTTACGACGCTCACTCTCAGCCAGATCAGGGGCATCTACAACGGCACCATCACGAACTGGAAGGATGTCGGCGGTGCAGATCTTTCGATCGTTGTCATCGGTCGTGACAGTTCATCAGGGACACGGGACTTCATCTCAAGCGCCGTGATGCAGAAGGACAACTTCACCTCCTCAGTCCTTGAGAAAAACTCCAATGGTGCCGTTGAGACCGGCGTCTCCACAACACCAGGCGCGATTGGATACGTGGGCCTCGGGTACACGAAGGACGCAGTGAAGGCACTGACTCTCTCGGCGAATGGTGCCGCAGTCGCGCCCTCTGTAGCCACCGTCGTGGACGGGACCTATCCGCTCTCACGGAAGTTGTATATGCTCACCAATGGACCAGCGACAGGAATCGCCAAGGACTTCCTCGACTACGCACTCAGTCAGGAAGGTCAGAAGGTTGTTGAAGATCAGGGATTTGTCCGGATCTGAGGAGATCTCCTCTCATCCAGTAAAATTTTTTCTCTGACCGCCCATTCGATCGAACCAATCTGATGAATTAACGGCTTTTGATCATGAACACGATTCCGATCACACCTGATCTGTCTGAAAAAAGACAGAGGCAGATATCATTCTTCAATCTCAAAGAGAAAGTTATCGAGTCCCTGTGGCTCATCTGTGCGCTCTTTTCAGTGCTGACCGTCATCTTCATCCTGCTCTTCCTCTTCAAGGACAGTTACCTTGGATTTGTTCAGATCGGCATTCTCCCGTTCCTCACCGGGATGACCTGGAATCCCGTCGCTGCAATCCCCAGTTATGGGATCGCTCCCCTGATCGTAGGCACCCTGCTGGTGACCCTCGGTTCGATGGTGATTGCGGTTCCGCTCTCAATTGGAACTGCGGTGTATATCTCAGAACTGGCTCCCCCCCGGGTGAAACTGATCATCAAGCCGGCCATCGAACTGCTGGCCGGCATTCCGTCCGTGGTGTACGGGTTCTTCGGTCTGATGGTCATGACCAACTGGCTGCGGGTTCTCTTCGATCAGCCCTCCGGTGAATCGTGGCTCGCTGGCTCGCTTTTGCTTGGAATCATGGCCCTTCCGACGATCACCTCGGTGGCAGAGGATGCCATCCGCTCGGTGCCTCAGGAGTACCGTGAGGGATCCCTCGCCGTCGGGGCGACCCGGTGGCAGACGATCAGCAAGGTCGTGGTCCCGGCGGCCCTCTCGGGGATCACCGCGGCCATCATCCTTGGTATGGGCCGCGCGATCGGAGAGACGATGGCAGTGATGATGGTGACCGGCAACTCAGCTGTGATCCCGAGCCCCATCTTCAATGTCCTCTCACCAGTTCGGACGCTGACCGGTACGCTCGGTATCGAGATGGGCGAGGTGGCCTCGGGTTCCCTTCATTATCACGCTCTCTTTGGGGTGGCCGTCGTCCTGCTGCTGATCACCCTGATCGTGAACCTAGGTGCGGTACTGATCCTGAAAAGGCTGAACGCACAGCGACCGGCCAGCATGTTCCTGAAGAACGCCCCTGCTCTGGTCAGGCGAGGTTTGAAACTGGTCCCCCTTCTGGTCGTCACGGTGATCATCTATGCGATAGGTGGGATCATTGGGGTTGGGCTGCTGGCCTGTGCGGGCGTGCTCTGGCTGGTTGCTCAGCGCCTCTCCCCCAAAACGGCCCAGCGTATCGCTTTCTTCTTCCTCCACCTCGGGGTCGGGCTGGTGCTCCTGGTCCTTGGAATCATCCTCTTCGATATCGTCTCCCATGGGCTTCCTGCCATATCATGGGAGTTTCTAACCACGGCACCCCGTGATCTCGGACGGGCTGGTGGTATCTTTCCCGCGATCGTGGGCACCCTCTACCTGGTCGCCGGTTCAATCCTCTTTGCACTGCCGTTCGGCGTCGGCGCTGCCATCTATCTGAATGAGTACAGGATGGAGGGGTATCTGACCCAGATGATCAGAACAGGCATCGATCTCCTGAACGGCACCCCTTCGATCGTCTTCGGTCTCTTCGGGTTCACCTTCCTGGTGCTGTACCTGGATATCGGCGTCTCGATGCTTGCAGGGCAGCTGACCCTCGGTCTGATGGTTCTTCCGACGATCATCAGGACCACCGAGGAGGCGCTGAAGAACGTTCCCTCCTCGCTGCGGGAAGGATCCCTGGCACTCGGCGCTACCCGATGGCAGACGATCAGTCGTGTGGTCCTCCCTTCGGCAGTGGCCGGGATCATCACCGGGACGATCCTCTCCATCGGCAGGGCAGCCGGAGAGACCGCCCCGATCCTCTTCACTGCGGTGGTCTTCTCTCAGCGGTACCTCCCGAGTTCGATTCTGGACCCGGTGATGGCCCTTCCGTACCACCTCTTCATCCTCTCTACGAACGTCCCCGACTCGTCACAGAACCGGTATGGGACAGCCCTGGTCCTGATTATGCTGGTGATCGGGATCTATTCGATTGCAATCTATCTGAGGAATCACTTTCAAAATACGTTGAGGTACTGATCAAATGGCAACAAGTGAAATTGTACTGCGCACCGAGGATCTGGACCTCTGGTACGGCGAGAAAAAGGCATTGAAGGGGGTTACGATCGGGATCACTCGGAACCGGGTGACCGCCCTGATCGGCCCCTCGGGGTGTGGAAAGTCCACCCTCCTCCGATGTTTTAATAGAATGAACGATCTGGTTCCCGGATGCAGGATCGAGGGGGGGCTCTTCTTCAATGACACCCCGCTCTCCGATATTCCCGATGTGGTCCAGCTCAGAAAGCATATCGGGATGGTCTTCCAGCGACCGAACCCGTTTCCCAAGAGTATCTATGAAAATGTCGCCTATGGTCCACGCATCCATGGCGAACGGAACAGTGCTGCTCTGGATACGATCGTTGAGCAGTCCCTGAAGCAGAGTGCCCTCTGGGAGGAGGTGAAGGACCGGTTGCATGATTCTGCCCTCTCCCTCTCTGGTGGGCAGCAGCAGCGGCTCTGTATTGCACGGACCCTAGCAGTCGGCCCTGATGTGATCCTGATGGATGAGCCCTGTTCGGCGCTCGACCCGATCGCCACCAGTAAGATCGAGGAACTGATCACGAAGCTCTCTGAACAGTATACCGTGATCATCGTGACCCACAGCATGCAGCAGGCCTCGCGGGTCAGCGATTATACCGGGTTTATGTACATTGGAGAACTGGTCGAGTTCGGCGAGACCACCCAGATCTTCGAGAGGCCGGAGAAGGAATTGACAGAGAATTATATCACCGGAAGATTTGGATAGGTGGCTGCGATGACAGAGAAATTTCTAACAGAACTGGAAGAACTGAGGGGAGATATCCTCTCAATGGCAGAGATGGCGGAGTCGATGCTGCAGTGCTCGGTTGAGGCGCTGAAGACCCAGGACACCGACCTGGCCGATCAGGTGATCGCACAGAAGAACGAGATCAAAGAGCGAAATTATCGGATTGAGGACCGGTGTATCCAGTTGATCACCCTGCATCAGCCAGTTGCAAAGGATATGCGGATGATCTTCTGTATCCTGAAGATCTCTTCAGCCCTGGAACGAGTCGGAAGATATGGGAAGGACATTGCCAATGTGGTGTATTATACGGCGGAGACCCCGCATCTTGCCCATCTCCTTTCGATCCCCCATATGAGTGTGATGGTGATTGGGATGGTCTCCGATGTGATCACTGCGTTTCGGGAGGGGGATGCCACCATCCTCTCTGATTATACAGAACGGGACAATGAGGTTGACGCCCTTGGGTACTCGATCTTTCGTGAGTGCATCACCTATATGCTCGAAGATCCAGCGACGATCACACGATGTATGAACTACGTGATGGTCGCGCGGTATCTCGAGCGGTCAGGAGACCATGCCTGTAAGATGGCTGAGTTGATCACCTTCATGGTGACCGGGAAGCGGACCGAGTTCGAGTAATCCCGCCCCCCGAAGTATTTTTCTGTGTGGAAAGAGAACAAGTTATGGCGCCTCAGTGGCTTAGTGGTATAGCGGCTGATTTGTAATCAGCAGGTCCCGTGTTCAATCCACGGCTGAGGCTTTCTTCTGATCTATTTTCTCCATTTCTCCAGGACTGTCTCCTGCCTCTCTATCTGAATCTTCGTCGTATTGTCCCTATTGGCCGGGTTTTGAACACTTCTGGTTATGGGCGTTTCTCTCAGTATATGACTCCCTTCTCATCGCATCTCTCTGCTCCCATCTTCATCGATCCGTCGAGTTTGCTCTCTTCAATCCATGTATGGAGAGATATCGGAATATTTCTCATCTCACAAATGCCGTTGATGGGATCCAATAAATATAGCGAAAGACAACAGTTCTCTATATTTCGACGACGGTTGCTGAGTGAAATGGGCCCTGTTGTCCCCCGATATGGGAAGGTATACCAGTTTATTCGAAATTAATGCGGGGGATATAGCCTTGATGCAGATCTATAAGACAAGAAAGGGGTCGGAGCCGGCGATCATCGAGATTGTAGAGACGATCTGCGAGGGCTCCTGGATATGGCTACTTGAACCATCTGAGGCTGAATTGGCGATTGTTGCGGACCAGTGCAGGATCCCCCCAGAATTCCTCCAGGCTGCCCTCGATGAAGAGGAACGACCGCGCATCGACTCTGAGGACGATGTGGTTCTGATCGTCATGGATATACCCATGACGACCGAGAGTCTTGGGGTCAAAATCCTGACCACCCACCCGCTTGGTATCATCATCACCAGGGACCATATCGTCACGATCTGCAGCCGGCGTGTCGATGTCCTGGACGATGTTCTCGCCGGCAAGATCCGACAGTTCACCACCGTGAAGAAGACCCGATTTCTCTTTCAGATCTTCTACCGGAATGCCACCTATTATCTGAATCACCTGAGGCGAATCGAGCGGAAGATGACCCAGATTGAGGTCGAACTCCGCCGCTCGATGAAGAACGAGGAACTCTTCCAGATGATGGAACTGGAGAAGAGCCTGATCTACTTTTCAACCTCGCTGAAGAGCAACGAGGCCGTCCTCGAACGGATTCTCAGGACCAAGATCCTGAAGATGTACGAGGAGGATGCCGAGCTGCTGGAGGATGTCATCATCGAGAACAAGCAGGCGATGGAGATGTCGCAGATCTACCTGCATATCCTGACTGGGATGACCCAGTCCTTTGCCTCGATCATCTCGAACAACCTGAACATTGTGATGAGGTTCCTCGCCTCAGTGACGATCATCCTCGCCATTCCTACGATGATCGCCAGTTTTTACGGCATGAATGTCATTGAAATTCCCCTTTCACAGTACCCCTTCTCCTTCGAGCTTATCTTTGGGATCGCGGTGCTCTTAGCGGTTGGGATGGGGTTGATGCTCTGGAGGAAGAAGATGTTATGATCTCAAGTTTTTTTAAGAATACGGGAAAGATGCTGGAGATCATTCTGGCCCTCCCTCATCTTCTAGCGGTGGCTTTGAAGAACGTATAGCAGAAGACCCCGCCCGGTTCAGTGGTGTGGTAGAGTGCCGTTATCCCCTTTTTCCATGCGTCCTGGTTCATCAACCCCTGCTTCTCAACCTCGTCAGCCACTCCCTCGACCATGGCTGCAAAGGTCAGTTTCGTAAAGCCTTCAACAAGTCCCGGACGGGAGGCATCGATATAGACCATCCTCGGCGAGACATGGAGATCCCGGTATCCGGCATTGGCTATGAGTGGATAGAGTTGCCTCCCGATCAGTGCGTTGCCACCCGCCTGATGCTGGAGTTCCACGAGGCAGTCGATGGCCTGCCTGGCATCCGGGTCATCCGGGTGAAAGAACGCGGAGCCGTGATCTCCCTCGATCACGGTGAGGGTCCCGCCTTCTTTGAGGAGCGGGCGAAGTCTCTCCAGTCCCTGCTGCGGTTCGGTGAGATGCTCCAGCACAAAGCAGACAAAGATGTGATCAAAGGTCGCCGGTTTGAATGGGAGGTGGAAGATATCTCCCTGTCGGAAGGTCACATTGGTGATTCCTGCATGTTGAATTGTCTCTTGTGCCTGCTTGAGGGAGGCCTCTGAAATATCGACCGACGTGATCAGGGCATCGGGGCTATTTCTCGCCAGGATCACGGTCTGGGCACCAATTCCACAGCCGGCTTCAAGCACCTGTGATCCTTTCGAGTAACGGGTGTCACGGTGGAGGAGTTCAGTGAGGGTCTGAGCCTGGTCTGTGAGCCGCTCAGATTCTCGAGCAGAATACCCATGAACATACATGTGGTATGTCATATGCTGGTACGGAATATATAGTAGTGAACAGCAATGTCCCGGTACCTCTCATATCCCGATCAGATAAATGAATTTCTTCTCTCCCCTGAACTGGTGATAGTCATGACTCAAACTGAAAAATTCCAGAGAGTCCTGGGAATCCTGCGATCGTTTAAGGAGTTCATCGAGGCAGTCGGACTTGGATGCCGGCGACCAGATCGTCTATTATGGCGTACCGGGGACATGCATCCCGTTTGTCGAACTGCTCGCCTTTGCCCTCCGCTCGCTCGACCTCGAACAGGTCTTTGTCCTCTCCTGGACGAAAAGAAGGCTGGCTGGCTCTCGACGATTTCGTTCGACTGTCTCGTCGAGGTCCCGAATCGACCTTTGATTATGATCGAATCGAGATGAAGGTCCTGACCTGAATCCGGATCGATCTGGCCAAAAAAAGGGATCAGGTGGTGAAGGGGGCGGTCACACCCAGGATCTCACTGTTGAAGGCCTCAGCGGCCTCTTTATTGTCAGACTCGATCGTCGCCCTGACCAGCGGCTCGGTTCCCGATGCCCTGACCAACGCCCAGGTCTTCCCCCGGCTGATCCGGAGTCCGTCTGTCCGATCAATCGTCTCGTTCTTGAAGTGCTCCTCAACCGCTGCCAGCAGTCCGGGGATATTGGGGGTGCGGATCTTGTTCTTGATCGTTTTGTACGGTGGGAGGTCGTCGACCAGGTCGGAGAGGGACCGTTTCAATGTCCCGAGGATTGCGACCATCGTGGCCGCGGTCATCCCCCCATCCCTGCAGAACTGGAGGTATGGGTAGATCAGCCCGCCGTTTCCTTCCCCGCCGAATGCAACCGTTTCTCCATTGGCGATCAGTTCGATCATCTTCCTGGCCACGTAGACCGAGCCGACCGGGGTGTACAGCACCGTACACCCCTGCTCTGCCGCCACGTCCTCGATCAGCAGCGATGAACTGACCGGGGTCACAACGATCCCTTTCCGCTCAGAACAGACCTGTCGTGCGACCAGCGCAAACTCGTGATTCTCCTCGATATATCTCCCCTTATTATCGATGAAGACTGCCCGGTCTGCGTCGCCGTCATGAGCGACTCCGAACGCGGCCCCAGCACTGAGGACCAGCTCAGCGAGCGGTGCAAGTCCCTCTGGTGTCGGTTCGGGCAGCCGGCCAGGGAACGTCCCGTCAAGGGTGGCGTTGATGGTGAAGACCCTGCAGCCGAGCCGTTCAAGGATAGCCGGTGTCGTCCTGGTCGCCGGCCCTGACCCGGGATCCACTGCGACGGTGATCCCCTCGCCGATCCCTGCCGGGAACTGGGAGACGATCGCGTCGATGTACTGCCCGAGCAGGTGCGGGGCCGCCTCCTCGCTGCCCACCCGGTCCCAGGATGCCAGCGTGAAGTCCAGGTCAAAGAGTCTTCGTTCGAGTTTGACGACCTCTTCGTCGCCCATCTCGGTCCCGTCGGCTTCGATGATCTTCACACCGTTGTACTCGGGGGGGTTGTGGGAGGCTGTGATCATCGCACCCCCGTCGAACCCGAGTTTCACAATATACTGCAGTGCTGGAGTCGGCAGGATGCCGACATCCACCACATTGCAGCCGGTTGCCATCAGCCCGGCCTTGACCGCGCTCGCGAACGCCTCACCTGAGGTTCTGGTGTCCCTGCCGATGGCGATCGTTCCCTTCCTCATAGAGCCGAGTGCTTCGCCGATATGGAGCACCAGTTCTGGGGTCATATCCTTGCCTGAAACCCCGCGTACCCCGTTTGTACCAAAGAGCTGTTTCTGTGCCTTCTTCTCATCAACCATTCAATATCCCCTCATCTGATCGGTGATGTACGCCTGGGATCGTACATCGATATGTCCACTAACTAGATCTGCTCTTCTCTGAAATAGAGCCTTTGGAAGCGGCTCTTCCTCATTTCTGTTTAAGGGGCCCCTCTGCATTGTCCAGTTCTGTTTGAGCCTCGATCGCCTCTTCGCGGGCCTTGATCAGCGTCTTTGCAGCTATCCCGACCCGCTGCATCACCTCGGTGATCTTGTCCTCGATGTCGATCTCGTCGTCGACATCGAGTGCAGTCCCCTCGATCTCCAGGAGGAACCGTGCGATCTCACTCGCCTCGAAGAGCATGTCGTCCAATTCCTCGGTGGTGAAGAATCCGCACATCGCCCCGTAAAAGAATGTGGAGCCAGCCTTCTTCACCTTCTTCTTGAACGAGTTTCTGGCCTGGTTTACGGCCTGGGGGGAGTAGGTGTCCTCCATAAACGGAACTAGTTCTGGGAGGTGCTGACCGATGAAGGTCATCTCCACGCCGGAACTGGTCCGGAAATCGGTGCAGAGTCTGGCCAGTGCCCACTCGCGGGCGGTGATATAGGTATGCTTCCGCAGGAACTGGTTCACCTTGTGGTAGGTGGCACCGTCCACCTTCTTGAACTTTTGGTACTTATTGATATCGTCCAAGCCGAACTGATCCCCCATGTAGAGTACCTCTGTGTAACGGTGCCATTAATATTCTGGTTTCACTGGATCTGGAAAAAAGATGTGGGCTGGTCAGTTCAACTCAAAGTAGTTGAAGTTCAGTTCATCGCCGACGAACGTGAGTCTGATCTGGTGAACACCCGGGGTCAGCGGGATCCCGGCGGTCACGGTACTGTACTGGTTTATGCCGCCGGTGGCCGGGACGGTGACGACGCCGGCATCACTGCCATCGACCGTGATCCGGATCTGTTTCCCCGCTGTCGGAGTTGCAACCCTGAATGAGCCGGTGTAGGTTCTTGTTGCCCCTGCGGTGACAGTGTAGGTGAGCCATTCGCCGTTCCTCACCCAGCCGACATCAAAGGACCGTTCGCCTGTGTTGTATTCGATGTCGACGTCGTCCTGCCGGTAGGCTCCGCCTTGGTTACCTGTGGTGGTGTCGAGGTAGGCTACCCCTTCACCACCGAGATCATAGTCCTCGGCTTCGATCCGTGCAGGTAGCACATGGGGCCGGAATGGGGTACCCTTGTAAGTGGTTGCCTGGGTCACGGTGGAAGTGGGGGTCTGAGTCGTCGGTGGCATCGTCGGGATGGTGGAGATTACCTGTGTCGGAGTCCGGGTCGGCTGCTGAACTGCACTGAAGGTGAAATAGTTCAGGTTCATCGAACCCCCGGGGAGCAGCTTGATCGTGTGGGTACCGGCAGAGAGTGAGACCTGGACGACGGTGTCCGCGTAGGTATCAAAGGAACCGGTCGTGGTGAGGATAGGGTCTGCGAGAGTAGTTCCGTCCACCTGCATCTGGATATGGGCCCCTGCGGTAGGGACGGCTGCTCGGAACGTGGTGGTGTAGGTTCCGGCGGTCGGCACGTTCACGGTATAGAGGAGCCATTCACCGTCCCTGATCCAGCCGACGTCGTAACTCTTCTCCTGCTGGCTGTATTCGATGTCGACCCCTTCCGCAGGGCGATACTGC
Organism: Methanosphaerula palustris E1-9c; assembly: GCF_000021965.1. Classification (NCBI taxonomy): domain Archaea; kingdom Methanobacteriati; phylum Methanobacteriota; class Methanomicrobia; order Methanomicrobiales; family Methanoregulaceae; genus Methanosphaerula; species Methanosphaerula palustris. Next base: position 491,391 of record NC_011832.1, read on the forward strand.
CCTCCCTCGTTCAGGGCGGTGGTGTCATGGTAAGCGTATCCTTCGCCGCCGTTGTCAAAGTCCTCTGCCTCGATCTTCGCTGGAAGGGTGTGCTGCAGGTAGGGTGATGTGGTCCCGGTACCTGGTGTCCCAAGGGTGGTCGGCACCGTCGTCGGGATGGTTGTCGAGGGTTGGGTCGTGGGTGGTGATGTGACCGGCAGCAGGGTGGTCTGCGTGGTCACCGGACCTGCAGGTGATGCGAAGGTCATATAGTTCAGGTTCATCGACCCGCCCTTCAACAGCAGTCTGACCTGATGGGTGCCGGCAGGAAGTGATACCTGGGCGACGACATCCTGATAGACATCGAACGAATTTGAGGTCGGTATCCCGACGGTGGTGATTGGGTTTCCGTCGACAGAGACCTGGATCTGTCGTCCGAGACCAGGTGTTGCGATCCGGAATGTGGTGGTGTAAGTCCCGGTGGCTGGCACATTTACAGTGTACTGGAGCCATTCGCCGTCCCTGATCCAGCCGACATTGTAACTCATCTCCTGCTGGCTGTATTCGATGTCGACCCCTTCCGCAGGGCGATACTGCCCTCCCTCGTTCAGGGCGGTGGTGTCATGGTAGGCGTATCCTTCGCCGCCGTTGTCAAAGTCCTCTGCCTCGATCTTCGTGGGGAGGGTGTGCTGCAGATAGGGTGATGTGGTCCCGGTACCTGGTGTCCCGATGGTGGTCGGTGCCGTCGTCAGGACGGTGGTGGTTGGCGTCGTCGTGGGTGGTGATGTGGCTGGCAGCAACGTGGTCTGCGTGGTCACTGGTGTGTCTGTCGGCGTGAACTCTATGTAGTTGATGTTCTCGTAGCCGTTGTAGAGCAGTTTGATCTGGTGCTGGCCTGCAGGGAGGTATACCGTCCTGTGGACCGTTGTGTAGGTTCCATAGGAGCCGGTGTTTGGCACATCGACGGTCGTCAGCGGGGTTGAAGTGTCATCCAGCATCATGACGAGGGAGATCCCATTCCAGGCAGTCGAGACTCGGAAGTCTGCTGTGTAGGTTCCTGCAGCGGTTACGTTCACTGTGTACCGGGTCCACTCGCCGGGGAAGACCCAGCCGATGTTATAACTCTGCTCGGTCGGGTTATACTCGATATCGACCCCTTCGTCGGGACGATACTGCCCACCATCGTTACTTGTCGTTATGTCGTGATAGGCTACCCCTTCGCCACCGAGGTCGAAATCTTCTGCCTCGATCCGGGATGGGATCTGGTGTGGCATCCCGAGTTGGTAGGGTGGCGCCGCTGTTATGGTCGGTGTTGGGGCTGTGGTGACGGTGGTCGGGGTCTGGACTGGTGTCGTCGGGACCATTGTGGTGGGTTCTGTTGTCCGGGTGATCGTCACCGTGGGTGTCAGGTTCGTGGTGGGGGTCACAACCGGGGTGGTGACCACTGGGGTTGCGGGTGGGGTTACATCCGGCCGGGTGGTGAAGGTTGGGGTTGGCCCGTTGGAGAGCCAGGCATCGATATAGTTCACTGCCATTGGGGATGCGAAGTTCAACTTCAGGGTATGGGTACCGGCTGGAAGCCAGGCCTGCCGCTGGACCTCCTGGAAGGTGGTCATGGAACCGGTATCCAGTCCGACGATCGAGCAGACACTTGAGTTATCCACCTCAAGCGAACAGGCTGAGGGTCCGTTCCCTGCCAGGTCGAAGTTCAGGGTATAGATACCACTGGTCGGGATCGTCACGGTATAGGCGAGCCATTCTCCGTCGACGTCGGCGGTGACGTAGTAGGACCCCCGGGACTGTGAGTATTTGATGTCGACACCATCACTCCTGTACAGGGGGGTCTCCTCCTCCGGGGTCAGGTCGTAATACCCGACACCCTGTCCGCCATAATCATAGTCCTCGCCCTCAATCCGGGTCGGGAAGGTGTGCTGAATGAACGCCCCTGATGACGGTGTCTGGTTGGGTGTTATGTTTGCGGTCTGCGTGGGGGCTGGCGTCGTCGTGTTCACGGGGACGGTCTCGGTTGGAACGGTGGTCGGGGCCGGCGTAGTGGATGTCGGTATGGGTGTGGTCGGCGCCGTCAGGCTCTGGAGGTCGATCGATTCGATGGCCATCGGATCGTTGAAGGTGAGCTCCAGGGTATGGTTCCCCGAGGGAAGCCAGACCATCCGTTTGACGGTGGTGAACTGGTCGAGGGAACCTGTGTCAGGCACAGAGATCAGACTGATGTCCGCCCCGTCCAGCTGTACCCCGAACCGGGTACCGCCGTTGATGCCGGCAACTCGGAAGGAGGCGGTGTAGATGCCACCACTGGGTATGGTAACTGTATACCTGACCCATTCGCCAGCGCTGATCCCGGTGACCACATCGGATCCTTCTGATGCACTGTGGCTGATGTCGACGTCCTCAGGCCGGTAAGCCCCTCCCTGGTTACCCGTGGTGGTATCGTGATAGGCAACCCCTTCGCCGCCGAGATCAAAGTCTCTGGCCTCGATCTTGGTCGGGAGGGTATGATTGGGGATTGTTGGCATCGTCAGCACTGGTACAATCGTCTGTGTGGTTGGTGGTGTCGTGGCGGTGGTCGTCGGAAGGACGGTCACGGTGGGTATGGGTGTCTGGGACCCGCCTGATGCAGAGAGCACGTCGATGTAGTCCAGGTTGGAGTTGTCTGCATTATCGAAGACGAGCTTGAGTTGGTGGATACCGGCAGCCAGGTACACCTGCGTCCTGACGGTGGAGTAGGAGTCGTACGAACCAGTATTCGGCACCGTAACCCCGCCGGCATTTGTGCCATCGATCTGGAAGGTGAACGATTTATCGCTGAAGGGTGAAGCCACCTGGAAGTCAAGGTAGTAAATGCCTGCAGTCTGGACAGATATATTGTACTTCAGCCATTCTCCTGATCTGATGAATCCAACGTCATACCCACTGCCATCAGCAAGCCGTTCTACATCTACATCATCGAATCTGTACACCGATCCGTCATTCCCTGAGGTCGTGTCATGATACCCAACCTCTGCACCAGGCAGGTAATTCTCAGCTTCAATCCTTCCCGGGATGGGGTACGGGTCTAGGATCACCGGGGTGGTGATCGGGACAGGATTGATCTCCTGCTCAGGGGGCAGAGTGGGGTTTTGAGTCACGGTGACCACTGGTGCTACATAGGGAGCGTCAGAGGTCTTCAAGGAGTAGGTGTTCCCATCGGCAGGATCGTTGTAGGCATCGTTGAGATTTAAGATCGGCAGCGTTGACCCCTGTGCGGTGATGTCGAAGTATGACCCGGTTACTGGCTTCTCGTATGCACTCTCCCCCTTGTAATATCCGAGTATCGACTGCACCTGGGGGGAGATATCGGTTCTCCCTGCCGCACTGTACTGCTGGAATCCTCTGACCTGAATGTTATGTGCATAGGCGATCCAGAGGGCCCAGTTTTGGGCATCTACCGAGGTACAGTTGTTCAACTGGACATCTTCGACGTCCTTACAGAGTTTCCAGCCGTACCCGCTTCCCTCGTCAGTACATCCGTTGAAGACGTTGTCCCCGTTCTGCTCGTCATAAAACCCATAGTTCCTGTTATTGATCGAACGGCAGTTGTTCAACGTGGTCCCCATCGCGATCGTGTACCCTGCCATATAGAAGTGTGCAGCTACAGGGGGTTGTACTGTGAAATCCCCCTCATTGGTGTTCCGCTGCCCATTGTTGGTGCTGAGGCAGTCAGTCAACACGATGTTCTGCTGGTTGTCGCCTGGCTCGAAGTGGAACCCTGATTCCCAGTTGTTGTTTGCTACACAGCGTATGACCTGGCAGTCGACCAGGTCGTTACTCTCATGGAAGTCGAACCCTGTCGCCCAGGGCCATCCCTCGGCGTTCCCGCACTGGGTCGCCGAACAGTCGATGAACCGGATGTTCTTGATCATCTTTGGGGTCCCCTGGCCGTTCAGATTGAACCCATGGGTGCCGATGTTGGTGGCGCTGCACTGGTTGAACTCGATATCCTCGACGACTCTGTTGTCAGCCCAGACAAAAAATGCCCCGTTCGCCCCCATATCATCGACTTTGCCTGGATAGTAGCCAAGCAGGTCATCCTTTGCGGCGACGTTTCTGACCTGTATGTGGCTGGCGGTGATCCTGACCCATCCGCGGCCGGTGATGGTGAAGTCCTCCAGCGTGACGTAGGGCTGGTCGACTTTGATACCCATATAATATCCCTGGATGTCGATGATCGTCTTATCGACCCCTTCCCCTTTGAGGGTGGTATAGGCTCCGGGCACGATATTGTCGGTGCAGTGATAGGTTCCTTCCTTCAGTAACACGGTCCCCCCATCCCAGGGAAGGGATGCGATCGCTGCCTTGATCTGGTCCTGGTCGCCTGATCCGGTACAGATAAACTGGGCCGATGTTTTGGAGAGCGCACTGCTGTCCTGCGCTGCCACCACCACGGTGACCGCGGCGGCACCCTCGATCAGACAGAGGAGCAGGAGCAGAGCTATGAGTATTTGCACTGTTCCAGGTTTATTCATACAGAATTCTCCAGGGGGTCGTGTATTCGATCGGTCATAAAAGAAGCAACAGTTAGAATGGTGAATAAATTATTAAATATTTCTGTTTTTTTATATCAATAAATGTAGGGTATTTGACTTTTTGTATAAAAAAATCGAGAATTGCTGATTTATTCACGATATTACGTTTCTTCTTCTCTAGAGGTGTTTTATTTGGGGGTTAACTCATGTTTTCTGCTATCGCCTTTCCTTTGGGAATGACAACGACCGGAACCGTCTATGAACATCTATTTATGCGAGAGGATCGTATAGAATTGAGCAGGGTTATCCCTCATCGGTCCCGGTAGGGTAGTGGACATCCTAGAAGCTTGCGGAGCTTTTGACCCGGGTTCAAGTCCCGGCCGGGGCGTTTTCGTTTTTTTCATCCTCTTGAGATTTCTATCCTGATTTTGATAGATGATGCTTCTCTGTTGACTCGTCATTCTTTTCTTCTACGATCATCCTCTCGATAGTTCCACCCAGCTCCCGCCCGATCGAGATGAGGGTCTCCCTCTCCTCAGGAGAGATCATATGCCTTCGTGTGCTGACCACGTTCAATGCACCGATGATCCTGGCCTTGGTGTGGAGGGGGACGCTCTCCACAGACTGGAAGCCATAAGGAATGGCATGATCCGGGGAAACCTCTTCATAATGTTCGGTTATGATAGTAATTCCTTCGATGAAGAGTTTGCAATAGGGGATCCCGTCGAGGTGAACCTCTCTACCTTTGGCGAGGAACTCCGGTGACAGGTTCCTGGAATGGACAACCCTGGCGATTCTGGCAGCCAGGTCAACCAGATAGATTCCTCCTGCATCAAAGTCCAGCAGGCCGCAGCGTCTCATTCTGGATGTCACCGAGTACCTGTTGGCGATTGGTGGCCTGGTTTGCCGTGTTGATGAATGCGAGGGCCTTTGTTCTTCTTGAGAGCGTCTCCTCATTATAAGTGAGTGCCACTCTTGCCAACCGATCTTCGTTGATATCTCTCACAGTGGAGAGAAACTCATGATCCCCAGAGGGTACGAACTGACTCTCAAAAAATGTGTTTCATCCCTGAAGTTGAGGCAGTATTCATATCGTTGGGGGTGTCCGGTCTCTACAACAAGGGTGATATCTCAAATATCGTTCGATAGAGATTCTCAGACTCCTGAAGAACTCGTTCGGCCTCTTTGCTCTCTGTGATATCATGAATGGCGCCGGCCACTTTGGTCGGTTTTCTGTCACCTGTGCGGAGGATCAGTTGTGCGACTGAATGAATGATCCGCTGGGGGGACCATCTGCCGGGGTCAATAGTATATTCAAGGTCGTGTCTCTTCTCACCTATGATCAGGTCCTGAAGTGCCTTTTGCACCCTCTCCTGGTTTAGGATGTAGGCTTCAATCTCTTCGGTGGCCACAGTTCCGGACTGTCAGTGGATCCCAAAGATCCTGAGCCCCTCATCAGAGGCCCAGAGTGTCTTTGTCTTTAGGCTGTACTCCCAGTTCCCGGTCTTCCCGATAGCCTGTGGGCCATCCGCAGTCGCTCGTCATTAGTACGGAGTGCATCCTCGGTCTGTCGACGTTGTACCACGATCCTGATCTTGTGCATGAGTTCAGCAAACAGGGACCTCGGGTCACCTCCCTTCAGGAGGTAAAAATCTGCCCCGCTTTTCAGCGCCTGGATGACCACTTCCTCCCTCCCATGTCCGGTGAAAAGAATGAAGGGTGTGGAGCCAAACCTGACGCGGACCTCTTTTAAGAAGGTGATGCCATCTTTTTTCAGCATCTGGTAATCAGAGATGATCGCTTCATACACTGAAAGCTCCCCCGATGAGTCTGTGTTTCCAGTGCAGACGTGTCCGTATCGATGGTGAACTCATGGGAAATCTCCAGGTAGAATTTTGTTACCTCTAGGAGGTCCGCTTCGTCATCGATGTAGAGAACATGATGCATTGGAGGCACCTGGCTATGACTCGGTATTGACCAATTGACATAAATATTCATGGTTTTTTATGCCGCCTTTCTGATCGCTTTTCCGATTGCAGTATGCCAGGTCGGCTCGCTGTCATCTTATCGATTCAGACGAATATTTTTTTGTGTGAAGACCAGTTTGTCTCTCCCGTACCTCTCATATCAGGTCTCTCATCAAATTCCATTTTTGACCAGAGAATATATAATCTATCACTATTAATAATGATAATTAACCCCGGCAGAGGGACCAGACTATTCCACATCCCAATTGGGTGTGGATGATCCCTTTTATAGGGGTAAGCAGGACAGGGGTCTGATATCATGCACGAGATTAAGGAATCATTCGATGTGAAACTCGCAGAGGATGAAAAGTATTATGTCCCTGACGAAAAATACCGCCGTACATCTTGGATTGGGGACTATCAGCGCAGGTACGACGAGTTCCTTGCCGACCCGGATGCATTCTGGAACGACATTGCAGAGGAACTCGACTGGGTCAGACACTGGGATAGGGTTCTCGAGTGGAACTACCCTTACGCGAAATGGTTCGTCAATGCCAGGCTGAACATCACATCCAACTGCCTAGACCGCCATGTTGCCAGTGACCGGCGGAACAAGGCCGCCCTGATCTGGCGTGGGGAGGATGGAACAGAACGGGTCTATACCTACCAGAAATTGCTGACAGAGGTGATCCACTTTGCGAATGGCCTCAAGAAGGTCGGGGTTTCGAAAGGGGACAGGGTCTGCATTTACATGCCGATGGTCCCTGAACAGGCGATCGCCATGCTGGCCTGTGCCCGAATCGGTGCTGTACACAGTGTGGTCTTCGCCGGGTTCGGTGAGACCGCATTGAATATGAGGATCACGGACGCCCAGGCCAAGATTGTGATCACCGCCGACATCTCGATACGACGCGGAAAGGCGATCCCGCTGATCACCATCGTCAAGGAGGCGATCCTGAACGCTCCGAGTGTAGAACACCTGGTGATCCTCCGCCGGCGGAGGGAACCCCCGGTGGAGATGCGGCCTGACTTTGAACTCGACTTCTATGAACTGATGAGAAACGGAGGTGCTGATTGCCCCCCCGAGGCGATGGATGCAGAAGATCCGCTCTTTATGCTCTATACGAGTGGTTCAACCGGTACCCCAAAGGGGGTGGTCCATACCTGCGGAGGCTACATGGTCGGGACGTACTACACGAGCAAGTATGTCTTCGACCTCAAGGAGAACGACATCTACTGGTGCACAGCAGACCCCGGCTGGATCACCGGCCACAGTTACATTGTGTACGGACCGTTGATCGTCGGCGCCACCGTCTTCATCAGTGAGATGACTCTGGATTACCCGGACCCCGGCATCTGGTGGAGGCTGATCGAGGAGCAGCGGATCAATATCTTCTACACGGCGCCGACTGCAATCCGGACATTCATGAAACTGGGGGAGGCATGGCCGGAGAAATATGACCTCAGTTCCCTCCGGATCATCGGGTCGGTGGGCGAACCGCTCAACCCCGAGGCCTTTGAATGGTACTACCATGTGATTGGAAAGGACCGCTGTCCGATCGTCGACACCTGGTGGCAGACTGAGACCGGTATGCAGATGATCACCACAATGGTCGGTGAGCCGATGCGCCCCGGCTTTGTCGGAAAGGGGATCCCTGGCGTGGTGGCTGATGTCGTGGACAAAGATGGTGCGTCAGTTCCACTTGGTTCAGGTGGGTTCCTGGTCATCCGAACTCCCTGGCCGGCGATGTTTCGGACCATCTACAACAATGACGAACGGTACCGGCAGTACTGGGAGACGATTCCAGGGGTCTATACCGCCGGCGACCTCGCGGTGAAGGGAACGGACGGGTATATCATGGTGATCGGCCGATCCGATGACATCATCATCATATCCGGGCATAACATTGGGACCGCTGAGGTGGAGAGCGCCCTCGTCTCCCATCAGGCGGTTGCCGAGGCCGCTGCCATTGGAAAACCAGATCCATTGAAAGGGAACAGCATCAAAGCGTTCGTCATCCTCCGGGTGGGGAACGCCCCGAGTGAGAAACTGAAGAAGGACCTGATGTACCACGTGCGGATGACCATCGGCCCGATCGCTGTGCCGCAGGAGATCGCGTTCGTCGAGAAACTGCCAAAGACGCGAAGCGGGAAGATTATGCGCCGGGTTCTGAAAGCTCAGGAGATGGGCGTCGACCCCGGTGACATCTCCACCCTAGAGGAGTAGATGCTGCAGTTTCTTGATAAGTTATGGGCAGCAGGGTATGCTGAAACATCAACAAAAAAGATAAGATGTGAGGAGAAAAATGGCTAACGAATCTGGTACCACCATCACACCGGTAAAGAATCTCGATGTTACGGCGAACCCGGCCCCCCTTGGGCTCCTGGGTTTTGGGATGACGACTGTCCTCCTGAACCTGCACAATGCAGGATTCTTTGCACTGGGTTCTATGATCCTTGCGATGGGTATCTTCTATGGAGGTCTGGCCCAGGTCATCGCTGGCATCGAGGAATGGAAGAAGAATAACACCTTTGGCGCAACTGCGTTCACGTCATATGGTTTGTTCTGGCTATCGTTCGCCGGTCTGCTGGTGCTTCCGAAGATGGGGCTTGCAGAGGCCTCTGACAAGACTGCCATGGCAGCGTATCTCGCGATGTGGGGGTTGTTCACTGGTGTCATGTTCATCGGGACACTGAAGGCAAACCGGGCTCTCCAACTCGTATTCGGCTCGCTGACGATCCTGTTCATCCTGCTGGCCCTTGGAGACCTCACCGGTAATGCGACGATCACCATGGTAGCGGGCTATGAGGGGATCATCTGCGGGTTCTCTGCTATCTATGCAGGTCTCGCCCAGGTGCTCAACGAGATGTATGGGCGGACCGTTGCACCGCTGGGATGATCCCGTCACCGCAGGATAAACCTGCACTCATTCTTTTTTTTGAATCTAGAGAACCTGATATACCCGGTTCATCATAACGGATCTGTCGGGTGGATAATCGTCTGCAACGCCATCTGGCGTCCGCAGATCCAACTTTTTCTCTTCAGGAGATTCTACTGATCTTCTGACCAGTGACTGGATTTTGCCCCTTTGCAGTTGGGATGGTTATCGTTCTCGTGATGATGGGACCTGGTAGAGATCCGAATGGTTGAGGAGTCGGATAGGATCGATGCGGCATGGTCGGATGCGAATCAAAACGAAGCACCCCTCAGGGGATGCTTCGTGTGGATGAAGAATGGGGAGATCCCCACTTCAAAAATCCCATCATCAGAGTGAATTAAAGAGCATGACCACATCATTGAAGTTGATCTTCCCGTCCCCGGTGAAGTCGAAGGCGGCGACCGGTTCATTCGCGGCAATCCAGTCCATCTGGTTGAAGAAGAGCACGACGTCATTGAAGTCGAGCACCCCGTTGCCGTTCACGTCCTCGTACGTACCATCCCCGTTCAGATCTCGCGGGACACCGGTCCCTCCCGGGACGATCCCGATCGGGACAGTGGATTTCGTGAACTCGATCCAGTTGATGTTCTGGCCATCACCTGAGAAGGTTAAATTCAGGACATGCATGCCGGCCGTGAGCGTGACCGGGATCGGGACCGTTGAACCCGTGGGTCCGGGTGTCGGTGTCTGCGGGGGAAGGTCGACGTACATAAACGGGGTGACGTTGGTGAACGTAGCGAAGGATCCGGTGTTCGGGATGGTGATCGTCGGGAATTGGACCCCGTCGATCGAGAGCTCGACGGTCCGGTCGTTGTTCGGGCTTGCCACGCGGGCCGTCAGGGTGTATGAACCAGCCTGGGTGACGTTCACCGTGTAGGTGAGCCACTCGCCGTCCCTGATCCAGCCGACGTCCGGCGTACCCTCCGCGGGGTTGGCCTCGATGTCGACATCATCCTGGCGATAGGCACCGCCAGTGTTACCTGGTGTTGTGTCGTGGTACGCGATCCCTTCACCGCCGAGGTTGTAGTCCTCGGCCTCGATCCGGCCCGGGATGGTCAGGGCTTTATAGGGCGTTGGGCTGACCCCCTCGAATGGGTACCCAGGTGTTCCACCCAGGATCTCACCGAGCGAAAGACCGCCGTAGATCAGATCGTTGGGTGTGATCATAAGGTCGGTCACGATGACGAAGTGCGGATCACGGTGGTCGATCCGGTGCCAGCCTCTGGAGAAGACATTCAGCGCGTCGATCTGTAGGTCTCCATTATAATATTTCTCGATCTCCCATCGATCCCCATTCTTTACCACGTCGTATGTGGTGTAGATCGGGAACGACCCCTCGGTCCACTGCACCCGGGCGACCACCTGTCCTGTTGTGTTCGAGGCATCAGTACCGAGGACATCCCCGACCAGGTACCGGGGTTGATCGCTCTGGCTCGGGGGAGAGTCCCAGAGTTCAGGTCCGTAGCCTTCCCCGGCAAGGAATTCGGCGAACGAGAGATGGTACCACCCAGTGTCGCCGGTATTGGTGATTGTATCATTCACGATGACGGTGTGCGGATCCGCATGGGCGAGTCGGCGCATGCCCATGCTGATCAGTGTCTCCTCTGGCAGGCCGAAGCCATTGTAGTCGAACGAATCGATCTCCCAGCGGTCCCCATTCTTCACCACGTCGTACGTTCTGTAATAAATCTGGCCGTTATTGGTGTATTCTCTCCCGATCAGGGTTCCACCTGTGGGAGCATACGTATTGTTCAGGATGTCACCGGTGACATAAAGCGGGGTTCCCGCTCCGGTCTCTCTTGGAGCGGGCTCGACCGGGTAGGCGATGCCGGCCAGGGCCTCGGCCAGCGAGAGGCCGGTGTACTGCATATCCCCACCGGTGATCGTCGGGTCCGTGATGACCACGAGGATCGGGTCAGCATGCGCGACCCTGTATGCGTGAAGGTTCACAACAAGGTTCTGTTCATCGACCTGAAAATTGCCGTGCCAGTACTTCGGGATCTCCCAGCGCCCGGCTCTGCTGACCACGTTGTAGGTAGTATAAATCGGGGTCGCGCCGCCGGTCTGCACTCCGGCGACCACAACAGTCTCGTTTATACTGATAGTTAGGACATCACCCACCACATAGCGTGGGGTTCCGGGGGTGTAAGCGTTGTCTGCCGTAACCGGTACGATGAGAAGGAGGAGCAGCACTACTGCGAAATATCGCATAAGGATATGCTAGTCGTTCAACTATATATCACTGGGTTTGGTGAGCCCGGGCTATGGGTTCTTTGCCCCTCCTGTGCTGTGCAGTTTTAATATGGGGATTTGCGGTACTTCAGCTCGACTTTGGGTGGCAGGCTGCACATTTGATCAGAATTGTTAAGGAGTTCACAGGTTGAGATCATACTGAAGGTGCAGATGACAGGATCTGTTCGATCATGAGGTGGGCGTTCATCGTCCTGCCGGCTCTGGTTATCGCCCTGGTAGCGGCTCTGGTCCTCGTCCAGAGTGGAACCGCTGCCGACCCCCTGAAGATCAATGGTATCCGACTCTCCTCGGCCGATTCAGAGCCGAATTATCCCACGATATCAGGTCAGTATGTGGTCTGGGAGGAGGATCGAGGAGTAGATGCTCAGATCTGGCTGTACAACCTGACGACAAACTCCAGCCGCCCTCTCTCCCCGCATCTGGGGAACCAGTTCGCGCCGGCCATCTCTGGTGATCGGGTGGTCTGGCAGGACAAGCGGAACGGGAATTGGGATATCTATCTGTACAACATCACGACTGGTGTGGAGGCCCCGGTCTGCACGGATCCTGCAAAACAGGTCAGACCACGGATTTCCGGAGATGCTATCGTCTGGACAGATTATCGGAATGGCAATCCTGACATCTACCGGTACGATCTCGGTACCCAGACAGAGCAACCTGTCTGTATTGACCCCGCAACGCAGTAGCTTCCCGACGTATCAGGGGATCGTATCGTCTGGGAGGATTATCGGGAAGGATTCGTTAATTCAGGAGATATCTACCTGTATAACATTACCTCTCAGCAGGAGCAGGTCGTGGTCAACCTCTCAAGGGGCCAGTGGGCTCCCTCGATCTCTGGTGATCGAGTGGTCTGGCAGGACTACCGTTCTGGCGCGGCATTTGATATCTACATGAGGAACCTGACTACCGATAGTGAACAGGTGATCTGTGCGGATCCCGGGCGACAGTGGCTGCCGAAGGTATCTGGGGATCTGGTGACCTGGGTGGACTCCAGTGGTGAGGAATGGACGATCACCGCCTATAATCTGACCTCCGGGGTTAGGTACCAGTTCGGCTCTGGTACAGCAGATCAGTGCTGGTCTGAGGTGTCAGATGGTCGGGTGGTCTGGATGGATTACCGGGACAATCAGAACAAGGTTTACCTGTCAGACCTGACTGGTTCAAACGCTTCATAACCCCTAATCTAAAGTTCATGGAGATCCCGTATGGAACATTCAATGTTTCTTATGGTCATCGGTATTCAGATCGTACTCGTCATCGTCGTAATGCTCATCTCCTCCAGGGGACTCGACGGCGGGGCTGGTAAAAAGGGAGATCTGCAGTGATAATCGAGAATTTGAATGGTTGAGTCAGACGAATCGAACGACCAGTATGACGGATGGTTCTGCTCTTTGGAATGCCGGCCGGCAGCCCATTGACCTGCGTGCAACCCGATCCAATAGCAGATGCATGGGTTGATATCGCCGGCCGGAGCCGGTCAGAGAATGAAAGAATTTTCGATCTATCAGACATTTTCGGTCCAAGTATTTCATAACGTTTATATGTAAAAAATTATTATTATTATCTACTATGGAACGTTCAATGCTTCTTATGGTTGTTGGTCTTCTGGCTGTCATCGTCATCGCTGTCACAGCCATCTCCTATCTGGGGCTCGATGGTGGACTGTTGCAGGGAAATCTGCAGGGTATGATGTGTGTAGCCAGGCCATACGGCCAATAACTGGATACTTTTAACCTCCTTCTTTTTTAAGCGTCAGATCTGTTATCACATCATCGCATAATAGATTGCGGCCACTGGAAAGAGTACACTGCCTGCAGCCATCACACCATACCAGAGCCAGGAGCCCTGGGCATAGGGGGGGAGGGTTCTATCCAGGTAAATCAGCAGCAGCCCGACGAGGCCAAAGACCATCATTGAGAGGGTGACGAGTTCCTTGGCGAGATATTTGTCTCCTATAAATGCGAAGATGATGAAGAGCGCGGCAAAGACAAGGACCATCCCTTTGTACAGCCTGTCCTCGGCGTCTTTCCGGTTTATCGTCTGCGCAATGAGCGTCGCGACTGCTCGGGCTCTGCCATCCAGGGCCCCGATCAGGTAGACAAAGAGGGTGACGAAACTGATGATCAGAAAGATCGTCATCCCGAACGGAACCGTGTTAAGCGTATGCCCGATCAGCCTGATCATCAGGTCGTTCTCGAAGGCCGACATTCCCTCCTCATTCATCACCACGAACCCGATCGTGAGGTAAAAGAACGAGAGGAGGCCGAGGAGCAGAAACCCGAGGGTGAGATCGAAAGAGACCAGATTGATATGTTCCTTAAAGAAGGCTTCGCCATGGGCCCCTTTAGTCTCCTTCTCCAGCCACATCGAGTAGCAGAGGAGTGAAAGCCCGGTCCCGAGAGAAGCCATGATCGAACCGATATAGTAGAGCAGTTCGTTGTTTCCAAGGTCCGGGGCGAATCCGGCAGCGATGTCAGGGACTGAAAAGTACAGGGTGTTGAGGTTGTATAGCAACCCGCAAACGATGATCACCCCTGCAACCACCATGATCTTCTTGAAGAGCGGGTATGAGTTGTGATACAGGATGGCGGTGATCCCTGCGATCATCAGGATGACGGTCAGTTTGGCAGGTAACTCGATTGGGAGGATTGAGGCAAGCAGGCTTGCAGCCACCATCGCACCAGCCCCGTGGTTCATAACCTCGATCAGATAGATCCCACCGATGACCGGTGTCTCCACGGTCCGGAAACCCGGGACTCTGCGCAGCCCGGCATAGATGTTCTCCCCCTGTGAGACTGTATACCTGGCGATCCCTCTGTTGAAAGCGTACTTGTAGACAAGGACCGCAAGGATGGCCCAGAGGATCAGGTAACCATAGTCAGAGCCGAGTCCGATGAGGGTTAAGAGGCCGACCCAGCCCGCCGAGGACATGGCAAGGGACAGCCCGGGGCCGACAAACCTGAACCTCTTTCTGATCAGATCCCACAGGTGCGGAATGGAAAACATGGATGACGCCATCGCTAATCATTAATGTCTGCCTAAACACGGATATGTATGTCTGTTTAAGAATAGAAAAGACATGTTTTTAACTATCATCTGCGCATCCCTGTAAGTGATCGATCTTACGGAAGTTCCATTGGTATCACGATGGTATAGGCCCGGACTGGCCTTCTTCTCCCTACTGCTGGCCGGCTCGCTCGGCCTTCTCCTGGCCGTTCTCCTCCTACCATCCCACACCTTCGATGGGTATGGGACGGTCAGCAATGGCCTGCAGTTGCTGACCAGTATCGCCTGTCTGATCGTCTGTGTATCTGCATACATCTTCTGGTCACGGGACCTGTTGCTGATTTATGCAGGGTTTGCATTTGGTGGTTGGACCCTGGCCAACACCTTCTGGTATGCCTACACCCTGATCATCGGGCCAACACTGATGTACCCAACCGTCTCTGAAGCGGGTTTTCTCGGGGTCTTCCTCTTCCTGGCTTCAGGCTATTTGGAGGTCTTTCCCAGTTCTGCCTGGTCACTGCCCCGGTTGGGGGGTTTTGCCATCTGTCTCATCATACTCTTATCCGTTCCTGTATACCTGATCATCCAACTCGGCCTCACCCTCTCAACAGGGGTCACTCTCCTCTTCTTTTTCTTCGGTGGATACCTGCTCCTTGTCTCCCTCTCTCGCCAGGTCTATGAAGAGCGTTTCCTCTTCGCCGGAACGCTTATGGTGATCGTGGCCCACCTGATCTATGCGGTCCGTGAGGCTGCATACCCTGACTTCTGGCTGTTTCGAATCGTCGGTCCCCTGGTTGTGTTATCGTTCTGTCTGCTGGAGATCGGGTTGTTGCAGCGGATATGGGAGGGACGGATATGATCGTTGCATTCTTCCTTGCGGCAGCGATCCCGCTCTGTTTTCTGCAGATCTTCCTCGAAGGTAAACAGCGGGTGATCGTCTCGTTCCTGGTCTGGGGACTCTGTGCCGGGGTGATAGCGTATTACCTCAACTCCAGTCTGGCCGACCTCTTCGCCTCGACTACCATGATCCCCGGTATCACGATCGCCCCGGTTGTCGAGGAGTTTCTCAAAGCGCTGCCCCTCTTTCTGATCCTGCCGCTGACCGGTCGACGGTATGATCGGTCGTTGCTGGTGCTGGCCATGGCCTCTGGATTCGGATTTGCGATCCTTGAGAACTACGTCTATCTCTCCGATCTCACCCTGACTGGGGTCGGTCCTATCGTGTACGCCGTACTCCGGGGGATCACCAGTTCATTGATGCATGGATGTATGACCGCGATCATCGGCTATGGGATCTTCCTGACGAGCAATCTTTCAAAAAGGTCTCTCCCGGTCCTCCTCTTCGGTCTGTACACCATTGCGATCACCCTCCATGCCCTCTACAACCTGCTGGTTGAATACTCTGGGATTGGCAGGGTGTTCGCCATCAGCGCGCCGCTGACTCTCTTCATTCTGCTGCTCGTGGCTTACAACTGGGGGGTGCTGATAGGAGAAGTGGATGGCCAGAAGGAATGATCTCCTGAGATCCGGTCATATCTTTTTCAGATCCCGAGCATCTTCTCTGATTGAAGATCTACACGCAGAACCTTTATATTTGAATATCCTTCAATACCCGATCAAAGGATGGTGAGTATCATGCAGATTGAAGTTGTGGATGGCAGAGATAAGGGGAACGTAATGCTCTATGCTCTCAGTACCTGCGGATGGTGTGCGAAGACCAAGGAACTGTTGAAGTCGCTCGGTGTGAAGTATTCATATCTGTATGTCGACAAGGTTGGTCCTGATGAGCAGGAACAGGTGGTCAAGGAGATCGAGCGGTTCAATCCTCACCTCTCGTTTCCAACGCTGGTGATCGGGAACGATCATGTGATCGTGGGTTTCCGAGAAGACGAGATCAGGAAGGAACTGGCATGACCGCAGAGAGGACACCGGTTGCCGATGAGGACGCCGTTGCCCTGTTTGAGCGGCTGAACCGGGAAGCTGGGCAGGCCGGGTACCATATGAATCCGGATATGGAGTTCGTGCTCGGTCTGATGAGAGGATTGCTGACCAACAAGGAGCGGTATGGATACATGGCCTGTCCCTGTCGTCTGGCCAGTGGGGTTCGGGAGAAGGATCTGGACATTATCTGTCCCTGTGACTATCGTGACCCGGATCTTGCAGAGTTTGGTGGATGTTACTGTGCGCTCTATGTCTCGAACGCGGTGCTGCAGGGGCGCCAGCATCTTGAATCTATCCCGGAACGTCGACCCCCCGCAGATGAGCGGGAGGTGAAGGAGGTTGGGCAGCATGCTCCCCCGCTCGGTGAGGTGCTACCATTTCCTGTCTACCGCTGTCCTGTCTGCGGCTATCTCTGCGCGATGAACACCCCTCCGTTAGTCTGCCCGATCTGTAAGGCAGACCGGGACCGGTTTGTTCGGTTCTTCTGAAGTAACTCTTTTTTTATTCAAACAGGCCTGTGCAGTCGCCCTATCAAATGTCTGATATAGCAAGATGTGCCATGATCTGCTATGGATCAACAATTACATATCGAGATCATCGGGTTGAAGAACGCGTCCTGTTCACCATTTCCCTGCGATGATGAACGGACCTGCGGACTGACAGCCTGCCATCCCTCTGGAAAACTGCTCCCTGCGGTGGATGCGCTGCGCCAGGCGGTTGAGAATGAGTACGGTGAAAAAGTCACTCTCTCGCTGGTGTTGATCGACGATCAGGTTCCTGATTATGTGGGTACAATTCTCAGGGACCAGTACCCGCCGATTCCGTTCGTGCTGATCGACAGGGAACTGGTTCCGATGGGACGGATATCGCTTGAGCAGATAAAAAAGGAGATCGATCGTCGGCTCGCTTAAGTGACTGGCGAGAGGGTGCCCGACCCGAGGTCGAAGTAGAGGCCGTGGAGCCTGATCTTCTCATCCCGTTCTGCCTTTTTTACCAGGGGATAATTCCGCAGGTGCTTGAGCTGCAGGCGGACATTTTCTTTGGCGATTTCATCCAGTCTGGCCACCTTCTCCTCGGGTGTCGATGCCGGGGGAAGTCTCTCATCGACCCGCTCTTTTGCCTCGATTGCATTGCCCAGCCAGAACGGGACATATGCATCGTCTGTTTCCTTGTCGAGCCCTTTGATGGCTCCGCAATCCGAGTGACCGCAGATTACAATATCTTTCACCTTCAGGTGCTTGATCGCGTACTCAAGTACCGTCGCAAAGTTCCATCCACTGATCGGAACGATGTTCCCGATGTTCCGGTGGACAAAGATCTCACCTGCGCGGGCGGCCGTGATCCGTTCCGGGTCGACCCGTGAGTCTGAACATCCTATCCAGAGTACTTTTGGACTCTGCCCTTTCGAGAGTCCTTTGTAGTATTCCCTATTCTCGATAAAGTCTGTCTCCAAAAAGCGCTTGTTTCCTTCGAATAAATAGTCTATCATGATCGTCACCTGCCAGGCATCTGCTGTCAAAAATCCAAATAATGTAATCGACCGGATCTTCTCGCATCTTTGTTTCAAGCAGAATCAGAACCAAATTCAGGGTCGATTCCCTGAAATATTCGATGGATTTGACACCGTCGACTCGTCAGGATCAGACGATGATCATAGCTGTCTATGGCTGGTCCGGAACGGAATGTCCAACACGATGCACTGGAGAATTTTATCTTCAGTATGGTAATTAAAAAATGTTGTGGAAGGATTTCACCGCTGAACAGCGCCGTGATCTGCCTGTCCGACTGTGGCAGCATACCTGGCCAGCACCCCGGAGAGGAACTGTTCTGACGGTTGCCATGACTTCCGCCGATCCGAAAGGGTGGCGTCGTCGACCAGCAGGTCTATGGACCTTGCATTGAGATCGATCCTGATCAGATCTCCGTCTTTCACCAGTGCGATCGGCCCGCCGATCGCTGCTTCAGGGGCAACGTGCCCAATGCAGGGACCACGGGTACCGCCGGAGAACCGTCCGTCCGTGACCAGAGCGACGCGGGTGTACCCGAGCCCCATCAGGGCGGAGGTCGGCGAGAGCATCTCCGGCATCCCGGGCCCGCCCTTCGGCCCCTCATACCGAATCACGATCACGTCTCCCTCCTGCACCTGCCGGCTGAGGATCGCATCCATGGCGGCCTGCTCACCGTCGAAGACCCTGGCCGGTCCCTGGTGGGTCCACATATCCTCGTTGACGGCTGAACACTTCACGACAGCAGAGTCTGGGGCGAGGCTCCCGCGAAGGATCTTTAGCCCGCCGGCGGCATGTACCGGGTGCTCAATCGTTCCGATCACCTTCCCGTCCGTGACGACGCCCCTGGCCGCGATCTGGAGCACGTTCTGCCCGGATACGGTGGGTCCGTCTTCGAGCAGACTGATCAGTCGCTGCTCGACGGCAGGGATCCCGCCGGCATGGTGAAGCTGTTGCATCGAGTATGGCCCGCCGGGCTGCATGGCACCGATATGGGGGACCTGTTCTGCAATAGCAGTGAACTGATCGATATCAAAGGGAAGCCCGGCTTCTTCTGCGATGGCCATCAGGTGGAGGACGGTGTTGGTCGAACCGCCGAGGGCCATGTCGACCCTGATCGCGTTTCTGATCGCTGGAGCTGTGATGATCGCCCGCGGCGTCACCTGCTCCTTCACGAGCCCGACCACCCGTTCACCGGTTTTGCGGGCAATCCTGAGTTTTGCTGCGTCCACCGCTGGGATGGCTGCACACCCGGGGAGCGACATCCCGAGCGACTCGGTGATGCAGGCCATCGTGTTGGCGGTGTAGAGCCCCTGGCAAGAGCCGCATCCGGGCATCGCTGTGCATTCGAGAGTGTGCAGTTCCTCTTCAGTGATCGTGCCTGCCGCGACCTTCCCAACCCCTTCGAAGACATCGGTCAGGGAGAGGTCTTTGCCATTGCTGCACCCGGAGAGCATAGGTCCGCCGGTTAGCACGATCGTCGGGATGTTGCACCGTGCCGCCGCCATCAGCATCCCTGGGACGATCTTGTCACAGGTGCCGATGCAGACCAGCCCGTCGAGTCGGTGCGCCTCGGCCATCAGTTCGATCGAGTCGGCGACCGTCTCCCGCGAGGGGAGCGAGTACCGCATCCCGGAATGACCCATCGCGATCCCGTCACAGATCCCGATCACCCCGAACTCGAAGGGCACCCCTCCGGCTGCGCAGATCCCTCCCTTGACCTTCTCGGCCAGGGTCCGAAGGTGCAGGTGGCCCGGCACGATCGTGTTCCACGCGTTCGCGATCCCGATGAATGGCAGGTTCATCTCTTCGTCGGTCACCCCCAGCGCTCGAAGCAGCGAGCGGTTGGGTGCCCGCTGATATCCGGCTTTGACCTCGTCACTTCTCATAACAGTCTATCCTCCGTTGATGCATAGAGTTCTTCCTGTTCGCAGCCCATTCAATCGTCAAATGTCACCTCGCCAGTCTCTCCGTTCACTGTGGCCGAGCGGTGCTCTTTGAGTTCTTCAAACGGAATATCGAGCCGGTCGACCATTGGGATACCGCTGATGATCGCTCCGACCACGATGATCGGTTCCGCCTCCTGGTTGATGATCGCGGCTGGGGCCTTGTGGTTCCGTGCGAGTGCATAGAGAATGTAGGACCCTACCGTCGACCCCTTGCCGTGGGGGAAGGCGAAGATCGTCCCTTCGATCGACCGCCCCTGCAAGGGGTGCCCCTGTTCAATGATCACTCCCGTCACCGGGTCCACTCCAGAGAGAAAGGATATCGGGGCTTCACTGACCAGTAATTCCCCGGATCCTGACCCTTTTGCTATTCCTCTTCCCTGCATGGTCACATCCATACCTAATAAATGTTTGAAAATTACATTATACTATTGATATGGACGATACCATTATCAATAGCGTTAATGCAGGCAGTGAACTCAATTATCAGATTGAGCTTCAGCAGATAGAGGCTCAGTTCCTCGAGCTGAAGATGAGGTTCGACACTCTCCAGAAAGAGAACGCTCATCTCAAGAAGGAGAACAATCAGCTGAAGCGTATGCCACTCTTTGTGGCTGTGGTCGTGGACATGCTCGGGGATGGTGTGATCTATCTCCGGCAGCAGGGGAATAATCAGGAGTACCTGACCCATATTGACGAGGATCTGTATCGTACCTTAAAACCAGGAACCAAAGTCGCAGTGAACAACTCTCTCTCTGTAGTCAGGGTCGTCGGCAACATCTTTGATGCACGGATCAGGGTGATGGAACTGGACTCCTCGCCTGATGTCTCCTTCGACCAGATCGGCGGACTTGCAGAGCAGATCGAGGAGGTGCGAGAGGCCGTCGAGTACCCGTTGACCAGGCCTGAAATATTCCTGCAGGTGGGTGTCGAACCGCCGAAGGGGATCCTGCTCCATGGTTCGCCAGGAACCGGCAAGACCCTGATCGCAAAGGCGGTCGCCCATGAAGCGAAGGCCACCTTCATCCGGATGTCCGGGAGCGAACTGGTTCACAAGTTCATCGGTGAAGGCGCCCAACTGGTCAGGGAACTCTTCACGCTCGCTCGTGAGAGGGCTCCCTCGATCATCTTCATCGATGAGATCGACGCGGTCGGTTCGATCAGGACCAACGACGGGACCTCGGGAAGTGCCGAGGTGCAGCGGACCATGATGCAGTTGCTGGCAGAGATGGATGGGTTCAACAACAGGGGAGATGTCCGGATCATGGCTGCGACGAACCGGGTGGACATGCTCGACCCGGCTCTGTTACGCCCCGGGCGGTTCGACCGGGTGATCGAGATACCGCTGCCGGACAAGGGCTCGCGTCGGTCGATCCTCTCGATTCATTCCAGGAATATGACACTCTCCAACGTTGATATCGACCTGCTCGCGGAGATGACCGAGACCTTCACCGGTGCGGAGCTGCAGTCCGTCTGCAGGGAGGCTGGAATGATGGCAGTTAGAAAGAAAGCTTCAGCCATCGAACAGCAGGACTTCATCGCTGCGATCAGAAAGATCAGGACAGATCCCGCCACCGACGAGCGCATGTTCACCTGATATGGACGTCCTCTTCCTGGGGAGGGAGGGGATCCCCCTCTACCAGACTCTTTTAGCGTCAGAGACTGCACGTGCTGCGCTCCGTTTTTATCATCCTGTTGAAGTGCCGTATGGGGTGATCGTCAGAATGGCCTCGCTCGGGTCTGCCCTCTCCCTGGTCTCGGAACTCCGATGGTATATGCGCCGGTATGTTCGGACTGTTCTCTTTGAGATTGGCTCGGAGATCTACTGTACCCTTGCGCTGGCCACTGAGGTCTACTATGGCCGGCAGATCCGGCTTCACTCCCCCTGGCCCTATCGCTTCCTGTATGTGATCAAAGACAGGGCCTTCGCCGGGGTGGTGCCCCTGGACCCGGAGAGCGATCCGGAACACTGCCGGATCGATGACCGCGATGCCGACCGGGTGTACGAGGTCTGGCGTTCTGAATCCGAGGAGCCGACCGTCGACGAGCGATCAGCAGAGCATACATTATCCGACGATGATACAGTATAGATGAGGCTGGAATGAGCGACAAGGAGTATGTGGTCGGGGTCACCGGTGCCAGCGGGATCATCTATGCACGACGACTGCTGGAGGTGCTCTGTTTGGATGCCAGGGTGCACCTGATCATCTCCGAACAGGCCCGTGCGATCGCTGTACACGAAGGGGTTTCACTCGATGGGTTCGATGCGATCTACGTGGACCCTCACCTCCTCTCAGCGGATATCGCGAGCGGCTCGTGCAGGATCGACGGGATGGCAGTGGTCCCGTGCAGTATGAAGACCCTGGCTGGCATCTCCCAGGGATATAGCGACACGCTGATCGGGAGGGCTGCAGATGTCTGTCTGAAGGAGCGGCGCCGATGCGTCCTCCTCCTTCGTGAGATGCCGCTCGGCCGGGTCCATCTGAAGAATATGCTCGCCGCCGATGAGGCTGGGGCTGTGGTGATGGTCGCGAGCCCTGCCTTCTACCATCGGCCGGAGACGATCGACGATCTGGTCGACATGGTTGTGGCCAGGGTGCTCGATCATCTGGGGGTCGAGCACACGCTTGGACCACACTGGAGGGGATATGATGCGTGAATTTATTGAAAAGATGCGAGCTGCAGGGCGTCTGACCGAGGTCAGCAGTCCCTGCTCCACAGAGTACGAGGCCCCGAAGCGGGCTGCAGCGACCGATGATCTGGTCCTCTTCGAGGATCTCGACGGGATGCGGGGGGTGATGAACCTGGTTGCGACCCGTTCGGCCCTGGCTCTGGCCCTCGATATAAGGGAGGAGTCGCTGGTGTCGATGCTGGCTGGATGCCGGTTTGACGGTGAGGTGGCGGTGGATGGGAAGGTGACCACCGGCCACCCCGACCTCTCAAGGATCCCGATTATGAAGCACTATCCTCTGGACGCAGGACGATACCTCACATCAGCGATCGTCTTCTCCCGGTATGGCGGGGTTCAGAACGGTTCGATCCATCGGATGCAAATGCTGGATAAGACCCATCTCGCGGCCCGGCTGGTCGAAGGACGGCATACGTATAACCTGCATAAGGCGGCGCTGGCCGATGGAGAAAACCTGCCGGTGGCCATCACCATCGGGACACATCCGGCTGTCACGTTCGCCTCCTGTACGCGGGTCCCGGAGGGGAAGGAACTCGCCTATGCCGCCGAACTGCGGGGCGGAATGCTCCCGGTTCGAGAGTGCAGTAACGGGGTGCTCGTCCCCGACGCAGAGATCGTACTTGAGGGATACATCGGGGCCGAGACCGCAGAGGAGGGGCCGTTCGTCGATATCACCGGAACCTATGACCCGATCAGGATCCAGCCGGTGATCACGATCACCGGGATGCAGATGAAGCGGGACCCAATCTACCATGGGATCCTGCCAGGTGGTGCCGAGCACAAGATGCTGATGGGCGCTCCGTACGAGCCGAAGATCTATACGGCGGTGAGCGGGGTCACCGGCGTTAAAAATGTGGTACTGACCAGCGGTGGGTGCGGGTACCTCCACGCGGTTGTTCAGATCAAAAAGCGGACGCAGGGAGACGCGAAGAATGCCATCATGGCCGCGTTTGCTGCTCATACTTCGTTGAAGCATGTGGTCGTCGTCGACGAGGACATCGATCCGACCTCGCTCACCGAGGTGGAGTATGCGATCGCGACGCGGGTACGAGGCGACGAGGACTTGATGGTGATCACTGGCGTCCGCGGTTCGTCCCTGGACCCCTGCCGGCTGGCGGATGGGACCAATGTGAAGGTCGGGGTCGACGCGACGATGGTGATGGGACGTGAGGACGAGTTTGTCCGGGCACGGTGGGATTGACGATGTTTCTTGATACAGACGATGAGAAGATCCTGGCAGGCGAGTACGGCGAGACCAGGCAGAGGATGATGGAGCTCCTTGTCGCGCTCGGCAAGGTCTTTGACGCAGAGAAGATGATCCCGATCAGTAGTGCACAGGTCAGTGGGGCTTCGTACAAGACGATCGGCGACTGGGGGCTCGAATGGCTGCAGGGTCTCGATGCCCGGGTCTCGGTGCCGGCGGTGTTGAACCCGGTCGGCATGGCACGCGACCGGTGGCAGGAGATGGGAATCAGCAGCGAATTTGCTGACAAGCAGAATCAGATCATTTCGGCATTTCAACGGCTTGGGGTAAAATTGGAATGCACCTGCACCCCCTATTATCTGAATATGGTTCAGTATGGGGATCACCTGGCCTGGTCAGAGTCATCGGCGGTCAGTTATGCGAACTCGGTGATCGGTGCCAGGACCAACCGCGAGGGCGGTCCTGGGGCCTTGGCCGCTGCCTTGGTTGGGAAGACGCCGTACTATGGCCTTCATATCGTGGCCAATCGGAGGCCAGAAGTGGTGATTCAAGTCGCTGATGCGCCTAAGACTCAGGACACCGCCTGGTACGGGGCGCTCGGTCACCTGGTCGGGCCGCTCGTCGGGACCAGGATCCCCCTCTTCACGGGGATCAGACCGTCCCGTGATCAATTGAAGGCGCTCGGCGCAGGGATGGCAGCTACCGGGGCGGTGGCTCTGTACCATGTCGATGAAATCACCCCTGAGACCAGGGTCTTCCACTTCGATACCACCACCCTCGAAGCGATCCCTGTCGAGCCGGCATCGGTGGATGCGGTCTTCTCCAGCCAGGAGGTGGACGCTGTGGCGGTCGGGTGTCCGCACTGCTCCCCGGACGAGCTGACCCGGATCGCCGGGTTGCTCAAAGGAAAGCATACAAAGAAACCATTCATCGTCTTTGCGGCGAAGGGTGTGATCAGTGCAGAGCAGGAGTCGGTGGCCTTGATTGAGAAGAGTGGAGCAAAAGTCTATGCAGATACGTGTATGGTCGTCTCGCCAGCCCTCGAGCGTTTCAACAGTCTGATGGTGAACAGTGGAAAGGCCCTCGCCTATGTCCCGAACCTCTGTGGTGGGACTGCTCACCTCGCTACCCTCGAGGAGTGCGTGGCCGAGGCCACCCGCTGATTCCAGGGCGCGAACCCATTTATTTCTGGTAAAACAATCAAGCAAAGGACTATAACGAACGAACCGGGGAAACCGATGACCGCTCTGATTGACATCCCCCTGATCGGTCTGCCGCTGACGCGTCTGCTGATCGGGCTCTCTGGAGGAGTTGAGATCCGCCGGATGCAGAGGCGAAAGAACAGAAAAGGTCTGATCGTAGCACTCAGTTCAGATGATCCTGCGATCCGGTATCTGGCAGTCGACGCGCTCGGTGGCCTGCATGACCCGGCCGCGATCCCCAGTCTGGTCCGATGCCTGACCGGGGAGGGAGGCAGGGATATCCGTTGGAAGGCTGCGGAAGCGCTTGGGAACATTGGTCCGGCTGCAGTGAAGCCGCTGGTCGGGGCCCTCTCCAGTGCTGATGAGGACGTCCGGTGGATGGCTGCCCTGGCCCTCGGTGCCACCCGGGATGATAGGGCGATAGGTCCGCTGATAGCCCTCTTTTCTGATCCAGATCGGTTTGTCAGAGGCCGGGCCACGGTAGCGCTGGGTATGATCGGTTCTGCTACAGTGCCTGCGCTGACCTCCGCACTCACTGATCCCGATCCAGATCTCCGCTGGGGTGCTGGGGTGACCTTTGGCATCATCCGGGATCCATCCACCCTTCCTCTACTGATCCATGCTCTCGGCGACCCCGTGGATCAGGTCCGGGCTGAAATCCTGGCTGCCGTCGCCGGATTCGGAGCAGAAGCGGCTGAGTCGCTCAGGATTCAGACCGATAGCGGAAAGCCGGCCCGTGATGCCGATATCCACCGTCTCCTTACATCTATCGAGGGAAATCGTCTCGGGTAGGTATAAATGAGTCTGCCTGCCATGGTATCTGTGTACGGCACCTATGGCTACGAGGCCACCATAGGGACAGACCAGATCAACCTTTCGATCAGCCGGCGTTCGGGGATGGTCGAGTACAGTCGGAACTGTGCGGGAGCGACGGTGAAGAAGCATGTAGCTTCATTGGATGGTCGGATCATCATAAACCCGATCGAGCCGGTGAACCTTCCGGAGGAGGTGACCCGTTATCTGGAGGTGCAGTTCGAACCGCTTCTTCTCGAGCCTTCAAGCCATCAGACAGTGTACCTGACCTTCCCGGTTGAGATCGGGGTCTTCATCGCTGCACAGGAGGATGTGCATCTGGTCGATATATTCTCGCTGAACCAGCCCAGGTATTCGCTGTATGGCCAGCCGGACTGGGGTTATATCACCCGATGGCATCGGAGTGTTCTGTACCATGAGATCCCGATAACCGATCCGCTCCGGGAAGGAGTGCTCGCCCTGGAGATCAAGAACGACGCCAGCACCTGGGTGGAGGTGAATAGGGCGGTCTTTGACAGTGTCGGGATGAAGATCTATTACAACTCGTTCGTCGCGATGTGGGCCGAGATGCGGATCATCAACAGCACCGTCGCAGAGACCAACTTCTTTGACAGTCCGCTCGTTCGTGGTATGACCCGGTCACTGGAACATTACACGATCATGAAGATCCCTGGTCTCCATAGGGAGGAGTTTTTGATGGATGCGGGGCTGAACTGATGTTGGAGATCCCGCTGTACAACAATATCACGGTTGGAGATCTGATCATCGTCGTCACCGCGGTATTGGCGGCCTATCTCATCGGCAGGGTGTTGACGATCTCCCTCAAGAAAGCGCTGCTCGATAAAATTCCCAAGGGCACCCTGAACCTGTTCTTGAAGGTCATGAACATCATGCTTGTGGTCTTTGCCTTTCTTCTGGTCCTCCCGACGAGCATGAAGGTCGATCTGACCGGTCTTGTCGTTGCCGGCGGTCTCGCCGGGGTGATCCTCGGGTTTGCCAGTCAGAGCGTGGTTGCGAACCTGGTCTCTGGTATCTTTCTGATCTTTGAACGTCCGATCACGATCGGGGATAACATCCACCTTGCTGATATATCCGGAACAGTCGAGGATATCCGACTCTTCTCTACCATTGTCCAGACGTATGAGGGGATATATGTCAGAATCCCGAACGAGAAGGTCTTCACCTCGAACATCACCAACTACGTGAAGAACCCTGCCCGCAGGTTCGAGTATGAAGTGGGAATCCGATATAAGGATGATGCCGCTGCTGCGGTCAGGATCATCAGGGAGGTCATAGCGTCACATCCGTTTGCTCTGATCTCTCCGGAACCCTCGGTCTATGTCGATTCCCTGGCAGACAGTTCCGTGAAGATCGTGATACGGATCTGGTCTCCGTCGACGGTCTGGTGGACAGTCAGGACTGATCTCCTCTGGAAGATAAAACTGGCCCTTGAGGCCAGCGGGATTGAAATGCCGTTTCCCCAACAGACAATCTGGTTTGAGAATGGTACGAGAGGTTCAAACGTCGGTCAGGATGGGCAGTTTGATATGCAGGAGCATCTCAAAAAGATGCATAATGAGTGATAATGAAGAGGTAGAGTCGCAGATCACCAGGATTCGGCAAGGGGGTCTCGAGGAACGGAGGGCTGCAGTTCGGGAACTGGTGGTAATGAGTGAGCGGGCAGTAGGGCCGCTTATCGCTGCCCTGCTTGCAGAATCAAACCCCGATCCCCGGTGGTATATGGCCGGAGCTCTGGGCAGGATCGGATCGCCGGGTGTGGCCCCGCTCCTGGCGGCGATGAGAGAGAATACCGATCATGATTTCCGCAGATATGCGGCGGCTGCACTTGGGGAAGTGCGTGGATCAGCGATCCTGCCGCTTATCGAGGCTCTGCAGGATCCGGATCGAGAGATCCGACAGTTTGCTGCACTTGCCCTCTGCAGGATTGGAGATCCCGCGGTTGGCCCCCTTAAACAGGCCTGTGCAGAGGGCGGTGACGTTGAGGCAAGGGCACGGCAGGTGCTTTGGAAACTTGGGGATGCAGGGCTTGCGGCATTGATCGAACGTTCGAACAGCCAGGACATGTGATTATACCTGGGTCCGGCGCTTCAGATCCACCTGTTCATGGAGTATCCTGACGATTGCAGGGTTTAATATTACGTCGGGGTCAGGAACCATCAGATAGACCGGAAAGAAGCCGAAGAGATCCTGGGACGTGGTCTTGTAGACCTTAGAAGATATGTAGGCGTCCCTGATATCAGAGAAATCTCTGGCAAACGAGTTGACTGCATCGATCTGTCCCTTCTCCAGTTTTGAGCGGTACACGATGAGGGGGATATCGACGAAGTTATTCAGCACTTCTGTCTTTCGATCCTTGAGGTTGATGATCATCCGCCTGCTGTGGGCTCCCTGTGAAAAACGGACCAGTAGAATCTGGCTGATCATAACCATCAGTACGGGAATGACCCCCAGCCCTTTGATCGCCGCTTTGGCATCGAGGACCGCGTTGAGCGTAAAACCCGGCAACATCATTGCGGCTATGGTCACGATGATCACCAGCGTGGCCAGGGTTCCTATCGAGAGGATGACCGTCCAGAGCGGCTGCATCCTGGTATGGATCCGCTGATAGATGTCAGTCCTGATATCGAGGAGTGAATCGAGGAAATCTGCCGAGTAGGGCTTCAGGTACCAGATCCCAAGATAAAATATGATGATTGCGATGGACTGGAAGGTCACCAGGTCTGTGATCGGTCCGAGGCCATAGGTCAGGGTAAAGATAATATTCACACAGTAGACCAACGAGAAGCCGATGGCCAGCGGCTGACTGTTGATGAAGAATGCATTCCAGAGAATTTTTCCGAGTGTCCATTTATTTTTGTAGAGTTCGATCTGCCGGAGTGTCGCCAGGTAATCTCTGGTTCCCTTTCTCCTCCGGGGTCCTATTGACTGAGTCGATGGGATCAGCATGATGAACGGGTTCACTGCATACAACAGAAAACTTGCTGTGATCCAGTCGATCATGTAATTATCCAGCACAAAGAAGAGGAGGATGTTCAGTAACAACAGATCGATAACCAGTAGCCGGCTGATGTTCAGGTTCTCATCGGATTTTAGGAGTGCTGTTCGCTCAGCCCGCTCGTAATGGATCTCATCTTCTGTCTGGTGTATCAGGCGGTTGATATGCTCTTTGATCCCTGTGAGTTCCGCAGGTTCCATATCCGTACCCCCAATGTATTGATTTAATGATCTTTTCCACGTATGGGCGAACCGGATATTCACAGAGCCTCTTTGACCTCTGCTCGTATCTGCTTCACTCTAATGGGTGAAGCAGATGTTTGATAAAACCCGGTATCAATCATCAATTAGGTTTTCACTTCTATTAGGGGTATTGGTGGAAACCGTACAAAAAATGTTATCTTAAAAAAGGATGATTTTGTCAATGGATGACGATCATCCGAGCTCGTCCCACCTGTTCCTGCGCTGGTAGAGGACAACCCCACCGACGACCAGCCCTATGGCCACTACGACCAAGATGTAGTAGATGATCCCGAGTCCGCCGCCGTCACTCTCGGTGCTGGTGTTGTTGAGGGTTTTTGTGGTTCCGGTTCCGTTCCTGAGTGCCAAGGCATCATTGTAGGCTCCGAGGGCTTTCGTTGCAGATTCGTTCGCCTTAATCCGTGCCTGGTTATAGTTGCCTGCTGTCAGACTCTCGTTTGCTGCGGTATAGGCCTGATCTGCATTCTCCCGCTGGATTGTGATCGCGGCTACCCGGGCGTCATTGGTCATGTCCGGATTGCTCTTGAAGTAGGTGATCAGTTGATCGACATTGGCGAGCGAGTTCTTGGCCTGATCGATCTCGCTCTGAGCCCAGGACTTGTCCAGGCTCGTCTCAGCATCAGCGATGGCTTTCTGGGCAGTGTCAAGATTCGCCTGGGTGGCGGTGAAGTTCGTTCCATTGCTGCTTTTGATATTCTGTTCAGCCAGTTTGTACTTGGCTTCAGCCTCATCGGTGCCGACTCCGGCTGCTGCTCTTTGATCGATATCAGCCCGGAGGGTCTTCAGGTCGCTCTGTGCCTGCTGGACGTTCTTTACCAGGTCATCGGGGTTGACGACCTTACTGGTCAGGGTGAACTCTCCGTTATCCCGGACTTTGGTCGTCGCGTCAAGCCACTGGAGCCTGAGAACCGTGAGGTTCTGCGTTGCGTTGGTCTGCGGGACAACACCTTCAACTGTGATCAGCAACTTCACCGACTGGCTTGAGGGGTAATCCAGGTCGAACCCGTTGATCTTCAGGTACTTGCCTGACGCATCGGGTTTGGGGTTATCAGCACCATTGATGGTGATCGAGTACTGCCACTTGGCTTTGTCCAATTCAGTGAATCCCTGGAACGTATCGGTTGACGGGAACGTGGTTCCAGTAAGTGTTGAGAAGTCGACCACCGCATGGGCGGTCACGGCGGTTCCTGCTGCGAGATCCCCCGAGGGGGTCACCTCGCTCGACTCCATCTTGAATGCCGCTCCTGCCTGTACTATGCAGCAGAGGAGAAACAGTATGATGATCCCTTTGATTGCGTATTTCATTATATGCACCTCATTCGAAGAGTGGGTCGATCCCATCCTCGAACATCGTCATCCCATCGGTTTTGGCCCGGGCCAGTTCCACCTTCGTCTCTTTGGCCATATCAAGGAGAGCGCGGATCCTGGGCACTTCCCCGATCGAGGCGAGCACTACGACGGCAGCCACATAGTTGCTTTCGATTGGATAATCCCCGCTCCGGATCTCCTCGCCCTCGATGTTCTCCTCGACCCAGCTCCTCGCCTTCTCGACACCTTTACGATCCATCTCCCCCGGCGGTCCGACCAGCAGAATCAGGGCACGCTGTGCAGTTTTAAAGTCACAGGGAAGGGTCAGACGTCCGAGCATCGCGCTCCTCACCAGGGAGATGATCTTTGCACTCCGATCATCCCCGAGCAGCACCTCTTCGGAGGCTTCCCGCTTCTTGAGTGAACCGATCAGGTTCCCGAACAGCCCTTTGTTCTGTTTTGACCTGGTACTGATCGCCTCGGTCTTGGCATACCCAACTGTAGTAATACCGCCACCACGGAGGGTGTTGATGATCTCGCTGGAGTCGACGACCATCTCGCCGACCCCGATCTTACCGACCTCGCCGGCACGGAAGAGAACCCCGAATCTGCGGACGATCTCGTCGTTCACCCGGTCGTAGGCCATCTTGATCGACTCCCCTTCCTTTCTCCAGGCCCCGTTGTCGAAGATGAAGGTGTTGTCCGCCTCATTGACGAGCGTTGTCAGCGAACGGGCTGCGTTATAGGTGTACAACCGTCCCTCCTCGACAGATGGGAGGATCCCGAGGGCATAGACCGGTTCATGGTACAGCCCTTTCAGGTGCCTGACCAGCACTGGAGAACCCCCGGAACCGGTGCCTCCACCAAGACCGGCGATGACCACGAATGCATCGATGTCAGAGGTACCGATCGATTCGATGGCGGTCACGATGCTATCGATCTCGTCCTTTGTCAACTTTGCGCCCATCGCGTTATCGGTGCCGACCCCGTGTCCTTTCACGACGGTCTGTCCGATCAGGATCCGGTTCTTCATCGGAATATTCTTAAGGCCGATCAGATCAGTCCGTGCAGTATTCACAACGAGCCCGCGGAACAGGTTGCTCTTGTCCTGCTCCATAAACATGTCCACGACCTTGCCCCCAGCCTGGCCGAACCCAATAAAGAAGACCCTCATCTAAAGACACCGTCCATCGGCCCTATATCTGCGGTACTATTGCTATCCATCTTATATCTCATTTTATATGGCAAACTCAAAAACCTTCTTATCCTTTTTGCCATATAATGATGTAACAGATTATGAAGATCTGTATCATCGGCGGAGGATTGGCAGGTCTCACTGCAGCGCTCGACCTCTCTGGGGATCATTCCGTGGAACTCCTTGAGCGGCGCCCATTTCTTGGCGGTTGTCTCTCATCTCTTTCGCGTGAACACTATACCATAGAACACTACTATCATCACTGTTTTGAGGGGGACAGCAACCTCTTCTCGTTGATGGAACAACTGGGGATAAGCGACCGGCTCGAATGGCTGGAGGGGAGCACCGGGTATTATGTGGATGGGGCCGTTCATCCCCTGACCACGCCACGGGAGATCCTCGTGTACCCCTATCTGTCGTTGCTCGACAAGGCCCGACTGGCCCTGCTGACGCTCCGTGCAAAGCGGATGGATCGGATAAAACTCGATGATGTTCCAGTAAAGCAGTTTCTGGTTGAACAGGTGGGGATGAACGCCTATACTTCCTTCTTTGAGCCGCTGCTCAAATCAAAGTTCGGGGCCATGCGAGACCAGATCTCTGCAGCCTGGCTGATATCCCGGATTGCGATCAGGTCCAACCGGACCACTGGAGGGGAACGGCTCGGTTATCTGAAAGGAGGTTTCTCGATCCTGATCGATCGGCTGGAACAGGTCCTCTCCGACCGGGGGGTTTCCATCCAGACCGGCACCCCGGTCGAGAGTATGCAACGATCCGGTCTTGAATGGATCGTGAATGGGATCCGGTATGATACGGTCATCTCGACGATCCCGCCACAGGAACTGGCCAAACTGAGCGGGGTTGAGTTCCCTGCGATCCCATACCAGGGGGCGGCCTGCATGATCCTCGCTCTGGACCGTGATGTGACGGAAGGGATATACTGGCTGAATATGAAGGATCCTGCACCGTACGGGGCAGTGGTCTCGCACACTAACTTTGCACCCCTGGAACGATATGGCGAACATCTGGTCTATCTGGCTTCGTACTTCAGCGGTACCCTTCCTGACCAGCACGGTCAGAGGATGAAGGAGGACTTCTGCACGCGTTTCAATGTCACGGACGAGATGATCCACTGGCAGCACCTTGAGGTGGATCCCTGGGCCGGTCCGGTTTATACCACAGGATACCGGCAGATGATCCCCAACTATGAACAGTACGGTCTTTATATGGCTGGCATGTTCAGCAGGCCCAACTATCCAGAACGGTCGATGGAGGGTTCGATCACCGCCGGCAGACAGGTGGCAACCTGTGTCCGGCGGAGGATGGCCCATGACCAGCATTGAGGTCAGCGCGGTGATACCGGTCTATAACGACCTCCCCGCACTAAAGGTTGCGATCCCTGTATCGATCGAGGTTCTCTCCAAGGTCACCGATAGTTTTGAGATCCTGGTAGCAGAGGACGGTTCCACCGATGGGAGTGCTGAGTTCGTCAGGGCCGTCGAGCAGACCGATCCCCGTATTCACCTGCTCCATTCAGATCAGCGTCTTGGACGGGGCAGGGCCCTGAACCGTGCGTTCACTGCCGCCCAGGGGACGATCGTCTGCTACTATGATGTCGACCTGGCTACCGACATGCAGCACCTCGCCGAGGTGATCGATGCGGTCCGTGAGGGCTCTGATATTGCGACTGGTTCGCGTCTTCTCCCGGAGAGCGACATCGTCAGGACTGGCGGGCGGGAGATCGCGAGCCGGGGGTATAACCTGCTGGTCAGGACGATCCTCGGTTCAAAACTGTACGACCACCAGTGCGGGTTCAAGGCCTTCAACAGAGCTCGGCTTCTGCCGTTGCTCGAAAAGGTTGATGATACGCACTGGTTCTGGGACACCGAGGTACTGGTCCGGGGGGCCCGGGCCGGCTATAGGATCCGGGAGATACCGGTTCGGTGGCGGCAGGGGCCGGGGACCACGGTCAAAAGGAAGGACGTCGTGGACATGGGCAGTGCGATCCTGCGGTTGTGGTGGGGGCTTCATGTATCGAAAGATTAGTGCAGTCGTGATCCCGACGCTGCTGGCAGCAGGGATCCTCGGGTTTATGCTCTACAGTGTCAGGGCTGACCTCTCTGTTGCCATCGCCAACAGCATCCCGGCCTATATCGCTGTCGCCGTGCTGATCTGTGTGGCAGCATGGTGGCTTCGGGGTTTCCGGTACAGGTCGATCTTGCAGGGTCTCTCCATCAAGCCGACGCTCACCTTTGCGACGGCCAATATCTTCATCAGCCAGACCGTGAATCTGGTGATCCCATTTCGCCTCGGCGACTTTGTTAGGGTTTTCCTCCTGAAGCATGAGCACAGCACCACCTACTCGCAGGGGATCTCCTCGATACTGGTGGAACGGATCTTTGATGTGGTGACCGTGGCCCTACTCGGACTCATATCGGTTCTGTTTCTGCTGAATGTACCGGAGTGGTTCTACACGTTGATCGTGATCCCGCTGGTTGCCGGCGTGATCTTCTTCGCTCTGCTCATCGTTGCAGGACGGTTTCAGACGAAGAATCGGTATATCGGGATGGTGCTGACGATGCTCGACGAGGTTCGGCGTGTCTCGCTGAACCTGCGTTCACTCCTGGTCCTCGGTGTTTCGTCGATTGTGATCTGGATCCTGGATGCGATGGTCTGTATGGCGGTGGTACTGATGTTCGAACAGCCACTGGACCCGATCGTTGTGATCCTGGCCGTTGTGATCGGTAACCTGATCAAGACGGTTCCGGTGACGCCCGGGGGGATGGGGATCTATGAGGCTGCAGTGGCCGGCGTCTTCGTTACGCTCGGGGGTATGCCCCTGGCCACCGCGACCCTGATTGCGGTCATCGACCATCTGATCAAGAATCTGATAACCGGAATCGGCGGAGCGATCTCGATCTATCTCTGCGGGGACTGGGTGATGCCGGTGATCTGGCGGGTCTTCCAGAAGAAGGTTGTGGAGGGTGAGTCGATTGGTGGGGATTGAGATGCAGGTGGCCGCAGTGATCATCTGGCTGGTGCTGATCAAACTGCTCCAGTTATCGCTCTGGCCTCTGCTGCAGGAGGGGTGTGGCCGGTTTGCCTACCCTGCCTCGTTCACCGGTTCTGTCCTCGCCTATACTCTTCTCTCCTGGTACTGTGGCCTGCTCCACCTCCCGGTCTGGTTGGCGCTGCTCCCGTTCGGGGTACTGCTCGCCTATCACCTGTACCGGCGGGAGTACACCCGCGCTTCCCTCGCTGGAATGTGGCGGTGGGACCTGGTCTTCCTTGGCTTCTTCCTCTTCATGCTCGAGGCCCGGTACACCAACCCCTCGGCCTCGTATGCAGAGAAGTTCATGGATCTTGGTTTCATCTCATCAGTGATGCGAACCCCGGTGGTTCCGCCGCTCGACCCCTGGTATGCCGGCGGGTATCAGAACGTCTATTACTATCTCGGGTACTGGCTGGTCGGGGCTCTTGGCGCCGTCACCGGGATCCCCGCATCAGTTGTCTTCAACCTGGCACTGCCGACGATCATGGGCCTCGCTGCCGTGAATCTGTATGCGATTGGAGATCTACTCTTAAAACGGCTCTCCTGGCTGCCGACCCTGATCCTCCTCCTTCCGAACCCCTCCGCGTTCCTCCTCTCCTTTGGGGGGAATGATCTTTCGAA
Organism: Methanosphaerula palustris E1-9c; assembly: GCF_000021965.1. Classification (NCBI taxonomy): domain Archaea; kingdom Methanobacteriati; phylum Methanobacteriota; class Methanomicrobia; order Methanomicrobiales; family Methanoregulaceae; genus Methanosphaerula; species Methanosphaerula palustris. The sequence continues at coordinate 526,807 of NC_011832.1, forward strand.
GGTCGCCTGGGACAGTACCCGGGTGATCGACAATACGATCAACGAGTACCCGCTCTTCTCCTTCACCTGGGGTGATGTCCATGCACATGTGCTCGGTATCTTCAACCAGGTCTTTCTGATCTTCCTGCTCCTCCTCTGTATCCGAACCTGGAAGGATCTCACCTCCAGGGGGAGGGGGCTGTTGATGCTGCTGGTCGCCGTCTCGCTCGGGTCGATGCCCGGGATCAATTCCTGGGATGTGCTGATCTATGCGCCGATTACGCTCGGAGTCTGCCTGTACCTGGTCTGGCAGGAGCGGCAGCAGGCAGTGGCCGGCCTCCTTCAGTATCTGCCGCTCGTGATCCCGGTGCTGGCCATCGCTGCCTACCTGCCGTTCTATCTGCAGATGTCCAGCGCAGGGATCAAGGGGATTGGGATCGTCCATCTCCCCTCGGCTCCGGCCCAGTTCCTGCTGGTGCACGGTTTCTTCCTGCTGGTATTCTATGCCTTTTCCGCACGTGACCTGGTCAAGCGGCCCTATCTGATCGCCGCGGCGATCCCGTTCCTGTTGACCGGGTATTATGCCGCTGCGATCGCTGTGATCCCGCTCGTCTCGTTTGCCACGCGGAAGGCCCGGCGGCACGAGGAACTCCTGGCTGTCTGCGGGCTGTTGGTCGCCGTCTTCTGTGAGATCCTGTATCTGAAGGACAATATGGGAGATCAGTACTTCCGGATGAATACGGTCTTCAAGTTCTATGTCGCGGCATGGCTGCTGATGGGATCGGCTTCAGCAGTGATGATCGGGCGGGCTATCGACGAGTCTCGGTTATCGGTTCATCTCGCGTCCATTGGGGATGCCCGGGGGAAGGGGATGGCAGTGCTACTGATCGCGGTACTGCTGATCACTCCGTTTGCCGTCACCGGCAAACTGACGGCCCCTGACCGGACTCTCGACGGTCTCGCCTATGTGGAGACGACCCATCCCGGGGATGCGGCTGCAGTGGCCTTCCTTTCGCAACTGAAAGGGAGCCCGGTGATCGTCGAGGCGCAGGGGTCGGACTACACCTACGCCGCCCGGATCTCTTCGTTCACTGGCCTCCCGGCGATCATCGGCTGGACTTTCCACGAGTATATGTGGCGCGGGGACTACGGTCCGGTATCAGAACGGATGGCCGATGTGAAGACGATCTATCAGGATCCTTCACAGACGGTATCACTGATGAAGAAGTATAATGCCACCCTCCTCTATGTCGGGGAGACCGAATGGACCACCTATCAGGTCTCGCTCCCGACCACCGGGCTCAAGCAGATCTACTCCGGGCAGGGCGTTCAGATCTATCAACTGGCCTGATCCATCTCTTATCTTTTTTGTCGACGGAGGGGATCGATCCGGTTTGAATGCACAGGATCCAGGGGTTCGCACTGTTGGTCTTCTGTGTCAGATCCCGGGTCAGAGGGATGATCCGGACGGGCGAGGATCTCCTGGATTCTGGGGAAAATTCAGGTAGATCACCAGGTCCCTGGCCTCCAGTTACAAACCTTTATGTGTGGCTAAAAGAGAAAGATATGGACACATCGGCGACTGACTGATGAGTGATGAAGGAGACTACGCAATCCTGAATGAGGTGAGTTATGTCAAAAGCATACGTAACATTTGATTCTCCAGAGGAGATCCAGAACAAGGCCCTTGAAGCCCTTGAAATTGCCCGGGATACCGGGAAGGTCAAGAAAGGGTCCAATGAAGCGACAAAAGCTATCGAACGATCCATTGCTCAGCTGGTCCTGATCGGCGCAGATGTGGAGCCAGAAGAGATTGTGATGCATCTGGCCCCACTCTGTGATGAGAAGCACATCCCGTACATCTTTATCGGGAAGCAGAACGATATCGGAGCCGCCAGCGGCCTGACTGTTGCCTCGACTGCTGCAGCGATTGTGAAGCCTGGAAAGGCAAAAGAACTCGTCGACGAGATCACGGCCCAGCTCACTGAGTTAAGGGGGTAATGTCCGATGGCAGATGAAGGCACGCCAGCGGAAGTGATCGAGGTGATCGGGTCCACAGGGATGCACGGAGAAGCCATGCAGGTCAAATGCCGTATCCTTGACGGTTCCAACAAGGGGCGGATCATCACCAGAAACACCGTCGGTCCAATCCGCGAAGGGGACATCCTGATGCTCCTCGAGACCGAACGTGAAGCAAAAAAACTCTCCAGGCGGTGAAGTAAATGGTTGAAATGCATACCTGTACGTTCTGCGGTGAAGGGCTCGAACCCGGAACCGGCAAGATGTTCGTCCGCAGGGATGGTTCTATCTATTACTTCTGCAGCACCAAGTGCCAGAATAACTTCAAGCTCGGAAGAGCTCCGCGCCGGGTCGCTTGGACCAAGGCCGGCAGAAAGGCACTCGGTAAGGAGTGAATGAGATGGACCGGACCTTTGTGATGATCAAGCCCGATGGAGTCCAGCGCGGCTTAATCGGGCAGATCGTCGCCCGGCTTGAGGACAAGGGGCTGAAGATGGTGGCCGCACGATTTGAGCGGCTCGCTGAGGCGACGGTGAATGAACACTACCGTGAGCACATCGAACGGTCGTTCTATCCCTCGCTCAAGCAGTATATCATGAGCGGTCCCTGTTTCCTGATGGTCTGGGAGGGAAAGAATGCGGCTGCGGTGGTCAGAACGCTGACCGGCGCAACCAACCCATCCGAGGCCGCTCCTGGCACTATCAGGGGCGATTACGGTCTTGACATCGGTAGGAATGTGATCCATGCGTCCGACGCTCCTGAGAGCGCCGCACGCGAGATTGCACTTCACTTCCCGGGCACCGGACAGGTCACCTATACACGGATCGATGAACCGGTCCTGTATGAGTGAACCCGCACTTTTTTTAATATGACTCTGTCTGCTTTCAACAGCTGGCGCTCTCTTCTGAAGAATAATGACGATAACTGAGGTGATCCACTGCCATGGACATCAGTATGTCCTGGCCACGCACAAGACCACGTTTGAGGTGACCACCGAGCCCTCGTTGACCCTGCAGGGCGACTGCATCATCGGCGTCGGGGCTGACCGGGCAGGCCCTGATCTCTCATCTGAGTTTAAGAGAGCGCTGGCCACAGATGGGGCGGTACTGATCACAACGCTGGCCTGCGATGGGATCTCCGTGGTCGTCAGGTCCCGGGGTGGTTCTGGACTGGACCTTTCCCACCAGACCGACCTGGTATGGCGCCGGTCTCCGTTCACCTGCAGCCGGACGATCGGAGTCTACGCGGATCATGTGGCCCGGACCCTGCCCAGAGATCTGATCGCCAGCCTTCAGAACGGGGCCCCGCTTGAGGTGACGCTGACCGTCCTCTCTGCTGTTGAGGCCGTCAGTCAATCCCTCCCGAGCTGACTGATCTTCATCTCGGCCGTCTCGAGCATCCCCTCGCACTGTTTCACCAGCAGGGCCCCGCGCTCATACAGGGCGATGCTCTCGTCGAGGCTGGTCTCATCGTCCTCGATCTTCTGCACGATAGATTTCAATTCCTTCAGCAACTCTTCATATGTTTCTGTCATAGGTGACCTCCTTTATCTTCGCGATCCCGGTTCCGTCCGCCAGCCTCAGTAATACCTGGTCTCCTTTGCTGATCTGATGTGCCGAGGTGATCGGTTGGTTCTCCCGTTCGACCATACAGTAGCCACGGTTGAGCAGCCTGAGCGGATCGCCGGCTTCCACCATCGCCCGCTGTTCCCTGACCTCCAACCGTCTTCTTTCCATCCCGACCGTGAGGGCACGGTCGAGCCATTCGGAGAGTGTGGCGAGATCCTCTCTCCGCCGGTTCATCAGTCGTTCAAGCCGAGCAGGGTGAAGTCGCTCTCTGAGGGTAGTGACCTCGGTTGAGCCCTTCTGTACCCTCCGTATCAGGTGATCGATCAGGTGCTGCCGGCAGGTCAACAGTTCGCTGATCAGTTCTCCCCGGTCCGGGACGACCAGTTCCGCTGCTGCAGAGGGGGTCGGGGCACGCAGGTCTGCAGCCAGGTCACAGAGGGTTACATCGACCTCATGGCCGACCGCACTGACCACCGGGGTTATACACCCTGCGACTGCCCGGACGACGTCGGGGTGGTTGAATGGGAAGAGGTCCTCGAACGAGCCTCCTCCCCGGGCGACGATGATCACATCCACCCTGGTATCGACCCTCCTGATGGCCGCCGCGATCTCAAGGTGAGCCGTCTCCCCCTGTACGACCGTCGGGGAGACGATCAGGGTCAGGGGGAACCGCCGGCTGATCACATTCCTGATGTCCTGCAGGACGGCGCCGGTCGACGAGGTGACCACGCCCACGACCTTCGGAAACCGGGGGAGCGGTCGTTTTCTTTCGGCTGCGAAGAGCCCCTCTGCATCGAGTTCCCGCTTCCACCGTTCGACGAGGAGGTGCTTCTCCCCCTCCCCTGTCCGTCGAACCTCCCTGGCATAGAACTGATACCGCCCCTGCGGTGGGTACAACCCGATCGATCCAAAGATCTGGACATTCATCCCATTGGCCAGATCGATCCCGATCCGGGCCGCATCACTCCGCCAGATCACACACTGGATTGTCGAGACCTTTCCGAACCGTTCCTCTGAAAGGGAGAAGTAGCGATGGCCTGAACTGTGGTGGGTATAGTTGGTGATCTCCCCGCGGACCCAGATCTCCTGAAGCCGTTGATCGCCGAGGAGGGTCTCGATCAGCCCGGAGATCTCGGATACGCCGAGCGTTCGGGGTTCCTCGCGGGGCGCGATCTGGTCGAAGGTTAACTGGCCCTGTCTTCCTGCCATTACGTTCAATAGGATGTACTCCGTATCACCTATATCTATGGTTCGCTCTTCCGTTGCGAGCATGTTCTTTCACGAGTCCACGCTCTCTGAAATCTTCGCCACCGTCGCCGCTTCATCTCTCGATACCATGGAGTTCTGGCCTGAGACCCCTTCGTTCTGGCTCTACGGCATGCCGATGGACCTGCTGGATAGATGCCGTTCCCTCTACTCCTCGATGGATCCGATGACCGTGCATGTCCCGATCCTCGACCTGAATCCCTGCTCCATGAATCCCAAGGTGGCTGCGGCGTCCCGTGAGTATTCAGCGGCTGCTATCAGGTTTGCTGATCGGATTGGAGCTGGGGTGGTGACGGTGCATCCTGGCCGCCGGACAGCTAAGCGACCCCCTGGTCCTGACGAGTACACCCGGTTCGAGGTACTGATCGATCTGCTCAGAGAGGAGGCCAACCGGTCCTGGGTAAGGGTCGCGATTGAGAATATGGAGAATAAGGTGAACTATCTGCTCTGCACTCCAAAGGCAGTCCGTGCCCTGCTGGACCGGGAACCCTGGCTGTATTTTACGCTCGATGTCTCGCATGCGATGGGCACCTCGGTGGAGTCGGTGCTTGAGTACATCGAACTCTGCTCTGATCGACTGGTCAATGTCCACCTCTCGCGGAGTGAGAATGGCGTGATGCATCTTCCTATGCAGGGCCACCCTGATTCTCAGCGGGTGCTCGAGGCGCTGGCCGAACAGGGGTATCAGGGAAACCTGACTCTGGAGATCGAGGACCTCCGGTTCGATCATACTCTATCAAGGGAGGAGAAGGTCGCGTTATTGAATGAGGAAGAGCGTTTCATCGCCCGGTTCTTTGTCTGATCTCCACCATCAAGTATATAAAATCCTGCTTTCAATATATTATTAGATACGATCTCATGAATACCCATTTCGTGGTTTGCCCTTTACGGCGTGAGCATTAATGCTTCAGTTAGACCTTTTTAACGCTTCGATTTTTGGACTCTGTATCATTCTTTCGGCCTTTTTCTCCAGTTCTGAAGTGGCGCTGATCTCGATCACACGAGCCAAGGTCCGGGCATTGGTGAATGATGGGCGGTCAGGCGCAGCCCAACTCTTTAAACTCAAGCAGAATCAGGATCATATCCTGATCATCCTCCGGATCGGAAACACCATCGCGATCGTGGCCGCGGCCGCGGTGGCCACCTCCATCGCGATCGAGGCATTTGGGGATCCCGGTCTGGGGATCGCGATCGGAGGTACAGTGCTGATTCTGCTGATCTTCGGTGAGATCGGACCGAAACTCTTTGCGACCCGGTACACCGAACCCCTGGCCCTCAGGGTGGCTCCCCCGATTCTCTTCCTCTCCCGGGTCGTCGGTCCGTTCCTCTGGTTATCAGATAAGGTCAGCCGTTCACTGGTCCCTGGAGATGTCTCTACTGAACCAACGGTGACTGAGGATGAGATCCGGGAATGGATCGATGTCGGTATGGAGGAGGGGACGATCGAGCAGGAGGAGCAGGAGATGCTCTACAATGTTCTGGAACTCGGGGACACAACCGCTCGCGAGGTGATGACCCCCCGCGTCGACGTCGCGATGATCGAGGACACCAGCACCCTTGAGAGTTCCCTCACTATCTTCCATGAGACTGGTTTCTCCAGGCTCCCGGTTTATCACGAGAAGATCGATAACCTGACAGGGGTCCTCAACATCAAGGATGTCTACACGGTGATCGTCGGACATAAGAAGGATGTAAAGATCTCGGATCTGATGTACGATCCGTATTTCGTCCCTGAAACCAAGAAGATCGACGACCTCTTAAAGGAGTTGCAGCTCAGAAAAGTTCCGATGGCGATGGTGATGGATGAATATGGTGGTTTTGTTGGGGTTGTGACGGTCGAGGACATCCTTGAGGAACTGGTTGGTGACATCCTCGATGAGTTCGATGATGAGGAACCCGAACTGTCCCGGATCGGCGAGGGGATCTATATGCTGGATGCGCGTATGTGGGTCGATGATCTGAACGAACAACTGGATATTGCGCTTCCGACCTCCGATACCTACGAGACGATCGGGGGGCTGTTGATCGAGCAGCTCGGCCATATTCCGCATCCTGGTGAGACAGTCAGGGTCGAGGAGAGCAATGCGACGCTGGTCGTTATGCAGATGCGGGGCAAACGGATCGTCAAGGTGAAGATGATCCTCTCCGATGATCGGGAGAAGCGTTAATAGTCTCATCTGGCAGATGTGTGATGAATGAAGACGATTGCAGTGCTCGCTTCGGGCCGTGGCTCAAACTTTTCGGCAGTGATCGATCGGATCCGGGATCAGAAGATCCCTGCGGTCTGCGTGGCACTGATCACCGATAACCCGGATGCTCGGGCGATCGATCGGGCGGCGGAGGCCGGCATTCCGTCTGTGGTCGTGGACTACTGTGCCTATCCCAACCGGCGGGCCTATGAGGTGGATCTCTTCGCTGCGATCGAGGCGACTGGTGCCGACCTGATCGTGCTCGCAGGGTATATGCGGATCTTGGGGGATCGGATCGTGCATGCCTGTGCCGGCCGGATGATCAATATCCATCCTGCGCTGCTGCCCAGTTTCTCCGGGCTTCATGCTCAGCGTCAGGCCCTTGAGTATGGGGTCAGGGTGGCCGGCTGCACCGTTCATTTCGTCGATACCGGAATGGATAGCGGACCGATCATTCTGCAGCACTGTGTGCCTGTGCTGGATGGGGATGATGAGGATGCGCTGAGTGAGCGAATCCTCCAAGAGGAGCACCGGATTCTTCCGGAGGCGGTCAGGCTCTTCTGCGAGGATCGGTTGACCATCAGTGGCCGGCGTGTCCTGATAAAGCAGGGGTGAAGATCCCGCATTATATAATGGTCAGCGTACAGTACTAAGTGAAGTGTGCCTGCAGGGGGCAGGGGCTGGTATGACCGTTAAGTCACAGAACAGACAGACCAAGAAACTTGCCGGGGAACGTATCGCGATCCTCTTTACGCAGGCGAAGGTCTTCGCCGGGATCAACCCGGCCTGGAGTGACCGGTGCGTGGAACGGGCCAGGGCCATTGCAATGCGGCAGCGGATGCGGATGGAACGGGAACAGAGAAGACAGTATTGTCACCACTGTTATGCGTACTTTCTGCATGGTGTGAATGTTCGGGTCCGTGTCCACCGTGGACATGTGATCGTGACCTGCCTTAACTGCGGGCGCCAGACACGGTATCAGGTGGTGAGGACAGATAATAGATAATTCGAGTATGCAGGACCTCAAGCCGACCATCTGGGTTGGCAAGCGGGGAATGACCGATACGATGATCGACGAGATCGTCAGGCAGCTCAAGGATCGTAAGGTGATTAAGATCAAGTGGCTCCGGTCCACCGATGTGGTACCTGAGGATATCGCCCTCCGCGCAGGTGCTGAACTGGTGCAGGTCCGGGGGCATACGATGGTCCTTGCAGAAGGACGGTCCGGCCGGGCCGGTCGGGAACAGAGCAGGTGAATCCGGTTGATTCATCTTGCTATTTAGATAAATAAGGGCGGATTTTTGATGATTCACCTGCTCGAAATATATAAAACCTTTATGGACATATACCTAAAGACTGTTATTATATTTGATGGACAGTGAGGAAGTTCAATGACAACGGTATACGATGTACCGGCAGATAAACTGATCAGAATGGTGGCAGAGGAGCTGAAGCAGCGCCCTGAGATCGCACCACCTGCATGGGCAGAGTTTGCCAAGACTGGGGTCCACAAGGAGATGCCCCCCGAGGATCCGGACTGGTGGTATACACGCGCAGCAGCAGTGCTCAGGCGCGTATATATTGACGGACCGGTAGGTGTAGAGAGGATGCGCAGCTTTTATGGCGGCAAGAAAAACCGAGGAGCCAGACCCAATCAGTTTAGAAAGGGTAGTGGAGCGGTGATCCGGACACTCGTTCAGCAGCTTGAGGCCGCTGGACTTATCGTTCGCGACAAGGCGGGCCGAAAGGTCTCCCCGGCAGGGATGTCGTTCCTTGACGGGACAGCCTATGGTCTGGTCAGCAGTGCAGCCGAAGGTACATCTGGACAGAGCGAATAATTTGACAGGTGCATGATGGGGGATGACGAACTCGCTGAACTTCGGCGCAGACGGATGGCTCAACTTCAGAGTCAGCAGATGGATCAGCAGCAGATGGATGAGGAGAAGCAGCGTGCCAAGTCTGCGATGCAGATGGCATTGATGCAGATCCTTGAACCTGAAGCGCGGGAGCGTTTAAACACCATCAGGCTGACTAAGCCGGAGTTTGCAGCAGGTGTTGAGCAGCAGTTAGTGATGCTCGCCCAGAGTGGGCGAATCAAGCAGAAGATCTCTGATGCACAATTGAAGGATCTGCTCAGGCAGTTGATCCCGGCAAAGAAGGATTTCAATATCGTACGGAAATGAAGGCAGCGGTTCTCTTCAGTGGAGGAAAGGATAGCGCACTTGCGGCATTGATGCTCGCACGGGATTATCAGGTGGAGCTGAACACGTTTGTGTTCGATCAGCATCACTCTCTTCCTGCAGTCGAGGCTGCTGCAGATGCACTCTCCCTCCCGCTGATTCGGAGAACCTTTGGGACAGCACTTCGTGATCGGCTCGTAGTCATGATCCGCCAGTGTGGTTATCCCAATGATGCTATCAACCTGGTCCACCGTTATGCAATCACTGCACTTGCAGAGGAGTATGCAGTGGTTGGGGATGGAACGCGTCTGAATGACCGTGTACCGATGCTGACGTTCGGTGAGGTGCAGCGCATCGAGGCAAAATATGGGTGCTCCTATGTTCGGCCGTTGCTTGGTTTCGGCAGGACCGAGGTGAACCGCCTCGTTGATCGCCTGCTGATCGTGCAGTACGGAGAGAGCAGTACCCTGCAGAATGGGGACTACGAACATGAACTGCGGGATGCGTTGGTGATCCAGGGGGTTGACCCGTCGGCCTTCTTCCCGCAGCGCCATGAACAGTCCTTGATCTGTGGAATAAAGTGAAGAAATGTGGGGTAAATTATGAGTAAACTGACCAAAGGAAGAAAAATTCGGCTGTCAAAGGCCACTGCGCAGAACAGGCGGGTCCCCTCCTGGGTGATGATCAAGACCAAGCGGGCTGTGGTCTCTCATCCTAAGAGGCGGAGCTGGAGACGGAGCTCACTGAAGGTGTAATAATGGTAGAAAAAATGAATGAGCAGATCTATATTATTCCGCTGCGAGACGTCAAGCGTTCGCCACGGTGGAAGCGAAGCAACACTGCGATGAAGGATATTCGGGCATTTCTTGCCAAGCATATGAAGAGCGAGGATGTCAAGCTCGATGCCAGCATCAATGAGAAGGTCTGGGAGCGGGGGAGTGAAAAACCACCGCGCAAGATCCGGGTCCGGGCCATGAAGTTCGACGACGGACAGGTCCAGGCTGAACTCGCACAGGAGTAACATGATACGGACGCTCGCATACGAAGGCGACCCCCATATTGGTATCTTTACGCGAGTGCTTGAGGATATCGCAGTGGTCCCACCCGAGGCCTCTGCTGACTATTGCGCCGCCCTTAAAGAGGCGCTCGGTGTAACTCTGGTGAAGACGCATGTCCAGGGGAGTTCCATCATCGGTTCACTGGTCAGTGGAAACAGCCGGGGGGCTATCGTCAGTGGGCTTGCTTACCCTGATGAGATCAGGGCGATCGAGGAGTACCGTGAGGTGATGCTCCTCGAGGGATCGATGAATGCGGCAGGTAATGTGATCCTTGCCAATGATCAGATGGCGGCTGTCCATCCTGATATGGATAATGCCACAATCGAGCAGATCCATTCGGTGCTGGGCGTGCCGGTGATCAGGCTGACACTGAGTGGGATCAAGACGGTCGGAATGGCCGGGTATGCGACGAACCGTGGAATTCTTGTCCATGCACGGAGTGCTGGCAGGGAACTGGCAACTCTTGAGTCAACCACCGATCTTCCGGTTGGGACAGGAACGATCAATATGGGGAGCGGCCTTGTCGGTACAGGGTTGCTCGCAAACAGCACGGGCTATCTCGCAGGCATCGAGACGAGCGGTTTCGAGATGGGCCGTATCGCAGATGTATTTGGATTTGTTGAGGGATAATATGGCAGAACAGATGTTTGAAGTGAAAGGGACATTCAAGATAGGCGACGATTGGAAGCCCTATACCAAGGTCGTCGGCGCACCGAACAGCAAGCAGGCAGAGGAGCGTACTTACGCCACAATCGGCAGCGAGCACCACCTTAAGAGAATGTATATTACTATCAACGGCATTACTCCTGTAGATGGTGAATAAGGTGGAGAACGTCGACCCACGGGAAGTGCAGATGCTTCAGCACTACCTGAACGAGTACGGGCAGCAGATCGAAATTTTTTCACAGCAGTTCCGTATGATCGAGCAGGGCCGGCTTGAATCTCTGGCCGCGATTGATACAATTGGTGCGGTCTCCGCTGTTGATGCAGCTGATGGTACCGTGCTGTTGCAGATCGGTGGTGGGGCCAGCGTTCGCGCCCATGTGGTCGAACCGGAACGGGTGCTGGTGAGCATCGGTGCCGAGGTTACGGTTGAACGGACCAGTGCCGAAGCGATCGATTTCTTAAAGGATCGGATCACCGAGATGGAGGCATCTGGAAAGAAGATCGCGGAGACGATCGAGAAGGTCCGGTCTCAGATGGATGAGATCAGTCGTCGCCTCGACTTGGTGTACAGGGCAGCTCAGCAGCAGGCACCGCAGGGTCAGTCAGGTACGCTCTAATATGTTTGAGGGGCTCAAAAGCAGGCTGCAGAAGGTTCAGCAGAAACTGGGCAGCAGCATCAAGGCTGCGGTCGCCTCGACCCCTGAAGAAGAGGAGGTGCAACAACCGCAGATCAGGGACACCTCATCTGTTCAGGTGGAAACGGTGCTGTCGGAGATTCCGACAGCATCAGAAGCAGATGAAGTTGTCTCTTCAACGGTCGTTGAATCGTTTTTAGAACCAGAGGTTGTTCCTGAACCAATAGTAACGCCCGTGGTTCGTCAGGATCTTTCGCCTAAGGTGAAGCAGCCCGCAGAAGAACCTTCCATCGTGACTCCTGTTCCTGAGAAGAAGGAGAAGGTCGGCTTTTTTAAGAAGATGAAGGTCTTTGTCAAGGAGCGCGAGCTGATCCTTGCAGAGTCCGATGTAAAGGATGTCCTCGACGAACTTGAGATGGTGCTGCTTGAGAATGATGTGGCGCTGCCAGTGACTGAGGAGATTCTCAGACATATCAGGCACGACCTGATCGGCTCGCACCGAAAGATTGGGACATCCCCTGATCTGATTGTGATGGAGACTCTAAAGGATGCCCTGCTCGATGTGCTCGGTGAGGGTTTCGATCTTCCTGCGTACATCCGGACGCATGACCGACCGGTGAAGATCCTCTTTACCGGGGTGAATGGCACCGGGAAGACGACGACGGTGGCCAAGGTCGGTGCGTTCCTGTTGAAGAACGGCTTTTCGGTAGTGATCGGTGCAGGGGATACCTTTCGCGCCGGTGCTATCGAACAGATCGATATCCATGCTGAGCGGCTTGGCATCAAGGTGATCCAGCATCAACAGGGTGGTGACCCGTCGGCTGTCCTCTTCGATACGGTCCAGTATGCGATCTCTCATCAGATCGATGTGGTCCTTGCTGATACTGCAGGACGATTCCATAACCGCGCTAACCTGATGAACCAGCTGGCCAAGGTCAAGCGTGTGATGAAGCCGGACCTGGTTGTCTATGTCGACGAGGCAGTGGCAGGGAACGATGCGGTGATCCGGGCGGAGGAGTTTGAGAAGACCGTCGGCGCGGACGCGGTCGTGCTGACCAAGGCAGATATGGATCCCAAGGGGGGGGCGGCTATCTCGATCGCCCATACGATCGGGAAACCGCTGATGTTCCTTGGGGTCGGGCAGGGGTACGAGGATCTGATCCCGTTCACCCCGGCCACCGTCGTCGACGACCTGCTTGGGGGTGAGTCCTGATGCTCGACCGACTCGGGTCGTCGTTGAAGGATGCCCTGAAGAAACTGGCTGGAAAGACGGTCGTGGATCGGGCGGCGGTCGAGGAACTGGTCAAGGACCTGCAGCGGGCCCTGATCCAATCTGATGTGAATGTCAAACTGGTGATGAACCTCTCGCAGGCGATCAAGACACGATCGCTCGAAGAGGAGCCCCTGAAAGGGATGGGGGTCCGTGAGCATGTGCTCCGGATCGTCTACCAGGAATTGGTGGGGCTGATGGGTCCTGAGGTGGAGGTGACCCTTGGACAGCAGACGATTCTGATGGCCGGGTTACAGGGGTCTGGAAAGACTACCACCACGGCGAAGCTGGCCCGTTACTTTCAGCGCAAAGGGCTCCGGGTCGCAGTGATCTGTGGGGATACGTTCCGCCCGGGGGCATACCAGCAGATCAGCACCCTCTGTCAGAAGATCAACGTCCCCTGTTTCGGAGACCCAAACGAGACCGATGCGGTAAAGATCGTGACCAAAGGTCTCAAATCGGTTGGTCAGGCCGAGGTGCTGATCATCGATACCCAGGGGCGGCATGCGCTTGAGGAGGGGCTGATTCAGGAGATCGTCGACCTGAACACCCTCTCAAAGGCTACGCACCGCTGGCTGGTGATCGATGCCGCCCTCGGTCAGCAGGCCAGTGAGCAGGCACGACGGTTCCACCAGGCAATCGATATCGATGGCGTGATCATCACGAAGATGGATGGCACGGCAAAGGGTGGTGGTGCCCTCTCGGCGGTTGCAGAGACGAAGAGTGGTATTGTCTTCATAGGTTCAGGGGAGACGATAGAGGATCTTGAACGGTTTGACCCTGACGGATTCATCTCCAGGCTGCTTGGGATGGGAGACTTGAAGGCCCTGGTCGAGCGGGCTGAAGAGGCGATCACCACTGAGGATGTCGATGTAAACTCGATGCTCCGGGGGAAGTTTACGCTGCGAGACATGTACAAACAGCTTGAGGCAGTCAACAAGATGGGGCCGCTGAAGCAGATCATGAGTATGCTCCCGCTCGGAAATGTGGATATCCCCAACGATGTCTATGAGGTGACCGGGACGAAGATGGTTCGGTACCGGATCATCATGGACTCGATGACCAATGAAGAACTGGACGATCCGGCGGTCATCGGTTCATCACGAATGCATCGGATTGCGACAGGTGCCGGCGCATCCCCTGACGAGGTGCGCGAACTTCTCCGGTATCACAAGACAATGCAGCGTGCCCTGAAGGGGATGCGCGGTGCCGGAGGAAAATTCAATATGCAACGTATGATGAAGCGTTTCAGTGGGAAGCAGTGAATATGACCTCTTTTGTTATCATAGGCCACCGGGCCACGACAAGTGGAACCTTCAGTCTGAACGATATGCCCGGGGCGGCCGGACGTATGGACATCCTCTGTAGATGTGTGAACACTACGTTCTTTCTCTCGCATGATCTGCGCAGGGATACTGTCTGTTACCTGATCCTCTCCGGAGGACCGGATCCTGAGAAGACGGTTCGATTCACCGGTGAGACGGTCAGGTACCTGAACCCGGACGAACGATCTGCCGGGTCCCTGATCAAGAAGGCCCTGGCCCACACCTGCACCGACCGGTTTACCGAGTCGACCCGGGGGGTCGAGGTGCGGTGGGGCGGGCTTGCACGTCTGCTCGAGGATGTCCCCTGTGCGGTCCTGGACGAACATGGCGAGGACATCAGGACAGCACCTGCCCTCCCCTCCGGATTTCTGCTCAGTGACCATCAGAACTTCACTGATGAGGAACTGCACCTGATCAGTTCACTTCCCCGGTATTCGGTTGGACCGAAATGCCTGCATGCAGATCACACCATAACGGTGGTGCTGAATGAACTCGATCGACGTGAGGCGAACCAGTGATGATTGAACAGGTGAAGGCGATCCTAGGATATGGCGAGATCTGTGACCACTGCCTTGGACGGTTCTATGGAAAACTGTCCTTTGGGCTGACCAATCAGGAACGGGGGCATGCCCTCCGGGTGGCGGCGGCGCTCGACGCCAATGAACCGTACCACCCGGCAGCAGGGGTTTGCTGGGTCTGCAACAATCTCTTCGACCAGGTCGGTCTCTGGGCTGAGAAAGTTTGTACTGCCCTCGAGGGGCTCGAGTATTCGACGATTCTGGTCGGGACCCGGGTTCCACCGTTGCTGACCGAGAGCGAGGAGATGGTCTGGTCAGATCAGAATCTCCGCTCACCCGAACCACTCAAGTCTGAGATGAACCGGGAGGTTGGCAAGGCGGTCTCTGCTAAGACCGGCCGCATGGTCGACTTCAAGCACCCAGATGTGGTTGTGATCCTGGATATAGCCGGTGATCAGGTCGAAGTGCAGGTGAACCCGATCTTCATCTATGGCAGGTACCAGAAGTTTGAACGGGGGATCCCGCAGACCCATTGGGACTGCCGGGCCTGTCATGGCAGTGGCTGTGAAGCCTGTAACTTCACCGGCAAGCAGTATGCCGACTCGGTCGAGGAATTGGTCGGCAGGCCGGTTATGGTCCTGCTGAAGGCCACTGGTGCCGTTCTGCATGGTGCAGGGAGGGAGGATATCGATGCCCGGATGATCGGCACAGGAAGGCCGTTCATCCTTGAAGTGGACACGCCTCAGATCCGGTCGGCTGACCTCAAAGAACTTGAACTGGCCGTCAACACCGCTGCAGCAGGCAGGGTTGCTGTAGAGTTCGACCGGTGGGCGCTGCGGACCGAGGTGGAAACCCTTAAGTCCAACAAAGCGCATAAAAAATACAGGATCCTGGTAGAGGTCGAAGGCGATCTGTCAGAGGATGAGCTGAATCTGGCTCTGAATCGCCTGCAGGGGGTCACAATACATCAGCGCACACCCCGCCGGGTTGCCCATAGACGGGCAGACAAGATCAGGGAGCGTGATGTCCTTGAGATCAGGTGTCTTGGTATCGAAGAAGGCAGGTATTCAATCGAGGTTCTCGGTGAAGCCGGCCTTTATATCAAGGAACTGATCTCAGGGGATGATGGCAGGACACGCCCCAGTCTTACGGAGATCCTTGGAAGACCTGCTCAGGTGACCAGCCTTGATGTAGTGCTGGTCGAAGAAATGGCAAATGGAGGAGAGTAATCATGGCACATCATAACGGCCCACGAAAGAAGACACGGTATAAGTTCAAGAAGGATCTCCGCAAGCGCGGTATCGTCCCAGTGACATCCCTGATTCAGCACTTCGAGATTGGACAGAGTGTACACATCGTCTGTGAGCCAAGCATCCAGAAGGGGATGCCCCACCGCCGGTTCCATGGAAAGACCGGTAAGGTGATCGGCCAGCGCGGAAGGGCCTGGATGCTCACGATCTTCGATGGCAACATGGAGAAGATTGTGATTGCAAGACCGCAACATCTAAAAGCTCAAAAATAAAAGTCTCCCATCAATCAGGTGTTTGGCATGAAGGTAAAAGGCATCATCAGCGAAGAGAAGGTTACGCTTCCGGAAGTCAGGGATACCCTTGGTCGAGTGGAAGCGCAGCGTCTTGGGGCAGAACAGGAAATGTCGTATGAGCTTCGCAGAAGCATTGAGCATGCCAATCACCTTGCAAAGACCAGTCCGGAACAGTCACGGGCGTTGGTGGAATCCCTGCTGGCGCTTGAGAAGATGAAACCTGATATTGCGTATCGTATCGCCAATATCATGCCTAAATCGCGTGACGAACTCCGGGCCATCTATGCAAAGGAACGCTATACCCTGACCGGGGAAGAACTGGACGAGATCATTGACCTGGTTATGACCCACTTCTGAGGTGAGTCACATGAAGGTCGATAAGAAGGAGCTTAACGCAGTAGTGCTGGACGTCCTCCTCAAAGGAAGTCCGGACGATCACCGGTCAGGGTTCAAGCGTGAGCCATTGGTGATGGCCGTCGGTACCGAGCAGTTCAAACTGCTCGAACTGGTGCCCAAGAAGGTGGAGATCAACATCCATGAGCGCATCTACATCGGTGACGGCGAGCGCGAGAAGATCGAACGGGTGAAACGCCGTATTTTTTATCAGGATCTATCTCAGGTAGCGAAGCTTGAACTTCCGTTTGTCGTCGAGAAACTGGTGCTCGAGAACGAACAGATCTATGTCAAGTTCTTCAACACGTCCGTTCCGATCAGTTCGAAGTTACATATGCTTCACCTGCTCCCCGGCATCGGCAAGAAGCTGATGTGGGAGATCCTGGATGCCCGAGGGAAGAAGCCGTTTGAAAGTTTTGCTGATATTTCGCAGCGGATCAAAGGGATTCCCCATCCGGAGATCATGATCAAGAATCGGATCCTCGAAGAGATCGAAGATCCTGATGTGAAATACCATATCTTCACGTCGAAATGAAAGCTCCACGGGATCAGCATTTTCTGGTCGATCAGAGAGCGATCGATCGGATCATCGAATGTGCCGGCGTTGATGGGAAGTCTGTCCTTGAGATCGGTCCCGGAGAGGGTGTGTTGACCCGGGCCCTGCTCGATGCAGGGGCTACGGTCAGTGCGATCGAGGTGGACCGAACATTGATCGCCCACCTCACTGACCGCTTCGTCGATGAGATCCGGTCTGGATTTCTCACCCTGATCGAGGGGGATGCGGCCAGGTGCCCGTTTCCTCCTTTTGAGGTGATGGTGGCGAACCTTCCCTATTCTATATCGTCCCCGATCACCTTTCGTCTGCTCGATACCGACTTCTCGTCAGCCGTGCTCATGTACCAGCGGGAGTTTGCTGCACGGATGGCAGCTCCGGTGGGCACCTCGGGTTGCGGGCGTCTTTCGGTAATGGTGCAGACCTATGCCCTGGTCGAGGAGTGTTTCACCCTTTCGCCGTTCAGCTTCAACCCACCCCCTGCGGTCGACTCGATGGTGGTCAGGATCAGACCATACGGCCCGATCTTTCCAATCACAGACAGGTCAGTCTATGCTGCCGTGGTCAGGATCCTCTTCTCTCAGCGGAGGAAGACGGTCAGAAACGGTCTGAAGGGTGGGATCGGGATCTATGGAAAACCGGCGATCGCTGGGGTGATCGAGGCCCTCCCTGAGGAGATCCTGGGGGCCAGGCCCCAGACACTGTACCTTGAAGATTATGCAACGATCGCAAACCTTGTTTCTGAACGATCAGGTCTATCAACCTGAGGCGGATACGCTCCTCCTCTGTAGGGTAGCCTGCAGCACTGCGATGCCCGACGATCGAGTTCTCGAGGTTGGGACCGGCAGTGGCTATGTAGCCGCTGCATTGAAGGATTGTTGCACTGTCGTCGGGTTGGACATCAACCCTCATGCGGTGATGGCAGCGAAAGCTCGTGGTGTGGAGGTGGTCAGATCAGATCTCTGTGCGGGATTCAGGGGGCCGTTTGACCTGATCCTCTTCAACCCTCCCTACCTGCCGACCCTGCCGGAGGAACGGATCGATGACTGGCTTGAGTACGCTCTCGATGGAGGCCTGACCGGTCGGGATGTGATCGCACGTTTTGCAGCAGAGGTCGGTCGGGTGCTCGCGCCGGAGGGACGGATTCTTCTGTTGATCTCATCATTGACCGGTTATGATGAGGTTGCGGCTATCTTCACGGGGCTTGGATTCCAGATCATCCGGGCTGCAGATGAGCAGGTCTGTGATGAACTCCTCTCTGTACTCTGTATCAGGAGAGCCTGAACGGCATGGCGCACACGCTGAACCTGTCGTCTGATCAGTCTTTCTCTCTCTCGCTGACGCTGGGGTGCGGGCAGGCCTTCCGGTGGGAGCAGGACGAAGCCGGATGGTGGGAAGGGGTCGTCGGGGATGAGGTGATCCGGGTCCGCCAGGAAGATCGGTCGCTGACCTTCACCGGAACCAGTGAAGAACGCCTGATCGAGTACTTCGCCCTGGACATGGATCTCGCACATGTGCTGGAGACGATCGATCGAGATCCGTTCATCCATGCGGCGATTGAGGAGTGTGCTGGCCTTCGGATCCTCAGGCAGCCCTCCTGGGAGTGCCTCCTCTCCTACCTCTGCGCGACCAATACCAACATTCCAATGGTGAAGAAACGGGTCCGTCTCCTCGCCGAGAGCCTGGGGGAACGGATCCCCGGCACTGACCAGTTCGCCTTTCCTGTACCATCCGTCTTCAACGAAACCTGTGCCGAACCACTCGACCATTGTAGACTGGGGTACCGGAAAGGGTATCTCGCCACGACGGCGTGCCAGCTCGCTGCTGAGGGGGGATGGGAGGGACGGGTCCGGGCTCAACCATTCGAGGAGGCACGACAGGTACTGACCAGGCTTCCTGGTATCGGACCTAAGGCAGCCGACTGTGTCCTCCTCTTTGGTTTTTCGCGGTACGAGGCGTTCCCGGTCGATGTCTGGATCCGGCGAATCATGCAGCAGTTCTACCCTGAAACTGCTGCAGAGGGATCGTTCACCCCCAAAGAATACGAGCGGATTCGGCGGTTTGCCTGGGAATATTTTGGTGAATATGCCGGCTATGCCCAGGAATACCTCTACGGAGCCCGGATGGGAGCAGCCCAGATCCCCTGATGGATTTTAATTTTGAATGGTTTTAAAAACAGAAATGGGATGGGCTCACGCACTGCCGGCATCCCTGTTCACATGTGACCTGTCGATTGCATTGATAGCGGTGCGTGCGCCATCCAGAGGTGTTTGGTTGGAATAGTGTGTGTTCATCCCTGATCAGCAGCAACCACCTGCCTGGCCCCTGATCAACCGTGCCCGGACCTCGTTCTTTCCAAGTTGCTCACGCTCGATGGTGAATCCTCTCTGATCGGCCTCGAGTTCGATCCAGGGAGGGACATGGTCGCAGATGATCTCCAGAGAGGCGAACTCTCTCTGGCGGATGAACTGTAACAGGACCTGCTTACTGGTGATCTCCGGTGTCTTTACCTGGATATCCTTGATCGAGATGCTGAAGTGGCCTGGTATCAGTTCGACCGGGGTCGGCACTCCCGATTCCAGTGCCGGCTTATCCGCTTCAGCCAGTTCTTCCTCCTCCTCTTCCCAGACATAATTCAGGAACTCATCGGTGGTTCCGGTGATCTCCCAGACATGGCACCGGGCCTTCTCCAGTTCGAAGAAGAGTGCCCCGCTGGCGGATTGCGCAACGAAGATCCGGCATTCCTGAAGGAACAGGATGAGTTCGGCCGTCATCTGGCGCATCTCCCGCAGACTTTTGCACTGGTCTGGGGTGAATCCCATCTCCCGGTCCACCTCCCAGATCCCCAGCCTGCGGTGAAAGACCACGACTCTTCCTGGCTCTCCCAGGGTAATGGTCCGATCGTCCGCCCCCAGCATCGTTGCAATCTCGTGAACTCTCATCGTTTCATCCCCCATCATATCACCAGGCGATCGACCACGGTGCCCCCCTCGATGTGCTCATCGAGGATCTCTCCCACATCGTCGGGGGTCACCGATCCGTACCAGATGTTGTCGGGATACACCACAACGATCGGTCCCTTCTCACAGATTCCGAAACAACCGGTGTTGGTGATGAAGACCTCGTTTCCGAGTTCGCGATCCTCGATCTCCTCCATGAACCTCATCATGACATCGACCCCCTCCTTGTTGTGGCAGAACCCCTTCTGCTGGCCGGTGGGTCGGGAACTCGTACAGATAAATATATGGTGGACTGGTTTTTGCATATCAGATACCTCCTCTGGTGATCATCTCGTCTTTTCGCTGCTGCCGATAGGAACTGTACTTTGCCTCCAGCAGCGTGTTGGTGAACCGGTCGAGGAATGCCAGTGTCCCCGCATATCCAGCGGAGAGAAGCCGCTGACCTCCAACCCGGTCATGTATGGGAAATCCCACCCTGACGATGGGGATCCCCTGTCGTTCGGTCAGGGACCGTCCCCCTGAATGGCCGATGGCGATATTTGCCTTCGTCGTGCAGGCTGCCTCTGAAATGGCGGCGATGTCGGCCTCCTCAAGGAGCACCGGCGCTTCATCAGCATCTGCCAGTTGGGGTGTGAGCACCTCCTCCAGCCGGCTGTTCCTGGTTCCGCTGGCGATGACTGCTGGAATGGCTCCGTTCTCCAGGCAAAGGCTGACACAGGCGTTGACCAGTTCAGGCTCACCATAGATGACCGGGCGTCCTTCTGCATTGTACTTGTGGGAGTCCGCCATCCCATCGAGGAGCCATCCCCGCTCCAGGGCCAGGGTTTCGGGCAGCGGCCGGCCGCTCAGTCTCTGCAGGGTCTCCATCAGCCGGTCGGTGTTCTGGAGGCCAATCGGTAACGGCAGGGTGATCAGCGGGACGCCGAACTGCTTCTGCAGGTACAGCCCCGGCGACAGGTCGTCCGGGCAGGTCAGCCCGAACTGGACGGTAGCCCGTGCCCCGGGCATCGCTGCGATGTCGGCGGTGCTGGTGCCGCCTGGCGGGATCTTCTGGTACCGTCCCCCAAAGGGGCGGTCCAGGGTCATGGAGTAGTCGGGGATCAGCATGTACTCAAGCCCCATCAGATCGAAGATCCGCTTGATCTCACGAATATCCGCCGGGCTGATATGGGGGATGATCACATTGATCCGCTGGTGCGGTTCGGTCGGTCTGGCAAAGTAGGCGATGAGGTCTCTTGTCGCCGCCCAGAATCCCTCGGTGTGGCTCCCCGCATAACTCGGTGTGGCCACCGGGATGATGTCTATCCCCTCGGTACTCCGTTCCCTGGTGTAGGACTCGATCATCCGCGTGAGGTCCTCTCCCATCGTCTCTGCGAGGCAGGAGGTGACGATCCCGAGCACCTTCGGCTCATAAACCCTGATCACGTTGTCCAGTGCCTTCTTCAGGTTCTTCTCCCCGCCGTAGATGGTCTGTTTCTCGTTGAGAGCTGATGACGCCACATCGATCGGTTCGTTGTAATGTTCGACATTTGCGAGCCGCATGTAGGTGCTGCATCCCTGGGAACCGTGCACCAGCACCATCGCCCCTTCGATCCCCTTGAAGGCGACGACGCCCCCGAGGGGCATACACATCTGGCACTGGTTCTCGTTCACCTGTCGTACCCGTGTTTCACTCATTGGTTCAGTCCTCCTTACAAGGGGGAGTCTGTTTCAGGTGCTTCCAGACTGGGGAGCAGGTGGTGATGTATACCTCTCTCGCGAACCGGACGGCTCCTTCGAAGCCGGCCAGGCATTCCTTCCGGTCATGGTTGTGATCGACGAAGCCGATCCCCAGTTTAAAGGCGAGTACCCGTTCCTTCACACCGCCAGCCATCATGTCGACCTCCTTCTCCAGCAGGAACTTCTCAAGCTCTGCCGGATTGGCGTCGTCGATGATGACCGTCCCTTCGTCTACCATATCACGGATCCGGTCGTACTCCTCCTGTTTGCCGGTCTGCGTCCCGGTGAAGACCACCTCCATCCCCAGTTCCTGCAACTGGCGGATGATGGCCACCGCTTTGAAGGCGCCGCCCACATAGATGGCCGCACGTTTTCCGGTCAGTTTCTCCCGATACTTCTGGATCGCTGGCTGGATATTCTTCATCTCCCGATCGATCAGGACCTCGGTCCTGCGCATGATCTCCTCGTCCTCATAGAATTCGGCGATCTTTCGCAGGCTCTCTGCCGTATTCTCTGCGCCGAAGAAGTTCACATCGATATAAGGGGTACCGAATGTCCGTTCCAGGTTCTGAGCCACCCAGTGCATGGACCCGGTGCACTGCACAATATTCAGGCATGCCCCTGGTGCCTGCTTCAGGGCGGCCACTGTAGAGTCCCCGGTGAAGGCCACGTTGATCTCGATCCCGATCTCTCTGAGATAGCGTTCGACGAGCCATTTCTCCCCGCCCAGATTGTATTCTCCAAGGAAGTTCAGCTTCCTGGTCATCTGGACGGTCTCCCCTTCTTTGGGGGTGATCAGTTTCAGCAGTGCTTCAGCCGCTGCCCGGTAGCCGATCACCTTGTTCCCAGACATGAACCCGGTGGACTCCACCGGGATCACATCGATCTGGTGCCGCGCTGAGGCAGCCTTGCAGACAGCGATGATATCGTCGCCGATCATCCCAACCACGCAGGTCGAGTACACGAACACTGCCGGAGGATGATACTTGGTAACGACCTCATCGATGCAGGCGGCGAGTTTCTTCTCTCCGCCAAAGACGACATCCTTCTCTTTGAGATCGGTGGAGAAACTGTTTCGATACAGTTCTGACCCGCTGGAGAGGCTCCCCCGGATGTCCATAGTGTACGTGGCACAGCCGATCGGACCGTGGACCAGGTGAATCGCGTCCGTTACCGGGTTCAGTACCACCCGTGCTCCACAGAAGACGCAGGCCCGCTGGCTGACTGAGCCGGCCATGCTATCGTCAGAGCAGTGGATACTGCTCTTATTTCTCCCGGTGGTTATGATCGATCGCTGCCGTTCATCGATACATGCACCAGACCCAACGTCCAGTACGCCTGTCTCTTCCATATGTCATCATCCTCCGATTCGAGTATTTTTTGTTTATAATACCAGTTCGTAGTCCTCGTCCAGGCAGTCGCGATCCCGCCGTTCGAGGAGCGCGTTGCTGATCATCTCGATCAGCCGCAGGGCACCCCGGTAGCCGACGATCGGCATCAGGGGCTGCACTGCCCGATCGAGGATCGGGAAACCGACCCTGACCAGGGGGATGTCCTCGGCCCGTGCAATATATTTGCCGTAGGTGGTCCCGATCAGCAGGTCCACCGGTTCGTCTTTGATCCACTGGTGCAGTTCGAAGAGATCGCCTTCGGCCTTGACATGGCTCTCTGTGATGCCGGCTTCTTCAAGCATCTCTCTGATCTCCTTCTCGAACCGTTTCCCGGGGGTGCCAGTCAGCACGTGGACCGGGATCATGCCCATCGTTAACAGGAATTCGGTCAGAGGGATCACGATGTCTGGATCCCCGAATACAGCAACCTTCTTTCCCTGATAGTGGAAGTTGGTGTCGATGAGGGTGTCGACTACCTGCCCCCGTTCGATGGTCAGGGACTGGGGGACATCCACGCCGAACCCATCCTTTATAGCCATGATCAGGTCGTCGGTCGCCTTGATACCGATCGGTACCTTCAGGGGGACACCGGGAACGCTGCATTTCTCCTGGAGGAGGTTGCCCGCTGCGTCAGAGGACCAGGACCCGAGTGCCAGGGTCAACTTAGAGTTCCCTGAATCCCGGATTGATTCGATGGTTGCTCCTCCATCCGCGTACATCGTATACCTGTTCGTCAGCGGTGAATCGAGCACCCCGGTGGTGTCCGGATACATGATCAGCGGGACACCGAGATCTCCGACGATCCGTTTGATCTCTCGCATGTCACCGGGATTGACGAATCCTGGCAGGATGTTCACCTGCTCCTTCTTCTCAGTCCCACTTGATTCTGCCAGGTATGAGACGATCGCCTTGCACATGTTTGAGAACCCAGTGACATGGGACCCCACATAACTGGGTGTGTTGGCATGGATGACGACCTTCCCTTCAGGAACCTCAGCCTGTTTGATGATGTTGGGGATATCGTCTCCGATCGTCTCTGAAAGGCAGGTGGTGTGGACGGCCATGATGTCGGGGTTGTAGATCTCAAAGACATTCTTGATCGATGTCTTGAGGTTGGCCGCACCACCGAAGACCGAAGCTCCTTCGGTGAAGGAACTGGACGAGGCCAGCACCGGTTCACGGAAGTGGCGGGTGAGATGCATCCGGTGATAGGCGCAGCATCCCTGCGAGCCATGGCTGTGGGGCAGGCAGCCGTGTATACCCAAGGAGGCATACATGGCTCCGAGTGGCTGACAGGTCTTGGCTGGATTGATCTTTCCTATCGTGTGCTCCACCGGTTCTTTTGGGATACATTCAAGCATTGCTATCACTCCTTGATCTGTTTTGGTCTTCCCATGGTGCCGTTACCAGTTTCCAGGCCGGGGTCACCAGCGCGTTCGCCACGTCCTCGGCGAAGATCAGGGAACCGTTGAAGCCGGCATAAGGGCCGCTGTAGTCATACGAGTGCATCTGTTTCGCCGGGACACCCATCTTGTGAACGATATACTTGTCCCTGACTCCTGAGAAGAAGAGATCCGGTTTTATCATCCTGATCAGTTCTTCGACCTCGTGATGGTTGGCGTCATCCAGGATCACCTCTCCGTCCTTCATCTCAGGGATCATCCCCTGGTAACTGTTGAAGGCAATCCTGCTGGATAGTTCGTCGTACTTCTCCTTTGACATCTTCAGGTGGACATGTGCCTCCTGGTATAACTCCTCGTCTGGGGTTGGATGGAGTTCCGGAATGTTCTTGGAGTCGGCGTCGCTCTTGATGGTTGGGATCACTTGCCGTCCCTCATAGTCATCGCGGTGGGCAAACTCGTAACCTGCGACCACCACGTCCATACCCAGGTCTCGGAGAAGGGCCTGGTAATGGTGACTCCTGGACCCTCCGACAAAGATGAATGCAGTCTTTCCCTGGCAGATCTTCCGGTACTGTTCCAATGCGGGGGTCACCCGAGCCAGTTCCCTGGCGATCACCATCTCGGTTCGTTCGATCAGTTTTTCATCATTGAAGCACTGGGCGATCTCGCGGAGCGAGGCCATGGTGGCGGTGACCCCGATGAAGTTGACCTTCAGCCATGGGATACCATACTTGGTCTCCATCATCTCGGCGATGTAGTTGATCGAACGGTGGCACTGAACCAGATTCAGGTCGGCAATGTGCAGATTCCGGATCTTCTCATAACTGGCGTCCCCTGTCATGATGCAGTTCAGGGTGTAGCCGATATCCTTTAGGATCCGTTCCAGTTCCCATCCATCCCCTCCGATGTTGTACTCCCCGAGGATGTTGATCACATAATCGTCCGGGTTCTTTTCGGCGGTTCCCTTTCCGATCACATGCTCCATCAGATTGTTGTTCGCTATATGGTGTCCTGCCGACTGGCTGACCCCTTTATACCCTTCGCAGTTGAACGAGAGGACCTGGATCCCGTGCCGCTCTTCAGCGGCCTTCGCCACTGCATTGATATCATCACCGATCAGACCGACTGGACAGGTGGCGCAGATCGAGACCGCCCGTGGATGGAAGATCTCGACAACCTGGTCGATCATCTTGGCCAGTTTCTTGTCCCCGCCGAAGACGATGTCGCTCTCCTGCATATCGGTGGTGAAGCAGAGGGGAGTGAAGACCTTCTCTGGAGGAGTCGTGTCATCAGCCCGTGCTTTGTTTCGCCGGGTTCCCCAGGCGTAATATGAGCAGCCGACTGGACCATGGACGATATGTACCATGTCCTTGATCGGTCCGACGACCACACCTTTGCAGCCGGCATAGGCACAACCACGCTGGGAGATGATGCCCGGGATCGTCCGGGTGTTCGCCTCGATCTGCTGACAGGCCTCGGCTGAGTTCTTCAGGATGAGATGCTTCTTCCGGTTCTTTTTGACCTTGTCCGGGTAACGACTGAGCATCTCCTCCAGTTGTTCTTCAGTTATTGACATTATCATTCACTCCTCGTTTACCAGATGGCCGCGTCACCCGATTCACCGGTCCGGACACGTACCGCATCGTCCACAGGCAGCACCAGGATGATCCCGTCGCCCACCTTTCGTTCAGTTATATTGACCTTCGTGATGGCCTCGACGATCCTGGGTACATCCTCATCATGGGCCAGGATGGTGAAGAGACGGCGGGGGAAGAACCGGGAGTCGTCCAGAAAACTGGTGACCTCCTGCTCTGCTTCCTCCACTTCATTGATATCGTCGATGGCCATGGCCAGCAGTTTCTCCTTGCACGGTTCGATCACCGCAGTGTCCTCGACCAGTTTGCCTCGTCCGAGTACCTTGAGGGCGGTGAAACCGGCGACCCCCGTCTCTACCAGAGCTCTCTTGGTGACGCCAGTCTTCTTCATCCGCACTATGGCCATAATCTCTTTCATTGCAGTCCCCCCTACAACCCCTGACTGCCTTTTGATATCGTGTAGACCTCTTCGACGGGGCTGATGAAGATCTTGCCATCCCCATATGCTCCCTTGTCACTGGTCTTGGCCGTCTTTAGGATCACGTTGATGACCTGGTCCTTCTCTTCATCTGGAATGGCCATCAGGATCATGGTCTTTGGGATCTCGTCATAGACGATCCCACCGATCTTGATCCCTTTCTGCTTACCACGACCCACGACATCCACTACGGTCGCGGCATGGAATCCCGCAGATGATAACTCCCCCAGCACCTCGTCCTTCTTTTCGGGCCTTACGATCGCTCTGATCAGTAACATGCTCTGTTCACCTCACCTTACACAAGTGCATCCATGAATCCATGCTGCATCATCAGTTCTTCCAGCCGGTCCTGTGTCATCGGTTTCGGGATGACAAACATCCTGTTCTCATCAATGGCCTTGGCCAGCTGCCTGTATTCCTCAGCTTGGTTGGACTCCGGTTCGAAGTCGATCACCGTCTTCTTATTGATCTCAGCCCGCTGCACCAGATTGTCCCGTGGGACAAAGTAGATCAACTGGGATCCAAGTTCCTCGGCAAATGCCTTGAGGAGGGGATACTCATTGTCGACCTGTCGGCTGTTGCAGATGATTCCTCCCAGCCTGACCTTGCCTGATACGGCGTACTTATGGATCCCCTTGGCGATGTTGTTGGCCGCATACAGCGCCATCAACTCCCCGGAGGCGACGATATAGATCTCCTCTGCCTTTCCTTCCCTGATTGGCATCGCGAACCCCCCGCAGACGACATCCCCAAGCACATCGTAGAAGACATAGTCCAGGTCGTCGGTATATGCCCCGAGTGACTCCAGCAGGTTGATCGACGTGATGATACCACGGCCGGCACATCCAACGCCAGGCTCCGGGCCTCCTGATTCAACACAGAGGGTGTCCCGATATCCCGGTTTGAGGATCTCGTCCAGTTCGATATCGTCTCCTTCGTCCCGCAGGGTGTCCAGCACTGTCTTCTGACAGAGTCCGTGGAGCAGAAGTCTGGTGGAGTCGGCTTTGGGGTCGCATCCAACCACCATGATCTTCTTCCCCTGTTCAGCCAGTGCCGCGACAGTGTTCTGGGTTGTTGTCGACTTTCCGATTCCGCCTTTTCCGTAGATTGCTACCTGTCTTTTCATAATAATCTCCTCATTTCACCTATTGGATCTTCGTCGTTCTCTTGATTTTTTTCAGACCTATCGGTCTCGGTGTCAGCTCTCCACCTATTTTTCTGGTGCAGATCTCTTGGTTTATGGTGCGGTGATGGTGCCGCGCCTGATCATATCCCACTCCCGGTTCGGGACCACGGATCTAATGCACCTGATATCAGGAGAGCCCTATGGCTCTCTTCTGAATTCGGCACTGTGGCCAGGGTCTGTCCGCCCGGAAGCCTGGTTACGCCGGCCTCTGGGACTGGTCTGGTTCCGCTGCCGGAGATCTCCAATACTGCTCTATCTGTAACTTCGTAATTGCCTCACCTCGGTTCCCACCTTCGTGGTATGAATATAGATACTACCTTTTAATATAAATTAATATTGGAACAACTCTTCTTTCTTTATTATTTAAATATTACTATTACCGATCGGCTAATTTCCATAATTTATCAGTTTATTGTTAGATTAAGTCCAATTCTACCGTTGAAGTAGATTCAGAGACGAACGTGAATTGGACTCTTAAAAAAGGGAAAGCATCTGTGCAGGACCAGCCCCACGCGATCAGTTCTCCTGTTGGACGTCCACCGTGGGAACTGCTTCTGCCATCTTTCTCAGCACCTTCATCCCCCTGGTAACGATCAGGGTGTAGGTACTATCCTTTGCTTCTTCGCCATCGATCTCAATTCCAAACCTGGCCAGTGCCCGTGCAATCACCTCTGCCGATTTCCAGTCGGCATAGGTTCCGGTCAACTGCCTGAGCACTGCAAGGTTGAGCCCCCCCACCCACTCGCGAGGTGTCAGATCCCACTCGATACAGTCGAGCAAACTAGCCTCATTCATAAGATACCGAAATGATCCATCGGAGAGAGGTTCGAGCCCTTCTAACAGTTCATCTGTACTGTTCTGGTCTGCGCATGTCTCTGCGAATTCCTGCATCGTCTGTTCACTCACTTACCCATCTCCCACGTACTGCAAACTTTCATACACGCCCTTCTCATATGCTATTCCTATTTGATCAGGTGAGCCGGGAACCTTTATCATATCTCCTCCCCAAATGTTTGATGATACCCATGAAGAAAAGCATGATGCTGATGATCGGTCTTGTTGCAGCGGTGCTGGTTGTATCGCCGGCAGCTGCATTTGAGACGACATCACTTGATATATCCGTGGGTCAGTCAGGTGGTGCTGTGGTTACCCTTGGTTATCACCTGACGCCTATTGAGATGACTGCTGTCTATCTCCATCTTATCGATCCGTCCACTGAACTTGCTGCAGCGCTCTCTCCATTTAGTTCGAGGGGTGTAGAAGTCCGTTCTGTATCTGTGGACGAGGCTGTGATCAGCCTCGATTCATATGCAGAGACCAGTCCTGGGGGGCAGGGTATGCAGTATATCACCCCAAAGATCGACTTTGAACGGGCAGACTCCTATCTGCAGAACACCTGGTTTGTAGGTTTTATAAATCCAGATATCTCTCCATCAATCACCACGACTCGGTTCCCTGATGGATTTATCGAGACCGCAACAGATCAATCGGTGATCCCATCCTACACACATAACGTGCCGGCTGTTTGAAATGATCTGATGGTTTATCTATCTCCATGTTTTTTTTCATTCATCTCTTTATCGGGGTGCTCCTCGGATATCTGCTCAGTCGATTCAGCGGACGCCATCTCCTCCTCCCCTGCGCCTTCGGCGCAGTGCTTCCCGACTTGGTTGACAAACCACTTGGTTATCTGATTCTCGGGACGATCGTTGATGGTGGTGGACGGATCTATACTCATGGTCTTCTTTTCCTGGGTCTGTTGTTTCTAATAGGGGCTCTGCTCCTGTATTGGACTGGTCGTGCTGACCTTGTGGCGATGGGGGTTGGGGTCCTCTCACACCAGCTCCTGGATCTGATGTGGCTGCAGCCGATAAACTGGCTATATCCGTTTCTTGGTCCTTATCCTACCGTGGGTATTGTTTCTGACTATTTTCTGAATGGATTCATTCGTGAGATCTCCTCACCCCCTGAGTGGGTGATGGGATTCATCTCCCTGCTGGTTATATTCTTCTATGTCCGACGTAATCGGTAGCGGTCTTCCCGAAATTATCATCTCTAATTGTCCCCTAGGGTCTCCGTATGGCATCCATCGAAATTGATGATGATCCCAGTCAATCGGAGAAATCGTAGACGACCCAAAAGGGGACGATCATATCGATTCGATCCTATGATCTATCGTTCTCAAGGAGCAGTTGAACGGTTCTTTAGCTGGGTCAAGGCATTCAGGAAGATTTCATCCAGATATGAGCAGCTCGAGGAATCATTTCGAGGACTGGTCATCATCGCCTGCATACTGATACTATGGAGACTTTTGGGCTGAGCTCAGTAGATTATTCTGAGTTTTTTGTAAACCCTTAAGTTATAATCCATCTAATTTGAGGATAGAGGATTCCTTCTGCTGGTTGCGGTGCTCTCAAAGGTAATCATCACTCGTGTATTGTGTTTATCCTTGATTGAGAAGTGGTTCCCTTCCAGGATGGATCTGCAGCCCATTTCGTGCCAGGATGCAGGGACGAAGTGTGATACCACCTCGGGCATCACGGCAAAGGTGACCTCAGACCTCATTCCTTCAGTGATGGCGACCAGAATAGGAACTCCTCTATCGACCTCGATGGAATTATCATCCTATGAGATTATATCCCCAATAACTGAACCGAACGCTGTATGACAAACAATAATAACATCCATTGAATTTCATCTCTCTCCACTACTCGCTATCATATCCACTGCTATTCCGGATCTGGAGTTCACCAAGATTGTTCATATGCCACTATATCAAATCTGTCGTTTGTGATAATGAAAAGAGAATTCCTGAAATTAGATGAAGAAATGGCAGGCCAGGTCAGAGTCTGACCAGCACCGTCTTCGCCTCGGTGTAGGCATCCAGAGACTGCAGACCGTTCTCCCGACCGACCCCACTCTCCTTCACGCCTCCGAAGGGCACCTCCGGTGGGATCTTCAGGTGCTGGTTCACCCAGATAATACCGGCCTTCAGCCCGCTGACTGCAGTCCGAATCGTCTTTAGGTCACTGGTCCAGATCGAAGCACCCAGCCCGTAGCGTGTGCTGTTGGCGGCAGTAATCGCTTCGTTCAGATCCTTCACCCGAACAATCGGGAGTACCGGTCCAAAGATCTCCTCTCGAAGCAGGATCGAATCCGGGACGACATCAGTCACCAGCGTCGGGGTATAGAAGTTCCCCCGGATGTACTCATCCCCCTGTGGTAGTTCCCCTCCGGCGATCACTCGACCTTCCTCCCGGTCGACCACCTGCCTGACGACCGAGCGGATTGACTCCCGCCCTTGCAGGCTGGAGAGCGGTCCCATCTTCACCTCAGGCTTCATTCCGTCACCGATGGTGATCTGGCCGACCTTCTCGGTAATCTGTTCGATCACCTGGTCGGCGACCGAGTCGACGACATAGAGGCGTTTCACCGCGGTGCAGATCTGTCCGGCATTATAGAACCTGCCGGCGACGGCTCCGGCGACGGCCTTAGGGATATCAGCATCCCCACAAACGATCATTGGATCACTCCCCCCAAGTTCGAGGGTCAACCTCTTGAGGTCATGGGCCGCCAGTGTCATGATCCGCTTGCCGGTCTGGGTCGAGCCGGTGAACGAGACCTTCTGAATTTGTTTGGAACGGACGATCTCCTCCCCTACCTCGTCGCCTGAACCGGTCACCACGTTCAGAACGCCGTTGGGAAGCCCGACATCGTGCAGAGCCGCAGCCAGCATCAGGGGGGTTAGCGGGGTTGCAGTGGCCGGCTTGAGTACGACGGTGTTCCCGGTCAGAAGAGCCGGACCGACCTTCCAGGCCATCAACAGCGCCGGCATGTTCCAGGGGATGATCGCCCCACAGACCCCGATCGGCTCCCGCATTACCGTCGCTTCGGACCCGTCCTCAAGATGCTGAACCGTGGCCGTGAGATTGGACGAGAGGCCGGCATAGTATTCAAAGACCCTGGCTGTACCCCGGATCTCATCAATTGCCTCACGCTGCGGTTTTCCCTGCTCCGCCGTCAGAATTATCGCGATCTCCTCGGCCTGTTCCCGGATCCTGGCTGCAGCCCTGGTGAGGATCTGCCCCCGATGGTGGGAGGAGGTGCCCCCCCATCGGGAGAGCGCCTCCTCTGCGGCATCGGCCGCCCGCTTCACATCATCCCGAACTCCGAGCGGGGCTGGGCCGACCGCCTCGCCATTCGCTGGATTCTTTACCGTATACGTTCTGTCTGAGAGCGAGCCGACCCACTCCCCATTGATCACCATCTTCATGCAGATCACCCGAAATGTAATCTACTGTTCCGCTGATCTTTAGAAATGTGCCGGTCTAAAAGAGATCTAGTTCCCCGATGACCGGGGATTTTTAGTTTTTGTACTCTGTTGGTTCAGGTACCGGCGTCCCAGTTTGAGAGGTAGGTCTTCTGTTCATCGCTGAGTGTATCGATCGTGATCCCGAGTGAGGCCAGTTTCTGGTCGGCGACCTGCACATCGATCGCCTCTGGCACCTCGTAGACTCCGCCGGAGAGTTCTTTCCCGTGTTCGGTGATGTAACGTGCACAGAGCGCCTGAAGGGCGAATGAGAGATCCATCACTTCAGCCGGATGGCCCATCCCCTTCGGTGTCGCAAGGTTTACGAGCCTGCCCTCTGCAAGGATATGGATCCGCTTTCCATCCAGCAGGTAGGTGTCGATCCCATCACGGCTCTCCTTTCCCGATGCATGCGCTTCGAGCCAGTCGATATCGATCTCCACGTTGAAGTGGCCGGCATTGGCGAGAATCGCCCCATCTTTCAACTGGCTGAAGTGAGTGCTGTTGATCACATGTGCGTTCCCTGAGACGGTGACGAAGATATCCCCGAGACGTGCGGCCTCCGCCATCGACATCACCAAAAATCCATCCATATGCGCTTCGAGCGCCTTCCTCGGGTCGACCTCGGTGACGATCACCTTCGCACCGAGACCGTGCGCCTTGCGTGCAAGCCCGCGTCCGCAGAACCCGTAGCCTGCCACGACCAGGTACTTGCCGGCGATCAATACGTTGGTGGTGATCATCACAGCAGAGAGAACACTCTCGCCGGTCCCATGGACATTGTCGAAATGATGCTTCATCGGGGTGTCATTGACGGCGACCACCGGGAACTCAAGTTTTCCTTCCGCGGCCATCGCATGTAACCGGTGGATCCCGGTGGTGGTCTCCTCGCACCCGCCGATCACCGTGCTGAGCAGTTCTCGCCGCTTGGTATGGATGTAGTGGATCAGATCCATCCCGTCGTCGATGGTGACGGACGGCTTTGCATCGAGGACCTTGTCGATCGCTGCGTAGTACTCCTCGACCGAGCATCCCCGCTCTGCAAAACAGTGGACATGCGGCACCCTGTTTAACGCCTGGGCGACATCATCCTGGGTGCTGAGCGGGTTGCAGCCGGTGATATAGACCTCTGCACCGCCCGCGGCCAGGGTCATAACCAGGTTGGCGGTCTTGGCTTCGACATGCAGGGCCATCCCGATGGTGACTCCGTGAAGAGGCTGCTCTTTTACAAACTGTTCCCTGATGCGCGAGAGGACCGGCATGAACTGCCCTGCCCATTCGATCTTCAAAGTCCCTGTATCCTTCTCCATGCTGATATCCCGACTCGAATCACCTGTAAATAGCCATCTCTGGTCCTGCAGGGGATGGAGTCATCTCCTGATAGATTAGCGGTATAATTACTTAATCCATAACTCTGATATGGCCGCCCTCTCACCTGTATATATGGTTCTGACCAAACGGATCATCCCCTGCCTCGATCTCAAGGACGGGAGAGTGGTGAAAGGAACACACTTTGTCGACCTCAGGGATGCCGGCGACCCGGTTGAACTGGCCGAACGCTACAACGAACAAGGGGCTGACGAAGTGGTCTTTCTGGATATCACCGCCTCGAAGGAGCAGCGGGGTGCTATCCTCTCAGTGATCAGCCGGGCTGCAGACCAGCTCTTCCTTCCGCTGACGGTCGGCGGTGGGATCAGGACGATCGATGACATCCAGCAGCTCCTCCGGGCCGGCGCCGACAAAGTCAGCATTAACACCAGCGCGATCAAGGATCCCTCTCTGATCAGCGACGGGGCCGTCCGGTTCGGTAATCAGTGTATCGTCGTCGCCGTGGACGTCCGGCGGTCCACCGCAGCGAACCCCGACGCTACAGTGATCCATCTCCCCGACGGTACCACCTGCTGGTACGAGGTGGTGATCTACGGCGGTTCGACCCCGACAGGGATCGATGCGGTCAGGTGGGTACAGGATGCAGAAGAGCGGGGCGCCGGCGAGATCCTGCTGACCAGCATGGAGACCGACGGTACGAAGAACGGGTTCGACCTGGCCATCACGGCCGCCGTCTCAGATGCGGTTTCGATTCCGGTGATCGCCAGCGGCGGGGTCGGAACCCTCGCAGACTTTTATGATGGGGTGACCGCAGGCAAGGCGGATGCCTGCCTGGCGGCCAGTGTCTTTCATTATGGTGAGTTCACGGTTCGGGACGTCAAGACCTATCTCGCTGGTCGCGGTGTGCCCGTACGGCTCTGAGGTCCAGTTCAACGGCTGCAATCGGGTGGTCGAGTTCGAACCCGAGGATCACCCTCGGGCTGATCTCCCCAAAGACCCCGACTGTGGTCCCGTCGACGATGATATCCCCTCTTCTTCCGTCGATGAAGGCAGGGTCTGTTGACTCTGCTGTGGTATAGGGGAGGTTGAGATCTCTGCAGAGCGCGTCCGCAGCTGCGTAGGCCTCGCTGAAGTCTGCAGCCCCGTGGCAGGAGACGGCAGCCGCTTTCTGGTGGGTACTGATCCCCTCGACGACATCACCAGTGCAGAAGATTCTCTGGGGCAGTTCCCGGTACCTATTCATCTGGAGCAGTTCGAGGAGCAGCGGCAGCAGGTCAGTCCTGACGATCGTCTGGTCCTCGGTGATCGGGTGGAGCAGGTGGAGGGCGGTCGGCGACCGCTCGCGCTGCATCAGGTCGTAGGTCACCGTCTCGCTGGTCAGAGTGAACGGCATCACCTCGTGGTAGCCGAGCCCGGTCAGGATCTCCCTGACGGCGCCCCCGATCACTGAGACCTGGCTCTGCTCGCCGATCGTCGACGTCTCCGGCAGGGTCGCATCGAAGTTCTCATACCCGTACGCGACTGCGACATCCTCAAAGATGTCCCAGTCGTGCATGATGTCAGCCCGATAGCAGGGGACCTCGACTCTGATTCGGTCTGTCCCGTCCGGTGTCGCTTTAAAACGCATCTTCTCAAGCAGGGTGGCCATCTCCGGGGCGGTCAGTGAGAGGCCGAGCAGTTTATTCCCCTCATCCACCGAGACGGTCCTGACTGATGGCGACAGGTCTGGGGACTCCACACCGTCGATCGTCACGCTCTCCACCGTCCCGCCGGCCTCGACGAGGGCGGCGCAGACGATCTTCACGGTCACCTCGACAGCCCGCTGGTCGGTGCCGGTGGTGTCGAGCAGGATGTTCTTCGTCTCGGTGGTGACCCTTGTGAGATCCCCGTTGATGATCGGTGGGAACGAGCAGACCCGGTCCTCGGCGTCGACGATCAGCGGATAGCGCGGGTGCTCCCTGACCAGATGGGCATAGGCCCGCCCCTTGGGATGCTCGTCGAGCATCTGCTCCATCGTCATCGGTTCGGTGAAGTCGAGTGGCACGAAGGACCTACTCTTCTCTGCAGCGCAGTACCGAAAGGGCGGAGTGATCTTGTCCAGGTCATGGAGCCCGATAGCCATCTTCTTTCTGCCGCGTCCGATGGCCCAGTGGAGCGCCTCCTGAAGTCCCATCAGGCTCTGGATCGCCTCCTCCGAGAGGGAGAGCCCTCTGATCACGGCCGAACCGAGGAACGGCCGGATCTCTTTGAGGGCCGGGTCGATGGTGAACGAGACCCCTGATGGCTTCACTTCGTAGGTGACCGACCCGGTCTCGATCCCGAGGAACCCCCTCATCGCCCTGGCGACCCCTTCTGTGGAGAAGAGGTCCGGTCGGTCCGGGAAGAACTCGACGTCTGCATGGTCGTCCTCGATCCGTTCGATATCTGACCCGATCATCGGCAGCCTGTCAAGGATCGTCTCCTTGTCCGTGCCGATGAGAGTTGTCAGGTAGGTGTAGGGTAGGGTGATAATTGTCATCTGGTCACCGCCTCGTGGACGATTGGGTGTCCGCAGGGAGGATCGGGGCGTCCCGGATCCAGTCGATGTCGCTCCGGTAGAGCATACGGAGATCTTTAAGCCCCAATTTCAGCATCGCAACCCTTGAGACGCCGAGTCCCCATGCGAGCACTGGTGTCTTCACGCCCCAGGGGTCGGTCACCTCCTGGCGGAAGATCCCGGCCCCGCCGATCTCCACCCAGCCGAGGCCGTCGACATAAACCTCGGGCTCGACGCTCGGCTCGGTGTACGGGAAGTACGCCGGCCGGAACCGGACATCGGCGAAGCCCATCTTCAGGTAGAACTCTTTTAAGAAACCGAGCAGGTGCGAGAAGGTGACTTCCTTGTCCATCACGACCCCTTCGAGCTGTTCGAACTCTGGGGTGTGCGTCGGGTCGATCGCCTCGCGGCGGTAGACCCTGCTGATACAGAAGGCTCTGACCGGGGGTTCCGGATGGGTGGCCAGGTACTGGATCGAGAGACCAGTGGTGTGCGTCCGGAGGACGCACTGTTCCGCCTTTTTCCCCGACCATACGCCGCCCCAGCCGCTCGAGGTGGTGTCGCCGCCATGCTCGTGCATCGCCTTGACCCGTTCGTACCCCTCGGGTAGGTCTGTCTCTTCGGCGAGGTAGAAGGTGTCCTGCATCTCCCTCGCCGGGTGGTCCTGAGGCTGGAAGAGGGCGTCGAAGTTCCAGAAGGCACTCTGGACCAGTTCCCCACTGATCTCGGTGAACCCCATCTCCAGCAGGATCTGGCGCATCTCGTTGATCAGGCGCTGGTAGGGGTGGATCTTCCCCGGGACGGCCCGCCGGGGCAGCCGGTCGATTCGGTACCGCCGCAGGTTCAGGTGCTCCCACTCCCCGGTCAGCAGGTGCTCGTGAGTGATCTGCCCGGTCTCCTCCCGGAGATCGAGCCCCTCGTTGACTAGTGCCTCGCCGGCTGGGGTCAGCCTCATCGTCGTGACGGCCGACTCATGATCGACGATCAATCCGCGCCGGATCAGGGCGTTCAATCCTTCACCCTCGGTTAGTGGCCCCTTCAGGGCCAGTTCATCGATCCCCTCGGGTGCGTCCCCGTTCCTGCTGATCAAACCGTCCCTGATGGTGACCCAGCCCTTCTTCCGCATCCAGCCGATCCCGATCTTTGAGAGCGGGTGCTGTTTGAGGGTCGCCATCTCGATCGAACCCTCGAAACTGTTCAGCAACTGCCGTTCCGGCAGCCCAGCACGGGCATAGACCTCTCCCTCTTCGTTCAGTACATAGGTGTGGGTGACCGTCCTGGTCATCGTTGCAAACCCGTTCTCCTCTGCCAGGTGAGCCCACTGGATCACCGCGTCGGTCGCGGTCTGCATCTCCTCGGCCACCGATTCGGCGGTCCTGTCCAGGTGGCCGGCCAGCACGGCCAGAAGCCTCTTCTCATTCTGGGTGACTCCTGTCGGCCCTCTCTTATCTGCTGATGGTTCTTTCTCCATGGTTATACCTCTACCAGATGCTCGACTGCATCCATCCGTTCTGAAAAGTCATGCAGGAATTCGCTGACCCGTGCAAAGGTCTCCTTCTTGCACGCCCCGCAGGTCAGTTCCCCCCCACAGCACCTGTCCCTGAGTTCCTGCAGTTCCCGGTCATCTTCGATCAGATGGAAGAGGTTGAGGAGATAGACCGGGCAGCGATCAGCCTCCCCACCCATTGCCTTCTGTTCCTCAAGAGTAGGTCGACCCCCGGTCACTGCCCCCATCACCTTCTTCTTCACGGCCGCTTCCGGTTCATGGAATCCAATGATACTCTCCGGAACTGATGAGGACATCTTCCCACCCTGCAGCCCCGGCATGAACTGGTGATAGGTGGCTGACGGGGTGAAGAACCCGAAACCACCGTGTTCGATCTCCACCGCTCGGGTCCGCTCCTTCACCTCTTCGAGTGGGACTCCTCTGATATCGACATGCCCTTCGTACTTTTTGGATCCTTTATACGTCCGATGCACGGCCTCAAGGGCGGCGGCCGGGGCATTCTTGGACCTGACACTGACATGATCCCCCCGGTCCTCGACGGTGAAGAATCTCAGTTTGCGGGCCACGTCCCGTGTCAGTCTGATATGCGGATCCTGGTCGATCCCGACCGGGACCACGGTTGGGGCCGGCACCCCTTCGACCTGTGGATCGAGGATGTCGGCGACCTGGTTGATCACACTCATCGCATGGGCCAGGGCGGTCTCGGAGCCGAAGCCATAGATCGCCGAGAGGTCCGAGAAGTTTACCCGGGTTGCCGCCTCAAAGGCTAGGTTCTTGAGCACCTCGTTTCGTGACTGGAAGTAGGTCCGTCCCTCAAACCCGAGCGCATAGAGGCATTGCAGGTATTCGCGTCCGTACTTGTCACAGTCCTCCCAGGAGAGCCCCCGGACGGCATGGGCCTCGCAGTCTGCGATGGTGATCGTCCCCTGGCCACCCTGCCGGATGTGCCAGACAACCTCTTTCATCACCATCAGGTGGCCGAGATGCGGGTGGCCTGAGGGCATGAACCCAGTCAGCACATGAAACGGTCTCTTTTCTCTGATCGCCGTGGCGATCTGTCCATAGTCCCGGTGACCGATCACGACACCCCGGCGCATAAAGGTCGGGATTTCCGGGAGGTCCCCGAGGACCGGACCGATTGGTTCGATCCCGAACTCTTCAAACAGTTTTTTCGTATCGATGGACTGGCCGCTCGACCAGGGGTTGATGGATGGCTGCATGGATGGTACGCTCATAACTTGATTCGTCCGAATTCGATGTACTGAATTCCGGTAGTATGTACACATCCAAACAACATCTTCTTTTTGACACTGTGGGCGAGCCTGACCGAACGGGATATCACACTCATCGGCAGTGCTGTACCTCTGGCGATCGCATGGATCAGCAGATCTGAATGGGACATGCCACAGACATAGACCCTGAAGTGGTGGCCGAACTTGTACCCGGTCCGAGGGATATATCCAAGGTCCCGGATCTGGTCATACACCGCAGCCTTCTCGGTGGCCTCGGCATCGTCTGCTTTGAAGAGTTCGGTATACTCTCCAGGAGAGAGGATCTGATCTCTATGATGCACGGTTAGAATTTCCCTCTTCTGCAGATAGCCCGCCTCGACCAGCGAGAGCATCAGTCTCTGATCATCGAACCGTTTCCCGTAACCGGCCGCTTCGAACACTGAGCCGGCCGCCCCCGGGATCAGCACCGATCTGCCGGTGAGGAGACCATCCACTGGTTCAAGGGTGGGCTCAGGTTGGTCCTTCTGCAGGGGCTGGAGTTTGATCTCGTAGTAGGTCAGTTCCCCTTCGTCGTCGACAACGGCCAGCACATGCTGTTTGCGCATATTGATTGAGGCTGCCGCCTCGCTGATCAGCACCTCGAAGTCGATCAGGTCCCGTTCTGAAAGAACTCTGACCATGTACTGCGAGGTACCGACACCGGGCCGCTGCCCCCGCCGGAAGACCCGGAAATCATGGGGCCCGGTCTGGAC
Source organism: Methanosphaerula palustris E1-9c (assembly GCF_000021965.1). Classification (NCBI taxonomy): domain Archaea; kingdom Methanobacteriati; phylum Methanobacteriota; class Methanomicrobia; order Methanomicrobiales; family Methanoregulaceae; genus Methanosphaerula; species Methanosphaerula palustris. The sequence goes on from NC_011832.1 coordinate 566,366, forward strand.
CACGTACCCCCGTTCGCGGAGGTCCCGGTAGACGATGAAACTTCGGAAGAACAACTCCTGTTCACAGAAGTATGAGATCAGGCTCTCCAGATCATATCCTTCAATGGTGATCTTGGACCGGTAGACCAGGTACAGCGCCTCCTGAGGGGCCAGCCGCAGCCCGTCCTTCTCCGGCCTTCCATAGCCACTCTGCTCATAGAGCACAAGCCCATCCATCCCGAGCCTCACCGAGGTCCCGTCGACGCTCCCCTTCACAAGGAACTTATTGGAGGGGCAGGTTTTAAAATGGTGCACATGCGGTTGCCATCCTGGGATCCCGCGCCTGTGATTCAGGTGGTGAACAGTTTTCGCTCGGTCTGGGTGCGGGTATGGATCTTCACATAGACTGCGATCACATCGTCCCGGGTATCCCGGATCGGCCGTGCTGAGAGGGTGATATGGCGCTTCTTCTTGTCGTTGGTGATCATAGCCAGATTGTTCTCGATCCCGATCACCATGCTCTCCTTCACCACTTCATAGATAGGGTCCTCGATCGGCTGCCCGGTCCTGATATCAATCAGAAAGAAAAGTTTGTTGATCGAGTGCATGATGGCCTGTCGGTAACTGACATTGATCAACTGCTCTGCGTACGGATTCATGAAGAAGATCCTGCCTCTCATATCTGTCATAATGATCGCATCGAGTGCGGCCATCACACTCTTCACCCCGCCATCCTTGAGATTCAGCACTCTCTTCCGCATCGTGTGGTTATACAGTGCGATCTCAATATTTGAGTAGAGATCTCTGTCATTGAACGGCTTGCTAATGAATCCCATCGGTTCGGCAATCTTTGCCCGTTCGATCGTTTCGTCGTCATAACTGCCAGTCAGGAATACGACCGGGATATTGAAGATGGTGTTGATATATCGGGCTGCATAGATCCCATCGATGACCCCCTTGAGGGTGATGTCCATCAGCACCAGATCGGGCCCGAGATCTGCGGTCTGATTCAGTGCCTCTTCACCGCTCGTGACCTTGGCCACGATGGTGTAGTCCTTCTTCTGAAGCATCCGTTCGATCAGGCTCGCAATGATCTCATCATCCTCGACGATCAGGATTTTTTTCAGTTTTGTCATGAATACAGAGCGGCAGAGGGATAGCAGTTGCTTGCGCTCTTTCCCCAATATATATCAGTTTCTGTAATTATTATAACCCTGCGGTTTTCTCCTGGGAGAATGAAACCAAGAGTGGGCTCTATCTTCTGTCCGTTCGACCGATCCATCGAAAGATATGAGTATTCAGTCTCCCAACTATCAGATATTACAGATTGATTCCATGTCATCCCTTCTCCCCTCGTCTGAAGATATTCTGTCTCTCCTCTGCAGCATGATAGATCAGTTACCAGACCCCGGGTTTGTGGTGGAGCGTTCTGGTCGTATCATCGGTTGGAATCGACGGCTCGAAACGCTCTCGGGTGTTTCCCGTGATGATATGGTGGGGATGGATGGGACGGCGTGCGGAATCCTCTTCTATGGGGACGAACGTCCCCCTCTTGTCGACCTGATACTTCCATCCCGGACCCCTCCTGATCTGATCCCGTATGCCATCCTGGAACTGGATCCGGGGGCTGTATCAGCAGAAGTTCATCTGCCCTGTCTCAGGGGGGGGGCCGGTGGCCTGGTGCTCGCGAAGACTGCTGTGGTGACGGATCGTTCGGGGGCGGTGATAGGGGGGATCGAGACTTTGACCGATATCAGCGCTCAACGATCTGCTATTGAGCGTTTGCTCTCTGCCAATGCCAATCTCCAACAGGCCAACCGGGTGGTCAGGCATGACATTATGAACGAACTGACGATTGTGCTCGGGTATCTCAATCTTGCAGGCGAATCGGTCACCGACCCCGAAGTGCAGGGGGATCTGGCCCGGGCAAGCCTTGGGGCGCGGCAGATTCAGCAACTGATCGAGTTCACGCGTGAGATTCGGTCCCATGGCACAGTCCTCCCATCCTGGCAGCAACTCGACAAGGTGGTCGCTGCTGCGCTCAAGAACTCCACCTCCTGTGTCCCCACTGTTACGGTAAGGGGGGACGCGGTTCGTCTCCTTGCAGACTCACTCTTGGTAAGGGTGATCTCTACGCTCCTCACCGATACCTACCAGCGGGGAGGGAATCTGGTTGAACTCTGGACAGAAGAGCACGGGGATCATCTCTGTATCATCTATACTGATGATGGAGATGGGATCCCTGAATACGAAAAAGAGCGAATATTTGGTGAAAATTTTGATAAGGTGCGGGGATATGGCCTCTTCCTTGATCGTGAAATTCTGGCGGTGACCGGGATTACTCTACGGGAGACCGGGGATCCGGACAGGGGGGCCCATTTTGAGATAGTCGTGCCGGCCGGCGCATATCGGATCCTCACTGGCCAGGAAGTATCTGGTTCAGATTGGGTCGTTGATCTTTAGATCTGGCAGTCATATTCGTGAGATTACGAGTTGGTTCGATGAAACCTCCCCTGGGTCCGGCTCTGTGGCTATGGTAACTCCCTGCTCTGCCCAGGTGAAAGGGGGCCCGTCTGGACCATCTCATTGTCTTTGATGTCCCCCCAGTGCCTTTGCGTCTTCGGGTTAATCTCAACCCGGCCGGTCGGCTCTCACATTCGATAGTCTCTGGGCTGCAGGTTATTGTCCCGGTGTGCAAGTGCCACATGCAGCGATTGGTGATGAGGTGGAGTGGGACCTCCGCATCCGGTACTTCTATTGGTTAATTCCATTCGGAGGATGGGAGGATGTCTAGGCTGTCTAGTGTTCTGACTTTTCTTTGTGGAGGATCGGGGTTCCGGGGTGCTCCGTGGTTTGGGCACGGCCAGGGGAGGCCTTCGGCGCCAAACTCTGCAGATCTCATGCCGGTTTTTGTTCCGTTCCGACGGTATTTTTTTATGAAATCTACACGTAATTCGTGGGTATCACTGCGACAAATGTTAAATTAAAAAAATGTATTACTCATAAAATTAATACTAATTGATCATGGGAGAAATTGAAAAGTGTGAATACTGTGGGAAGGATGCTATCGGTCTCCAGTCATTTGAGGGCAGTTTTGCCTATGTCTGCGAAGATCATGCTGACGGTCTCCTTCGTGCACTCAAGCCCGGTGAAAAAAAATCTTATGGTGTTTGTTATCTCGAACGATACGATAACAATTGATACTTGATTGTTCTCCAAAAATGATAGATGTAACTCCCCGGCGACCTAAAATCTTGGTGATGGGAGAGATCGTTCAATGCGCCATATGACGAACTCTCCCTTCAGAATACGTTCATCATTCCCTGAAATAAACTGCTGATCCTCTTTTTCAGATCAGGGTGATTTTACCTAATATCTGCATCTTGCCCAGTGGTTCCCTGGTTAGATTCGTGAGACAAAATTGATGAATTGGAAAAAAATGATAAGATTCTTGGAATAATGATGGGTGAGGATGGTGGAAAAACCAGGGTGTGAAAGGATGTGAGGGGGATGCAATCATGATCCCGTCATTAGGGTAATGTGGTGCCTATGTCTGCCGGGATTCTGCTGAGGACCTCCTTCTTTCATTCAAACCCAGTTATAAACAGGGGAATGATTATTATTACCCCGAACGATTCGATATCGCCGATCACTGGTTTTTCTCAGGATGATGATGGATATTGTTCTCCTGCGGCCAGAAATAGGTGTACTGATAATAATTGTTCTTCTGTTCCTGATGGTTTAACGGAAGATTCCTTAGATTGCGAATGAAGCCTCCCTGAGGAAGGTGGGGGGAAGCACCCATACAACCGTAGGAGTGTCCCACATTTTGAGGTTGGGGTAATCCTAGGAGATACCGGGATCCGTTTCCCTATTTCTGGCGTTGGAATAGATAAATTTGCTGATAATTCACATTTATCTGATCGAACACGGAAAATTGCAGTAAAAAATCCAGACTTGTCAAAGAGAAAAGCCACTGATTTCACTCACTCCTAAAAAAGGGATTATTTGTTGAAACAGTTCAGATAGATCATGTCGCTGCCGGTCTTCGCAAGCCGGTCGCGCTCTGCACGCTCTTCGACCAGTGCCAGTATCGGCAGTGTCATGTCGACACCCGGTTTGTGGCCGAAGAGATCTTCTAGCTCGACCTGCTGTGCATGCATGAAGAGGGCGTTCGGGATCTCTGCTGGGCAGAGTTCCTCACACTGTCCACAGTTCACGCAGGAGTCTGATATATGTGCGTATCTAATCAGGTGGAACATAAAGTTCGGTGGGATCTCTCCTGGAGTGACCAGTGCCGGGTTCTTTGTTGAGCAGTCCACGCAGTAACAGATCGGGCAGGCTTCGATGCATGAGTAGCACTTGATGCAGCGTGCGGTTGCCTTCATGATCTTTTCGAGCCGCGTCTGTCCCTGACCGAGTTCGGTGAAGTCCTTTGCTCGCCACTTGTCGCCGAGCTTCAGCATGGCGCCCTCGATCTTTCCCCGGATCTCGATCCCCTTTGCTGGGGCCGGCTCGGTGGCGATGGCGCCTGCCTGCTCTGCCCTGGTGAGGAGGTCTGCGCCCTTCTGGCTGCAGACTTCGACGAAGGTGGCCTTGCCTGCCTTGTCGCCAATAACACCCCAGTTTCCGCAGGCGAGGTCTGCCTGGCGGGGGACCTTCAGCTTGCAGCGGCGACAGTTGGTCCTGCGGCCAAAACCCTCATCCTCAAGGATGTCCATGGCGATACCTTTGTGACCTTCCTCAGTTTCGATGATGAACTGTCCCTTGTCGATCTCCTCCTTTTTAACGTCGTTCGGGTCGACTTCGTACTTCTCACGGATCATCGTGCGTGCGAGGGCCGGGCTTACTGAGCCGCCACAGTTCACCCCGATCATGGTGACATTGTCGAGGTTGATCTGCTTGCGCTTGGCCAGTTCGTATATCCCCATCATGTCGCAGCCCTTGACGGTGACACCGAGTTTCATGTCGCTGGCGCCGTCGAGGTACTTCTTGATCAACTTGGAGAGCAGGAGCGTTCCGCAGTGGAGGGAACCTGCCGTGTTGTTCAGGTCTTCGGGGTTCGTGATCAGGACTGGCTGGGCATCATAGAGGTCAACCCCTCTCTGCACGGTCAGCACTGCATCGACGATCTTGTTTTCAAGTGCATATTTGAGAAGAGCGGTGACTGCACCCCCACACTCTGCTTTCTTCTGTAGGTCTGCATTGGTGGTCCAGGCCAGGACCATGTCGCCTTTTGCTGCCATTACTGTACCTCCGGAATCTTCTCAATCCTCACAGAGCACGCCTTGTACTCTGGAATGCTCGCTATCGGGTCGAGTGCATTGTTGGTCAGGATGTTTGCTGCGCACTCCTTGAAGTGGAATGGCATGAAGACAACACCTTTCTTTATGTCCTTTGTAACCCGTGCACCGATATTGATCTCTCCTCTGCGGGAGATTGCCCGGATCATCTCCTTGTCCTTGATGCCCAGTGCCTTTGCATCTTCAGGGTTCATCTCGACCCAGCCGGTCGGTTCCTCGCGTTCGAGACTCTCCGAGCGGCGGGTCATCGTCCCGGTATGCCAGTGCCACATGCAGCGGCCGGTGGTGAGGAGGAGTGGGTACTCCGCATCCGGTACTTCTGCCGGTTGTTTCCATTCGATGGGGGTGAGGATGCCGAGACCATCAGGTGTTCCGAACTTCTCCTTGTGGAGGACCGGTGTTCCGGGGTGCTCTGCGGTTGGGCATGGCCAGTGGAGCCCTTCGGCGCCTAAGCGTGCATAGGTCATACCGCCATAGGATGGTGTGACCTTGGCCACTTCGTTGAAGATCTCTTCAGGACTCTTGAATGCAAACTGCTTCTCGTAACCCATTGCGGCCCCGAGTTCACAGATGATCTGCCAGTCGGGCTTTGCCTGTCCTGGTGCATCCTGCGCCTTTCTCCAGAGCTGGACACGCCGCTCGGTGTTGGTCTGGGTTCCGTCGCGCTCTGCGTAGCAGGAGCCCGGAAGGACAACGTCTGCAAGTTCAGCGGTCTCAGTCAGGAAGATATCCTGTACGACCATAAATTCGAGGTTTTTCAATCCCTTCTCGACGTGGTGAAGATCAGGATCAGAGATCATCGGATTCTCGCCCATGACGTACATGCATTTCAGGGTGCCAGGCTCATCAGCGAGAACGTTGATCATCTTGGTGACGGTGTACCCGACCTTGCCCTCGGCGATGTCGCATCCCCATGCCTCGGTCATCTTCTTGTGGAGATCTGAGTTGGCGACCTGCTGGTAGCCTGAGTAGACGTTCGGCAGGCAGCCCATGTCGCAGGCTCCCTGCACATTGTTCTGGCCACGAAGTGCGCAGACGCCGGCGCCCCGCTTGCCGAGGTTTCCGGTGATCATCTGCAGGTTGGCTGTGGACTTCACATTATCGACACCAACGGTGTGCTGGGTGATGCCCATCGAATAGAGAAGTGCACTGGACTCGGCCTTTGCGATCCACTCGGCTGCAGTGGCGATGTCCGCTGCCGGGAGACCGGTGACCTTTGCCACGTTTTCGAGGCTGTAAGTGTCCTTCATCACGACCTCTTTGAGTTTGTCAAAGTCCTTGGTCCGCTTTGCAATGAACTCCTTATCCTCCCATCCATTCTTGATGATGTGCTGCATCAGCCCGTTCAGCAGGGCGACATCGGTGCCTGAGAAGAAGGGCAGGTACAGATCGGCCTGCTTGGCGGTGGGGGTGAACCTTGGATCTGCAACGATCACTTTTACCCCGTTCAGCCTGGCCATCATGATCCGGCGGCCGATCAGGGGATGCTGCTCAAAAGTGTTGGACCCGATCACAAAGATGCACTTTGCCTCGCTGATATCCTCGATCGAGTTGGTCATGGCCCCTGACCCGAAGACGGCTGCAAGGCCGGCGACGGTTGATGCGTGGCACAGCCTGGCGCAGTGGTCGACGTGTGGTGTTTTGAGGACGGCACGAGCAAATTTCTGCAACAGGTAATTCTCTTCATTGGAGACACGGGCAGATGCAAGACACGCCATCTCTTCTGGCTTGTATGCTTTGAACTTGGAAACGATCAGTGCGTATGCTTCGTCCCAGGATGCCTCGACGAACGTGCCATCCTTCTTGATCAGGGGGGTGGTCAGCCGGTCCGGGCTGTTTACAAACTCGGCTGCATAATTCCCCTTTGCACATGTCTTGCCCTGGTTTACTGGGGCACGATGCCATGGTGCGGTGTCGACAACCTTCCCGTCTTTGACGACAAGATTGAACCCGCAACCTGTTCCGCAGTACGGACAGGTCGTTGGTACGTATTTCATCTCCATAAGAAAACCTCAAACTGTTGAATTTTAATTTACTTAAGTAACTTTACTTATTTAACCATAATGGTTCAATTCTTGAAAATTGTATATTTTTGGTGGGTATTATCCGGCGTCGGTTCGTGTTTATCGAGATAATTTTGAAAATGTTTATATGGCTACTGTGGTACAACCTGTTCTAGCGCAGGATGTCCTGTGCAGGATGTGTCTGGACTGAAGAAGACTCCCATGTTCCCCCTGATGCTGGATCTAGTCCGGTCGGGTCTCTCTGCAATGGATGGTGTAGTCTTCACCGAACGACAGTGCTGCCCGTATTGTGGCGGGCCCTTACTCGTCCATGATTATAAGGATCGTAAGTTTGCAACTCTTCTCCAAGGGTCGGACCAGATGGATATCATGGTATCGGTCCGACGTTTTCACTGCCGGTCCTGTCACCGGCTGGTCACTGCCGAAGTTCCATTCTACCCGGACGTCCACCTCGGATCCCCTGTGGTGGATCTTTGTATCGTCCTCACCCACCAGTTGCCATACTCCCAGGCGGACCGGCTGATTCGTGATCTGGGTGTCGTTCTCCACCGTGGCACGATCAGAAACTACGCGACTCTCCCGATCATGCCGGCCGTGACTGATAACCTCTTTGGGATCACCTTTCCTCGCTCGCTCCTGAACCTGTCATCGCTGGCTGCAGCCAGGAGTGCAGGAGAGCCGATCACCGGGGAGGATGCACTGGCTGCCTGCATGTCCGTGGATTTATCTAACCAGGAAGTCATCAGATCCTTATCAAAATAGAGGATGTGTGGGAGATGGATCGGCTGTCACTCTCTGTCAGTGTGATCTGTTCTGCAACGCCATCTCGCGGACCGCCCAGGCTGGAAGGGCATCGGCGAGTTCTCCGAGTTCCTCTTCAAGGCTGGTACCGCCGAGTACCCCCGCAATGAGGCCGGCCCCAATCCCTGCAGTCAGCACCTCGTCTGCACCTGAAACCTCGGCTATCCGTTCCACCTCTCTTCTGATGGCATGACTCTGGATCGCCCAGCACTGTTCTGCGATTGATAGGACCCCGACCTCTCCAATCTCTTCCAGGTCTGCACAGACGACTCGGGCGAGCCTCCTCTGTGAGCCGACCAGGGTCTTCTCCCTGTGATCGGGAGCGTCGCAGGTATACTGCTCAGTGGTGATATGCCCCAGAACCAGGTGGAGATCGGCACTGGTCGCAAAGTATTCGCTTGAAATAGGAGTCCTGACTCCCTCAAGATCAACCGAGTGAAGGATGGCTGCGACGTTGGTCCTGAGCATACCGGTATAGATCAGGTATCCCCGCTGTAGTCTGAGCAGATCGGTCAGTCCGGTCAGGTCAGAGAATCGGGTCAGCGGGATGATGTCGGTCGTCGTCGAGCCGAAGTCGACGAAGAGGGCGTTCGGGTGCTCTCTTCTGAGCCTGTCGGCAGAAGCGAGCCAGTTGGCCGCTGCCAGCGAGGGGTCTGAATCGTCATGAAAGGCCCCGTCCATGCCATAGAACCGGGATTGAGGGAATGCTGCCCTGACGGCGTTTACGATGAACCGGATCCCCTGCTCCTTGGCTGGGAAGCAGTCGGCCAGTTCTCCACTCATCACGACGGCAGCTTCTTCGGTGAGGCCCGGGTTATAGGGCCTGAGCAGTGTTGTGATCGGGGCCTTCTCCCAGAGCGGGCAGTAATGAATCGCCACCCCTTTCTCGGTCACTACCTTGAGATTCGCACCGCCGACGTCGATCCCGATCATAATCTGGTGACTCCGCCGTGGGTATCGAACCGGACGCTGCCGGACAGGTGAACCGATCCGGGTCCCCTGCCGTGCGACGCATTGACCAGCACGTCGGCGATCTCCTCCTCCATACAGGCGGCGATACCGACCAGGCTCGTCGTGATCCTGGGGTTCACATCGACCACATAGCAGTGGTCCGCCACAACCATATCGACCCCGGTATAACCCTGGCAGCCGAGCCGGTTCAATGCCAGTGCAGCAGTCGCAACGATTTCATCCTGGCGGGGGTGATCGATGGGGGTCTCACCGCCCAGGTATCGGATCTGGCCATCCGGTCCCTGGCTGATCGTCTGTCTGTTCACGGCCAGCAGCAGGGGCGGATCGCCTGAATAGTTGTCACAGGCATCCCCAACGACACGGGAACCGACCATGCTGACCGAAATGTGCTCTCCCTCGATAAACCGCTCCCCAAACTCTACCTCCCCTGCCGGCTCGTCAGTCAGGCGCACCCCGGCACTACCGTATCCCCTGATCGGCTTTACGATTCGCAGCCCTGCCGTCATCAACTCCGGCACAGGGACACCATGTTTGGCGAGGACCGTTTTAGCTCGCAGTTTATTGGCACAGACTGCGACGCTCATCGAACCGCAACCAATGTTGTTGGTCAGGTGTTCAAGGGTCGCGCTGAACCCGGCGAGGAGTGGGTCGGGGGCGATCACCAGTCCAACATCGCAGAGGGGGGCGAGGCGTCGGATCTCCTCTGAAAAATCGTCCCCCTCAGGAGTCAGTACCTCGTAGCCGCACCGTTCAAAAGACGCTGAGAGCACCTCAAGCATCGCTCTCCCTTCCTCTGCACAGGCCGGCTCTCTCGTCATCGTATACTCTGCAATGAGCGCCTTCATATCCGATCCATTCACCGTATATCCAGATGAGTGTGACGATCAGAACAGGGTAATCTCAGGTTCCGATGACTATTTCTGCAGTCCCTGCGCAGAGGTACTTGGATGAAAAAACCCAGGGTGCTGCTGACAAATGATGATGGAATCAACTCTGTCGGACTATGGGCGGCATATGAAGCCCTATCTGATATCTGTGAGGTGACGGTGGTGGCCCCCGCCTCTCAGCAGAGTGCCGTCGGGCGATCGATCTCGATCTTTGAGCCGATCCGGGCCGGCATGGTTTCGATGCATGGGATTTCTGCCTATGCTGTTGGTGGGAAACCAACTGATGCGGTGATCATTGGGTTATATGCCCTCGATCTGAAGCCCGATCTGGTTGTCAGCGGGATCAACATCGGAGAGAACCTCTCGTACGAATCGATCATGACCTCGGGCACCGTCGGAGCTGCGCTGGAAGCGGCCAATCAGGGGACGCCTGCTGTGGCTTTTTCGCTGCAGGTTGAGGATCAGGGTGATAAATTCGACGATCCTCGACGACCGAGCCAGAGTTTTTCCAGTGCAAAGCAGGTGGTCCGGGATGTATGTTCCAGGATTTTTGAACAGGGTTTTCCTCAGTCAACCGATGTGATCAATGTGAATGTTCCCTCGATGATCCGGGGCGGATACGTGGTCACCCGGCTCGCCAAGAAACTCTTTCGGACCGGGGTCGAAAAAAGGCTGGATCCCCGGGGTCGTCCGTACTTCTGGATCAATGGTCCGCTGCTCGATGATGCTGAAGAGGGGACTGATTTTCATGCGATCAAGAGCGGGGCGATCTCGATCACCCCGATCACTCTGGACTGCACGGCCACCTGGGCCGTCGATGATATGAGTAGGCTCTTCTCTCTTGAGAAGTGAACCTGTGCCTACCCTTTCTTATCTGCAGACCTCCCACCTTGGTCTATGGTTGATGCATCAGCACAGGCTGTAGGAAAGCGTGAGGCCGGGTATCGTGCCGCCGATATGGTCGCGGATGGAATGGTTGTCGGGCTTGGAACGGGCTCGACGGTCTTCTTTGCGATGGAGCGGCTCGCTGCACGGATCCGGGAGGGGCTTGTTATCACTGGAATCCCGACCTCGTTCCAGACCGCGATCCGGGCACGGGGTTGTGGAATTCCTCTGGCAACGCTGAACGACTATCCTGTGATCGATCTGGCCATCGATGGAGCTGATCAGGTCGACCCTGGTTTTGCTTTGATCAAGGGTCGGGGTGCTGCCCAGACCCAGGAGAAGTGCGTGGCCTTTGCGGCCAAATCTCTGGTTATTGTTGCGGATCCCTCCAAACTAACCCGAAAACTGGATGCTGTGGTCCCGATCGAAGTTCTCTCCTCTGCTTATGTGCCCGTGATCCGATACCTCAAAACAATTGGTGGTGTCCCTGTACTTCGGGAAGGAATTAAAAAAGACGGGCCTGTCATCACCGACAATGGCAATATGGTGATCGACTGTGGCTTTGGTACTATCGGTGACCCCACTGCCCTTGATATCCACCTCTCATCGATCCCCGGGGTTGTCACCTGTGGCCTCTTCACTACTTTTGCTGATAAGACGACAGTGGTCGTCGGTGATTCAAACGGGTGTCAGGTACTCTCACGAAACGGTCAGTTCCCTCTGTGAGAGGAGATCGCGGAGTTGCTGCATCGTCTGACGCTGCAGTTCTGCCTCTGATCGTTTATCCGCCTCAATTTGATCGACGATCGCATTGATCGGATGACCAAGCCGATAGATCTTCACCGGCCTTCCTTTGCTTTCAGCCTTGCTCTCTCTGCTCTCGATCCATCCTTCGGTATGGAGCCTGCTCATTGCAATGCTCACCTCTGGCTGTCGGAGGTCGGTTCCACGCTCGATATCCCGTGAGGTCGCTTCACTGGTGCTGGAGAGGAAGACAAGAACCTTTGCTAGGTTCCGTCTGATCCCGATCCCGATCAGCAGGTCGACGAACTCCTCTTCCTTCTGAGTGAAGAATAATACCTGTTCAGATCTCATCTGATCCCCTTTCTTAATTTATTTGTGTGCGTTATATAAAAGAAGTATTATCTTCTCGATAATTAACTTGATTACCAGTCTGCAAGGTGTTTGACGACTTCGAAGACTTCAGCGTACTTGGTGTTCACCTGGAACCCATGGTAACTGGCCCGCCCTTTGATCCCTTCCAGCCACCATGGTCCATAGGTGTCGAGTTGAGATTTGTGAGCCATGATACTCTCGAGCTTCTGGTCTATCGTCTCTGATATATCGATGAAATACTGCCCACGGAACGGCAACGGTGCGATACCGCCAGGGATCGTCTGTTCGTACATGTAGAGCGAGCAGTCGTTCTTCCTGGTCGTCGCGATCACCGCATTGGTCACCGCGTTGTGATCCTGGTGTGAATCGTTGTTGGAGTGGGTGTAGACGACATTCGGTCTGAAATCTTTAAAAATCTGGTCGAACTGCCGCACCATCTCTCGGGAGAAGACCAGTTCATCGGGGGGCACATCCATGACGATCAAATCTGCACCGAGGATCGCTGCAGCTTGCTCCGCCTCTGGTATCCTGATCTCTTTTCTGTTTGGGACGGTGGCGACTACCATCAGTACCTCATGCCCTCTGCTGATATGCCGGGCGATGGTCCCTCCCATCCCGATCTCCAGATCATCTGGATGTGCACCGAATGCGAGTATCTTCATTGAATTGTTCCTCATAATGATTGATGTTGTATGAGTGGGGTACCGATCTTCTGGATTGTAAGACGCTGTGATTGGGCGTCTTCATCATGCATGACCGCTCCCTGATGGGTATCTGTATATTTGATTGAACGATCGATCCTTTCTGGATACGTTTCAAACATGTCCTCGTGACCACGAGGGAATCTGCGAATTCAGAAAATACCTGTGATTCAAGTCTACTCTTCTTTCAGCGTTTCACATATGTTTCTCTTTACCCCAGTATAAAAGATCTGATCTCGGGGAGATACTGACCCTCTTGATGAGTTATCTATCCTGGGGGTAGTGATCTTTATCTTGATTCGGATGCAAATGTATGGTCGTTATTCAATGGGGTGGCAGCAGATGCCATCCCTGAGGTGAACGGTGGTACCTGGTGATCAGATCTAAAGATGAGTATCTGTTCTATCTTGAGGCGGACCGGGTGGCACTCAACCGGCAGAGGAAGAGGCCAAAACTCTTTGGGGATGAGATCTGGAGGTTCCAGCGGTTGCTCCGAACAGTGGAATTCTATGAGAACTGTCGAACCTCGCTCTTCTGGAAGCCGTTCCTGGTCTATTATTCGATCATGTTCCGGCTCTTTGGTCTGCTGCTCGGGTATACGATCCCCCAACATGTCTTTGGCCCGGGATTGGCGATCACCAGCGTGGGGACGATCGTTGTGAACAGTTGTGTACGGGTAGGTGAGAACTGCCGGCTTCATGTTTGTGTGAACATCGGTTCACGGGCCGGAACCGACACCGAGGCCCCCCAGATCGGAAACAATGTATGTATTGGTCCTGGGGCGGTGCTCTTTGGGCAGATCTCCATCGCTGACAATATCACCATCGGCGCCAATGCTGTGGTGACCCGGTCGTTCACTGAAGAGGGGATCCTGATCGCTGGGGCGCCGGCCAAAAAAATAGAATGTAACGGCTCTGTACCCGCGGTGAAGACCCCCTAGATCCCCTGCGATCCCTCCTGGTGACCGGCCTGGTTCCTGGTTACCTCTTCTATTCTTTATCGTTCCATTTTATCTTCTTGGGTCACCGATACTACTGTCACAAGGTATGCTATGAGTGGGGCAGAATCTGAGGAGGAGAAGAATGCACGGATCGATGGCGAGAAAAGTTTCTCGACTGATGTCCTCAAACTCGTAACTGGGACCACCCTGGCACAGGTGATAGTGGTCCTTGCTTCACCAGTGCTGACGCGGATGTATACGCCTGAGGCTTTCGGCCTACTGGCGGTCTTCACTGCGATCACCAAGATCCTGAGCGTCGTCGCCTGCCTGCGGTACGAGTTCTCGATCATGCTCCCTGAGCGGGAGGAGGATGCGGCCAACCTGCTTGGTCTCTGTCTGCTCGTGGTGACTGTCATCTCGGTGCTGACAGTTCCACTGATCTGGATTGGGGAAGGACCATTCCTGGAACTGCTCAATGCGGAGTCCCTCGCCGGTTATCTCTGGCTCATTCCGCCGTTCATCTTTATGACCGGTGTTTTTCTGGCGCTCAACTACTGGAACTCGCGATCCCGCCACTATGGGCGTCTCTCGATGGCGCGAATGGTATCTTCCCTGGCGATCACCGGCGCACAGGTGGGCGCCGGCGGGGTTGGGATGGCGACCAGCGGCAGCCTGATCGGTGCGAATGTCTTCGGAACAACGGTGGCCACCCTGATCCTCGGCTGGCAGATCGCCCGAGACGACCTCGCCCTGCTTCGGCGGGAGATCTCCTGGAGTGGGATGAAGGCCGGGATGATCCGGTACAAGAAGTTCCCCCTCTTTGAGTCCTGGTCCGGGCTGCTCAATGTTGCCTCCTGGCAGCTCCCCTCGTTTCTGCTCGCAGCCTACTTCTCGACGACGGTGGTCGGATATTATTCACTTGGGTTCAGGCTGATCCAGATGCCGATGGATCTGATCGGCGGCGCTATTCAGCAGGTCTTCTTTCAGCGAGCTTCGGACGCCCAGAAGCATGGATCGCTCAGTGTCCTGACCGAGAGCGTCTTTGGGGTGCTGCTGAAGATAGGTCTATTTCCAATGCTGCTGCTCTCAATGATGGGGGAGGAGCTCTTTGTCCTGGTCTTTGGGAGTGCCTGGGGGGAGGCTGGTTTCTATACTCAGTTGCTCAGTGTATGGGCCCTTATCTGGTTCATTACCTCTCCACTATCGACCATCTACATGGTGCAGGAGAAGCAGGGTTTTGGTTTGAAAGTCAATATTGCGAACTTTGTTACCCGACTGCTCGCCCTGGTCGTCGGGGGAATGCTCGGCAGCGCCCGTCTTGCAATCTTCCTCTTTGCGGTCTCAGGGATCGCTGTGTACGGGTATCTCTGTCTGCAGCTCCTCTCATTCAGTGGAGTGCCGCTCAGAAGGACGTTCAGGATTGTTCTCTCCAATGTGGCACTTTTTGTGCCGGCTGGGGTGCTGATCATGATTCTCAAATGTTGGGGTATCTCTCCTCTTATCCAGATGGTCGTGGCCGGTGCCTGCGCCCTGGTCTATTACCTGTATACACTCAAGACAGATCCCCAGATCAAGGAATTGCTGGCGGGTTTCGCCTGATCCTCGGCAAATTATAATCCTTTTTTTAATATTTGATGGTATGGTGATAGATAGTTAAAAACCTGAAAATAGATATGTGCATGAGGCGATCTCTCTCCCCTTTTTTGTAGTCAATCTGAATCGCATCTCAAGTTTGTGGGATTGGGCAGACGAACTTCTCTCTTTTTGATTGGGCTGAACTGTATGGTTGTGCTGAAGAACTCCTGACATTTGGGATGAAATGATCAGACATTCGTCTGAAGAAGAAAATGTCAAAAGAAAGTATGAACAATCGATAGCGAGGGATGGATTTGAACCATCGGTCTACGGGTTATGAGCCCGTCGGGATCTCCTGACTACCCTACCTCGCTTCCTATGCAGGTTACTACTATATGAGACACTGAGATATATAATTTTTGGTTAATTGATGGCTAACTTATGAGATATCTCTAAATAGGGCGTCCTCGTATACCGACGACATGGATGATGAACTTCAGCATCTGCGGGAGGAGCGCATCAAAGAGATCATGCAGCAGAGGGCGCATGTACTGGAACCAGTCCTAGAACCCGTGTTGGTGAGTGTCCTCCCGATCACGGTGATGAATATGGAACAGACGCTGACTTCGCACCCGTTGCTCGTGATGGACTGCTGGGCACCCTGGTGCGGTCCCTGCAGGAGGGTCGGTCCGATCATCGAGTCCCTGGCGAGAGAGATGGCTCCGACAGTCACCTTTGCAAAGTGCAACACCGATGAGAACCATCAGATCAGTGCCAGGTTCCAGATCTCTGCCATTCCGACGATCCTGCTCTTCTCTTCTGGTAAACTGGTCGGGCGGATCACCGGTGCCTATCCGCAGGAGGTTCTCCGGTCCAAGATCGTTCGGACGTTTGGTCTCCGGCACTGACCGCTTCTCCCTCTACCCCTAATCCAATATGCGATCGCGATCAATGTTCTAGTATATGCCTCCCTCCTGCTTCGCCGCTCTCCACCCGACGCTCCGGCAGACTCTCCAGCACCGGCTCGGCTGGGATGATCTTCGGCCTCTGCAGGAACAGGCCTGGCAAGCAGCCTCTGGCGGCGATGATCTGCTGGTACTCGCTCCGACTGCCGGAGGAAAGACTGAAGCCGCCATGATCCCGGTGATCGATCGGATCCTCAGGGAGGGGTTGGCAGGGATCGCCTGTCTCTATCTCTCCCCTTTGAAGGCACTGATCAACGATCAGGAGGAACGGATCACCACCCTGGCCAGGCCGGCCGGGATCACCGTCCAGATGTGGCACGGAGATGTTCCGAAAGGGGAACGCCGATGGGAAGATCCTCCGCAGATCCTGATGATCACGCCCGAATCGCTGGAAGTGCTGCTGCTCGATCCGGTGCTCTCTGAGGATCTCGCCCAGCTTCGCGCGGTCGTGATCGATGAGGTTCATGCGTTCGTCCCGGATCCTCGAGGTGTCCATCTGAAGGTCCTCCTCGATCGGCTCGACACGATTACAGGGGGGAAAGTACAGCGTATCGGACTTTCCGCGACCGTTGGGAACCCTGAATCGATCCTCGGGTGGCTCTCGGGACCGGGTCGACAGGGGCAGGTGGTGCGGTCCACGGGTCTCCCTGCGGAGAAGCGTTTCTCCTTTATCGTTCGGGAGGACCCGATAGAACGGTACCAGTTGCTGACGGGGGTGGTCGCCGGCCGGCGGGCTCTGGTCTTCGTCAAGAGCCGGAGCGAGGCTGAGAAGGTCCGACGTTCCATCGGTGCGGAGATTCCCCATGCCTATGTCCACCACTCGGCACTCGCACCAGATCTGCGGCGTGCAGCAGAGGAAGCGACCACCCGGCCGGGTCCGGTGTGTATTATCTGCACCTCCACCCTCGAGTTAGGGATCGACATCGGGGATCTCGACCTGATTGTCCAGGTCGGTCCGCCTACTTCGGTCTCCTCGTTTCTGCAGCGGCTTGGGCGGAGCGGCCGGCGGGGCTCTCCTGCCACGATGACCTTTCTGTTGGGCCCTGAGGATCTCCTTATCACGCTTGCGGTGATCGAGGCGGCGGCGGTACATCAGGTGGAACCCCTCTCCCCGCCAGAGAAGCCGTATGCTGTGGTCCTTCAGCAGATGCTCCTGTACCTGATAAAATCCGGGCGAACGTCCCGTTCATCGCTCTCCCGTCATATCTTTCCGCTCTTTCCGTTTCTATCGGCAAATCCGGAGACGATCGATCGCCTGATCGATAACCTGATCGAACTTGGGATTATGGCGACCGATGGGGGGCTACTGATGCTCGGTGATGCAGGCGAAACGACCTTCGGGGGAGCCGGAAGAAAGGATCTCTTCTCGGTTCTCTCCTCAGTGAGTGAGTACCAGGTGATCACCCCTGATGGTGATCGCATCGGCCGGCTTGACGGTCGTTCGTTGCATCTCATGCCCGGGGATGCGTTTCCGCTCGGAGGGCGTCTCTGGTCGGTGGCAGGGTGCGATCAACAGCACCATCTGGTGATCGTGACCCGCGCGTCAGCCGGTCAGTGTTCGACCCCGATCTTCTGGATCGGATCGCGTTCATCGCTGACTCCATTAGTCGCCCGTGGCATGCTTGAGATCATTGCGGCCGGGAAGACGAATGTTCCGATCGATGGGGAGGAGCAGGCATTGCTGGCTGAAATCTGTTCTACCTATCCGTCCGGTGTACGGCAGAGCGGCCTGCAGGTCTGGGAGGAGCCCCTCGCCACCGGCTTTCGGGTGGTGGTCCTCTCGTTCCAGGGCAGCCTCTTCAACCAGGTGCTGGCTACATTGCTCGAAGACCGTCTCTCATGCAGGGTGAGGTATACCGACACCCACCTGATCGTCGAACAGAAGGGCCGACCCGGTGCCGGAAGGCGGGTGGCAGAGGTGCTGAGGGATCTGCAATCGGTGACTGCAGGCCAGGTCGCCCCCTTTCTCCCTCTGCCCCCCCGGGAAGCCTGGAAGTTCGCATCACTGTTGCCGGACGATCTCTATTCAGAGATGGTCGTCGAGGACTTTTACCACCTGCAGACCTTTCTCTCCTCCCTTTCGCAGGCAGATGTCCTGGAGTTGCAGGTCACCTCTCCCAGCCTTCAACCCTGGTCTCCCTCTTTCTAAAGACAAATCCCCCGAGAATTGCGCCGGCGACTGCTGAGGATCCGAGGATCAGGTTGTCGAGCGGAGTTGTCAGTCCGGTCAGTATGGTGTCACTCCCCATGAATCCGGCGAGCAGCGCAGCGGCACCGGCGCACCCGATCAGGGCAAGGATCAGTGTTCTGAACTGCCGTTCGTATCGGATGAGTGGGGCAGGGGTCAGCGACCGTATCCATTCTCCCCTGTACCATGAGAAGAGGCAGATCAGGATCCCCGCAAAAAAGAGCCACTCGGTTGGGGTGGTCAGTTCGACCAGGAGCATGTGGAGGAAGAAGTCCGGGTATGACTGTTTGGTATACTGGCCGAGCAGTGGGTAGTACCAGAGTTCTGGCTGTGTCCACATCGCATCGAGGATCTGGTGGGAGAGGACGCCGACTCCGATTCCCATGAGCAGTGGTCCCTTTCTTCGAGAGATCAGCAGTCCGGCGATCAGAAACAGAATGAGGCAGAGGAGGAGGCTGTGGGTAAAGAGTCTGCCATTGTCGATCGTTGCTTTGAATAGCAGGTGACCGAGCGGCTTGTCGATCAGGTCCGGGAGCACGGCGCCGGCCATGCATGCAGCGACCAGGCGCCGATCCCCGAGTAGATCGGAGAGGACCAGTCCGAGGATGGTTCCCACAAAGAGGTGACAGAGGATCAGCATGAAAAGAAAGGTGGGTCTGTTTCCCCTAAAGTCTTTCAGACTGAGTACTCTCTCATAATCCGGGCATAGATCCTGGAGGCCGTTTCCAGTTGATCGATCGAGACCCGTTCGTCAATCGCGTGCATAGTGCTGATCTCGCCGGGTCCATACTCGACCACGTCGAACCCTTCCGGTCGCAGCGCCCTGGCATCGCTGGCAGCCCACTGGACGATCGGAATTGCTGGGGTGCTGTACTCGCTGCTGACGGCTCTGCAGACTGCTGTAGTTATCCGTGCATCTGCTGGGGTGAAACTTGGCTCTGCACTGCTCTGAATGGTCATGGTGGCGTTCTGGGCGTGCTCCTGGATACCCGTGACCAGTTGTTCGAGCCCACATCCCCAGGGGAGGCGGAGATCGAGTTCGAGCATGCACTGCTGGGCTACGATGTTCGCCTTCTCGCCCCCTTCGATCCGTCCGGGGTTGAACATCACCCGTCTGAGCACGTGACTGAGCCCCTGTATCGAGAAGGTCTCTTCCAGGACAGCCGTCGACTGATCGAGGATCTCGTCGAGAAGATCGCCGGCCTCGAACTCCTGTTCATGGACTTCGTCGAGGTATTTGAGGAGGTTCATCGCCTCCATGATCGCACTGACCCCCCTGTCGGGATACAGCGAACTGTGCCCGGGGTTCCCGGAGAAGTTCAGGGTCATCCTGCAGAGTCCTTTCTGGCCGATGCATGGATTCCTGGCTGGTGTCGGTTCGGCGATCACACAATCCATCGGGGAGAGGAGTCCTGCTTTGAGCAGGTGTCGGATTCCTTTACCACCGATCTCCTCATCACAGACGAAGGCCAGGTCCACGGGGGGTTCGAGCCCTTCCTCGATCACCGCGGCGAGGGCACTGATGACAGCCGCACAGCCGCCTTTCATATCGGTGGACCCCCGTCCCCAGATGAATCCTCCCACGCTATCCCCCTCGAACGGGGGATAGGTCCACCCCTGATCGATTGCAGGAACCACATCCAGATGACCGCAGAAGAGGAGGGTGGCATCCTTCTGACTGGAGATGAGGTTGGCCTTTTTTGGCTCTTCGCCGGCGATCATGGACCTGACGCCGAGGCCTTCGAGCAGGTTTCTGATGTACTCAACGGCGTCCCGGGTATCCCCGGGTGGATTGTCTGTTCTGATCTGAACCAGCGAAGCACAGAGGTCGGCGGGATCGATCTGCATGTATTCAACCTGTCCTGGTCAAGAATTCGTTCAGCAGGGTTGAGAGCGATGCCTCGTCGTACAGACTCTTTAAAAATGCCTTCCCAAAGAACTCCTCGATGGCATCTCTGAAGAATCTGGCGGGTATTGGTGCCTTGCTATCTGGATTGAGGATGATCCGAAACGAACGGTAATGGGCAGGGTCGGCAGAGTCATAGATCATCTGCCAGAGCGTTGGCAATTTTTCAAAGGATTCCGGGTGCTCTACCTTGAGCCACTCGATAAAAGCCCCAAACCGTGGACGATCGCCTTTCTTCTCTTCATCGATCCGCCAGCGGAGGTACTCGCCGGCCATGATGTTCTTGGGCGACTGGATATTGTAGGCATAGGTCCCGAGGGTGTAGTCGAGGTGTGCCAGGGAGTCGATGAAGTAGAACTTCAGCACAGGGTGGAAGAGACCGATGTCCTGAAGGATCAGTGATTTCTGGTAGAGGTGTTGCAAGATCGCAACGTACTCGTTCTCTCTCTGCATATGCTCCTTATTGGCCGGAGACTGATAAATTAATTATGCTGCCGGGCGTTGCCCTGTTGAAAAAAAAAGGATTAGAATCTTGGCTTTCTGTGCTTTGGAAGGCAGTCCCTGCAATAAACCGGTCTGTCCTGTGTTGGCTTGAACGGAACCTCGCACTCTTTTCCACAGTCTGAACAGATCGTTTTTGTCATTTCTCGTGGCCCAAAGTTCCTTGGACCTCCGAATCCTCTTTCGCTCATGATTTACTCTTACAGAATTTATTCTGTATTAGAACCTACGTTCCTCTGGTTAATAATGGTATGTATTGAATCTAGCCGGTTTAAAAAGGAGATGTATGGGCTCGCTGAGATTCGAACTCAGGACCTCCGCCGTGTGAAGGCGACGTCATAACCAACTAGACCACGGGCCCGAATGCATCGACCGGGAATTGAACCCGGGCTATTGGCTTGGAAGGCCAAAGTCATGCCACTAGACCATCGATGCGATGTGCCTTTCATATATGGCACGCTGCGTTATTATTCTTTTCCCATTGTATCTGTAAAATTGAGGGGGTGTACCTCAGTACCCCTTCATTTCATCCTCGATCGCTTCGAGTGCAGCGATACGCTTCTCAAGTGGGGGGTGGGTCGAGAAGAGCTGTTGCAGGGTCGAAGTCGAGAGGACCGGGAGGATGAAGAAGGCGTTGGCCCCTTCGATCTCTCGCTGCTTCTCCGGAGAAACCCGGGAGATTCTGCCGCTGATCTTCTCGAGTGCAGAGATCAGAGACTGGGGGTTCTGAGTGATCAGGGCACTGCCCCGGTCGGCTGCAAACTCCCGGTAGCGAGAGAGTGTCCGAATCAGGATGGTGCTGATCACCCAGACGATGATCGCAACGATCCAGGCGATCAACCATGGGTTTCCTTCTCTTCGGTCGCCCAGGCTCATGAAGATTCCATTCTGCATGATGATCGAGGCGATCATCCCGATGAACGAGGCGATAGTCAGGGTCAACATATCCCGGTTCTTCACGTGGCTCAGTTCATGGGCCAGCACGGCTTCGAGTTCCTTGGGTGTGAGGAGCTGGTAGATCGAATCGGTCACGGCGACGACTGCATGGCGAGGGGACCGTCCGGTCGCGAATGCGTTCGGGACGGGGCTTGGCATGATGGCGATTCGCGGCATGGGCAGATCCGCCGTGGCACAGAGGCGGCTGACCATCTGGTGGAGTTCCGGGTACTCATCTGCATCGACTACCCTGGCCCGAGTGCTCATCAGCACCAGTTTGTCAGAGAAGAAATACTGGATGAATGCTATGCCTACTGATATGATGACCAGCCAGCCCAGACCGACGCCGAGCGCGGAGAGTATACTGATAAAGACCAGGTAGATGATGAACAGGAGGAACATCGTCAGCCAGACTCTCATGGTGAGTCCAAGGTCACGCTGCCATTTCATACTTATAAAATATATAAGTATATTCAGTTAAATGGATCGTTGGGGGCAGATCTCCCTATAACCCTGCATCTGGGTGTCTTCTGTCAGATACGTACTCCTTGCAGGGCGTCTCTCTTCTCCACGAGTACTCTGGATCTCTTCAGGAGATCGTATACCTTTTATTTCGAATACATGCTATCCATACTTATGGTAGATGTCGAACCTGAAGCGCTGGCTGATGTGGCATATGGGATCTTTGAGATCGTGCTGAACAGGGATCTCCGTGCAGCCGGCCGGCCGCTCTTCAAACTCGTTGAGGAGCAGGTCGACTTTGCAGATGACTTCTCCCGAATCTTCACCGAATTTTCTGATGAATACCCGTTACTGGCCGAGGCTCTCCTCGAACGGTCCCTGACTCCTGGTGCTATCTATGCGATGCTCTGTGCTGGCGAAGGGGTGGTTCCGACCCGGACCACCCAGATGTACTGGATCGTTCTTGACGCCCCACAGGGCCGGCCTGAAGCGGTGGATGATGAACAGGCAGGCAAGTGGCTGATCTTTCTTGAGAAGGACCGGGTTGATGAAGCCTGGAAGTGTGTGCGCGATATGACTGCTGAGGGAATCCTGGGGATCTCGGCCAAGGTCAGTACGGCTAAACCGAACCCCGATGCCCGCGACGATCGCTTTGTGATCTACGTTTATACGCCTGACTGGCAGAATGAAGGGGATGTGATGCGAGTTCGTGAGGAACTGCGCAGTGCAGGTTTTGTCGACAGGCTTGGCTATAAGCGGAACCTTGAGACATTTCGGGGTGAATATAGTAAAAAAGGGAAGAAAGTTACCTATTATAGCAGTTGATTAGGCCTTTCGTTCCTTGTTCTTGGGCCGCAGGTTCTGGTATCCGCACTTGCGGCAGGTGGTTGCACGTACTGCATTCCTTGCATTGCAGCGCATACAGATCTTCACATTGAGTAAACGTTCTTCTGCTTCAGGAAATTTGCCCATTCTATATACTCCACTCTGTAAGTCTACAATATTGTGTTCTGGTTTCACTTAACAGTTTTGTAGGATAACTGCTCAGTCCCCTGCTGGTTCCTCTGTTCTGATGATCCACGTCCGGAACGCATCGAGCGCCCTCGCGCGGTGGGAGATCATACTCTTCTCATTGAGAGGGATCTCTGCGAGTGTCCGCCCCTCATAGAGGAAGATCGGGTCATACCCAAACCCATCTCTCCCTCTGGGCGAAACGACAGTCCCTTCGATAATCCCGGGGAAGGACTTGACTCCCTCTGCCGAGGCATAGGCGATCACCGTCTCGAAGTGGGCCCTGCGGTCGGTCACACCGGCCATCAACTTCAGGATCCCCCGGTTTCCGATCGTCTCGAAGACATACGCGGCGTTTGGGCCGGGAAACCCGTTCAGCGCATCGATGAAGAATCCTGTATCATCGACGATCAGGGGGCGTTGGAGTGTTCGGTACGCATACCTGGCCTTCTCCTCTGCGATCTCCCTGACCTTTGGGAACCGGTATTCCGGGATCTCCAGGCTCACATGTTCGACCTCTGCGATCCCGGAGAAGAAGGCGGCGACCTCCCCTGCTTTGTGTACATTGCTGGTGACGACGATCAGTTTCACAGATATCTCCCCCGATGTATGATCTCCTCCTCCCGTTCGATTACCTCGGCGGCTCCGTCAAAGGTGGCGGTGTATCCTTTAATGAATGCTGCTCTCAGGGGTGCTGCTTCGCTGGTGGTACTCTGGAGGGTCTGGAAGAGCACATGGAGGTCGACACCTCTGTTTTCGATCTCGTGGGTTGCATGGGCTAGTCCGAAATCGATCAGCACGCATTCCTGATCCCTGATGATCAGGTTGGAGGTGGTCAGGTCGCCATGGACGATTCCGGCGGTGTGAAGCCGGCCTATAGCTTCTCCTGTCAGGGTCAGGTTCTCCCTGGTCAGGACCTCCTTCAACTGCTGGCCTCTGATCTCTTCCATTACGATTGTATCCCGGGTGATGTCTCGGATCACCGGCGTCGAGACCCCCCCTGACCTGGCCTGCACGATCAGTTTCGCCTCGGCACGGGTCCGTTCGGTGAGCAGCCGGTGATCGAGTCCGGGCATCCGGTAGCGCTTGCTGGACCTGCACTTGGTGGCTTCATGTCCGTTCAGGGTCACCACGGCCTCGGCCCCCTGGTTTGTGGGACCTGTTGTGCGGCTCTCTCTCTCTCCGCTGCGCCAGGTGACCGTCACCTCATCCGACCGGAAGTTCGGGTTGACGGTGGAGTCGGAGAGCGGCAGGGGGTCTCCGTGGGAGAGCATCAGCCGGCCGGTGTAGGCGATCATCGCCCCGTTATCTCCGAGGAAGGTGTTCTCCGGAACATAAAACGATGCCCCCCGGTCCTCGCACATCGTCCGAAGCATCTGCTGCAGCCGCCGGTTTGCTCCGACTCCGCCGACCAGCAGTACTTCGTCCTTCCCGGTCTGGGCCAGCGCCCGCTCGGTCACCTCGACGCACATGGCGAAGGCAGTCTCCTGCAGGCTGAAGCAGACGTCTTCAAGGGAGTCTCTACTCTCCTTTGCAGCGCTGACCAGCCCGGAGAAGGCGAGGTCCATCCCCTTCACGGTGTAGGGGAGATCGATGTAACTCCCTTTAACTGCGAATTTTTCGATCAGTGGGCCCCCGGGGTGGGGCAGGTTCTTACTCCTGGCGAACTTGTCGAGGGCATTCCCGATGCCGATGTCCAGAGTCTCCCCGAAGATCCGGTACCGGTTGTTCAGGTAGCCGATCACCTGTGTGTTCGCTCCGCTCGCATAGAGGACGATCGGGTCCTCGCAACCGGTGGTAAACCTCCCGATCTCCACATGTGCCACACAATGGTTAACTCCGATCAGGGGAAGGTTGCGGGCCACGGCGAGCGCCCTGGCTGCGGTGGCGACGGTGCGGAGGCATGGGCCAAGGCCCGGACCCTGGGAGAAAGCGATCCCCTGGAGATCGTCTGCTTCATCGAGCACCTTGCCGATCACGCTGGCTGCAACTGAAGCATGGTGCTGGGCAGCCTCGCGCGGATGGATCCCCCCGGTGGGAGGCCTGTATGGATCCGACTCTAATGCGCAGAGATGATCGTTGAAAAGTGCGGCACTGAGGTTCCAGGCTGTTCCCTCAATGCCCAGTACCTGCCCGGAAAAAGGCATTCTGGTCTATTTTCTAAATTCAGTATAGCCGCACTTGCCGCATGCGCTGCGGTCCTTGTGCTCTGCCATGATCACGCCAGCCCCACACCGGGGACAGTAGCGCTTGTTCAGTGTCACACCTGATCCTTCGACCTTGAAGTATGCACTTCGCTTGTCTGCCATGATCAGGCCTCCTCTTCTTCCTTCTTGGGTTCTCCTCTGTTCAAGAGATAGGACCGTTCTGTTCTCTGTCTCCCCTCTTCAGTATCATAGATGCGCATGAAACCGTCCAGCTGCATCCTTCCGTATCCGGTCCGAAGCGAGTCCAGGACCACAAGGTTTTCATTGATATTGTTGAGTGCACAGAGTTTGCCCCTGATCTCTTTGCGTGAAGGGGTTGCGCCGTCATAGGTGAGGATAAACCGGAGTTCTCTCCTGCCTAACAACTCATTCCGTGTATCACTGGTGATCTCAAATTCCATCGATATCCTCTAATTATTAGAAACGAGTTTATTTAAAACATAGGGCTCTTCTGATCAGACCTGTTCGAAGAGGGCCAGCATCTCGCGGGCCCGTTCTTTTGCCTGCTGATCGACGGTGCAGAGCACCGCTCCTTCTCCAGGCTGCCCATACAGGAGAAAGCCGCCATCTGGCACCGCCAGAATCACTGGGAGCACAGCAAGGTCTTCCTCACCTTCCACCACGATCAGGGCCGGCGGATTCGCCGCCGCATCCCCGATGGCAGCGATCAGTTCGTCGGTGATTGCTCCTGCCGGGTTCTTCACCAGGATCTGCCTGGCCTGATGGAGCAACGCCGGGGGGCATGGAAGGCGGCGGGTATATCCATCGATGATCGCGATCGCAGGGAGGATGCCTGCAGCAAGGATGTTTGCCGTGACCACGTCCCCTACCGTGTAGATCGCTCTTCCAGCGAGGTGAGGTAGGACCATGCTGAACTCAGGATAGAGCGTTCCGAACGGGTTCCGAAAGAGTGCCCGGTGCTCGTCCGGCAACCTGAGCATCAGCGAACCTTCAGCGCATATCGGCCGGGGAGGTTGATGTTGACCTTTTTGGCCACCTCTGAATTGATCGGATCGATCACAACCAGATATCCTGACCAGTCGGTGGAGAGATTCGAGGTGCTGCAGATCACACAGGTCTCGCCATCGACAACCCGGTGACATTCTCTGCAGACCTTGGGGAGCTGCTTCTTAGTGCTCACTGCCATGCTCTACTCCCCCTTTTTCCTTGTTCTCTTCCTTCTCGCGTTTCAGTTCCTCTTCAAGCCAGAGTTCAGTTCCCAGCCCAGCCTGCCGCATCGTGAGTCCGATCTTGCTATCTCGGGGTTCACGTTCGTTCAGACTCAGTGTCACGACACGCGCTCTGATCCGATCGCCGACGCCGATGAATCTTCCTGAATCCTTGCAAATCAGGCGGGCGTTCTTCTCATCATAGTTGATGAACTCGTCTGAAATCTGGCTCACATGGAGCATGGCATCGATCGGTCCGAGACTGACGAAGGCACCAAAGGTCGTGGTCTCGACGACCACTCCTTCGAGCACCTCCTGCAGAGAGAGGCGGAGTCCGAGCGCCTCGAACTTCACATCATAATAGACGGCCCCGTCGCCCGGAACCATCTCGCCCTCGCCGACCTCGATCACCTTCGTGACTGCAATGAAGATCCCGATCTCCTTGTCGATGGATCCCTCAAGCTGCTCCTGCAGCACATCGAGGATCACCTTGATCAGATCCTCACCCAGTCGGTGGGGGGGGACCCGCACCTTGTCTTCGAGCAACAGTTTGTAATACATGCTTCTTCTATCCCCTGATAAATTCCATAGTTCTCTGTTTTCTCATCCCAATAACAGGGATGCCCTCGATCAAGAGCAACCTGCGCATCCGTCGGTCGTTGGTGACTACAGGGCACTGGTGTTCGTACGCATACGCAATGATCCGATCATCCACCTGAGGGGCTGTGCAGGTGCTGGTGACGATTGTACACTGTTCTGCCATCGCCAGCCCGTATCGAGCAGCAGCCCCGTTCTTTCCCCTGCAGAGGGAGAGTCCGCGCAGTTCAGTGACGACATCCTCCAGCACCAGCGGCTCGTGCGCCCCGATCAGCCGTGTCAACTCACCGAAGAGATCGACCCGGAACTGGGCCGGCATCATCAGTGCATTGGCATCGATCAGAACCTTCACTCGAGCAGAATCCCCATCCCGATCAGTCGCCATCGTGCACCGACCTGGCGGCTGATAGCGATCCGCTCTCCGGCTGCGACACAGACCGGCCTCTTCAGGGTCACCTCGATCGCCTCCTTCTTGGTGGTGGAGACGACCCCGACCGTCACTGCAGTTCCCACCGAGAGCATCAGCGGTTCATTGAACTTCAGCGGTTCGATCTTCAACTCGCTGGTGGCGCCGACCACGCGCTCCATCAGCATCACCTTGAACTTCAGTTTGTCCCGGATGGGGGGAAGTGACCCGGCGAGACCTGCCACCTGGCCGGCGAGGGTATCGCTCTTGGTCAGGGCTGGGTCAAGTTTTGTTGCGATCCCGAGCAGTCCGCCAGGGGTCGCTTCAATGACCTTCTTCGAACCGGTATTGATCGAGACGATCTTGGTTTCGATGGGTTCCCAGCGGACTCTGTTCTCGACCTGGACCTGGCGCCCCGGCCGGATCTCGATGTCATCGCCCTCTTTGAGAACGCCTGCGATCAGAGATCCACCAATAACCCCACCTTTCACATCCTTCCAGGAACCTCCGGGCTTATTGATATCGAACGAACGTGCGATCAGCATGAAGGGTGTAGCTGCAGGATCGCGTTCTGGGATGGGAATCGTCTGATCGAGCGCCTCGACAAGTGCTCCCATATTGATATTCTTCTGTGCAGAGATTGGGACGATTGGGGCTCCTTCGGCGATCGTGCCCTTGATAAAGTCCTTGATCTGCTGGTAATGCTGCAGCGCGTCCTTCTGCGTCACCACATCGATCTTGTTCTGGACGATGACGATCTTCTTGATCCCGACCAGTTCCAGCGCCATCAGGTGCTCCTTGGTCTGTGGCTGCGGGCAGTGTTCATTGGCGGAGATGACCAGCATGGCCCCATCCATCAGGGCTGACCCTGAGAGCATCGTGGCCATCAGTGTCTCGTGGCCAGGTGCGTCCACGAATGAGACTGCACGGAACGGGGTGGCAGGACCGCCACAGTTCGGGCAGGTTGGGGATGTGGTGTAGGCGTCGGAACCTTCGCAGGCGCTGCATTTATAGAATGTTGCATCTGCATAGCCAAGACGAATCGAGATCCCTCGTTTCATCTCTTCACTGTGCCGGTCGGTCCATGTACCGGTCAGCGCATTGACAAGGGTGGTCTTGCCATGGTCGACGTGTCCCACGACCCCTATGTTGACACTGGGTATTGTTTCATCAGGCAAAAACTTCGAACCTCCTTATTCTATGTATAATGCTGATACTTATACATGCACGGTGCATCTGGATCATACCCTCTCAACAGCCGGTGCAAGAACCTGCCAGGGATCTGGATCATTATGAGTAACACAAATGGCGTCCTTTTTTAAAAATTATTAATACGTTGAAACCCAACAAAATAACAGCGCAGACAGATGTCTGGTCAGGTAGTGCCATATGCCTATGGAAACAGAACTTTCACGGATCGGAATATCACTTCCGAAGAACTTGCTTGATAAGTTCGATGAGATCATCACGATCCGGGGATACTCCTCGCGGTCAGAAGGGATCCGCGATGCGATCAGGAATTATATCACCTATTACCGGTGGATGTCGGATGTGAAGGGTGACCGGCAGGGAGTGATCACGATGATCTATGATCATGATCAGCGGGGACTCCTCCCGACACTGACCGATATCCAGCACGATTTCATGGGGATCATCCAGGCCTCGCTCCACTCCCATGTCTCGCATAATCGGTGTCTTGAGGTGATCCTGGTCCATGGAGATGGAGCACAACTCAAAGATCTTGCAGAACGGTTGATGTCTCAGAAAGGGGTTGAATCGGTGAAATTGACCACGATCCCCATAGAAGATTGAAGAGAGATCGATGATCGGTATTCCTTCTTTTTTGTGATCCAAAAAAACTTGAAAATTCTGGCTGATCTTCGGAGATGACAGAGAGCCGTGTCCATCGCCTCCGGCTCATCACCAGATAGGTTCTATCCGCCACCCTCGCAGCTGTTGTCGGTATCAATCTGCGAGCCGTCTACCCGGGTCAGGGCAGCCCGCTCCTTATCGAGCAAGGTCCTGAAATCCTGCTTCTTCGCCTCGCCGGTCTGCGCCTTTACCTCTGCAGCGATCAGTTGATCGACCCGGTAGAAGAGATGAGAAGACTCAACCTCGGCATACAGGTTCCCCTTGATCGTGGCGAGCGAGATGACTGCACCGGTGGTACCCGTCCGTGGGTATCGCACCTGCATCCCAACAGCGATCTGATCCTGATCCATAGAGGAGCATTGCGACGAGAACATATAAAATTTGAGCATGCTGACTATTGATGATGAATCAACTCCTGCACCAGCGAAAAGAATTCTATGCCGGAACTCACCGGGCAGTCCCACCAGAGGAGACCGATCGGCGGGTGCAGCCGCTGATGGAGGGGATCGGGCTCGAATCGATCAGGGAGATCACCGATATCGACCGGCTCGGGATCCCCTGTGTGGCCGCAGAGCGAGCGAGCGCCCGGGATATTGTAATGCTGGTCCATGCCGGCCAGACCCTCCTGCAGGCGAAGGTGGCGCTGAAGATGGAGGCAATTGAGCGCTATTCTGCAGAGTACCGACATGAACCTCTGCAATTCGGCAGTCTCGAACAGATCGGTATCGCCAGGGCCGTCGACCCTGAGGAACTGATTCTTCCGCGGACCGTCGACATGTGCGAGCCGCTCCACTGGTCTGATGGCTGGGACCTGATCGGTCGGGAGGAGGTGGTCGTCCCCTCCAATGCTGTGATTCACCCCTACGACACCCGGGGGATGACGACCGCACTCTATCCGAGCGACCCCTGGGGGCTCGCAGCAGGAAATGTACCTGAAGAGGCGATCGTTGAAGGTATCTGCGAGGTGATCGAGCTGGACGCGCTGAGTGTTGCCGAGCGGACTCACTCGATGGGCCGGCGACTGCAGGTCGATGACGACCCTGCAGCGGCGGCGCTGATGGATAAGTTTGATGAGGCGGGGGTCGTTGTCACCCTCTGGTTGCTCGATGGAAGGACCGGGGTGCCGACGGTCGCGGCAGTGGCAGACGATCAGCAGACCCGGGATCCCACCCTGCTGGTGATGGGGGCAGCGACTCATCCTTCCCCCTCGATCGCGGCTCAGCGCGCCCTGATCGAGGCTGTACAGGGACGGGCGGTCAGACTTTACTATCGCGACAACGAACCTGAACGGGATGCGCTGATCCGGAGGGCAGGATACGACCGTATGAAGCGGATCAACCACGAATGGTTCGCTCCAGCTGGTTCGGTCTCCATCGCTGACGTTCCCGATCTCTCCACCGAGTATCTCGATGACGATGTCAGAGCGCTCTGCGGCGCGGTCGAGGGGCATGCCGAGCGGATCTGTGTCTGTGACCTGCAGAAGACCGACATCCCGGTGGTGCGCGTGGTGATCCCCGGGTTTGAGGTCACCCATCAGAACCCGGATCGGGTCCGGCGCTCCCGGTGATCGGTCAGATCAGTCGCTTCAACAACGATACAATCTCCCTTGTAGACCTGAGCGGGGCGGCGCTGACCTCTCCCTCTTCACGCACCCTGCTCTTTCCCTGCAGTGTTTTGAGCACCTCGGCGATCGCCAGGTGGTGGGACGGGCCATACCCCCCTTCCAGCACCAGGGCGAGCGGGGTCTCCACCGTCCCCGCGAGGATCCCGGCCATCGTCCCGAAGTCCTGGGGGCGAAGGAGCATCCCGCTTTTGGGATCGTCGCCGAGCGGATCCTGCCCTGCAGAGACGATCACCAGGTCCGGTCTGAACCGCTTGATCGCAGCACCAAATATCTCTTCCAGGACCAGTCGGTAATCGGTGATGGTCGCGCCGGGTTGGAGGGGGGCGTTCAGGGTGAATCCCTTGCCGGCTCCGGTGCCGATCTCATCGACCCAGCCTGTGCGGGGGAATGTGTTCTGCTGATGAATAGAACAGTAGAGGACCTGATCTGAACTGTAGAAGATCTTCTGGGTTCCGTTGCCATGATGCAGATCCCAGTCCACGATCGCGACTCGCATCCCTTCTCTCTGCAGATGGGTCGCAGCGATCGCTGCGTTGTTGAAGAGGCAGAATCCCATCCCCCTGTCGGGTTCTGCATGGTGTCCGGGTGGCCTGACCAGGGCGAAACAATGCTCCCCGTCCAGTGCCCTTTGAGCAGCATCGATGGCGGATCCTGCTGCGAATGAAGCGACGGTGAACGATTCTGCGGTCAGGTAGGTGGAGGGGTCGAGGTAATATACGCCGCCATCA
This sequence comes from Methanosphaerula palustris E1-9c, assembly GCF_000021965.1. Lineage (NCBI taxonomy): Archaea > Methanobacteriati > Methanobacteriota > Methanomicrobia > Methanomicrobiales > Methanoregulaceae > Methanosphaerula > Methanosphaerula palustris. The sequence continues at coordinate 598,121 of NC_011832.1, forward strand.
CAGCAGAGCGACCTGATCCTCCTGACATAATGGTAATCGTGAACCGTCAGGAGGTCGGCCTCTGTGGCCATCACCGGGTCGTGCGTCACCACACCCCGGGGAATCCCGGCCTCCACTTCGCGGAGCCGTGTGCTGCACTCGTCATGGAGGCAGAGGTCGTGAGCCGAGAAGACCTGTCCCTGGATCACCGAGCAGCGTGGGGACATGTTCTCTCCTCTCTCCTCACACGAAGGGTGACTATTTTTTTCTGGATCTGTATGGGTGCCATATGTCTTGATCCTCAGATCGGAATTCACTAATAGGCCTGCAAGCCGATCAATATGAGGATCTCGATCCAGGAACAAATAATACTGTGGTGCTATCTGACGTGCGAATCTGTATGATCTCGTTTCCAGTCATTAAGGCTTTTTCAACCCCTCTCCGGAACCTTGAGCGGACGCTCCGTTTGGCAGGGTTCACCGTGACCGGGATCGTCGGCTACGAGGAGATGCCCGAGCTTGGAGACAGTGCTAATAATCTACGTTACCTGATCCAGTATAATCGATGGACCAGATCTCAGGTTCTTCACCAGGTCTCCTTTCTCATGCTCCAGTTCCGTATCGGACTCCGGATGCTCCTGCTCTCACGAGAGACCGATCGCTTCTTCTTCTTCATGCAGACAGGGCCGATCATTCCGCTCATCGTCGCCAGGCTTCTTGGAAAGAAGACTGTCTGGATGCTCCCTTCCTCAATGGAGCGGATGACGCAGTACCAACAGTATGCACTCTCCGGTCTGATCCTCCGGCTTCAGCACATCTGTTATTCTCTTACCAATGTACTCGTCCTCTACTCGGCTGACCTGATCGATGAATGGGGGCTTCGTGCCTATCAGGGGAAGATCAGGATCGCCCATGAGCACATCGTCGACACCACCCGTTTCAGCGTTGAGGTTCCGTTCTCCCTTCGTGGGCCGGTCATCGGGTTCGTGGGCCGGTTCAGTGAGGAGAAGGGGATCCTCTCCCTGCTCGAGGCTATTGGGGAGGTACACCTGAAACGGGACGATCTTAGATTCCTGTTGATCGGAGACGGGCCATGCATCGGGGCGGTCAGAGCGTATATCGGGGAACACCATCTTGAGAACACTGTCTCCCTCCCGGGCTGGGTCGATTCCGTCGACCTTCCGCAATACTTGAACCAGATGGCCCTGCTGGTCCTCCCTTCAGCGACCGAGGGCCTTCCGAATGTGATGTTAGAGGCGATGGCCTGTGGCACTCCGGTACTCGCCTCAAGCGTCGGTGCGATACCTGCGGTGATCAACGATGGGCTGAATGGTTATCTGCTGAAGGAGATCTCTGCAACTGGTATCATAGCGGGTTTGCTCTCAGCACTATCGGATCCAGCTCGTGGAGAGATTGCTGTGGCGGCACGCACAAGTATTGAAGAGTCTTTCTCAATCGAGCGGACTGCTGCAGGGATGAAGGATCTCCTTTCTACGATCGACTGAACCTGAATCAGAGGGCCACCTCATCTCTCCAGTTCGGCTGTGCAGACCTGCAGGATTCGTTCCCCTGCCTTCCCATCTCCGAACGGGTTGACCCAGTCCCGGGTACGCCCAAGCATCATGGCGGCTGCCTGCTCGATCCTCGCCGGGTCGGTGCCGGCCAGCAGGTTGGCACCGACAGTGATCGTCTCTGGCCGCTCGGTGTTCTCCCGCAGGGTTACGCAGGGGACCTTTAAGATGCAGGTCTCCTCCTGTACGCCCCCTGAGTCCGTCAGCACCAGGGCGGCCTCGGCCTCGAGCTGCAGAAACTCTAAAAATCCCTGCGGCGGGACCAGTGTGACGCCCTTCGGATCGAGGTTGAACTGATCGATCATCTTCGCAGTCCTCGGATGGACCGGCACGATCACCGGAAGCCCGGTGTCGGCATGGACCCTGGCCAGCCCTTCCAGCACGCCGGCCAGGCGTACCTGGTTGTCCACGTTCTCTGCGCGGTGGAACGTTGCCAGCAGATAGTCCCTGCTCTCCAGTCCCATCGCCTGCAGGGTGGAGCACTTCTCCTCTGCGATCTCCCTGTTCTGGTACAACGCGTCCACGATCGTATTGCCGGTGACCGTGATCGTATCGTCAGCGATCCCTTCTGCAAGCAGGTTGCTCCGGGATGTCTCCGTCGGGGCGAAGAGGTGATCGGCGATATGGTCGGCGACCACCCGGTTGATCTCCTCGGGCATCGTCCGGTCGAAGGATCTGAGGCCGGCCTCGACATGGCCGACCCTGATCTGGAGTTTTTTGGCTGCCAGCGCCCCGGCGAGGACGGTGTTGGTATCCCCCTGCACCAGCACCTCGCTACAGTTCTTTTCCATCAGAACCCGCTCGACTCCTGCCATGATGGCCCCGGTCTGAACCGCATGGGTGCCCGAACCGACATCCAGGTTGAAGGTTGGCGCCGGCAGGTCCAGCTCGGCGAAGAAGACCTGATCCATCTCAAATGAGTAGTGCTGACCGGTGTGAATCACGCAATAGTCGATCGTTGCTGCTTCAGCAGCCCGGATCACAGGGGAGAATTTGATGATCTCAGGCCTGGTGCCTAGAACGAGAGTGATCATGATAGCTCCAGATACTGAAATTATTCGTCCTCTTCGCAGATATAACCCCGGTGTTCCCTATGGATCCTGCGAAACCATTTACCGACCACACCTCCATCACTGTATACAGATACCGGCAGATTGGTCACGGTGTTACCATCATATCCTCCGTGATCAGGAGTATTTATGAAGATCCTCGTCATTCCGACCACCGACTGGCTACGGCACCCTGTCCCGAACAGGCTCAACTTCATCTTTGATATCCTTGCAGAAGAGCATGCGATCTATGTGCTGAACTTTCACCTCAAACAGTTCGACGGTCTCCCCGCCCGGACCACCCGGTGCACACTGGTGGATGGGGACGCCTTCTCACCTGCCGGCCTCTCCTCCCATTATCTGCTCAACGGCCCGGCCCACCTGAAGAAGATTCGGGAGGTGGTGAAGCGGGAGAAGATCGACCTGATCCTCTCGAGCAACATCCTCCCCTCGCTGGTCGCGAACTTTGCCGGCGTCCCGGTGGTCTTTGACTATCTTGACCATCTAGAGGAGTCTGCTGCGATCTACTATCCGGACTCCTTCGTTGGCACGGTCGTCCGCACCGGTGTGGCTGTTCTCAGCCACTTCAACCTGAAGCGGGCGCGGGCTGTGATCACCGTCACCGAGGTCTTCAAACAGTACCTGCAGACCCTTGGGGTGAAGGACGTCACGGTGATCCCGAACGGTGTCGACACCACCCTGCTTCATCCGGTCCCCAAAGAGGTGGCCAAACAGAACCTCGGGTTTTCAGGTCCCGTGATTGGGTACCTCGGTTCGCTGGAATACTGGATCGATCTGGAGACTGTGGTGAAGGCACTGCCGTCGCTGCCGGACGTGACGCTGATGATCGTTGGCCCCGGTCTCTTCACCGATTATGGGGAGACGATCCAGCACCTCGCAGCAGATCTCGGGGTCACCGAGCGGGTCCAGTTCATGGGATCCGTTCCGTATGCCGAACTGAGCGGCTACCTCTCTGCGATGGACATCGGCCTCAACCCCCGAAAGCCGATGAAGATGAACGAGTATACCGTCGGCGGTAAGGTCTTCAACTACCTCTCCTGTGGGATACCGGTCCTCTCCAGCAGGACCGAGGCGCTCGAGCAGTTGTTGCCGACCGAGATCACCTACTACGATGATCAGCAGGGTTTCATCACGGCGGTGCAGTCCCTGCTCAAAGACCCCGGAGATGCAGAGCAGCATCGTGCCGTTGCAGAGCGGTTCGACTGGCATACCCTTGCAGCCACCTACGCTGACGTGCTCAAGCGGGTCGCAGAGAAGAAAAAGTAAAAAAAGCGAGGGTCGGGCGTTCAGGCCCTGTTGGTCCAGAGCCCGTGCACGCTGCAGTACTCACGTGCCTTGACGTTGATATCAGGGATGCAGAACTCTGCCTCTGGTTTATCCCCGGCATTGAGTCTCTTGATGTAGAGTTTGTTCTGGTATCGGACCTCGATCCATTCGATGTGATGCTCAGGGAGCATCGGGTGCGCTACGGCCCCGACCTTTACCAGGATTCCGTTCGCCGTCTTCTCAATTACAGGCACGTGCTTTTCGTTGCCCTGGTCTGTCATCTTCTCCGGTTCGAGAAGCATCGGCTGGCCGCAGCAGACCAGATCACCTTCACCACCCCGAACAACCTTTACGATGTTGCCGCACTTCTCACATCGATAGACCTGAAGCATCTCAGTCATTTTTATCACACTCCTTACAGGACTCCTATACTCTCCTTATGCTTCTTAAAAATTTCGTCGGCGAGCCTGGTCAGATCCTTCTGGGTCTCCTCGGTCGGATACCCTTTCACGGTCACCGGCTCGAGCACCTCGACCTTCAGATGGTTCAGCATCCCGACCAGGGTGTCGACGGTCTTCCCACCCCACCCATACGAGGTGATCACCGAGACGAACCGGGTCTTGGGCTTGAGGATGTTGGCCAGATAGGCTGCGTATACCACCTTGGGATGCGGGCCGAAGAGGACCGTCGGGGTCGCGATCACGATCGTGGCCGCGTCGACGAGTGCCATCGCCAGGTCTCCGGTATCGGTCAGGGAGAGCTGGAACTGTTTTACTCCTACACCCCGCTCGGTCAGAGCCCTGACCAGAAAGTCGACCATCGCCTTGGTCGATCCGTGCATCGAGATGTACGGGATCACGACGGTGTTCTTCACCTCGTCCGAGGTCCAGTCCGCATAGGCCTCCAGCACCGTCTCCGGTCGGTCATGGATGGGACCGTGGCTCGGGCAGATGATCGCGATCGGATAAGCCTTCAATCGTTCCAGGTAGCCTTTGATGCTGTTGCGGAACGGCATCATGATCTCTGCATAATACCGCTTTGCGTGCGTGTACCACTCTCGGGCGTCACTCATGAACAGATCGCTGGTTGCCATGTGGGCCCCGAAGAGGTCGCATGAGAAGAGAATTTTGTCCTCCCGCAGGTACGTCAGCATCGTGTCGGGCCAGTGGACCCAGGGGGTGATCAGAAACTCAAGGGTCTTATCGCCGAGGGAGAGAGTCTCACCGTCCTTGATGACGATGATCTTCTCGTCTTCGATCCCGAGGAAACTTTTGAGCAGGTCCTTGCAGGTCGCATTGGTCACCACCTTCGCATCAGAATAGAGTTCAAGGACCAGGGGGAGCAGTCCGGAATGGTCCTGCTCGGCATGATTGACCACCACATAGTCGATATGCCCAACCCCACCCTTCATCAGGTTGGTGATGAACGGCAGTTCCATCTCCGGGTCGGATGCATCAATCAGAGCGACCTTTTCACTCCCCTGGACCAGGTACGCATTGTAACTGGTGCCATGTGGGAGGGGGACCAGTTCGTCGAAGAGCCGGCGATCCCAGTCGACGGTCCCGACAGCGTGGACACCAGGTACGATCTCATTCGCAGTCATGATCGTATCAGGCCTTCCGGAACATTGCCTTGCCTGCACCGCAGACCGGGCATGTCCAGTCCTCGGGGAGATCTTCAAAGGCAATGCCCGGGGTGATGTTCTGCTTCTCTTCTCCGACTGCTGGGTCATAGGTATGGCCACAGATTGTGCAAATGTACATTTCCATCGTAACTCTCCCTCTGGATATATCTCCTTCTGGATATCATCTATCAGAAGGCCGGATGATTGGATCCTCTCCGGCCTGTCTTTTCGTGGTCGACACGGAATTAAATGTTTCCTGATGGTTCCCTGCTGGATCCATAACAGGTTCCCACTTGATACTCTGAAACGGAAAAGTGTAATGTGAATGACAATGATAAGCGTTTCTATCCCGGTCAGATTGTCGGTTCTCCCGATCCTGTGACGTCGCTGCCTGAAATGACTGGGGTTCGTTTCGATCCGTGGCCTCCTGGATCTGATATGCCCTGGTAAAGAACGCGAAGAAACGGTTCTGGATACTGGCAGTCCTGATCGAAAAACTCTCCAGCAGTGCGATCATAAATTCTATCCGGGAGGTGAACTGCCCCGGGATCCGGGCGTTGAATGCCTCCTTGGTCAGGTCGTCTGTGGAGTGAACGGGGTCAGACCGAAGGTCTGTTGCTGATCGCCGTCGATACCTGCCAGGTACCATCCTTCGATCTCTTTGATCACGATGATCACCTTCCGTGGATTCAGGTTCGGGTGCACCGGGGTCCCCGGGTCCTTGAAGACCCTCAGTGGGTGGTTGGTGAAGTAGAGGGTCGCGATCAGCACCAGCAGGGTGATCGTGCCATCGGAGAGGGACGAGGCGGGGATCTCCACCACCTGCAGAGCCTGATCCGGTGACTGGCTGACGGTCACTGCTTCGATGAAGGGTAGCAGGTCCTGCACCAGGGTCATAAAACGTTTCTCTGTCGCCGGCATGGCCAGGATCATGTCCAGCATTGCAGCCATGCTTGCTCCGCCCTCGTCAAGGTCGGTGGTCAGGCCATCTATGGCCCTCAGTTTCAGCGGCGGGTGTCAAGGTGGTAGATGGCGAAATCTGAAAAGAATGTCGTAATGTCGGACATCGGATACACGTTGCTCTTGAGGAGGAGAGAGCCGGCGTCCAGATGCTGGCTTCTATTCTCTGGATAATCACCTCTTCATTGATCATCCCGGCATCGGTCGGCAGGTCGAAGGTGTACTCGACCCGATCCTTCTGGTGGAGGATCGTTCCTGTCTCACGGGCATCTGGATCACTTCCTCCAAGCATCGGGATCTCGAGGATCATGCGGTCATCAGCGATGATGTATTCGTCCCCTGAACAGAGCAGGGAGAAGGAATAGGTGCCGGCCGGGTTTCCTCCTGTGGGTGGAATGGGATGTAGGTGCTGGTCGGGGGGAGGGCGAACCCGACCGCGATGTCCCGCAGCAGCCGGATCACCTGGATCCAGTTGGATTTGTTGGTAGCACTCTGTCCGATCACCACCGAGATCTGATGAAGGTCAATGGTTGCCTCGCGAAAACTCTTGAAATTTTTATGAAGAGATGATCCGCCGGCATAAGGATCGGATCTGAACCCGGAATGATAAAAATTCTGTCTGACCTGGAGATCCGGGATCAGTTCTCCAGGTCCTGCTGGAATGGAATGGCCCGGGACTGTTTACTGATCAGCAGGTTGTAGGCCCCGGTCTTTCTGTTCTGCCGGACCAGGACCCCCTGCAGAACCATTCCCTCTCCATATCCGCAGGTTCGAATCGCCCTGTTCTCTTCAGTCTCGTGGTACGCAGGGAGGACTGCAAAGACCGGCACTGGTGAGGTGCCGTCGCAGAGAAGGAAGACATGATTCTTCGGATCGCCGAGATCAGCCGACATCTTCATGGCCGCACACGAGACCCGGTGGTTCTCGTGGCTGGCGAGATGAGAGAAGCGTGCATATTTCTTTTCAGAGAGGGGCTCAAAGCGAGTCCTGGTTTTTTTATCCATTCTTATGATCGCAGAGGAGAACTTGATGTCCGTGTTCAGGTACCGGTACCCTTCCGGATCGTCAGCCAGCACCTCCATCAGATGGGTCGGTCGGATCGAGCGCCGCTCTTCAAAGGTCCAGCAGTCCTGGCAGCTGCACCGGCTCCTCCAGAGGTCCGGGCAGGGGCTGTAGACGGTGAGTCCGGCTGCTGCCAGCATCTGCGTGGTCTTTCTGAGCGCAGAGGAGGCCACCCGTTCTGCGGGTTCGATCAACAGAATAATTCCATCGGGTGCAAGCCGCGAGGTCCATCTCCTGATCAGGTCTGCCCGGTCCTGGATGCTGCTCTCGTGCAACTCGTTCAAGACGTTTGAGAAGACCAGCAGATCGATCGACACCGGCAGATCCTCCGGCTTCACCTTTGTGATGTCCTTATTCATCGGTGGAGTCAGGGTGACGGCAGGAACTTCTTTCCCGTAGCCTTCGACCAGATAGCGGTAGGCTTCCCGGTGCTCTTCAGACTGTTCGATGGCATGGATCGTGGCGTGACATCCGTGCAAACGCTTCATCAGGTCGATGACCGCGAGCGGGACTACTCCTGGCCCGGATCCTGCATCGACGATCACCATCTCCTTCTTCAACAGTCCGGCTGCTGCCAGTTCAGAGAAGATGCTGGCAAACTGCAGGTAGTAGACCGGGAACTGGTAGGCGAGATAAGCGATCACACTGTACCCGCCCTTGTAGGTGATCGGTTTTTTTGCCTTCTCGTTCCAGTACCGGATCTTCTGTGTAACGATCGCCCGCCTGATCCGGTCGAGGATCACCGGGTCATGCCAGTCCTTATCGATCTTTCTGACGATATACTGTTCGATCAGGTTCTGCAGGGCTGTGGGGACAGCGTCGGCTGCCAGGAACGACTGGATCGCTGTCCGCTCCTGTTCGTCCGGCACGAGTACCGCTGCCTGTTCGCTGACCTTTTGTCCACCTTCTGAATCGGGCAGCGGCCTGTTCTCATTCATCTCTTTCTTATGGGCCATAGGGTTCAGTTATCGATCTCCTTATCGCGTGCCTGGTATGCACTGATCATTCGGTTGAAGATTGTCTCGCCGAAGAGAGAGAGGAGGGCGACACCCTGATACTTCAGGTTGCCGCGGTTCAGGGCGGCCCCCTTCTTCAGGTAGGTTCTGCCCTTTGCAAACTCTCCGACCGAGGCGAACTGGATCCCAAGCCTGATGTAATGCTCGGCGAGCAGGGCCGGGAACATCTTGAACTCGTCATAGTGCTTATTGAGTACCATCTCCATCCCGCGGTAGACACTGGTGTTGGTATTGGAGATGCCGGTCTCAGTGAAGTTGGAGTTGAGCAGCGGTTCATCAATATACGCAAACTTGTAATCCTTGCTGATCCGCAGGAACAGTTCCCACTCCTGCTTAGCTGGCAGCCCCTCCATCCAGAGTCCGGACTTTTCAAAGCACTCTTTTCTAACCACGGCTGCCTGCGTTGTCACAAAGTTGCCACGCATCAGTTCATGGTGAACGTCTCCGTCCCTCTGTTTCACCCAGGTGAACGGGATGTACATCTTCTGGTTGTTGCCCATATGCTTCCAGTAGCCTGAGTAGACGACGCCCACCTCCGGGCCCACCATCTCAAAGAGTTTCATATTTTTCTCGAGTTTGTCAGGGAACCAGTCGTCGTCGCTGTCCTGGAAGGCGATGAACGGTCCGCGGGCAGCCTGGATACCCACATTCCTGGCGTGGTTAGCTCCCTGGTTCGGCTCGTACCTGATATATCTGAGCCGTTCGTCGGTGATGGTCCTGATCACCTCCTCTGTGGAGTCCTTCGATCCATCATCAACCACGATCAGTTCCAGGTCCCTGTATGTCTGGTTCAGTACACTCTCGATAGCCGTGGGGAGCAGGTGTGCTCTGTTATAGGTAGGGAGAATGACACTGACCGTGGGAGTTGTACTCGCCATATCAGATCATGTATCGTATAAAAGAATAAACCCTCTCCAATGCCGAATTATTCAGGTTCTACCCAACTCTCATGTTCACGTTTTTGATCGGTTGACGCGCCGGTGCGACCCGATTGTACCTATCCGTCTTCTGCCTTAAAATTGCATGATATAGGGGAGGAATCCTTGGTATCCGGTTCCCTTGAACGTTGCACAGGCAGTGCCTGACATTATAAAAAAGCGGTGAGGATTACCCGGGTTGGGTGGCCGCCGGCAGCCTCCCTGTCCTTCACTCTGCCGATCGTTCGGTCACCTCGAGGAGGAGACTGCCGAAGATGACCCGCTCAAGCACCTGAGCCGCGTACCTGATTCGCTGTGCCTTCTCCATATCCTGGGTGCTATGGATATCTGTATAGATCTGAACCCGGACCAGGGCAAACCTGAGTTGTTCGAGCTCTGGCTCATTGAAGAGTTGGGCTGAACGGACGATTGGTTCGACTCTGTCAGGCAACTGGTTGAGGTCCTCTAAACAGATGACGATCTCCTTGTAGATCTCCATCTCCTCGCCAGTGCCCTGCAGCACCCGCATGAACTCCATTCAGTTCTCAACTCGCTTGACCAGTTCTTCCATCACGCTGTCGACCGCCTTCCAGGTCGGGCTGTCGCTGTGGCGAAGCACATAGGGTCTCCCCTCGTCGCCGGCCTCCCGCATGGCCAGGTCGAGCGGGATACTGCCGAGGAACGGAACACTGAACTCTTTTGCGGCTTTCTCTCCTCCTCCTTTGCCAAAAACGTCGATCTCGGTCTTGCAGTGCGGACAGATCAGCCCGCTCATATTCTCGACGATCCCGAGCACCGGGAGATCGAGTTTCTCGATGAACTTGATCGTCTTGCGTGAGTCGAGGATCGCGACCTCCTGTGGCGTCGTCACGATCACAGCGCCCCGAACATTCGGTGCCAGCTGAGCGATCGTCAGCGCCTCGTCCCCGGTGCCCGGCGGCAGGTCCACGACCAGGTAATCCAGCTGCCCCCAGTTCACTTCGTTTAAGAACTGGCTGATCACACTCATCTTCATCGGTCCACGCCAGATCACGGGAGTACTGGTGTCCGGGAGCAGGAATGCCATCGAGAGTGCACTCAGTGAACCGGTGATCCGTGCCGGCTCGATCAGATTCCCGATCACCTGCAGTTTGTAGTCTTCGATTCCGAGCATCTTTGCTACGCTCGGTCCATGCAGGTCCAGGTCGAGAAGACCTACATTAAAGCCGTGGTTTGAGAGTGCGTACGCGAGATTCACTGCCACTGTGGACTTGCCAACACCACCCTTTCCGCTCAGCACCAGGATCACATGTTTGACATCGATCTTCGCCTTCTCCGGGAGATGAGATGGTGCACCCTGCGCTCCATGTTCGCTGGCACTCGGGCAGCTCCCGCAGTCCCCGCTGCAGTTCTCCTGTTTCTCCGGTTCAGTACAAAGTTCACGTTGATCTTGATTATCTGCCATTGTCATCATCCTCTCTGTTGATCTGGTAGATGATGGTACTGTAGTGACCTGTCTTGGAGATCGCCTGAACAGGTGTATGATCAACATCCTGAACTGTCGATCTTAGAAACAAGATGAAAGAATCTACAGTGATCCCTACCTGGTTGGTATATAAATCAATTCGTCATGATCGGATAAAAAACCGAGCATAAGAGCAGATTACCCTCAATTTGCACTGGGATTCTCTGGTGACCTGGTGAGATTGTTGTCGATCTCCCTGCCCACAATCTGAAACTCAACCACAGTCCGGTTCCGGTCGGTGATCGCTCTGCAGACCCAGTGGACTGCTTTGATGCCTTGCGGAGTCGGGAGATGAGCTTCGAGGGCGATGAGCGGTTCATCTGCTGTCAGGGCTATAATCCTGGATCTGACTGTCTCCCGCTCCTCAGGGGCGAGCAGGTGATAGAGGTCCGCACCGATCAGGTCCTCCCGGAACCTGTTGCAGGACGTGATGAACGAGGTGTTCACAAAAGTCAGGAGACCGTCCGGGGTGAACCTTGCGACCATGTCGGTCTGATCTTCGATGATCGCCCGGTACCGGGCCTCACTGATCTCCAGGGCTTTCCGTGTTGTTCTGCGCTCTCTCTCTGTTCTGAGGGAGAAGATCCCATGTGCCATATCCCGTGCCAAACCCGTCAGGAGGTCCACCTCTTCTGGGTCGAATGCATCGGTCTCGATCGCATAGACCTTCAGAACCCCCCAGACGAATTCGTCATCGATCATTGGGATCGCTATTGAGGAGGCATATCCCCGGGCAGCAGCTTCTTTTCGCCAGGCCGCATTGAAGTTGGTCTGAAGGTTTCTGGCTACAGCCGGGGTTCTGGTCCTGATCGCTGTTCTGGTATGCCCATCACCATCGGCAGTCTCCCGCCAGGAGATGGTCCCGGCTGAGAGGTATCCGTCCTCAAATCCGGCGTAAGCCAGGGGGTGTATGATCTTCTCGTCACCTTCGACGGAACCGACCCATGAGAACCGGTATCCTCCGAGGTTTACCAGGGTCTCGCAGATCTGGTGCAACAGTTCCTGTTCATCGGTGGTTCGGACGATGATCTGGTTGCAGGCCAGAATCATTCTGAGAGCACGATTGTACCGGGTGATCTTCTCATTATCCTTTCGTCGGGTGATCGCAGTCTGGAGCATATTACGCAGTTCTGCGAACTGCGGGGTAGCATTCCCTCCTTTCTGAAGATAGAAGTCCGCTCCGCAGTTCAGTGCCTCGATCACCACCTCCTCCCGTCCCCGGCCGGTGAAGAGGACGAACGGAACCTGTTTATCCTGTTTTCGTAGTTCTTTGAGAAAGGAGAGGCCATCCATATCAGGCATCTGATAGTCTGATATGATCGCATCAAAGGGATGCTCTCTGATCACCTGCAGCGCCTCAGTTGCAGAGGTGAGTGTCTCCACCTGCATATCCCCCCTCTTTTCAAGGAACAACTTTCCAATGTCCAGGAGTGATCGCTCATCATCAACATAGAGAACAGAGATCATGGCGGCTCCTCCTGTAATTAATAACGTACTATTTCACTTTCAGCGTAAAAAAGGGTCTGTTTTGTCTCAGGAGCCTTTTGAAAGACCGTCTTCTGTCTGTTGATTGGATCATTCATCGCTTCTTATTTATACTTCTGGAACCCTCTGAAACATACTAACTACCCTGATATATTCCGTGGAACAACCGGGAAAACCTTATTTGAGGAGAGGGGTATTATCGGAGAGCGTGGAAAGGTCTGTTGAATGCATCGATCGGAAGGGATGGTTCCTTCATGAGTCGGGGAAGGCTGTAGAGTGAGGGACTGGGTCGATACACTGCTTCGTGCGATCACCAGGAAGACGATACCGGTCGGTGACGTAGTTTTGAGGGATCAGACCGATTTGAGTACAGACCCTCTCCGTGCAGAACTCTTCAGTGTCGATCAGTTGGCCCAGCATGCACAGGAGATAGCCGGTTGGTACAGCGTTGAAACCCGAAAGAAGGGTATCGACCGGCTTCTTCCCCGGCTTATTGAGAATGAGACGGTGCTGCTTGAGACCTATGAACTGATCTCGGCTGCCGTCGAAGTGAACCGACGTATCGCTCCGGCCGGGGAATGGCTGCTCGACAACTTCTACCTTGTCGAGGAGCAGATCCGGACTGCCCGCCGACACCTTCCGAAAGGCTACAGCAAGGAACTGCCCCACCTGATGAAAGGGCCGCTCAAAGGCTATCCCAGGGTCTATTTCATCGCACGGGAACTGATTGCCCATGTCGACGGACGTGTCGATACCGCGAGCCTCTCCGGTTTCATCGAAGCATATCAGAATGTCACACCCCTGCTGATCGGGGAACTCTGGGCGGTGCCGATCATGCTCAGGCTCTCGCTGATCGAGAACCTGAGGAGGGTCGCCGATAGAATTGCAGCAAACCGGCGGGATAGTGACGTTGCCAGTTACTGGGCAGATCGGATTGTCAAAACAGTGGAGACCGACCCGAAGTGCCTGATCCAGGTCGTCGCAGAGATGGCTTCCTCTGATCCTCCAATGACCAGTGCCTTTGTCGCTGAACTGGCCCGGCGGCTCCAGGGATGGTCAGCTGCGCTGGCCTTTCCTCTGACCTGGATCGAGCAGCGTCTCTCTGAGATGAACATGACCATCGAACAGATGGTCCAGGCCGAATCCCAGTCCCAGGCTGCAGATCAGGTTTCCATCGGGAACAGTATCAACAGTTTTCGCCTTCTCGACGCGATGGACTGGCGCGAATTCGTTGAACGAATGAGCGTCGTCGAGCGTACGCTTCGGGAGAATCCGGCGGACGAGTACGGGGATATGGACTTTGCCACCCGTGACCGGTACCGGCATGTGGTCGAGGCGATCGCAAAAGAGTCCGGGATCGCTGAGGAGAAGGTGGCGCTGAAGGCGATGGAACTCGCCCTCGACAACCGGATCCAACATGGTGGAGCCGGACGAGCCTCTCATGTCGGGTATTACCTGATCGACGAAGGACGACCCTCACTTCTTTCGGCTCTATCTGTCCCTCCCTCAATCGGGGATCGATGCCGGGCGTTTGGGTATGCCCATTCGCTGGGGCTCTACCTCGGTGGTATTGCACTGATCACCGGCTCTATCGTTCTCCTTGGGTATCGGTTCACCTCACCTCTCTTTTTTGGGATTGATCTCCTGGCCCTGCTGTTGCTGTTGATCCCTGCCAGTCAGGCCGGCGTCACGCTGATCAACTGGCTGGTGACGCTGCTGGTCAACCCTGTCCTCCTCCCCCGGATGGACTTCTCTGACGGAATCCCGTTTGAGATGCGCACCCTTGTGGTGATCCCCACGGTGCTGGCCGAGCCTGGCGACGTGGATGACCTGCTCGAGTCCCTCGAGGTCAGGTACCTGGCCAATCGGGATAAAAATCTGTACTTTGCCCTGTTGACCGACCTCGTCACTGCAAAAGAGGAGACGTTGCCTGGTGATGAAGCGATGGTCCTTCGTCTGGGCCAGGGGATCGAGGAACTGAACGAGCGGTACCGTGAAGAGAAGGCAGGAACCTTCTTCCTGATGCACCGGCCGCGCACCTGGAACCCTGTGGAAGGGGAGTGGATGGGATATGAACGGAAGCGGGGGATCATCAGTGCCCTGAACCGTCTTCTCCGTGAGAACATGATCGATGAGTTCTCAGTGATCATCGGCGATCAGTCCCTCCTCTCAGGTGTGAAGTACGTGATCACGCTCGATACCGATACCCAGTTACCCCGTGATATGGCCAGGCAGATGGTAGGAACGATGGCTCATCCGTTGAACCAACCGGTGATCGATCCGATGACCAAGTCTGTCTGTGATGGTTATAGCCTCCTCCAGCCTCGTGTGGGGCTGCTTCTCCCCGATATTGGTCTCTCCCGTTTTGTGCGGTACTTTGGCGGTGAGCCGGGGATCGATCCCTATACCCGGGCGATCTCTGATGTCTATCAGGATCTCTTCTTTGAAGGTTCGTTCATTGGAAAAGGGATCTATGATGTCGATATCTTTGCCCAATCAGCAGAAGGAAGGTTTCCTGAGAACCTGATCCTGAGCCATGACCTGCTCGAAGGGTGCTATGCCCGGACCGGGCTGGTCAGCGATCTCCAGGTCTTTGAGGAGTACCCTGCCAGGTATCTGACCGACATCAAACGGAGGCATCGCTGGATCCGCGGGGACTGGCAGATTGCGCCGTGGGTCTTATCAAAGGTGCCTGGTCCGGATGGTGTCAAAGTGAAAAATTCCCTCTCCCTCCTCTCCCGCTGGAAGATCTTTGACAACCTGCGCAGAAGTATTGTTCCTCCGGCCATGCTGCTGCTGCTGGTCATATCATGGGCTTTTCTCCCGCAGGTCTGGACCTGGCTGATCATCGGGGTCTATCTGGTCCCGCCAGCCCTCATGTATCTCTGGAGGGTGGTCAGAAAGTCACCGGATCAGTCACTGCCTTTCCATCTGCGCGAGGTCTTATCCTCACTTCCGGTTCAATTTGCGGTCCCCGTTATCTCACTGGCTCTGCTGCCGTACGAGGCCTTTATCAGCCTTGATGCAGTGCTCCGAACCTGGTGGCGGATGCTGATCAGCCACCGTTGTTTGTTGAACTGGACGACCTACCGGGAGGCTGACCGAAGCGGACAGAGCGATCTGATCGGGTCGTATTACACCATGTGGACCGCTCCACTGGTAGCCGTGCTCTCACTGTCTGGCCTTGTCCTGTTTCGTCCGTCAGCTCTGATGTCGGCCGGTCTCTTTGTGGTGGCATGGATTGCCTCTCCAGGATTGGCCTGGTGGCTCAGCCAACCGATCCCTACCAAGACGACTGCCCTGACCCCTGATCAGATGCTCTTTTTACGAGCAATCTCTCGGAGAACCTGGAGGTTCTTTGAGACGTTTGTGACAGCGAATGAGCACTGGCTCCCACCGGATAATTATCAGGAGGAGCCGATTGCAGTGATCGCCCATCGTACGTCCCCGACCGATATCGGCCTCTCGCTGCTGGCAGACCTGGGCGCGTATGACTCCGGGTACATCTCGGCTAGACGGCTGGTCGAGCGGACAGGAAAGACTCTGCAGACGATGGCAGGGATGAAAAGGTTCCGTGGACATTTTTATAACTGGTACGACACCGTTACCCTTGAACCGCTCCTTCCACTGTACATATCCACAGTGGACAGTGGGAACCTGACTGCTCACCTGCTGATTTTACGACAGGGTCTCTCTGACCTCTCCGAAGCCCCGGTTGTCTCAAATATGGCTTTTGAGGGGATTGCTGATACGCTCGCTCTCTTGAACGAAGCAGTGCTGGCAGCCGTCAAGGCTGAAGCGGGTGCAGTCTCTGATGAGACCAGGGCCTGGATTGCAGAGATAGACGTTGCCTGTACTGTGATGCCAAAGACGCTTCATGAAGTATGGCAGGGGCTTGTGGTGCTCAGGGATCTTTCGTCAAAGGTGGCGGGGGATCTCCGCTCGCATTCTGACGATGAGATCCGGTGGTGGGCCCAGGCCGTAGAACAGCAGGTTCATGACCATCTGGAGGACCTGAAGTCACTCGCTTCGTGGGTTACCGTTGAACTGCCTCGAAACACGCCTACGATCGCTCCTTTCCCTGAGTATCAGGAGATCTGGGATAGAATTCTGAATCTGAAAGAATCTATTCCCACCCTGGCAGAGGTCACGGATCTTGAAGAGGGTCTGCTCGGCCCCCTGGATACCCTGCTGAGCCGGATTCTGGCGCTCAGCCCTGGTGGTGAGGGGGTCTCCGATGAGACCAGATCCTGGCTCCTTTCTCTGCGGAAGAAGATCCAATCCTCGAGTGAAGAGGTGGGTGAGCGTCTGAAGCTGGTTGATAATCTGATCGCCCTCTGCACGAACTTCAGTGGGATCGAGTACGAGTTTCTCTATGACCGGACCAGTGAACTCCTTTCGATCGGGTACAATGCCACCGATCTCCGGCGGGATGCCAGTTCCTATGATCTGCTCGCCTCTGAGGCCCGGCTTGCCAGTTATGTCG
The DNA here is from genome assembly GCF_000021965.1 of Methanosphaerula palustris E1-9c. Classification (NCBI taxonomy): domain Archaea; kingdom Methanobacteriati; phylum Methanobacteriota; class Methanomicrobia; order Methanomicrobiales; family Methanoregulaceae; genus Methanosphaerula; species Methanosphaerula palustris. The sequence goes on from NC_011832.1 coordinate 615,060, forward strand.
CGATTGCGCAGGGTAGCCTCCCGCAGGAGCACTGGTTTGCCCTCGGCCGGTTACTGACGGCCGGGAGCACCGGTGAACCGATCCTTCTCTCCTGGAGCGGCTCGATGTTCGAGTATCTGATGCCTCTGCTGGTGATGCCGACCTATGAGAATACGCTCCTCGATCGGACCTATCATGCCATGGTGGCCAGGCAGATCGAGTACGGGCGGAGACGGGGTGTCCCCTGGGGAGTTTCCGAGTCCGGGTACAACATCACTGATGCCAACCTGAACTACCAGTATCGGGCGTTCGGGGTTCCCGGACTCGGGTTCAAGCGAGGGCTCGCCGAGGACCTGGTGATCACCCCCTATGCATCGGCGATGGCGTTGATGGTCGACCCCCGTGCTGCCTGTCAGAACCTGGAACAGCTGGCCTTATCTGGATTTGTCGGCCAGTACGGGTTCTACGAGGCGATTGATTTCACCCCGTCCCGGGTTAGCCCAGGTCAGTCTTATGCTGTGGTCAGATCCTACATGGTGCATCATCAGGGGATGACCCTCCTCTCCCTCCTCTATCTTCGGGGTCGTCCGATGCAACGGCGGTTTGAAGCCGAGCCGCTCTTAAAAGCCACCTCATTGCTGCTCCAGGAGAAGGTGCCGAAGGTGGCGCCGTTCTATCCGCATGCCGGTGAGGTACAGGGAATCCATAAGATGCTCGGCGAACCTGAATCGATGATGCGGGTCTATACGACCCCAAATACCCCGCGACCTGAAGTCCAGCTCCTCTCCAATGGCAGATACCATGTGATGGTCAATAATGCCGGGGCCGGGTACAGCCGGTGGAAGGACCTGGCTGTGACCAGGTGGCGGGAGGATCCGACAGCGGACTGTGCCGGCACCTTCTGTTATGTCAGGGATGTGGAGAGTGGGGTCTTCTGGTCGACGGCCTTCCAGCCAGCCTGCAGGCCCACCTCCTCCTATCAGGCGATCTTTCAGCAACCCCGTGCAGAGTTCCGGCGACGCGATCCGGATATCGATACCCATGTCGAGGTGATCGTCTCTCCCGAGGATGATGTAGAACTGCGCAGAGTCCGGATCACGAACCGTTCATGGCGCCGGCGGACGATCGAACTGACCAGTTATGCCGAGGTGGTGCTGGCGCCACAGGGTGCCGACGAGTCCCACCCCGCCTTCAGCAACCTGTTCGTCCAGACCGAACTGGTCCGGAGCCGGAATGGGATCCTTGCCACCCGCAGGCCGCGTTCAGATGGGGAGCATCCGCCATGGCTCTTCCATATGATGACCCTGCATGGCACCACGTCGGTCAGGAAGATTTCGTATGAGACCGATCGGGCCCGGTTCATCGGCCGTGGACGGACGCTCCGGGATCCGGTCGCGATGACCGACTCCTCAACCCTTTCGGATACGGCAGGGTCTGTACTCGATCCGGTGGTGGCGATCCGGTGCACGATCACGATCGAGCCCCAGGAGACGGCGGTGGTGAATATCTTCACCGGGGTCAGTGAGACCCGGGTCGGTGCAGAGGGACTGATCGAGAAGTATTATGATGCCTATATCGGGGAGCGGGTCGCAGAACTGGCCTGGACACATGCCCAGGTGGTGCTCAGACAGTTGAATGCCACTGAGAGTCAGGCGCGGGACTTTGCATCACTGGCTGCCTCGGTGGTCTATGCCAACCCGACCCGTCGTGCTTCCCCCGAGGTGCTGATACAGAACCGGCGAGGTCAGTCCGGGCTCTGGGGATATGGGATCTCCGGGGATTATCCGATCGTGCTGGTCCGGATCCGCGACCGTTCTGGTCTCGCCCTGGTCAGGGAGATGGTGCAGGCGCATGCTTACTGGCGTGTGAAAGGGTTGATGGTGGACCTGGTGATCTGGAACGAAGACCAGTCCGGATACCGACAGGAGTTGCAGGACGAGATCCATCGGCAGATGGCCGGCAGTCCTGATATCCAGCAGATCGACCGGCCGGGAGGGATCTTTGTTCGGCGGCTCGAACAGATGTCTGATGAGGATCGCGTGCTGATGCAGACCGTAGCACGGGTGATCATCACAGATCGGGGTGGATCCCTGGCCGAACAGATGGAGCGGGGAGGGTGGAGCGACCTGGCTGTGCCGCCTCTTATACCCGTGAAGACCTGGCGTCCGGAGCGGCCGTCTCTCCTCGCAGATGCTGAGGATGGCCTCCGTTTCTTCAATGGATACGGTGGGTTTACCGAGGACGGGCATGAGTACCGGATCATCTCTGGGGCTGGGAAGGAGACGCCTGCCCCCTGGGTGAATGTGCTGGCCAACCCGATCTTCGGGACTGTCATCTCGGAGAGTGGCGGTTCCTATACCTGGAGTGAGAACGCTCACGAGTTCAGACTGACCCCCTGGTACAACGACCCGGTCAGGGATCTGAGCGGTGAGGCGCTGTACATCCGGGATGAAGAGACCGGGCGGTTCTGGTCGCCGACGCCCCTTCCGGCCCGTGGCACCCACCAGTACCTGACCCGACATGGATTCGGATACTCGGTCTTTGAATATGCTGAAAGCGGGATCCACACGAAACTGACGGTCTTTGTGCCGGTGGACAGTTCAGTGAAGTTCCTCGTGCTGAAGATCAGGAACACCTCCGGGCGTGTACGGGCGCTCTCGGTGACTGGATATGTGGAATGGGTGCTCGGGGAGCTCCGACAGCGGTCCCTGCTGCATGTGACCACCGAGATCGATCCGATCAGCGGGGCTCTCTTTGCGAGGAATCCCTACAATAACGAGTTCCCCGATCGGGTGGCATTCTTCGACGCCAACGAGTTGAACCGGACGGTGACCGGCGATCGCCATGAGTTCCTCGGCAGGAACGGGACTCCTGCAGCGCCGGCAGCGATGGGACGGGCCCGGCTCTCAGGCAAGGTCGGGCCGGGTCTGGACCCCTGTGCCGCGATACAGGTTCCGTTCTCTCTCGCTGACGGACAGGAGCATGAGATCGTCTTTATGCTCGGGGTCGGTCATGATCTCGATGCTGCTCGGAACCTTATCCAGCGGTACCGCGGTGTCGGGCCGGCCAGAACTGAACTCGAAGCGGTCAGGCAATACTGGACATGGACCCTCGGTGCAGTACACATTTCGACTCCTGATCCTTCGGTGGACCTGCTCGCCAACGGCTGGTTGATGTACCAGACCCTGGCCTGCCGTATCTGGGGGAGGACCGGGTTCTACCAGTCCGGTGGGGCGTTCGGTTTTCGTGACCAGCTTCAGGATGTGATGCCTATACTCCATGCCGAGCCCCGGCTGGCGCGCAAGCATCTTCTCCTCTGTGCCGGTCATCAGTTCGTTGAAGGGGATGTGCAGCACTGGTGGCACCCGCCGATGGACCGGGGTGTCAGAACGCACTGTTCTGATGATTACCTCTGGCTGCCGCTGGTCACCTGCAGGTATGTTCTCGGCACCCGGGATACCGGGGTCCTGAATGAGCGGATACCGTTCCTTGAAGGCAGGCCGCTGAAACCTGAGGAGGAATCTTATTATGATCTGCCGAGGGTCTCACCGGAGTCAGGGACGCTCTATGAGCACTGTGTCAGGGCGATCCGGTGGGGACTGAAGTTCGGTTCTCACGGGCTTCCGCTGATCGGGAGTGGGGATTGGAATGACGGGATGAACCTGGTCGGCGCTCATGGCCAGGGTGAGAGTGTCTGGCTCGGGTTCTTCCTGTATGACGTCCTTTTCCAGTTTGCCGAGGTGGCCCGGATCCGCGAGGATACCGAGTTTGCAGACCTCTGCATGGTCAATGCCGAACGGTTGCGGCAGAATCTGGAACAGAACGGTTGGGATGGAAGATGGTACCGGCGTGCGTACTTCGACTCCGGGGAGCCGCTCGGTTCAAATCAGAACCAGGAGTGCTTCATCGACTCGATCGCACAATCCTGGTCTGTGCTCTCAGGTGCGGGTGACAAAGAACGGGTCAGAACGGCGATGGAGTCAGTCGAGGAGCATCTGGTCCGGCACCAGGATAGACTGATCGCGCTGTTGACCCCGCCATTTGATAAATCGACGCCGAATCCAGGGTATATCAAGGGATATGTGCCCGGGGTGCGGGAGAATGGCGGACAATACACCCATGCGGCTATCTGGGTGGTGATGGCCTTTGCGGCTCTCGGGGACCAGCGACGTTCCTGGGACCTCTTTAACCTGATCAACCCGATCAACCATAGCAGCACCCCGGAGGATGCCAAGAGGTACCGGGTCGAGCCGTACGTCGCTGCTGCTGATGTGTATGCAGTTGAACCGCATATTGGTCGTGGGGGCTGGACCTGGTATACCGGGTCGGCTGGATGGATGTACAGGCTGATCCTCGAGTCGCTCCTCGGTGTGCGACTGGAGGTGGACACCCTTCACTTCTCACCGTGCATTCCAGTAGGCTGGTCCTCGTTTACGATGGATTACCGGTTCCATGAGACCGTCCATCACATTGTGATCACGGCGACAGGGACGGCCTGTGGGGTTCGGTCTGTGACGGTCGACGGACTGCTGCAGCCGGACAGGACGGTGCGCCTGGTCAATGACCATCGAGAGCACATGGTCGAGGTGGTCCTTGGGTAAAAGGGGAGCTGGTCTGCCACCTCTGTTGGTACCAGCGTATGAAGAGTTCTGCTGGTGGTTATGAGGTGTTCTGCAGGGTTCGATTTTCTCTTGTTCGAAAACGAAGGGACGCGGAAATCAGCGTCGACATGGGGGATGCCATCCTGTTCCCAGGGTGATGTTCATCTCTTCCAACCTGGAACGGGATCTCTCTCCTAAAAATACCAGAGAACTGTGCAGACCGCTACGCAGTTCTCACCTGCCCTTTTGATCATGTCCCTCGGCTTCCATGGTGATCAGCTGCTTGTAGATGGTGAACAACCGCCCTAAACGCTCTCCTGTCGTTGCTTCAAGGCGTGCATCCCGAATATACTGTTCATCATCCCCTATTGATCTTGTCACCGTCTCGAATAGGGGAATCCAGGCCCCGTTCTCGAAATGGCCTGATTCTCCCTGGTACTCTATCATCTTCATCTCATTCCCTGGTATCGTCTTTTTTATAGGCCGTTATGGCCCGGAGAGGCAGCCTCTGGCTGGCTGCACCTGCCGGCATCAGGTCACACATGACCTGTCTGTCTCTGTCTAGATGTAGGATGGCCAGTATATTAGCCTTTCAGATCTGTACCACAGAGGGGTCGGTACGCACACCACTGGCATCTCTGATTGTCCGACTTGGGTGGAAACTCTTCCCTGGTGATCCCTCCGATCAGGGTGCTGAGTGTCCCAGTGAAGACCTGGATCGTCTCCTCGGTCGGGAGATACGAGACCCGTTTTCCATCCTTTAAGTAGAAGAGCTCGGCCTTCTCCGGGAGTACCTGATACATCTGCTGGACAGCCATGGAGTAAAGGTTCAGCTGGATATGTTCGCCGACCGCTTTCTTCGTGAGGGAGTCGGGTTTCTTGCCTGACTTGAAGTCGATCACCACATAATTTCCGTCCGGAGTTTGCTCGAGCCGGTCGATAAATCCATGGATGCTATGACCGGCGAAGGAGAAGGTGAACTCCTTCTCGACCCCGATCACGGTATTTGGGTTTCCTGCCTGCCATGCCAGATAGGTGTCGAGGAGAGCCGATGCCGAATCGTGGGCCTCCGACTCCTGGGTCTTCGATTCGTACGGCTCTGGGGACCAGTACTCTTCGAGGAGTGCGAGCCCCTGGTCGCGGAGCGACTGTGAGGGGTCGGGGTTCCTGGTGAGGTGCTCGATCACCGAATGGAGGGTGGAACCGAAGACCAGCTGGGGCTGCCTGGGCAGCGGGACCCGGTAGAGGTTGGCGAACTTGAACTGAAGCGGGCAGTCCTGGTAGGTCGAGAGGGCTGAGGCGGAGAACCGGTAGTTCGGTGGGATGAGCGACTGGTGGGGCGGGTCGAGGAGGGTTGTGATCCTGGTGTCGGCCCCGACCCGGCTCCCTGCTTTCGCGAGGAAGGCGTCCCGGTCGAAGTCATCGGTACCCTGCTCTGCGTACTCCCGCACTCCTTCGAGGGTCACAAGGGTCTGGATGGCCGTGGAGATGCGCATCTCCGAGACAGCCCGGACCACCTCCTCCTGCAGCGAGGTTCGGAGATCCTCGACAGGGTCTCCTGCCGTCACCGGCAGGGCCGGGGCGCAGGCCGGGGGCTCGACGACCGTGATGAGCGGGTTCTCCCGGAAGTTGAGTTCCTCCAGGAACGGGGACGGCTTCCTCTCACGTTTGTTGTCACCGTACCACTTCGCATAGGTCAGGTACAGCCGCTCCTCGGCTCGGGTCATCGCGACGTACAGGAGCCGGCGTTCCTCCTGAACAAAGAGTGCCTTCTCATCGTCGCCGGTCCGGAGCCCCCGGGCCAGGTCGCCGGGGACCCGGAACCGCTTGGGACTGTACCTGAGTGGGAACTTCTCCCTGGCCAGGTCTGCGACGAAGACCACCGGGAACTCCTTCCCCTTGCTCTTGTGGGCGGTCAGGATCTGCACTGCGTCACCTGCCTCCTTCTGCTCTCTGACGACTTCCACGGGGAAGGCGCCGAGCAGCTCCAAATACTGGAGAAGGCCGGGGATGGTCGCCTCGGGAGTCGTCCGGTCGAACTCCAGGACGATCTCGTGGAAGGTCGCGAGGTAGAGCCTGACCATGTCTGCCGTATCGGTGAGCGCCGAGCGGTACAGCCCGGAGGCCTGCATCATCACTGCATGGACCAGTTCCGGGAGGGTGTACCGCTCCTTCTGCTCGATGAAGGGGGCGAGCATCCGGACGACCTCTCCGACCGGCTCTGCATGATCAGGGACGATACTAGCCGCGTCCTGCATCGTCTCATAGACGCCGTCATCGTCGTCATCACCCCTCTTTATCGCTGCCGCATTGATCTTCTGCACCACGGTCTCAGGGATGGAGCAGATCTTCATGACCCGGTTCAGCGGGACGGCGGCCATCAGCGGGTTGTCGATGATCCGGAGGTATGCGACCATGTCCCTGACGACCGGCAGCTGCATGAAGTCCACGTTCGCCTGGTACTCGCAGGGGATGGCGTGCCGCTGCAGGGCGGCCTGGAACTTCTTTCCGTCTGCCTTCGTGCGACAGAGGACTGTGAAGTCGCGGTATTCGAGCGGTCGGTCTCCTCCGTCCTGCCTTGAGTGGTAGGGGGTGCCGACCAGCTTCTCGATCTCGGCTGCCACGTACTCGGCCTCACCCGCATCGTTCCCGCAGGCGGCGACGGTGACCGGTTCTCCATCGCCTTTCTCGGTGAAGAGGGCCTTTTCTCTCCGGCCTGGTGCGCCGGCCATCACCTGGAGGGCAAGGGAGAGAACTGCGCCTGAGTTCCTGTAATTCTGGTCGAGGAGGGTCTCGGTGTGGGTGGCGGCCCACTGCTTGAAGTCCCTGATGTTGGTGAGGTAGGCGCCCCGGAACCGGTAGATGGTCTGGTCGTCGTCTCCGACGACGCAGAGGTTTTCGCCGGCGATCTCCTTGATCAGCTGGAGCTGGGCATAGTTGGTGTCCTGGAACTCGTCGACCAGGATGTACCGGAACCGGGACCGGTACGATGAACGGAGAGCCGGGTCGGATCGAAAGAGGGTGACGGCCCCGTGGATCATATCGTCGAAGTCGATCAGGTTCCGCTCCCGCTTGTACTGCTCGTAGGCCCGGTAGACCTTCAGCAGGTCTCCGAGCTGCAGTAGGTACTCCTGCTCGGCCTCCTCGACCTGGACCGACTGTTTTTGGGTCAGGTAGTCGTCGAGCTCGTCCGGTGCGATCAGTTCGTCCCGGAACGCACTGATCCCATCGATGACCGCCTCGATCACGTCGGCCGCGTTGTTCCCGAGTTTGATGTGCTCAAAGTCGAAGATGTCGATATGCTGCAGCCCCCAGACGAGCTGGCTGGTCCGGCTGATCACCCCGCCCGAGACGTTCAGCCCGCTGCTCAGCATGTTGTCCTGGAGGACCTCCAGGCAGAAGGAGTGGAAGGTGTGGATCTCCAGGTCGAGGTTCGGGCGTTTCATCTCGATCCTGTCGTTCATCTCGGCGGCGGCCTTCTCTGAGAAGGTGAGGGCGAGGATCTCGGTGGGGGGAACGCCATGGTCGAGGAGGTGGAGGATCTTCTCGGTGATCACACGGGTCTTGCCTGAGCCTGGGCCGGCCAGGATCAGCTGGGTGCCGGCGTTCTCCACGGCGGTCTGCTGGGCGGGGTTGAGGGACATTGTGGAGATGTTGGCGGTGGGGACGTTAAGAGCGTCGGTTTGGTTGTGATGGTATCAGTTTGGGTCGAGAGGGTTGCACTCGCAGACGTCGTTCTATCGGTTGCCCACCCAGTGGGTCCTAAAAAAGGAGGGTTCGACCACCGTTGATCAGGTGGCCTGAATATAGTCCGTCAGCTGGACCGTCTCGGTCGAGCCGTCCGTGTAGGTGAGTTTCACGAGTGGGGTGAAGGTGCCCGCCCTCGGATAGAAGAATGTCGGGTTGACGGCCCGTGAGTTCCAGGTGTTCATGTGGGTCGTGGCATCGAACGACCACCAGGCCGAGCTGATGATCTTGCCGCTCGCCGGGGTCACGGTGAACTTCACTGCGCTGCCCTTCTCGGCGTTCGTCGGCGTCGCGACGAAGCTCGCATCAGAGGAGGGAGCCGGCGTGGATGAGGATGTCAGATCGTATACCACGATCTGGTAGACGTTACTGGTCCACCGGCCGTTGACGTTGTCGCCGGGGATAACGAGGCGGGCAAAACCGTTGTCCGATTCGTTTTTGGCTACGTTGAGCGTGTTGTCGCCCGTAATCGCCAGCATATCATACTGAGAATATGCGGGATCTGAATAAAGGCCGGACAACGCATGGGTCGCCTCGTACATGGAGAGCACCGTGGCGAAGCCGTCAGGTCCTGAAACGACGACATAACTGGTCATGTCAGTCGTGTTCACACCCGAGGCTTTGAGGGTGCTGAGCAATGTGGGTCCGGTCCAATCCGTCGTGACGTTGTTCTTCGTGTTTTTGATTCTGCTGGTTACCTGTGTCATCCCCTGCAGGTCAGAAAGGTTCAGGACCTTCGGAGTGATCCCCTCCCCGGAGACGATGAACTGCTGCGAGTAGAAGCGGGTCCCACCCTTTACGACATCGACCGCATGGACGACATCGATGGAATTCACGTCTTTGATCTCTCTTCCCAAGCCGGCCAGGTCGACCTGACCGTTATTCTGTTCCGTGAGGGTGACGGTATTCCCCTGTGCGAACTTTGTGTCCAATTCGCCGTAGGAATAGAGGGCCGTCTCTCCGTTCTGACCGGTGACGAGCACATAATCGCCTTCTACCCAGTTATGGTTGGTCGGGTTTATTTGTAATTCCGGAGGATAGTAGTTATTTTTGTCATACACGGATCCCATGACGCCGCCACAGGTGCCGTTTATAATCGTTAACAGGTCTCCTCCTGTACTCAAACTTGCGGTGTAGGGTGCATCTTTGAAATCTCCTCTCACCGTATACGCCATGGCCGAGCCACTCGAAAGGAGCAGAACCAGGAGAGCAACTGCCATGACAAAGCAAAATCTATTTTTCATAGTCATCTTCAACCTCAGATTTGGGTGCGACATCTTCCCGGTTCATCGAAGGAGGAACGATCTGAAATGCTGTTCTCCATCCCGGGATGTCGCCTTCATTGCTGCGGGCCTCTCTTTATCGATGGATATCACGACGGCAAAGACCCGCCCTTTTTATTTCGATAGGAGTACTGATAAAGTACTATGTTTTTAGTTTCACAATTTGAAATTGTTTAATATTTTTAGTTTACAAAAGATGAGTTCAGGGATTGAGTGGAGAGACTCTATCCACGAACCGGATCTCAAAAAACGAATGTCTGTTAAGATTCAGGTGGGGGGAACAGGGACAATTCGGTCCAGTTCATTATCGACCTGATGGGTGAATCCACAGGGAATGGCTTGCATGCTGTCACCTCACTCGATTGATAAACAGAATTCCCTGGAGAACCTCGTTTGGAAAATAGGTCCCCTTTTAATTCTCTGTCACCGGTTTTCACCACCCGACTCTCGTCTCCTCGAGCTCTGTCTCGGTCATTCCGATCTGCGTTTGGATGACTCCCTGTCGTTCGATCTCGCCCGGTCCCGGCTCGACCTCAGATCTTCACGGTGCTCGGCATCACCGCGGAGGCGATCGGCGCCGGCTCCCGGTCCCGGTTGTTTGCAGCAGGGGAGATGGTTTGCGGCACGTTTGCATCAGTTTGCGGCACGTTGCTGCAAACAAGCGGAGCCGGTTCAGAGTTCAGATCGCCAATTCTGGCGCAATAATCCAGTTCCTCATTTCGTTTGCAGCAGATCGCGGGATCGCGCACCCACCCACCACCGTCACCCTCTGCAATCGGGGGTCTGTGTGTTCTTCAGATCTGCTGCAAACAACGATCTTTCATTCTGTACGCAGGATGATTCAGTATCCGTTCCGCCAACCGGTGCCTTCTCTGCGTTTTTGTTCTTTGCACCATCTGCCGCAAACGTGCTGCAATCGTGCTGCAACTGATGCAAACCATCTTCACCCGGATCGGGGCCGGCGTCGTCATCCGATCAGAGCCGGACCGGCCCGCCTCGTGACCAGGAGGAAGGGATCTCCCGTTTGAACATGAACGGCAGCGCTCGACGTCGAACCGGTCCGGCTTCATCGGGTGCCCGCCCTCTCTTCTCACAGGCCGGCCGTGGCAGGGGAACGAGAGCTACGGGGAAGAAACATGGCGAGCCGGTGCCACCTTGGGGAGGAGAGATATGTCCAGAGCTGCGGCCGGCTCCTGGTTGTTTGCAGCAGGAGGAGTTGTTTGCTGCACGTTTCCTGCAGTTTGCTGCAGACTGCAGCAAACTCACGGCGCCGGTTCCTGGTCCAGATTTTCGATCCTGGCGCAGTCCTTACGTTTTTCATTTTGTTTGCTGCAGATCCCGGGAGCACGCACCCACCCACCACCGTCACCCTCTACAATCAAGGGGGTCTCTGTGTTCTCTGATTTTGCAGCAAACATCGATCTTTCTTCCTGTACACACGATGATATTTCATCTGTTCCGTAAACAGAGGCTGGATTCGTGTTTTCATTCTTTGCTGCAGATGCAGCAAACATGCAGGAAACGTGCAGCAAATGCAGCAAATCATCTTCACCGGAATCTGGGTGATGTCTCCCTCTTCAGATTGAGCCGGCCGGCCGTTCCCGTGACAGAGGGAGACAGCCGATCCGTGCTTCTCGACAAATGCCGGGCTGTCAGTACGCTGGAGAAGTCAATCGGCACCGAGGACGAGGCCGGCGATGGTTCGATCCGGTGATGTGTTGTTGTGTACCCACGTGATACCCGGGTGTATCGGCACTGAAGAACCGGCGGCCAGGTGATCTGATTGGACGAGCCCGGAGACAGGGAACCGGATCACAATCTGCGGTTGAGCAACTTGTCAGCAGCGTCAGCAGCCTAAACGCAGCCTATACGCAGTTTCAACTGCGACCATAAAAACTGATAATGCTGCCTCATCTGCGGAAACGGATGATACATCATTATGCGTACAGAGAGAAGGATCGTTGTACGCAGCAGAAATGAAGAGCACGCACCCCGCACCCTCACTGGAGTAGAGTGCGTGTGTGGGTGTGTGCTCCGGGAAAAAACTGCTGACTAACATAAAATAATTGTATTCGCCCCTGGATTCAGAAAAAAAGCCGGCAATACCTTTCGATAGTCAGCAGCAAAAACTGCAAAGATGCTGCGACCTCCTGCTGATACTGCGGAGATGCAGTGATCACCATCCCGGCGCATACAAATAATGAACACCAGGCACACCTCTAAAAAGCCGGCCCCACCCCTCTCAACCCGGCCAGCCCCTCACACGATTCACCGGCATGGCCGCCGTTCACCAGCGCAGGGATCCGGTCGTTGCCATGCGGTGAATGAAAAGGGGCTGCCGGCCGGTTCCTCTCATCGGCGTTTATGATGGGGGGGTGGCGGTCGTTTTGTGAGGTGTTGTTTGTCGTCACGCTGGCTTCCGGGAAACGGGTCGCCGGGACGATCGACCGGTTATGCGAGCTCGCGGACGGGTTATGGGCGGTGATCGATTACAAGTCTGACCCGGTGACGCCGGCTGTGTATGCTTCGAAGGCGGAGGAGGATGGTCTTTCTCTGTTGGTTTACTGCGAGGCGGCCGGGCAGCTGGTTGGTTTGGAGGTTGCTGGGTGGTTGTACTTCACGGAGATGGGGGATTTTGAAAGGTAAATATGAAGATCTCCTGAATAGTTCCGGAAATAAAAAATATATGTCGCATTGTGGATAAACATCAATTATTATTAATTTTAAGACCACATAGAAAGAATAAATATCTTTAAATATTCAATACTTCGATAAACTTTTGGATAATCGAATTTCAGAATTGAGTTATGGGTAAAAATGAAGTTCTGGGTTAATGTTGGATTATTCTTAAGCGCGTATCTACCATTTTTCGTAATTTTAGCGATCAAGAATTGGTATAATCAGTATGTAACGATTGTTTTTCTCATTGTAGCGTTGTACAGTTTTGTGTGGTTTTTAATAATATGGATAATTGAGAAAAACACGATTGAGTGCTATAAAGTAGTAAAAGCGGAAAATAAAACGAAGGATTCTTTGTCATATCTTGTACCATATATCATTTCTTTTGTAGGATTTGATCTAACTCGATGGCAAGACATATCTGCGCTTTCAATTCTTTTATTAATTTTATTTGCCGTCTATGTGAATTCAGATTTATTATATATTAATCCGATGCTATCTTTCTTTAAGTATCGTGTGTACCAAGTTGAAGTTTCTAAAATTGCTGCTGGATGTGATGATTCACGTTGGGATATCACATTACTAACGAAGCGGGGGATCAAGAGTGATGATGTTATTCGTGTCTGGGATGTTTCTGACAATGTTTTTCTTGAGGTGAACTAAAAATGGATGAAATTCTTCAATGCATAAAAAATGCTGATAATAATTATATTAAACTTTTTTTCATTACCCGGAAAAAAAGCCAAAAAAATAAAGAAATTAAATACAATGTGCTAAAAGCAAAAATTAATTCGGATATCAGTGAGGATCTTAAAAATTCCGGATCCAATCAGATTGGAAGCATATTGAAAAAAGATCCTGAGTATATTGACTATGGTATTCTCTCTGATTTTGACAGAGTTACCATTGAAAAAATATCAACAGATGAAGTTCCTTATCTTTATGATATACTTCGTTCGATGGCTAATCCAAATCTTGATCTTGTTACTGATGAAGATCTTGAACAAGTGTGGGGTTATGTTGTTAGGATTGAATGTTTCACAAAAACGCTTTTCCTATTTAAAAAATACACCCCTAATAAACTACTTGTGAAAGGGAAAAAATTATTAAGGATGCAAGATGGACAATTCACAAACTTAAATACTCAAATTATCACAATTGACTCATCGTATGATGCAGTCTTACTGATTGAGTCTTCTACTGAAATATCACAAAAGATTCCTTCCTCTGATGTATTTGTGTTATCTAGAGCATCATTTGAATCTTTTTTTAGTTTCGTAGAAATTTATAAATCTGAAGTTGAAGCTAATAAAAAATATTTGATTGAAAAATCTCTTTTGAATAACGTCACTTTATTAATTGAGAATTGTATTAACGACGGAAGAAAAATACGAAAACTTGCTAGAATTATTAAAAATGATCAATTACAATCGATAACCATCGAAAAGATTAAAAAAATGGTTCAAGATTATAATCTTGATATATATTTTGACGCTACTGGGAAAATAGAATTTACACCTGAAAAGATTTGGGTTTTTCTTCGAATATTCGATGATGATTATGTGAAATCAGAGATTACGGACATTAAATATGAAGTGCGATCAAAAGTGAAAAAATAATTCGTTCATGATATTAAATGGAAGGACTTCACGACAAAAGATATTATTATGCATGTCACGATAAATGAAAAATTCGTGTAATCTTTTTCCCAAGAGAATGCTGGGACACTAACAATACTATAGTAGTTTAGCACGAAAATCCGAAAAATGGGTGTGGATAAGCGAGAATTTTCATCGATTGAGCCTGTGACTACAGGTCTCATCGTCGTTTTGGATGATCTCTTTGAATATCTGAAATTTTTTATCAATTTTTTTAGTTCTGGTGTGTATTTTGATTGATTATGAATCTCATCTTTCAACTCGAAAATTAATCGGTTTGAGTATTATCTCATTTTCCAATCCCCGAGTCCGAACAAATCCTCGCAAACTGGCAGCTCAAGCATCCCTGGGGATTAGGCATCGTTGGATAATCATTATACTCATAACTCGTGTTCATTGCTTCATATTCCATTTTGATCGTATTCTGAACCTCACGTAACTGCTCTTCAAAAAATAGATATGGCTTTGTCTTTCCGTTCTTGAGGAACACGCTTTCACTCTGGATTTCATCGAGGCTTTTGTCGTAATACTGCATCGCCCAAAGAACATATGTGGCCATCTGCAACTCGGTCTCATTCTCATCATTATCCGTACCGGTCTTCCAGTCACTTAGGACTATCGTACCATTCTGCATCTTACTGACAAAATCTACCTTGACTGTTACTTTAACATTTCCAGTTCTGAAATAATCGAATTCCTCATGCTTCAAGCATTCCTGGTTTTCATAGTTCGGCCAGATGTTCTGGAAGAACATATTCAGGCATGCCTTCCCGCTATCATCTATTGTTGTGAAAAAAGTATCACTGACTGGCTCTCCATGACGATATTCAGTGAACATTTCGGAAGCCATCATTTTATTCTGGGCAATCTGTCGAGAGTAGAAACTCAAAGATCCGGCAGGATCCATTGGGATTGTATTACTACAGCCTTTGATTTGCTCATTGAGGATATTGTGAATGAGTTTCCCCTGTAGAACAAACCTGGAATTATATTCTTTCAGCATTATGATTTTGTTGACATCAACAGGTGCAGGGGGTTTGAGATGCTGAGCAATATATTTATAGAAATACTGGCGCCGGCACTGGTTCCATATGCGATGTTTTGTGAAGGACCAGGAATTAAATTGAAAGAAGGAATTCTCTAGTTCTGGCATAAGATTTTTATTGGGGGGCGTTACGAAATAGTTTTGCTTTTTATTCTGTCAGCGAATATTATGAATGTCCTCTAAATTTTTGGGTTTTAATCGTGATCTTTAACCAGTTGATTCTGTCGAGGGAATTTAGATAGACTCCTAAAATGGGGTGTGATGCTAAGACTGCTTTACTGGTGATGGCGTTAGTTTATTCAAAAATATTGCGCAGCAGCTTTTACTGGAAATAGATATAAAAAGTAATTAAATTAGCGAAGTTGAATAAACAACATGGCATCTGTAGGCGGGATATATGTCGGTGGGGGGGAAGGAAGTCCGAATACTGGCGAAATATTTTTTAGTGGAATTTGTTTTTTCTTAGATCGAATCCCAGAAAACTCAGATATTAACACCTCAATTTCAGAGGACTGGGAGATTGAAGTTAATAATCATCAGAATCAGATCGTTGCCAGATCAAAGAAATGCTACGATTATGAAGAAATAATTACTCATGGTTATGATTGTTGCCAAATATTTCTTGATTTGAAGTCTGTGCTTCATCACGAATCATATCTCATCAAAAATGCCGAATTTGAATATATCATTGTTTACAATGAGAATGGATCTTTTTGTGTTCGAGATGTATCGAAATCTGATTTTATCATGGGTTCATCAGTGTCCATTCAAATTTTAGATAAAGATGGTAGCGCTAAAGAGTTACCAAAAGAAGAGGAACCTAAATGGATTCAGGCATTTCGGTATTATCGATTATCGCAGACAGATCTCGACATTTATAACGCATATCGAAATCTTTTTTTGAGTTTTGAATCCCTCATCGATGCGATTTTTCCATATGTAAAAGTTGGAGAGAAAAATTGGTTAATTGGATCAATTCATAAAATCCATAAAACATATCCGCTTGACTCATTTATTCCCAAACAGTATCCCAAAGGTCCTGTTGATTATATAATCGAAGAACAATATGAAAAAATCCGATGTGGTTTGTTTCATGCAAAAAATCGGGATATAATCGTTCCTCTAACAAAACCGAATCCTTCAGAGATCCTTGAAGCCTATCAATATTTAATACCGATATGGAGACATGTCCTTACTCATTACAAAGATACCCTTATTGGTGGTGGCGAAATGACTTATGATGGTTTTAGAGATCTCATGGAATATTTTGGAAAAAAAATTACGAAATTTGTAGTTTCCAACGATCCAACGCCTATAAAAAATGATAATAATTGTATTTCTCCGGCAAATTATACTGTAATTATCGGAGATGAAATTGGCTATGATGCGAAATATGGGCCGGGATTATCCCTGATCTATGGAAAAATATCTACGAGCAGGATCTCAGAAAAAGAATATCTGCATCGATTTTGGTTCGAAAACCAAGACAATCTGGTCCAATTAAATTATCGAGACGATGGGATTAATCCAAAAGGGACTGAACGACTTGAATGTTATCAAATCACTCGGTTGATTAATAAAAATACTTCGAAAACCACATTTTGATAAAATTTCCCATTTTTATTTCTCTTCCGCCAGTTCTCAACACATGACCTTCGCCCCCTCGAGCATCGTCTCTATCGTCCAGATCTGAGCTTCCATGCTCTCCTTTCACAGCCTAGGTGATCGTGATGTTCATCCGGATAGAAATTACGATGTCCCAAGCGATTGTCTTCTGGGAGCCCCTCATTTCCAGCGTCTCCCTCTTCACCATCGCTGTCGGCCTCCTCTGCTCATCGAAGACCATCGGTGAGCACGGCCGGCTCTATCTATACAATATAACCATGGCGATTGAGCCACTCATCGGGAATCCCGCGAATGAGTCGACCCTCCGGAAAACCAGGGTTTAAATGCCTTGAACATCTGAACTGTGTTGATAGCAACGGTGCCGGCGCCGAAGAACCAGGCCGGGGAAGAATCATCGAAGAACGAAATAAAACCCTGCGTGAAGCACTGCAGGGAAATAATTCAGGTTGAAACGGAGCGGAAGATGTACACACTGGTATTGCTGCGACACGGAGAGAGTGCATGGAACAAAGAGAACCGG
The DNA here is from genome assembly GCF_000021965.1 of Methanosphaerula palustris E1-9c. Taxonomy (NCBI): domain Archaea; kingdom Methanobacteriati; phylum Methanobacteriota; class Methanomicrobia; order Methanomicrobiales; family Methanoregulaceae; genus Methanosphaerula; species Methanosphaerula palustris. The sequence continues at coordinate 632,198 of NC_011832.1, forward strand.
TTCACCGGGTGGACGGACGTCGACCTCTCCCCCCAGGGGATCGAAGAGGCCCACCGGGCGGCCACGCTCCTCCACGACGGCGGCTACTCCTTCGACCTCGCCTACACCTCGGTCCTGAAACGGGCGATCCGGACCCTCTGGATCGTCCTCGACGACCTGGACCTCATGTACCTCCCGGTCCATCACACCTGGCGGCTGAACGAACGCCACTACGGCGCTCTGCAGGGGCTGGACAAGCGCGAGACCACCGAGAAGTTCGGGAAGGACCAGGTCCAGGCCTGGCGCCGGGGATATGCGGTCCGGCCCCCGGCCCTGGAGGAGACCGACCCCCGGCACCCGCGCTTCGACCCCCGCTACGCCGGCCTGAAGAAAGATGACCTGCCGGCCACCGAATCGCTGGAGGACACACTGGCCCGGGTGGTCCCCTACTGGAACGAGACGATCGTTCCGACGCTACAGGACGGGAAACGGATCCTGATCGCCGCCCACGGCAACAGCATCCGTGCCCTCGTCAAGTACCTCGACGGGGTTCCCGACGACGTGATCACCGGCCTCAACATCCCGACCGGGTTCCCCCTCGTCTACGAGCTCGACGACGACCTGCACCCCATCCGCCACTATTACCTGGGCGATGAAGAGGAGATCCGGCGTGCGACAGAGTCGGTCGCGAGCCAGACCGCGACGAAGAAATGAGCAGAGGCCGGCATACTCCCCCGACCTCCTCGTGCTGAGGATCGGCCCGGGCAGCCCCTCCTCCCCGTTCCTGCCGATAGACGACACGCCTGCCCGCCCCGGGAGTGCCGCCCGTTCCGGCATCGTCAGACCAGGATATTCTCCAGACTGAGCGTAAGGTATAGATGACGTCGGGAGAAATGAGAGATTTGACTACAGATACAGTCAGGATAGAATCGTGGAGATGCGTGCCTGGTCGGCCGTGATCGATGAGATCGTCACGAACGAATACAACCCGAACCATTCTGAAGAGGATCCGATCGACGTCCGGTCTGCGAGGTGCCGCAGGTTTGAGGGAAAGCAGGGTCCGGTCCGGGAAAAGGTCGGCGACGACATGGAAACTCGTGGGGAGATGCGATGACGCTGAAGATCGAAGATCTGCTGGCGGGTATTGAAGGGACGACCGTCGAGTTCAAGGAGATACCCAACAACAAGTTCTACAGGACCATTGCTGCGTTTGCGAACACCCGGGGTGGTACGGTCCTGCTCGGAGTCTCCGATGCGAAGGTGCCCGTCGGCTTCTCCTGCACAGACGGAGCGATAAATAAACTCTCGGATACGATCGTCAACAAACTTCAGGTCCACCCGACCATCACCCCGATCACCATCAATGGCAGAGAGATCGTCAGGATCGACGTCAGGACCAGCAGGACGCCGATCGCCTACGAGGGTCGGTACCCGACCCGGGTCGGGAACACGACGCGGGACATGCTGGCCGAGGATCTTCGCAGCTTCTTCCTCTCGTCGGTCGAGTGGGACGGGCTGACGAACGATATCTCTCTGAGCGAGATCGACGAACCGACGGTCCGGGTCTTTCTCGCACAGGCACGGGCAAAGGGCCGGCTGGACGTCGTCGATCCCCAAGAGCCGGTCGAGTCGGTCCTTCGCCGGCTCGGGCTGTTTCGGGATGGCCAGCTGACGAATGCCGCGGTTCTCCTCTTTGGAAAGGAGCCGCAACAGTCATTTATCGGGGCTGTTACAAGGATCGGACGGTTCAGAAAGGAGACGATCATCACCGGCGACCGTCTGATCGCCGGGAACCTCTTCAACCAGCTCGCAAAGGGGGAGGAGGCCATCCTCGAGTTCATCAACGTCCAGTACGACCTCTCTGAGGAGGCGATGCGGGAGTCGTTCGTCCGCAAGGAGATCTGGGACTACCCGCTGCCGGCGATGCGCGAGGCGCTGCTGAACGCGCTGGTCCACCGGGACTATCTCCATCAGAACGAGCAGACGACGATCAAGGTCTACGACGATCGGATCCGGTTCTCCAATGCAGGCGGGCTTCCCTGGGGAGTGACCGTGGAGGAACTCCTGGCCGAGCCGCGTTCAGTGCCGCGGAACCCGCTCATCGCCCACGTCCTCTACCTGGCCGGGCTCGTCGAGCGGTTCGGGTCGGGGATGGAACGGATCGTAGCCGTCCTCCAGGAGGCCGGGCTGCCGGCTCCGGAGTTCAAGAGTTCAGCGGCCGGCTTCTCGTTGGTGATGCGGAAGGATCCGTTCTCTGAGAAGGTGCTGAAGAAGAAGGGCCTGTCCGAGCGGCAGATCATGGTGATCCTCTCCATCAGGGAGACCGGTCGGATCACCACAGCGGAATACCGGCAGCTGGTGGGGGGGACCCGGAAGGCGACCAACCGGGACCTCCGGGAGCTCACGGCATCCGGGGTGCTGTACGAGGCCGGCGTCCACGGCAAGAGCATCCAGTACCGGCTGAGGAATAACGGGGCCTGAACCGAAAATTGGCGTGTACCCTTCTGCTGGACCGGATCAAACCGATCCCGGCCCGGGAGATCAACGACGTCATTCCGCCTCGTGCGGTGGTCGCCACCAGCCAGATCGCCCCCGACGCAATCCCCTTCCTCTTCTGAGATTTTCGTCGTCGGTGAGGTCCTCGTTGCCAGCGGTCCTCTCTTCATCGTCGGGGAATGGATCTCCCCCGGCCCGGACGATTCAAAAAAAGGGATCATCGCCGATTCATTTCGACACAGCCTGAGCATTCGCTGTGGCCGGGGCTGCCGGCCCGGTGTAGATCCCCGAACCCAGGTACCAGGTATCGTCCACCTTCTCCACATAACTCAGTTTGGACTCGACCGTATTGTTGTGGGCGGGATTGAGGTACGTATAATTGACAAAGCCGCTCCCGTTCCTGGCGACATCACGCTGGTCCCGAACAAAGAATTCTCCCTGTGAGTCAGTCACATCCAGACGGTTGACGCCGACCAGCTCCGGTTGGAACGGGAGGGCCAGGGTGGTGCCATTGAAGTCATAGGCAAAGACGTAGATATCGCCCTTCACAAACGGACCCGATTGGTTGGAAAATGCTGCAAGGGCCTTGTCCTTATCATGTGCCTGTGCATAGGCGACCGCAGTATCGACAAAGGAGACGAGTGCTTCCTGCGAGTTGACGTTCGTCTGCAAAGGGATACTGATCTGTGCCGGTGTCGTGTTGCTCACACCGGGTTGACTCTGTACGCAGCCGGCGATGAGGAGTGATGCGCCGATGACAAGCAGGACCAGAAACGAGAGTGACCGTGTTCTCATACGGCATGGATGAGATCTTTTCACAAATAAATCTGATAGGTATCAGTACTGATCGTATTCCCCTCTTCTCCATGACCTGATGCTGGATGGGGAAGGTAGGGTTCATCATCTCGACCAGGTATCCAGGGATTGTTCGTGATCGTCTGGAGCGAACGGTGAACCCACGTTGGCACTCGGCGATCGAGTGCTCTTCCTGGACTCACTTCTTCTTCGCCATCTTCGCAATCTTTTCATTGATATTGGGACTGTTCTCCATCCGGTGCCAGTCCTCATTACTCATCCCCAGGAAAAAATTGCATGACGAACATTTGAGCCAGACTTCATATTGATCCGGGAACTCTGCACGAAGGGTCGACTCTCCGCATTGCGGGCAGATCAGTTTCACCTTGTCGATCGATTCGGTGACATCACTGTCCATGGTGTGAGGTTCGATCGGTGTTTTTTCAGTTACCGGCTCCAGGGATTGAACCTCGTCTGATCCTGAATCTGCAGTCATCTGTTCTTCGTCGACGGCTTTACTGGCCTTATCCAATAATTCTTCAGTCATAAATCTTCAACACCTTGATATGAAGTTCATAAGGGATCTGTGAGGGTATATAAAAAATTGTCCTTACTCAGAGCAATCCCCTGATCGTGATGACTGACGAGTAGAGATTGGGCGCCGGCGGTGGGCCCGATGATGATCCTTCCGGCACTGCACCTGGGGTCTGATCTTTTGCCGGCCCAGTACGAATCAAAAAGGGATTATCTCTGAATTATTTGGATGCACCCTGAGCATTCGTTATGACTGGAGTTACTGGCCCATAGTAGATGCCCGAACCCAGGAACCAGGTGTCGTCCACCTTCTCCACAGAGCCCAGTTCTAATTCGGCTGCAATGTTGTGTGCTGGATTGATGTACAGGAACTGAACAAAGTCGGTTCCATTCCTGGCCGCAACAATCAGGTTTCGGATCTTCTGCCATACGAAGACCCCAGATCTGGTCGTCTTTGCGATCCTCTTCGGCGCCGACCTCCTCTGCTCGTCGACGGCCATCACGATCAGGTACTCATAGATCCAGCCGGCTCCATCATCAGAGAAGGCATTCGCTCTCCTCATCGAGAATCCCGCGAATGAGTCGACTCTCTGGAAAACCCGGGTTTAGATGTCGTGAACATCTGAACTGTGTTGACACCAACGGTGCCGGAAGGGTCCGGCCCTTTATCCATCCCAGGGAGGCGATGATCTGGGTATATCAGATCGAGCGCCGCACCGGAATGGTGCACCAGCCGGAAATCTCACCCTCGGACCCGGTCATGGTGGCGGCCATCACCGGCAACGCAGTTCTTCGGCGGCTCATCATTCCTCTACCTTGTGGAAATACATCCCACATTCTTCCGGAGATCAACTAGGCGTCAAAATTTCGACATCTGTCTGAGCAGAGATATCTGATGACTGGTGACAGTCCTGGTTAAAGACAGGATCCCCAAGTGATTTTTTCCTGGGGACCCGGCAGTTTCTTCTCCTCGCACTCCAGGATTGTATCAAATTGGCACGCATGATATCGAGATCGTCCCGCAGTGCCATCAGAACCTCATCTCTCCTGGCGATTGGCAGGGGTTGGCTTCTCGCGCGGCCTTCTGGCTGAGATATGTGGCGCTCCACAGGCTCAGAAGTTTAAGTACACCAGCCTCTTTCCTGAGAGGGTAAGTGCGTATTCCACTTTTTTGGGGACTCTAGGGTAGACTGTTCTTGTCACCAACCCGTTTTCTCCGGTTCCCACAGTTGCCTGACAAGCACACTCCTGGTGATAGTGGTAATCCGATGTGCGATCTCGCTGTACCGCAACGTCCAGGTACTCAGTGCATGGATTATCAATACCTTTTTTTGCCCTCAATCATGTTAAGGGCCGCTTCTCCCCAGATGATTCATCGTCATTGTTTCTTATTACAGGATATCTCCGTTCAGGCTCACTCAACTCAATGATAGTATGTACCGAATGTGATACTATGTTCTGATTGGTATAGCGTGTTTATAAATAAAATCCCATTCTAATTGAACAAAAAAACCCAGATGGACCCTTGAAATTATCAATAGTTTTCTCTCTCAATCCGGGATTTTAGGGGAAGTTTATGGAAATAATATTACAACTACACACTCCTGTCGAAAGGCCAGTATCCCTGATCCCCATTTCACCGGGATGGCCCGGTGGGTTTGAGGAGTCCTGGATGAGAGAACCCGGGCTATGGCAGCATTCGAAAGGTGAATTGAAGATCAGATCTTGCGTACCTTGCCTTCGCTGTATCGCAACAGATAATGAAAGCAGGGACCGAATGTCGCCACCGTGTGGGAGACACCGACTGGCCGGCAAGGTTGCAGGGTGTGGGATTATGGATCCGTACGTGGGTGCATGACGATGGGATATTCCCCTGATCACGGGAGTGTAAATGATCTCCTGGAATTGAATTATCCTTGGAGCAGGTCGTCTGATCTTCACTGGAATCGGAACGAACGACCGGTAAATGAACATTATTTATCGGAGATGAGCGCATGACCCGGGTCGTCTTTGTCAACCCCCTCGATTCGTCCATTACAACAACAGGCCTCGGCCTCAAAGCACCGCCTCTGAATCTTATGTATCTTGCCGGTGCGGTTGAACAGGCAGGATTCTCCCCCAGTATCGTTGACGCGAATCTCCTCAATGCCCCCCCGGAGAAGATAACAGAGATCGTAGCACGGCTGCATCCTGACCTGGTCGGTCTGACGGCTACAACAGCAACGATCTCAAAGGCGTTCCAGTACGTCAGGAAAATTCGTGATGCGGTACCTGAGTGTTTTATTTTCATAGGTGGCCCGCATGTTACCTTCCTCCCCTCTGAGACCCTTGCCGAATGCCGCGAACTCAATGCCGTCGTCATCGGAGAAGGTGAGGAGACAGTCGTTGATCTGGTCACGTCATTCTCCATGACCGACCCTCACTGGCCGGAAACGGTTCGGGGGATTGCGTACAGGCGTAATGACGGAGATAGGGAACGGATCGTCGTCACACCGGCAAGAGAATTGATTCAGAATCTGGATGCATTGCCGTTTCCCGCCCGTCATCTGGTCCCATTCAACGAATACAAACTGTTTGACAAGGATGCAACAATCGGATATATGATCACCAGCCGTGGCTGCACGTTTGCCTCCAATTACTGCTCCTCCTCGCACCTGATGGGTGGGATGTTTCGGGCGCGGTCTCCAAAAAATGTGGTTGACGAGGTGGAGGAACTCGTTTCAACCTACCATGTGGACACCATTGAGTTTCTTGATGACAATTTTATGCTCAATCGTTCCCGGGCCATCGATATCGCCCATGAAATTCGATCGAGGGGACTTGATATCTCCTTCGTCGCCTCTTCCCGGGTGAACGCGGTCAATCGCGATCTGTTGATGGAATTAAAAAAGGCCGGTCTCTCTACAATATATTATGGTGTCGAATCGGGTTCTTTGCGCACCCTGAAGTTGATGAACAAGCGAATCACGTTATCCATGGCTGAGGATGCGGTCAGGATTGCAAAAGACTGCGGTATCAGCGTACTCACCTCGTTCATTATCGGGTATCCTGGGGAAACGTATGAGGATATGAATGCAACAATCAGGTTTGCGATCCGTCTCGACCCCGATTATGCACAGTTCACCATTCTCACCCCGTACCCGGGAACCCCGATATTTCAGGAATTGAAGAAGAACAACCTCCTAGCCACTGAAGATTGGGACCGCTACACTGTACTTGAGCCCATTATTCGATACGAAGCGTACGGGCTGACTTCGCGGAAGATCTCCCGCAAGCTCAAGGAGGCATATCTGCGGTTTTACCTGCGTCCAGGATACCTGTTCAGGCGGTCCGGTCTTTTAAAAACTGTACTCTATACCCTGTACCACAGTTACTTCCGACCTGCATTCCTGCACTCCGATCCTCAGGGTTGGTACCGTAATTTTCCTGGCAACGAGCTCTCGGATTGCGAGAAGGGGACATAACTCCAGTACCTGGGGAAGACCTGGAACCCCTTACTTTCCTGAAATTTCTTGACAGCCCCCCGATCCCAACGCTCATCCCCCGGCACCTCGAACACTGATCCACGTATTTCTCCGTCGTGGTCCTGGCCGCCGTCTTCCTGCTGATCGCCGTCCGGCAGGTCGGCCGGCTCAACCTGAAGATCTGGCAGGTCATGCTCGGGGGAGCTGTTGCCGTCCTCGTCACCGGCCAGATCGCCCCTATCGATGCCCTGGGGGCCGTCGACCCCGACGTGATGCTCTTCCTCTTCGGGATGTTCATCGTCGGTGAGGCCTTCGTCGCCAGCGGGTACCTCTTCACCGTCGGAGACCGGATTTTTTGCCATACGAAGACCCCCGACCAGGTCGTCCTTGCGGTCCTCTTCGGTGCCGGCCTCCTCTCCGCCCTGCTGATGAACGACACGCTCGCGATCATCGGCACCCCCCTGGTCCTCGGGATCGCCTCCCGCACCCGGATCTCCCCGAAACTGCTGCTGCTGACCCTCGCGGTGGCGATCACCACCGGCAGCCTGGCCAGCCCGGTCGGCAACCCCCAGAACCTGCTCGTCGCGGTGAACGGCGGGATCCCCTCCCCGTTCATTACCTTCGGCACCTACCTGCTCGTCCCGACCCTGATCGGCCTCCTGCTCGCCTACCTGGTCCTCCGGCTCGCATACCGCAGAGAGTTCCAACCCGGCAAATCCGTCGACAGGCCGGCCTGCCTCCCGACTCCCGCCGGTGACCCCCCCGCCTTCGATCGGCACCTGGCCTTGCTCGCGAAGTCCTCGATCGTTATCATCGTCCTCCTCGCCGGGGTGAATATCGCGGCCTCGACGATGGGCGGCGGGATGACCGTCCCGCTTCCGCTGATCGCCCTCGCCGCCGCCCTCCCGATAATCCTCCTCTCCCCGCGGCGATTCGAGGTCATCAGGACGATCGACTGGCCGACACTCGTCTTCTTCGCCGCCATGTTCGTGCTTATGGAGAGCGTCTGGCGGACGGGCTTCTTCCAGCAGTTCGTTTCGGCCGGCGGCCTCACCACGGTGCCGGCCCTCCTCGCCACCAGCGTCCTCTTCAGTCAGTTCATCTCCAACGTGCCGTTCGTCGCTCTCTTCCTGCCGATGGTCCTGCAGGCCGGCGGGACACCCGCCCAGTTGATGGCCCTCGCGGCCGGCAGCACCCTGGCCGGCAACCTCACCATCCTCGGGGCTGCCAGCAATGTGATCATCGTCCAGAACGCCGAGAAGCAGGGGGAGACCCTGACCTTCGCCGAGTTTGCCCGCGTGGGTGTACCCCTGACCCTCCTGCAGATGGCGGTCTACTGGGTGTTTCTCGATCTCCTCTGACCCATAGATTCAAAAACATGCAGACCCAGTTCCGTGCATGACGACACAGGTCCGTGCAGTGGAAGACGTCCGAACGGCGACTCCGACGATCGAGGGTGCAGGGGTTCACCTGCACCGGGCCTTCGGCAGTGCCGAGTTCGATCCGTTTTTGATGCTCGACGACTTCCGGGGAGACCGGCCTGAGGAGTACCTGCCCGGTTTCCCCACCCACCCGCATCGGGGGATGGAGACGGTCACCTACATGCTCGAGGGGATCATGGCGCACCGGGACAGCATGGGGAACGCCGGCAATATCAATGCCGGGGATCTCCAGTGGATGACCGCAGGCTCCGGTATCGTCCATTCGGAGATGCCCCGGCCGGTGAACGGACGTATGGGTGGGTTCCAGCTCTGGGTGAACCTGCCCCGGTCAGAGAAGATGATGGACCCGCGGTACCAGGAGATCATCAGCGACCAGGTGCCGGTCGTCTCCCCGGCCGAAGGGGTCACGGTCCGGGTGATCGCCGGATCGGTGGCCGGCGTCATCGGACCTGTGCGGGGGATCGTCGCCGACCCCGAGTATCTCGATGTCTCGCTGGGTCCGGAGGTCATCTTCTCTCACCCGGTGAAGGAGGGGTACACTGTCTTCGCCTACATCATCGGTGGAGGAGGAATGTTCGGGACCAGGCGGGGAGACCTGGTGAAGAATCGCGACCTGGTCCGGTTTGGTGATGGTGCCTCGGTGGGGGCCCGGTCCGGTGAGATGGGGATGCGGTTCCTCCTCCTCTCCGGGCGACCGATCCATGAACCGGTGGCCTGGCAGGGGCCGATCGTCATGAACACGGCCGAGGAACTCCGCCAGGCGTTTAAAGAATACCGGGAGGGGACCTTCATCCGGAAGAAGGCTTGATGGGGCTGGTGAGGCCCTGGGATTCCGGAGTCCGCGTACACCTGGTGCGATCTGCCCCTTTACCGGGGTAATGTTTCTGCAAACTCGCGGACCGTATCCCCTGCCCCTGTCCTGAGGGGGATTCCATGGCCAGGGAGGAGAATGTCGAAATCAAGGGTGGCGATCCTCCGGATAGATTTCTGTTCCTGGTCGATGTCCTGGGTGAAATTTTTCGGACCTTCTGATAGTATTTTCCCGTCATACCGGAGGATATCTCCTCCCCAAAAGGTCCGGGTTGCCTCATCGAGCAGACCCAGGCTTCCTGGGGTGTGGCCTGGAATATGGACAGAGACCAGTCCATCGATCCGGTCGCCATCTGTAAGAAGGATATCTGGCTCGAAAAAATTCTGTTTTATAACCAGATTCATGATACGCGTCAGAAGTCCGATCATTCCTCTGGGTGGCGGGATCGGAATTTTTCCCCTGAAATATTCCGCTTCCGCCGAATGAACAGCGACCTTTGCCCTGGGGGCTGCCTGTTTGAGTTTCATGACCCCGCCGACATGGTCCATGTGGGCATGGGTCAGGATGATGGAACTGATCTCAGATGGATCTCTCCCGAGATCTTTTGTGATGTACTCGATGATCTTCGCACCGCTGCCCGGCATGCCGGTATCGATGATCGTCAGGGACTCCCGTGCGACGATGTAACAGTTCGCGTTCACCCCGTCCACCTGATGAATCCCTGATAAAATCTCCATTATGCTTCCCTCCGGGCAATGACGTCCCAGATGGGGCGTCCACTCCATCTGTTCTCAAGACTCTGCTGCTGGGGAGATGCCGATTTGCCCGATCGGAACCGCTGCCAGAGTTCAAGGGGAATGACGACGGTCTGGATATCGATATCCGCAAAACCGTGACTGGCGAGCATCCCGGTTATCTCCTCGCGGGAGTATCCCCTCCGGTACCCGAAGACGGGAACCTGTTCCCCATTTTCGTTTGTTGTGAACCCTGCCGGCTGGACCTCAGTCCCGATCTGTCTTCTCTTTTTCGTCACCAGCTGCCGATTCAGGCCGGCATCATAGTCTCCCGAATGGCTGAAGAATTCAAAGTCTCCGACTGTAAAACGGAGGAACCCTCCGGGTCGCAGCGCAGTTCTGAACTGCTCAAGGGCGGTGTCCGGGTCGAGATAACCGAAGACATTGAGGAGGATGATCCTGTCGATCGATGCAGGAGGGAGTGTATGGAGAGCGTCAGGTCTATTCAGGTCGGCCTGGAGTGTGGTGACGGTTGTCGATCCTTTCACTGGTTCCAGTCGGGCTAAAACATAGGCGAGAATGTCAGGGGATACATCAGCTAGATGATAGTCTCTAATGGTTGATCTCTCCGAGAGGGTTCTAAACGCGAGGTCGCCCCGTCCGGGACCGATCTCCAGGACGGATGCGCCTTCACCCAGCCACCGGGCGGTCCCTGAAGCCCACTCCGGAATATTGACCGGACTCGGGCAGACAAATTCATCCAGGTTCTGGGAAATTGCCCCCCAGTATCTGGCATTTATTGAATATTCGTTCGCTTCCATGCGATCACTTCTATAGTTAGTATACAGGTATACAGATTTTTTGATGATGTGGTGATCATTGTTCTTCGACATCGCAGGTTTGTATTGTTGAGAGTGGTATACTCTGCAGGAAGGGATCGTGCTCTCGTACCTTCTGGGTCTGGCTGTCTCTTCCCAAACGGCCATGGGTGAATGTGCCTGCCCTGGGCGCCTGGAATCCCCGGACCGAATGCGGCAACAATTGCCCGGAGATGCGGAACTATTCCCTCTCCCGCTCAACAGAGATGTAATAATTAGAATCACTCTCGGGTCACCCCGTCAGTCTCCATGCACCAGCCCCTGTCGGTACCTGCCTCGGGACTTCCACGGCTGGTGTTTCCAGTACATTATCCGGAAATGACACCATGACTGAAAAAACTGCTCCCCGTCGGGGACTGATGACCGATGCGATCCATGCGGGGGAGACCCCCGATCCTGTGACCCGGGCATCGGCCCCCGGTATTGTAATGTCGACTGCATTCCTTGCCGATGCCGGCGCTTCGTTCTCTGCTGAAGACTTCGGCGATGAGACCCCGTACCTGTACACCCGCTGGAAGAATCCGACCGTCGACCAGCTCGAACAGAAACTCGCCGTCCTCGAGGGGGCGGAGGCGGCCGTGGCTTTTGGAAGCGGCATGGCCGCCATCACGGCCCTGCTCCTGTACAACCTCTCTGCAGGGGATCATCTCGTCATCAGTGACGTCTCCTATGCAGCAACTGCAGAGATGACGGACGAACTGATCCCACGTCTGGGTATATCGGTCACCAAGGTCGACATGTCTGACCCGGAGAATGTCCGGAATGCGCTCCGCCCGAATACCCGGCTCATCTATGCAGAGACTCCGGCGAACCCGATCATCCGCCTGACCGATGTTGAAGCCATCGCAGCCATCGCACGGGAGAACGGATCGAAGTTCGCCGTGGATGCCACCTTCGCTTCCCCCCTGGGTATCCACCCGCTCGCCCTTGGAGCGGATTATGTGATCCATTCCCTGACCAAATATGTCTGCGGCCATGGTGACGCCATCGGCGGTGCGGTCCTTGGGAATAAGATGGACATGGCCGGCATCAAGAAGGGGATCGCGATCCGGACCGGCGGGATCCTGAGTCCGTTCAATGCCTGGCTGATCCAGCGGGGTGCGTCTACCCTTCCCCTCCGGATGAAGGCCCATGAAGAGGGAGCCCTGATCGTTGCACAGTTCCTCGAAGATCATCCGAAGGTGACCCGGGTCATCTATCCGGGTCTTGCTTCGCATCCCCAGCATGCGCTGGCCAGCCGGCAGCTCGAGAATTTCTCCGGAATGCTGACATTCCAAGTCGCAGACGGAGCAAAGGCCGCAACGATCATCGCCGACCGGCTTTCGATCATCCATTACGCGGTCTCGCTCGGTCATGTGCGGAGCCTCGTCTTCTACCTCTCCACCGACGAGATGCTCAGGACTTCCTTCCGGATGACGCCGGCACAGGAACAGTCGTACCGGGAGTTTGCAGGTGATGGAATCTTCCGGCTCTCGGTCGGTCTTGAGGATCCACAGGATCTCATTGCAGATCTCGAGTACGCCCTTGCAGGGATTCCGTGAATCACTTCATGGTGTTGACGGGTCTTCTTCAGGATGAGATAGGTGAATGTGATTCAGAACCGGGAATATTGGGATTGACGACATATGACAGACATACGATCTGAAACGAAACGTGGCGTGCCTCTTCACGATGATCTGATTGAAGAGCGGATGCAGGAACTGCGGGACACGCAATCCTCCTGTCCGGCCTGCCAGGTGAATGCCCCCTTCGATGACCTGGAGACCTACCAGAAGAAGATTGAAACGAAGATTGGTATCGAAACAATGAAACACGGCGATCTCGATCACCCGGACGATGTGGAGATCGAGGTGTCGACATCGGTGCGAATCCAAACATCGACCGGATCCGGTTCTGGCGGAGAAGAATAATGTTCTTTTCAGCGTGGGCCTGTTTAGAATTTTATCTTCAGATCCACCAGTGCGATGGCGATGCTCACACCGATCGCGACCCAGTAGAGAACCATCAATCCGATCTCAATCCAGGTCCACCGAGCAGAACGGTTCTTATGGTGGCCTGGTTCATCGTTGATGCAGTTCATAGCAGGTACTTGGGTATGGGTTCGTTCATATCACTTGACGCTCCGGCAAATTTTGTCGTCAATTCCCTGTTTTTGTAATACCTGGTAGTGAAAAATATCATTCATACAACCGGCATTCTTGCAGCAATGACCTGTCCTCAGAAACACCGTTAACGGCTCTCCTGTTACCGGTTAGCGAGCTCCCTCTGCAGGCGATCGATCCATCAGTCTATCTCAATCCTCAAAAAAGATCTGCCACCTCTTTTGCCGGAATGTTTATGTTCCTTAAACCGGGAAGCAGATATGATTAAGAGCAGGCATCTTATGACAGCAGAACACGATGAACATGTCATAGAGGCGATCGGAAGAAGCCGGATCGTCATACGGGGAGGAGAAGTGGTCGAGGTCGGTGAGGCACGGATAACAACGTGTCCTCTTGCAAAACGGTTCGCCCTTCCTGTTCCAACAATTAATAAAGACGCCGTGAAGGCAAACATCGAATACCGCATTCGGACCTGGGGAATGTGTACGCCACAACGGGACGTGCTCGATACCCGGGAGTTTGTCGGATTCGGGGCATCCGAGATCCTGAGTTTCGGGCTTCACACCGGCCTGATCGATGCGGTTGTCCTCGCCTGCGATGGCGCCGGAACCGTCATCGTGACAACACCCGCCCTCGTGCAGGGGATCGGCGGAAGAATGTCCGGGCTCGTTTCCACGACCCCCTATCCTGAGGTAATTCACCGGATCGAGGAGAACGGCGGGGTTGTGATCGATAAGGCCCACGCTCGCCTGAACCAGACCGCCGGCGTCAAACGGGCCCTTGAATTGGGATATAAAAAGGTAGCCGTGACGGTTACGCTGCCAAATGACGCAAAAACGATCCGGAATCTCTATCCCGATACGATCATCTTCGGCGTCCATGTCACCGGGTTGACCCCCGATGAGGCAGAGACGTTCGCCGCCTCGGCGGACCTGATGACCTCATGCGCCTCAAAAACGGTCCGGGAGATCATCGGCAGGCACGCTCTCATGCAGGCCGGCGTCGCAATCCCGATCTTTGTCCTGACATCGAAAGCAAAAGATCTCATCATCGAAAAACTTCACCAGGGCACCGAGCAAGTGCTGATCAAAACCACGAAACTTCCGTCACTTGGGGATCAGCAGCCGGATCCGCTGGTCTGATACTCCCTCATTTTTTAAGAAATTTGGACCCCCTGGAACTGGTCGATCGTTCCATCGCGGGGGCCGATCGCTTTGAACCCGGTCCGTCACCGAACACTCTTATGCCCAGGACACTATTCTACTGAAGATAGACGTGGATCTCTTCAGAGCTCCCCGATCTTGTGGATGATATCATGGTTCCACTCTGGGTGATGGCCGGGCTCTGGGGATCGGTGGCGGGCTCAGCCCTTCTGATCGGGGCGGCAACTGGCTATTATCTGAAGATTCCGCAGCGAATCGTCGCCCTGGTCATGGCTTTCGGTGCCGGCGTCCTCCTCTCTGCCATCTCCTTTGAACTGCTCGACGACGCCTATTCCCTGGGAGGCATCGGCCCGGTGATCACGGGCTTCATCGCCGGCGCCCTGATCTTCACCGTGGCAAATATTCTGCTGGCCCGAAACGGGGCCAGACATCGAAAGCGGTCGGGGCTGCCCCCTGGAGACGAATTAGAGAGTAACGGTGCTGCCATCGCCGTGGGTTCTGTGATCGATGGGATCCCCGAGTCGATCGCCATCGGGTTGACGATGATTGGGGGAGGGACAGTCAGTACGGCGACGGTCATCGCCATCTTCCTCTCTAACATTCCCGAGGGGCTCTCCAGTTCTGTCGGCCTGAAGGCCCGTGGATGGCACGCGGCACGGGTCTTTCTGATGTGGGGCGGTATCGCTGTCTGTTCAGGCCTCTCGTCGCTGGCTGGGTACTCGATCTTCAGTCATTTCAGCCCGAATATCATTGCCGCGGTGCTGGCTCTCGCGGCAGGGGGTATCCTCGCGATGCTCGTCGATACCATGATCCCCGAGGCGTTCTCAAAGACCCATAACCTGACCGGCCTGGTGACGGTCCTCGGTTTTATCACGTCGTTCATTCTTTCAAAACTGGGGTGATTCAGAATGGGGAGGGCAGGTGGTCATCCAATCAGGGATCGTGGCTGGCCGTGATCGCTCCTGTCTGCTCGGCCACCACGAGGGTCTGATGATCGAGGTCGGTCTGTCTGGAGTATGCCGCTGCAAACGCGGTGATCGCCGTATCGAATTGATCGGTCTTTCCCAGGTATCCGCTGATCAGGGCTGCATCCCCTGCCTTCGCATGGGCCCGGGCCAGGGTCTTGCCACAGATCGTGGCATACGTCGCGAAGGCTGCCGGGGTGAACCCCTCGATCGTGAATGCATATTTCATGTCCCGCAGTTGCCGGACGTAATAGTTCAGATCCCCTTTTGGGGTTGTCGTCCAGCCGAGGAAGATGTCGCTCGCTGCCTGGAGGAGCCGCTGCCCCTGCACGACCCGTTCCCCCTGGTTTATGAACTCGCTGGGGGCGGTGTAGGGTTCGAGGACCGAGGGCTGGGCCTCTTTGATCTGGAGCAGGAGTGGCTCGCCTTCTGAGGAGAGCAGGATCACTCCGCATCTGGTCCCGACCGACCCCACCCCAACCACCTTCATCACGAAATCGTCGACCTGGTACCGGGCCAGCAGGCACTGCCGATCATAGGTGAGTGTCTCTCTATACTGCTCGAATCCTTCGATAAATGTCTCCTCAGCCCTCAGTTCAGACGGTGGATGGTAGATCAACGGTGGTTGATCGATGATCCGTCGTCGTCCGTCGACCACCTCCGTGATCTTTGGAAAGAGATGTTCGGCGATCCTTTTTCTGGCTTTGAGAGCAATGATTTCGTCTTCATGTCTCGTCGCCCTGTCCGGGGCGGTTGCGATCAGGTCATCGATCTTCAGTTCGGTGTACCAGACCGCCAGAAGCGGCATACTGCTGAACTCGATCATCGCCTCGCGATAGGCTCTGACCATCGTCCTGACCACGGACTCACACTTCTTCTGGGTACACCCGTTTCCCCTGGCTGCCACGTAAAAACTGGCCGCAAGCCGTTTCACATCCCATTCGAAGGGGGCAGGGTGGGTCTCATCGAAGTCATTGAGATCGAAGATCAGGTTCCGCTCGGGGGTTGCGAAGAGGCCGAAGTTGGCGAGGTGGCAGTCGCCACAACACTGGACTGTGATCCCTGAGTTCGGTGTCTGCGAGAGATCATAAGCCATCACAGCCGCTGAACCCCTCAAAAATGTAAACGGCGTCTTCAGCATCCGTTCGTACCTGATTGGGACAAGGTTCGCAAGCCTGGAGAGATTCGATTTCGCAAGAATCCCAAGGATGTCATGCCGTTCGGCCGATACCTCCCATTTGGCGTGTTCTGCGAGCGGGACATTTGCACGCAGTGCCTTCCCCTGTTTATATCGTTCCTTCCGGATCATCTGTTCGCCGATGAATATGGCTGTTCCTTCGGTGTCTCTCCTCACTCTGGTATGTAGTCCCTGTCCAGATCTCATGTCATCATGCTCTGCTTGGGATCTGGCCGAGGGAACTGAAATAGGTTGGTGTCATCGGTTGGGAATAGAGATCCTGAAAAGATCAGGGAACACCTGGCTGGTAGATCTGTTTCCGCTGGGCGATCCGGTAGGCCTCCTCGTCGACATCCATCACCTCGGCATCGCGGAGGGTGTACTGCGTTGGGCTATCGATGATCTCCGCTGCCGTGGCCGGGTCGATGGCGAAGAGGGCGGAGTACATCTTCACCCCTGCCGGTATCCCGAGGATCGGAATCTCCCGGCCGGCGACAACGAAGATCTCCCGGGCCGTGCCGTCCCCCGGCAGAAGAGGATCGTCTTGGACTCCCCGGTAATTCTGCACTTCAGCGCCTCATCGATGGCCCCCTTCACTGCATGGGAGGTCTTGGGGGCGACGATGATCCCTTCGGTGCGGGGGAAGGGAAGGGGTGAGATATCACCCCATCTCTAACTGCTCTCGACGATGAGTTTGCCGTTGCCGATACCCATGTTGCAGTGAATGGGAAAGGTCCCAACCCTGTCTGCGGTGAACTCGATCACGTTATCACCAGATCTGATCGCCTTGCTGATACCATACGTATCGATGTTGACCACGAGCATGCATCCCTGGAGAGTTGTGGGATCCCCTTCGATACGAACCTTTGTTCCCTGCTTCACACGGATCTCGGCCGGTGAATACTGGGAACCATCGTAACTCAATTTGATGGTCTTGGTCTGTCCGGTCTCCGTTCCTCCGTCCGTGGAATTAGATGTATTTCCGCCAATCACTCCGGTTGGATTTGGAGATCCTGATTGTTGCAGAGCCGCTGCACCGGTTGTCGGAGTGTTCTGAACACTTCCTGTCGCGATACCTCCGCAATGCAGGATATGTATCGCAATGACTGCTACAATGATGATCCCAATCGCTGCTTTCGTTGTTGAATTCATTTTCGTTATCTCCTCCTTATCCAAGCTGGGTTTCATTCAACGGTACAACGTGCATCATATCGAAACTCGAGTTCGTCGTTTCGAGCACTCCGACCACGACCACATTCTTTCCGAAGAAACCCCGTATTTCGTCCCCGACTGTCCCGAACAACCCCTCTTCACGCATCATCTTTGCCTCGTTCGCGCCGAGGACAATCGGATAAAAATCTACTCCCCCGAGATCGTGTACCGAATAGCCGCTCATGTTGCCCTCCGCGAGCACGAACTTCGTGGGCACGGTCTCGTTCACTCCGAGGGTGTAGAAGAGCTTCGGCACCTTTTCTGGCGTCAGTTTCGAGTAGACCCGTCCCTCCTCGCCCGTAAGATTGCCATAGTCGTGCGTGCTCAGGAAGTGCAGGTCGTCGACGAATGTTCCGGTGCGGTTGAAAGTTCCGCCGATCTCAATCCTGTCCAATCCGAAGAAATTCGTCAGGGCGTCTCCGGGTTTCGCGAACAACTTCTCTTCTTTCATCATCTCACCTTCGGTATACCCGAGGATCATGGAGTTTCCATCGGGGATCCTCTCGCCTTCTGCCACGCTCAGGTTTGCGAGCGCGTTGCTCTTTGCATGGGCGAAGACCTTGGGCGTGCCGTCCGGGGTGAATGCAATCTTGTACGTGATCCCGTCGAAGACCGACGGATCGACCGGTGCCGGCGTCATGCCGGTTATCTTCGACATCGTGCCGTTTGCCGTGCCGCCACCCATGCCGGCCGGGGCCCCGAGTGCGAAATACCCGAAGGATCCGAGGATCATGATCACCGCTGCGAACGCAAATGCGCCCCTGTTCTCCCTGAACCATAGACCTATCTTCATGGTGTCACCTGGAGTTTGACCCACCTGAGGGTGAGCGCGTTCGTCACGACCGATACACTGGAGAGCGCCATAGCGCCGCCTGCGATGATGGGTGAGAGCAGAATGCCGTATGATGGATACAGGATCCCTGCAGCGATTGGAATTCCAATGATGTTGTACATCAGAGCCCAAGCCATATTCTGTCGAATTTTTTTGATCGTTGCCCTCCCAAGCCGTATCGCCTGTGGCACATCAAGCGGGTCGGAACGCATCAGGACCACGGAGCCGGCCTCCATCGCCACGTCTGTTCCCGAACCCATCGCGATCCCGATGTCTGCCTGCGCAAGGGCGGGAGCATCATTGATGCCGTCGCCGACCATCACGACCTTGAGTCCCTTCTCCTGGAGTCGTTTCACATATTCGGCCTTGTCCTGGGGAAGAACCCCGGCAAAGACGTTCTCGATACCGGCAATACGGGCGATCGCTCGGGCGGTCTTCTCGTTGTCCCCGGTGATCATCCAGGTCTCGATCCCCAGGCGTTTCAGATCCTCGACCGCCCTGGCGCTCGTCGCCTTGATGGTGTCTGCGACACCGATGACCGCACGGGGAACGTTGTCGACCTTCAGGATCATCGCCGTCTTTCCCTCGCTCTGGAGACGGCTGACCTTAGTCTCCATATCAGCGCCGAGGACGCCCGGTTCGGGTTTTCCGAGGTAGACCGATCTGCCGTCGACGGTCGCGGCCACGCCGAAGCCGGGTATGGCCCGAAATTCTGAGACGTCCCCGGGATTTACGCCCCGCTCCCGTCCGTACTCAGTGACGGCGTCGGCAAGCGGGTGCTCGGAGTTCCGTTCGACCGCATACGCATACCCGATCAGGGTCGGGACCTCGTCCTCAGATTCGGTGAGGAAGTTCGTCACCCGGGGTTTGCCCTCGGTGATGGTCCCTGTCTTATCGAAGACGACCGCGTTCACTGCGTGCATCATCTCAAGGCTCTCGGCACTCTTGATCAGAATGCCCTTCTGTGCACCAACCCCGGTGCCGACCATGATCGACGTCGGTGTCGCAAGACCGAGTGCGCACGGGCAGGCGACCACGAGCACGGCCACGGCCACCATGAGGGCGAACGGAAACGACATACCGAAGACGAAGTACCACGCGACGAAGGTGAGCACGGAGATTCCGATCACAGCCGGGACGAATATACCGCTGATCCGGTCCGCGAACCGCTGGATATCGGCCTTGCTCCCCTGTGCATCCTCGACGAGCCGGACAATCTGCGAGAGGACCGTATCCGTTCCGACCCTGGTCGCCTCGAACCGGATCATCCCGTTCTTGTTGATCGTCCCGCCGATGACCGTCGACCCCACGGTCTTCTCGACCGGAATGCTCTCCCCGGTGATCATGCTCTCGTCGACGGCCGATCCGCCCTCGACAACGGTTCCGTCGACCGGAACCCTTTCGCCGGGTTTCACCAGCAGGAGATCGCCCACCATCACCTCTTCGATCGGGATCTCGATCTCGCGCCCTTCCCGCACGATGGTCGCGACCTTTGGCGTGAGCCCCATCAGCTTCCGGATCGCATCGCTCGTTCTCCCCTTGGTCACCGCCTCGAGATACTTCCCGAGGACCACCAGCGTGATCAGGACGGCCGCGGTCTCGAAGTACTGCTCGGTGACCAGTCCGAACATCGCAGCGACACTGTAGAAGTACGCTGCGCTCGTCCCGACGGTGATGAGCGTATCCATGGTCCCGATCCGGTTCTTGAGTGCGCTCCAGGCTCCAAGGTAGAAGTTTTTTCCCACCACGAACTGAACCGGGGTCGCCAGCAGGAAGAGCAGGAGCACCCGGTACGGCACGTCCATGAAGACCATCCCGAGCAGGAGTGCGGGAACAGCAAACAGGGCACTGAAGATCAGGGAGATCTTCAGATCCGAGATCTCCTTCTCCCGAACGAGCCGTTCGGTGTCGGGGTCGACTCCTATCTTCGCTCCATACCCTTTCGACACGATCAGGTCGATGAGTCTCTGCTCGTCGAGCAGCGACTCGTCGAACTCCACTCGCGCCTTTCGGGACGCGTAGTTCACGTTGGCCGTGACAATCCCGGGCGTTTTTGTGAGCGCCCGTGAGATCAGAGTGGCGCACGACCCGCAGTGCATACCGTCGATGTTTATCTCAACTTTCTTCATCATCGTCTCACCTATCCGCCGAGGACGTAGCCTGTCTTCGGCCCGAAGACATACACAACGGTCAGGGCAAGGTTGAGCGCGAGCGCCAGGACGGCGAACTCCATCCCGCTCACCCTGAGATCCTGCTTTGTCATGTTCCCGAACTCCTTGTACAGCATGTAACTGAACGCTACCAGGATGACACCCTCGGTCCCTACCAGAATGAAGAGGAACGGGACGAGCCGATCGTAGATCAGCATGGCCGAGAGCATCGCTCCCATCGTGCCGGCCATCAGACCGCCCATCATCCCCTCCATCACGCCCATGACCCCGCACGACCGTCCTGTGACATAACCGAGACTCATCCCGGCTCCCATTCCAATGATGCTCCCGAGGAACATTCCGTTCGTCGCACCTACGAACGCACCGATCAGAAACCCTCCGGCCATTCCGAAGGTCATGCCGGTCATCATGCCGGTCATGCACGACGAACTCTTCCGAAATGCATTCGAATGGTAATAGGCGAAGAGGAATGCCACGACCGAGACCGTGGTGAGGAGCATGACGCTCCAGTAGGTATTCAGGTATCCAGGAGTGTTTTTGAAGAGTACACCGAAGAGCACTGCCTGTACTACGAGCACAAGGGCGATCGCTCCGAGGGCATACCGAAAGAGTGTGTGTTCTACCTCGAAACCCCGGGCATTGAAGATCACCTTCTTCAGGACATCGATTCCACGACGGAACGAGCCGGCCTCGAAGCCTTCCGCTGCCCTCTCGCCGGGAAGAAGCAACTGATAACCCTTCCCACGAAGTTCATCGCGTATTTCTTCGAGATGACCCCTCCTGCTCTCGATGATCAATCGATTGTTCGCCATGTCGACTGATGTGACTCGTGCTCCCGCATGTCGTGAGACCGTCCGCTCGATTATCCTCGCACAGGACTCGCAGTGCATGCCGTGGAGCGTGAGGTCGGAGACGATCACGCCATCGGCCCGATCCTGCCCGGTCCGGCTCTCTGGAACGGGTTCAGAGGGTGAACCCTTCGCTCTGGATTGCCTGTCCAATCGCCTCAAGCGTCGCCTCCGAATCGTGAGTGACAACCACTGTTCCGCTCACATGGTCGACCGAGAGCACCTGTGCACCCGGTATTTCACTTATCGCGTCTTCAATCAACATCGCACAGCTCGCGCAGTGCATCCCATAAACCTTGAGAGTCGTTTCCATGCTGTTGTTCTCCAAAGCCCTGCCTGGTCCCCGTGCTCGTGACTGAGGTGAGCCTATGAACCGTCAGGGGAATTTGTACATCTTGTGAAACGTGATCCCTGTCTGCACCGACGGCGTGTTCTTCTCGCACCTTCGGGGGCAGGGATTGAATCACAATTGTGATGAGAAGTCGGCACAGTCGGTATAACGTGTTCTCACCGGATCCTCTCCCGATTCCATGCCACGGTGCACCTTTCTGTTCCGGGTCTGATCTGGCCAGAAGTAACGATGAGGGGACCGTGCAGATCGTTTGGAATCAAGCGGAAGAAGAACGAGTGGAGAAGAAGAGCGAATGCGGACAGTATCTCTAAAAAATGGGTGGTCTGGAAGGGATCAGCGATGATCCTTTCAGGTCACGGTGCAGGGGGTTGCGGCAACCTGATGCATCGCCGCACTCCCGTCATCGGTCAGGCGGTACAGGGTGTTTCTCCCCCGGTGCTCCGCCGTCACGATTCCGTCGTCGAGGAGACGATGCATATGCCAGCGGACGGTTGGGGCCGAGCATTCGATCTGTGCGGCGATCATCGACTGCGTGATCCCGGGGTTCGATCGAATGAGGGCAAGGATCGTGCCTGCCGTCGGGCTCCTGATATGGAGGAGGAGACGCTGTTCGATAGCCCCATACCGTCCACTGTTTTCGAAGTACCGGGTCGTCCCCCGCTCTCGCATGACGGTTATCTTATGGAAGGACTCCAGCAGGTCGAGATGGTACCTGAGTGTCTGTCGGTTCATTACGACCATCTGGGAGATCGCTGCGAGGTCGATTCCGGGGTTCGATACGATCGTCGTGTAGATCGCCGCCCGCATGGGGTGTTCGAGGAGATTTTTTCGATAGATCCGGCGCTGGCCGGAGAGACGTTCCTCCTCTGTTCCACGAGGACCTCTGAAGGTCTCCCTCGGGTCACCGACTGCGGTACAGGGATTTGGCATCGGACAGGGACGGTCTGAGGTAGATTTGGCCTGGGCAGAATCAGCGAACCCTTCGCACGAGCCCATGGGAGAACTCATACTCCCGGTCGAGCACGGGAGACGGAGAACTCCTGATGAAATGCAGAAGAGCGAGACAGGAGACGCCGCAACGGCCAGGCAGAACGCGATAACGATCCAGGCGATCCTCTTGTTCGTTGACATCACCATGTACTTCAGGGAATTCTCAATATAGTATCTCTTATTGTGGCAGTTGTTGCAGTGGAACACTTCTGGCAGGTTGGAGATGATCTTTGAAGCGCGATCATCCCTGCCCTGGCTGGTAGATCCGTTTCCGCTGGGCGATCCGGTAGCCGGAGATGACCTGGACCGACGGGCCGAATGACCGGTCGAGGGCCGGGTCCCCTGAGTCAACGTACAGCATGGGAGTCTCGCGGAGTTTGTGCGGCGTGGCCACGATGATGATATGGTTCACCCCCACCCGCTCTACGACCCGCGGACTGATCTGCTGGTTCCCCCGTCCGAGGATGAACCCCTGGGCTCCGATCGGACTGATGACGATCCGTGCGTCGTCTTCGGTTTCGAGCAGGTCGACGAGGGTCTTCTCGTCTGCATCCACGGCGATGACCGATCCGTTCTTCACCACGTCCACACCCAGCAGCGTCTTCTTCACGCCGATGTGGCTGGCGATCGCTTCGGTCGTCGTCCCGGCACCGAGGATGTAGACGGTGTCCGGGAGGATCACCTCCCCGATGAACCGGGCGATCTCCTTCTTTGCCCGTTCCTCATCCCCCTCTTCGAAGACCTGTTTGCTGACCTGGGTCAGGTTGGGGAGGGCCGGCGTCCGGGCCACTCCATAGAGCCGGGTCTGGAGGTCGCCCCTCCGGTAGGCCTCCTCGTCGACATCCATCACCTCGGCATCGCGGAGGGTGTACTGCGTTGGGCTATCGATGATCTCCGCTGCCGTGGCCGGGTCGATGGCGAAGAGGGCGGAGTACATCTTCACCCCTGCCGGTATCCCGAGGATCGGGACCTCCCGCCCGGCGACATCGAAGATCTCCCGGGCCGTGCCGTCTCCCCCGCAGAAGAGGATCAGGTCCACGCCCTCCTCCAGAAACCGGCGGACTGCCATTCTCGTATCCTCTGCGGCGCTCTCCCCTCTGTAGTGGTGCACCACTTGGAACTGTGTGATGCCGGCCTTGGCGAGGAGAGACTCCCCCATCTCCCCTGAAGCGGTGAAGAAGAGGAGGTCCGGGTTCCCGGCCAGGATATCCAGGGGGATCCGGGCTCGTCTCTCTGCCTGGGGCACGGCACCCCGCCTCCGTGCCTCCTCCACCTGGCCGTCGGTCCCCTTCAGCCCAACGGCCCCGCCCATCCCGGCGACGGGGTTGATGAGAAAGCCGATCCTGCGCATGGTCCCTCTGGCGATCAGGCGATCTTTGGAATCCGGTCCAGCGCTTCCTTGATCAGGGCGTCCGGGTACTCGTAGTCCACCAGGGTGCCTGCAGAGTAGGCGTCATACGCCGACATGTCGAAGTTGCCGTGGCCCGAGCAGTTGAAGAGGATCGTCTTGGATTCCCCGGTCTGTCTGCACTTCAGCGCCTCGTCGATGGCCCCTTTTACGGCGTGGGAGGTCTCGGGGGCGACGATGATCCCTTCGGTGCGGGCGAAGGTCTGGGCTGCGTCGAAGACCTCGCTCTGGTGGTAGGCTACGGCCCGCATCACGCCGTCGTGCACCAGCCTTGAGACGATCGGCGAGTCCCCGTGGTACCGGAGGCCGCCGGCGTGCATGGACGGGGGCACGAAGTCATGCCCGAGGGTGAACATCTTCAGCAGCGGGGTATACCCGGCTTCGTCTGCGAGGTCGTAGGTGTACAGTCCCCTGGTCAGGGTCGGACAGGAGGCCGGCTCGACACCGATGATATCGATGTCCGGATGCTTACCGGTCAGTTTGTCCCCTGCGAACGGGAACGAGATCCCGGCGAAGTTGGTCCCCCCGCCGACGCACCCGATCACGACGTCGGGGTAGTCGTCGACCATCGCCAGCTGCTCGCGGCACTCGAGTCCGATCACGGTCTGGTGGAGACAGACATGGTTCAGCACCGAACCGAGCGCGTAGTTGGTCTTCTCATGGTTGACCGCGTCCTCGACCGCCTCGGAGATGGCGATCCCCAGGCTGCCGGGGGTATCGGGATCCTTCTTAAGGACGGTCCGGCCGGATTCTGTCCTGGTGCTCGGGCTGGGGATGCACTCGGCACCCCAGACACGCATCATCGACTTCCGGTACGGCTTCTGTTCATAGCTCGACCTGACCATGTAGATGGTGCAGTCCATGTCGTAGAGCATCGTCGCGAAGGCGATGGAGGATCCCCACTGTCCTGCTCCGGTCTCGGATGCGATCCGCTCGACCCCAGCCTTCATATTGTAGTAGGCCTGCGGAACCGCGGTGTTCACCTTGTGGCTTCCTGCCGGGCTGACCCCTTCCCACTTGTAGTAGATCTTCGCCGGTGTCTTCAGGAACTTCTCCAGCCGGTGGGCCCGGTACAGGGGGGTCGGCCTCCAGAGCCTGAAAACGTCCCGCACCTCCTCAGGGATGTCGACATACCGATCGGTGGTGACCTCCTGCCGGATCAGTTCCATCGGGAAGATGGCTGAGAGATCCTCAGGGACGATCGGCTTCTGGGTCCTGGGGTTCAGCGGCGGGTCCAGGGGGGACGGCAGGTCTGCCTGGACGTTATACCATTGCTTGGGAATCTGCTCCTCATCGAGAAGGATCTTAGTCTGCATACAGTATACTCGAACTGTACAAATATATACATTGTGGATCACAAATGTTTATGTCCGGTCGAATACTCCGTTCTTCAGTACAGATGGAACGATCTGATCGGGTGCTCCGGGAAACCGGGGACGGGGAGAACCCTGTCGGGCTCTTACCTGTCCTACGCCGTCATCAGGCTGGGCGGTGTACAGGGTGTGTTGAGGTTCTCAAGGTCGGTCGTGGCGTTCCCAAACTCCGGCCAGGGGAGGGTATAATCCGGATTGATCGCAATGGACTGCCTGAACGCATCGGCCGCACCTGAACAATTCCCTGAAGCTGCCAGTACTTTCCCTTTCAGATGCCAGTACAGGGGGTTCTCCGGGTCAAGCAACCTGGCGGCGTCGACTGCCTGTAAAGCCCCGGTCAGGTTGCCGGTATGGAGCAGGGCGAATGATCTGATCCCAAGCGCCGGGGGATAGGACCCGTTGAGGGAGAGTGCGGCATTCGCATCCTTCAGAGCGTCATCGTAGTGCCCCAGCGCGAGCAGGGCATATCCCCGGTTTGCATACCTGACCGGCCGTGGGTCCAGCGGTATAGCATGAGAGACATTATCGGCAGCTTCGGCATAATGGCCGGTTTTGCGGAGTGCGTATCCCTTCAGGCAGTACAGTTCGGGGTCGTCGGGATACAGGGCCAGCCCTGCATCGGTGGTTGCAATCAGCCGGCTCCAGTTCTCCTCTGCCATCAGGGCCATTCCCATCTTCTCATAGGCCGCAGCACTCAGCGGGCTGCCAACTGGAGGTACGGTACTGTTCCCTGCAGAGAGAAGGACAGCCTGTGTCGGTACACAGAGAAGCGTTACAAGAAGAAGTACGATAAGGGCGGTAACCGGCATTCTTAGCCAAAAAACCTTCCCAGTCACCTTCCTCGTGTCGGCCGGTTCGATCATGAGAAATATGAATCACCTGAGGGAAAAAAAATATTGGTCTATGATGCACCAGGAAGAGATCCGCGGTAATGCCAGCAGATCCGGGCGAGCGGGACTGTGACGGCGAGTGCAGCCCAGCCGAACTCCCTGAGGATCAGGGGATAATGCCAGAGGGCAAAAATCGCTCCGCTAATCAGACCGACCCGGGTGAAGATCATGAACTTCGACATATCAGGGACAAGGAGCCCCCGCCACCCGAGTTCATCCCCAAGGGCGGCCAGGCTGGTGACGATGCCCCAGGGCGTCTTTTCGGGATTTGGTGGTCTGCGAAGACGATGGCAACGGTATCTCTGTGAACGAGAAGGAACCGATCTTCGACCGGGGTATGGGAAGAACACCGGGCTTGGTTTTGCCACATCACGGGAGATCCTCGAAATCACTGGTATGACGATCCATGAAGTCGGTGAACTGGGGAAGGGAGCACGGTTCGAGATCACGATCCCCCAGGAATATACCGATAATCTCTGCCGGCTTATCGGATCCGGTTGATGTCGTGGATTGCCGTTGGATACGCCCAGTCCATCTCCTGCAGATCGGCGAGCGTCAATCCTCTCCGAATCGCCAGGGCAAAGACGTTGATCATCTCGTCGGCATTGTATCCCAGAAGATGAGCCCCGAGGATCCTGCCTTTCGGGCTGTCGGTCAGCACCGTATACCCTGATCGGCCGAGTTCGAGCCTCCGGGTGGTATACCAGTCCCGGGTATCGGCCCTGTAGACGGTGACCGGAATGTCACGCATGGTCGCCTCCTCCTCCCCGAGGCCGACTGCCGCAAGCACCGGGGCGGTGAAGACCGCGGTCGGCACGGCCGAGTAGTCTGGCACAACCGTGTTTCCATGGAGGATATTCTCGGCGACGCTCTTTCCATCGCGGCTCGCCACTGGAGAGAGGGGTCTTCCCCGGGGATTCGCGTCTCCGGCGACGTATACCGACGGATTGGAAACACTCTGGAGATATGGATTCACCACGATTCCCTTTCTATCGGTCGTAACCCCCCCGCGGGCGAGGTCGAGACCGGCGGTGTTTGGCACCCGCCCGGCTCCGTGCACAATCATGTCAGCCTCGAAGATCCGGTCCCTGCTCAGAACACGAAGGTGTCCGCCGGCCTGCTCCACGGCCGAGACCGGCATATCCGTCTCGATGCAGATCCCCATCTCCCGGCAGGACTCGACCAGGAGGCCCACCAGGAACGGGTCGAACCCCTTAAGGAGTCGTTCACTCCGGTGGAGGATGGTCACGCTGGCCCCGGCGGCCGCGGCGATGAACCCGAACTCAAAGGAGATGAGCCCTCCGCCGATGAAGAGGATTCGTTTTGGCAACGATTCCATTGCAAGAAAATCGTCGCTCGT
Source organism: Methanosphaerula palustris E1-9c (assembly GCF_000021965.1). Taxonomy (NCBI): domain Archaea; kingdom Methanobacteriati; phylum Methanobacteriota; class Methanomicrobia; order Methanomicrobiales; family Methanoregulaceae; genus Methanosphaerula; species Methanosphaerula palustris. The sequence continues at coordinate 660,174 of NC_011832.1, forward strand.
GGCTACCAGTTCCTCTCCCGGGATGGAGAGTTTTAGGGGGACGGCGCCGGTGGCGATGCCGATAAACCGTGCGGTGACACGTTCGTCCCCGACCTTGAGTTCATTCCTGCCAGTGAACCGGGCCTGGCCATGAAGGCAGACGATGCCATCCTTCGCAAGAGTCGCAGTGCGCCTTGCTTCGACGGGCCCGGTAAACCTGCGTTTGAACTGGATCAGGTCCGCCCACTCGATATGACACTCGCCACCAATCCCGTCTCCTTTCAGCCGCCGGGCCCGGTCGACGGTCTCAGCCACGCCATTCAGCACTTTCTTCGGAACACAACCTCTCTGTCCGCAGGTCCCCCCGTACGAGCGTTCATCGGTGATGGCCACCGACCAGCCCTCCCGTCGGCATCGGCGGGCTATGGTCGGTCCGGCCTCCCCTGTTCCGATCACCATGAGGTCATAGTGCTTACTTCCTTTCGCGTCGTTCTCTTCTGTCATGCTCTCCTATCAACTCCATTCTCTGGTCGTTCTTCAACCGGGAATCCCAGTCGGTTCTTGGAGAGGCAGGGGGTATAAGTATATTGGGGGAGAGGGGCGGAGACCTGAATTACACCACCGGCAGCGTGAAGAAGAATGTACTCCCCTCACCCAGCTCTGACTCGATCCGGATCCGGCCTCCGTGTCGTTCGACGATCTTCTTGACGATCGCAAGTCCGATCCCGGTCCCCTCGTACTCGTCGATCGTGTGGAGCCGGCGGAACATCTCGAAGATTCGGTCGAAGAACTCAGCCTTGATCCCGATCCCATTATCCCTGACTGAGAACTCCCACCAGTTGCCGTGTCGCTCTGCTGATACGGTGATCGCTGGCGGCATTTCTGGACGATGATACTTGATCGCATTCCCGATCAGGTTTGTGAAGATCTGTTCGAGCTGTGACGGATCGGCCATGACGATCGGCAGCGGGTCGACGGTCACCCTGGCATTGTTATCATGGATTGGTGTTTTAAGCGAGCGAATGGAATCGGCGACCACTGCATTCGCGTCGGTGGGGGCGAGCGGCTGTGCCTGTGTCTCGATCCGGGAGACCTGGAGCAGGTCTTTGATCAGGGCCTGCATCCGCACCCCGCCATCGACGATAAACTTGATGTATTCGTCGGCGTCCTTATCGAGCTTCCCCCTATATCGGCGATCGAGGAGCTGGCTGAAACTGACGATCGAGCGCAGTGGCTCCTGGAGATCGTGGCTCGCCACGTAGGCGTACCGTTGCAGTTCCTCGTTGCTTGCCATCAGTTTCTCGGCATACTTTTTCTGGGTTGTCTCGAACTGTTTTCGCTCGGTGATGTCCAGGAGAAGTCCGAGTACCCGGAGCGGACGCCCGGCATCGTCGTACTGTCCCAGACCTGTCTTTTCGATCCATCGGATCTCGCCGTCAGTCCGTCGTATCCGACATTCGAAGCGCCAGTCGCTCTGGCTTGCGAAGGCATCGGAAAAAATCTTCCTGACCATCTCCTGGTCTTCAGGAAGAACGTGGTCGATGAAGATCTTCAGGTTCCAGGTGGATGGTGGCGTCTTGTACCCGAAGATCTGGTCGTGTCGGAGGGACCGCCATGAGGTGTGGTTGACCATGTCGCAGTCCAACGTCCCCATCCCGGAGATGTCGAGGGCAAGGGCGAGGCGCGCCTCGCTCTCGCGGAGCATCTTTTCGGCGGTCATGAGTTCCTCGTTGTTCATCTTCATCTCCTCCTCGGTGGCGGTGAGCTCCTCGTTGAGTTCGTTGAGTTCCTCGTTTGAACGGATCAGAGCCTCTTCTGCACGCTTTCGCTCGGTGATATCCCGGAGGATATGAACGCTTCCGCGGACGTTACCCAGAGGATCCTGGATTGGAGATACGGTCAGGAAGAAGTCCTTGTTCGAGGTATCCTCATGCAAATCCGTTGAATGACTCTGGTAGTCCTGGAGGAGTTTCTGGTGTGGACATATGGTCGGGGGGGTGCTGGAGTGATGAATAACTTCATAACAGGTCATCCCCACTACCTCTTCGGGCGAAATACCAATACTGTCGGCCATCGCCCTGTTCACCTGAACGATCCGGAAATGCTTGTCGACGATGGCGATCATATCCGGAACGGCGTCGAAGGTTCGTTCCCACCGGTTCTTTGCCTTCAGGATCTCATTCTGGAACCGCTGGCGCTCGGTGATATCGTGGGCTATGTCTGATATCCCAATAAAATCCCCATCACTGCTCAGGATTGGAGAGAGTGAAAGGGAGATCAGTCGGCGTGAACCGTCTTTTGTGACCCGTTCGGTCTCAACACGCTCGATCGTCTCCCCCTGTCTGATTTTTTCCAGTTGGTGGAGTATCTCTTCCTTTTGTTCGAAGGGGAAGATGCAGGAGATTGGGCTGCCGACCATTTCCTCTGATGTATACCCGTACAGGCGTTCAGCACCGGTATTCCAGAGGATGACCCGAAATGCAGGATCGAGGACGATGATGGCGTCGACGGCTGTCTGGATCAACTGCCGGTACCTGGTTTCAGCCTCGGCGAAGAACCTCGTGAGCATCTCCTGGTCTGAGACGTTCCCGGTCGACGCCCGATGCTGGAGCGCCATGAACGCGACGAGAATAAAACAGGCTCCGAGATACTCCCCGATCCGAGCAGCCCAGTTGAGCGGACCGTCGAAGACCATGATGATGGTCGCGGCAAGGAGGCCGAGGCCGATCATCGCCATACCGATGGAATACCAGAAGAAGAAATCCTCGTCACGCTTCCGGAACAGTACAAAGAACAGCCCTGATGCGAGCAGGAGGAATTCGATCCCGCCAGCGAGGACGAAGTCGCGTAAGATCGTCGAGCCGGAGCCCGGGACAAAGAACGTCGGGGTCAGCCCCAGGAGGGCGGCGAGCATGAACCCGGCGGACCCCGTGACGACCACTCCGTACACCGTTGCTGCGATCACCGTTCGGCGCCCGGCCGGTCGGAAGGTCCAGCCGACCAGCGCTATCAGCGCGCCAGCAAACTGGAGAAAGGCGCTGATTCCGGCGCTGAGGTTGAAGATAGTGATGCTCATATTGGATGAATCCGGCAGGAGCCCGACCAGTCCTGTGGCGATGGCACCCAGGCCAAGGAAGAGCATCCCGGCGCCCATCATCAGGATATTGACGAGACCGCTGCGCTGAAACGATAAAACCGAGACATATGCGACGTACAGGGGGATCAGGCCGAGGAAGATCGAGTTCAGGAGCAGGAGGAGGAGGGGCTGGGCAAAGACAGCCGTTCTGTCCGTGAGGAAGAGGAGCGCGATGATCACGAGGTACGAAGGGACGATGAGGAGACTGATGATCTTCCGCTGGTTGACGTTCGTCGTCGCGGAGTCGAACGGGTGATGACGCGCCATGGAAATAATCTATCAAAAATCGTGCAGAGGTGGGTAATAAGACTATGCAGCAAAGCAGGTGGAAAAAAACGTTTTGTATCGTTCGGGATATTTTGAATGGGACCTGCCGACGGGAGACTACAGCCTGAAACCATCCATATCGATAATTCCCGTTATTGAACCAGTGAGCATTTCAGTCAAGAGATACTATCATCCGCCACGAGAAAGAGAGACCATGGATCAGGAACCCCCGAAGATTGTCGTCGCCGGTGATATCGCCCTCGACTGGCTGCAGGTCGACTCCCCCCTCAGGGAGGACGACCCTCTGAACTGGCGTAAATACCCCGGTTATCGCTGGCACCAGTTCCCCGGTGGCGCCCTGCTTGTCGCCCAGATGCTCGTCGCAGCGATTGACGATCCTGTGCATACTTACAATCTCGGAGATCTGATGGGTTCTACCTCCGCTACTGTCCTCCACTCCCTCGCCAGGGTTGGAACTGATCCGGACCGAAAAGATAGTACAGTCCTCCGCGTCCAGCAGTATCTTGGTTACTCGGGGCCAGCTGACGGGACTGGTGTCATCCCTGAACTCAATGACGATCCTGAGGATGCGACCATCGTCGTCCTTGACGACGCCGGCAATGGGTTCCGCGATCAGGAAACCGCCTGGCCTTCGATCATCAGGAACTCTGAATCCCGGCCCTTCGTCGTCCTGAAGATGGGTCATCCCCTTGCTAAAGGTAAACTCTGGGACCTCCTCCTCAACGATCATGCCGATCGCCTGATCGTCGTGATCTCGGCCAATGATCTCCGGACCCTCGGGGCGAACATCAGCCGCCGGCTCTCATGGGAACGGACCGTCACCGACCTCGCCTGGCAGATCGCCTACAACCCGGCCCTCCGCCCGCTGACTGCGGTCGCGACCCTGGTCATTCGGATCGGGATCGACGGTGCGCTGGTCCTCCGGCGCACTGGGGAAGGATCGGTCGCAACGTTCCTTTTCGATCCTCAGGGGTACGAGGACGCCTACAAGGATCAGGGTCAGTACCCTGGCGATATGCAGGGACTGACCCCGGCTTTTATCGCCGCCCTCACCCGCCGTCTTGCCCGCGATGGGGAGGTCGGGATCCTCGACGGTGTCAGGGAGGGTATCATCGCCTCCCGCCGCCTCTTCCGCCTCGGGTACGGAACGGACCCGCATAACCCCACGTATCCCGGGCCCGAACTCTTTACTGACCCTGTTCCCGAGGACGGTATGATCGAACGCGTCGACCTCGACGATCTCCAGGCCCTCGAAGACGACCCTCACTGGACGATCCTCCACCACCTCGAACAGACACAGTTCGAGGATATCGCCCGCCGAATCGTGCGGGAAGGTGTGGGGGCGCTGCAGAGGCCCGTCCCGATCGCCCGGTTCAACAACCTGGTCGTCGTCGACCGGGACGAGATCGAGAGTTACCAGAGCATCCGGAACCTGCTGGTGGAGTACATCAATAACACGCAGATCCGCCGACCACTCTCGTTTGCCGTCTTCGGCCCCCCTGGCTCGGGCAAGTCGTTCGGGGTCAGCGAGCTCTCGAAGGGGCTGGCCCCGGAGCAGATCGAGTCCATGACCTTCAACCTGTCGCAGTTCGAATCGACGCGGGATCTTGTCGGTGCATTTCATCTGATCCGGGATGCGTCCCTTGAGGGGAAGATCCCCCTTGTCTTCTTCGACGAGTTCGACGCCCGGTTCGGGGACCAGCCGCTCGGATGGCTCCGGTTCTTCCTCGCCCCGATGCAGGACGGGATCTTCAAGGACGGCGAATCGTCGCATCCGATCGGCCGGGCGGTCTTCGTCTTCGCCGGCGGGACGAGTATCTCATTCGATGAGTTCGCGAAGAGGGTTATTGATCCGGATGACCCTGTGCTGAAGGATGCGAAGGCAACCGATTTCATCAGCCGTCTTCGGGGACGGATTGACATCCGGGGGTGTAACGCCGGCCCGGACGATGAAGGTCGGTATCTGGTGCGACGGGCACTCCTCCTCCGCTCGATCATCGAGCGGACGGCAAAACATCTGGTCACCGCTTCCGGGATGGTCCCGATCGATTCAGGGGTCCTTCGGGCGTTTCTGAAGGTGCCCGCCTATCGGCACGGCGTGCGGTCGATGCAGGCGATTGTTGAGATGAGCACGCTGACCGATAAGAAGATCTTCGCTCCTGCATCGATACCGCCGATAGAACAGCTCGCGCTTCATGTGGATGCGGACCTCTTCCGGCTGCTGATGCTGCAGGACATCCTCTTCGAGCGCATGGTGGAACCCATGGCCCTGGCCATCCATGCAGAATACCTGGCCCATGTGACCCCCGGCCCTGCAGGTCAACTTCCACCGATGGCATTACCCTGGGAGACACTCCCGGAGGAGTTCAGGGAGTCCACCCGTGACCAGGCGCGGGAGATCCGCCAGAAACTGCGGATGGTGAACTGTGGGATCATGCCGAAGGCTATGGGTGTCGACCGCGTTGTGATGGCTTTCACCGATACCCAGGTTGAACTGCTCGCAAGGACGGAGCACGACCGCTGGATGAGGGAGATGAAGCGGAATGGTTGGGTCGCAGGGGTGGTGCATGACGATGAAAGGAAGGTGCATCCCGACCTCATCCCCTGGAGGGGACTTTCTGATGATGTCAGGGAGAAGGACCGGGACGTCGTCCGGACGATTCCCCAGTTCCTTGAGGAAGCCGGGTTCGCGATCTATTCAATACTCTGAACCTCGCCGTGGGGGCGTCGGATGAGGGATGTACCGATCTTCGCCAGTGTTCCATACGAGGATGTATGCTCTGGCCGATCATCCGCTCGGTCTTGAAGCATACCGCCTCGACCCGGCGGCGGTCCTTGCCGAAACTGAAATAAATACGATCCGTCCTCTTCTCGGGAACCCCGGTGCTCATGGATCGTGATGGTCGGTACAAGGACATGAACGGCAACGGTTCTGTCGATTTCAACGATATGGTCCTGTACTTCAATCAATTGAATTGGATCGCAGAGAACGAGCCACTCGTCGCCTTCGATCAGAGCGAGGACAATCGGGTCGACTTCAACGACATGGTGGCGCTCTTTCATTCCCTCTGAAGCATCGTCTCTGGTTTCAGACTCGATCGTCGGATTTTCTCTCGTCTATGCCGGCGTCTTGTGGGGGTGTCCGGGCTTCCACGGCCGGCCCGATGAACCGCAGGAAATTCCCGGCGAACGCCTCGCTGCTGATACCTCGTTCATCAAGGAGGGCTATCCACTTCTCTCCGAGTGACAGGATGCTCATGAAGGTGATCATCAGGTAGAGCGTGATCTCCATCGGATCGAGATCGTTCCGGATCGTCCCGTCGTCGATCCCCTGCTGCACCGCTGAGCAGATGAGATTGTGGGCTTCTCCCGATGCCGCAAGGATCTCGGCAGCTTCCGGGCTGGTGTCATTTCGGAATCGCTCTGATCCATAATACCGCATAGTCCTGACGTAATCCGGATACTGCCGGTTGAACCGGTAATATGCGTCCCCTAAGAGCCCTACCCTGGTGATGCCGGAGACCTCCATCTCCATACATTCGTGGTACATGCGGTTGAGGCGGGCAAATCCTCTCAGGACGATCGCCGAGAAGAGCGCCTCTTTGTTTTCAAAATAGAGGTACAGGGTTGCCTTGTTCAACTCGACTTCTTGAGCGATATCGTTCATAGCGACATCGTCATACCCACGGGAGAAGAAGAGTCGCTCGGCTGCTTCGAGGATCTCAGTTCTCCGTTGCTCCTTCTCCCGCTGTCTCCTGTCTGCTATTGCCATTGTTGAGATCCCTACCCTCTGATCTGAGTTCTGGTTTTGCCAGAACTGATGATCTGTTTATCCCTGTTATTTCTCATGAACACCTTCCCAGGTATTCTCGTGCCACTGGAAAAAAGGTACTTCCTTTCAGGACACTTCTTTCAGTACAGATCTATCTGTGCCGCTCACAGGTTTTTTTTGAGTATTTCTGAGAAGTTCTGGTTGGAGATCTTCTGGTATTCATCCTTAGGGATGAGCGGGCGGCTGATCGTTTTAAGCAGTGAGGGATTGATGCTTCCCTCCTGAACGAGCTGGCGGCCGGCTTCCCGGGCTGCATCGAGGACGTCCTGGACCGGTGCGCCCTGTTCGATCATTTCCCTGAGGACCGGCCCGTGGGGACGGAGGAGCGCCCCGGCAAACTGCACGTTTCCGTGCGTGCTCCTGGCCTTGAACTGGGCGAGGAGCGGATCGAAGTTGTCCATCTCCCAGAAGCCGCAGTTCGAGACGAGCACCGTCTGATGGGATTTTGTCTCCTCCCTTTGGAGGTGGCGCATCTTGCCGTCACTCTCTTCGATGAACGGCTGGACCAGTGAGACCATTCGGTCCATCATGATCTTCATCGGTCCGGTGACGCCCCAGACATAGATCGGTGAGGCCAGGACCTGGATGTCCGCATCCCTCATCTTTGGAATGAGCCAGGTCATGTCGTCGTCATGGATGCACCGGCCAGGGGTTTTCAACCAGCAGGTGTAACAGCCGGTGCAGGGCTGAATCGTGAGATCTCTGGGATATACGATGTCGACCTCAGCCCCTGCCTCTTTCATTCCTTCAAGGAACGGGGTGAGAATTAAAGCGGTGTTTCCTTTGTCTCGGTTGGGACTTGCATTGATGGCGAGTACTTTCATTCGTATGCTCCGTGTAAAATGGTGATATCGGGTTGGTGGGATACCTGTAGACCTGGCGCACCGATTTTCATGACCGGTCCTCTCTGCCGAGTTTTGCTGTCAGGCTTTCAATCATCGGGGTGGAGATCTGGATAAACTGCTCGTAGGAGAGCATCTCCCGGCTGACGGTGGCCAGGGTCTCCTCTGCGATGATCCCATCCTCCACAATCTGATGACCTGCCTTTCCGGCGGCCTCCAGGATATCTTCAAAGGGAAGTCCGAGCGCTGCCGCACTTCTCATGAACGTTCCATGGGGACGGATGAGCGCCCCGGCAAATTCCGCGTTCATGTTCTTTGAGAGGGCCTGCATATGCATGATGAGGGGATCGAAGTTGTCCCTCTCCCAGAAACCACAGTTGGAGACCAGCATGATCCGGCGCACCTTCGTGTCCTTCGGGGTATGCCGGCTGTGGCCGTCCCGGGTTTCAATAGACATATGCAGGAGGGGGACCAGCCGGTCGATGAGGGTCTTCATCGGCCCGTTGACCCCGTCGACGTAGAGAGGTGATGCAAAGACCAGGATATCGGCCTCCCGGATCTCCGGCATCAGCCATTCCATATCGTCGGATTGAATGCATCGTCCTGATGGACGGCAGAAGCAGGTTAAGTCACCCCGGCAGGGAAGGACCGAGAGGTCTTCCGTGTAATAGAGGTCGACGTCTGCACCTGCTTCCTTCATCCCTGTGAGGAGTGGGTTGAGGATCAGGGCGGTGTTTCCCCTCTCCTTGCGAGGGCTTGAGTTGATGGCAATAACCTTGGTCCGTTCACCTGGTTTCGATGAAGACGGCTGATGGGTTTGATCGGTGTTCCAGGTATCCATTGGCACCACACAACAATATGTACCTCTGGTTAAATTATAACTTACGGTTAGTTTGTAACTTTTGGTATTTGCTGCGATAGAATTTGTATGCCCACCATCACTGTCTGGTATCTCTCCGTGCAAGGAGGGGAGTACTGCGTGATCTCTTCCATCCACCTCAATAGACAGGGTTGACGATCCCTTCAGTGATGGGGAGAAACATGACTGAGTGGAAGACTATGGCGCCGGAGAATGCCGAACACGAGAAGGTGTTCGTAGGGAAATCTTCAATACCGGCGACCCAGGACTTCTTGCAGGTACGGACGTGGACCTGTCGACAAAAGCATCTCTTCAAAGGTTTGGGTAGGAATGAGGACGACCAGCGGCGGCTCGGCGCTGCGTGGTGCGGCACCTTCGAGACGATTGGAGCCGGCACGAGGGTTGGGGTGGGAGGTGTCGTGGTTCTTGATATCCCGACCGGCGTGCTGGCCGTGAGCTACCCGTGCAGTGTGGTGCGGCTGGTGTAGTTCGGTCATGACGTTCCTTCCCGTTCCCCTGGGCCTACCAGCCTCTGATTGCGAGTCTCCACCAGATCAGGTCGGTTCGACCGCTTCAATACCCAGGAAGTATTCATGCCGGATCTGCTCTTCCGGCACCTCCATCTCTCTTAAAATTGTCGTCATCGCGTCGACCGTGGCCGCCGGCCCGGAGATGAAGAAGACCCGACCCTGCCGATCCGGGTCGTCGCCTCGTCCCCCGGCGAACGGGTGGCCGGTCAGTTCCTTCGTCATATCGAGCATCGGTTCGGTTGGACTGCTCGAGATGGTGAGGTGTCGGACCTGGTTCTCTCCGCCCCTCGCGAGCGTGATGAACATGTACTGCCCGGGGTGGTACAAGAACCCCTCCGGTCGCTCGAACCAGACCGAGACCGCGTGCCCCGACTGCCATACCACCTCGATCACCCGCGTGGGCATACTCCCTGACATCATCCATACGTCCTGCTCTTTCTCTGATCTGATAATTATCCCTTCGTGGTCGACACCCTGCGACTGATGTCAGGAGGTTGTTGTCGGTGATTTCTGTGCAGATACGTTTTCTGTTTGGATTATTTCTGATTTTTTCCAGGATTGAGTTTCGGCGACGGACTCAAAGCGGGTTTTTAGGTTCCACCGGGGGTTATGAACCTGCTGTTCCCGGTCTCCTGCAAAGTCCCCGAGTGCATCAGGGACTGTCACACGAGAGTGTATGTCAACCCCCGCCCCCGGGAACGTAATGACTGGTCTCATTCTGAGAAAATTTATATATAATAAGGGGCCGTCTGAGCCACCCATGAAGAGAAGTACGATTGCCCTCATCGCCGTGCTCTGCATGGCAATGGTGGCATTGACCGTGGCGGCAATCCCCACGGGAACGAGTTCCCCCAGCGGGAACGTAACCTCCACGGAGCACCTGTTCCATCCATTTACAGGAACCCCATCCGCGATCCCCGGCATGATCGAGGCAGAGAACTACGACACCGGCGGCCAGGGAATTGCCTGGTTCGACCGGACCCCCGGTAATGAAGGGGGTGCCTATCGCCAGGATGACGTCGACATCGAGACCGGCGGATCCGGGCATGTGGTCGCGTTCGTCAAGTCCTCTGAATGGCTGATCTACACGGTCGACGTTCAGGAATCTGGAAAGTACCTGGCGACGTTCCATGCCTCAAGTCCATGGGCTGAGCGCGAGGTCTGGGTCTGGGTTGACGGCGTCTTGGAGGCGCAGGTCAAAGTCCCGGACACGAAATCCTTCGATATCTACGAGGACGCGACGGCCAACATCAGCCTGACGGCGGGGAGTCACTACATCCGGCTCCAGTTTGTCGGAGATTCGCAGAACCTCGACTACATGGCCCTTGCGATGGCGCAGGGAAGTGGTGGAACCGAGAGCACTCCAACACCGACCATTATCCCGACCCTGACTCCGACATCGACGCCCGAGGGCAACGTGACCCCAACACCCACAGGTAACGTGACTCCAACGCCGACATCAGACGGGGGCGGGGGTAATGTCACTCCAACACCCACGGGTAACGTGACCCCAACCCTGGTCACGAACACCACCGACCTGACGAACCAGAACTCATCCGAGGCCGCGACCTCCACCGCGAATCTGTCCACGACGATGCTGAAGGCACCTACCGTGCCGATCGGCCTTCAGCGCATCGCCGGCAACTTTACATCGCCGCTCTTCGTCGCGAATCCCGATGACGGGAGCAGCCGGCTCTTCCTCGTCGACCAGAACGGGTACGTAAAGATCTTCTACATGAACGGGACCGTCATCGACCAGCCGTTCCTCGACGTCCGCGATCGGATGGTCAACCTGAGCTCGGCGTACGACGAGCGGGGGCTCCTCTCGATCGCGTTCCACCCGAACTTCTCGACGAATGGAAAGGTCTATGCTTACTATAGCGCACCGCTCCGTGCCGGCGCCGACCCTGCTTGGTCCTGCACCAACCGCCTCTCCGAGTTCCAGGTCTCGCCGGATAACCCGAATCAGGTGAACATGTCATCAGAGCGGATCCTCCTTGAGATCGACAAGCCGTACGAGAACCACAACGGCGGTATCCTCCTCTTCGGGCCGACGGACCACTACCTCTACCTGACCCTTGGTGATGGAGGAGGTGCCGATGACACCGGCATGGGCCATACGCCGGGCATCGGCAACAGCCAGGACCTCACCACGCTTCTCGGCAAGGTGATCCGGATCGATGTGGACACTACGAGCCCGGGCAAGGAGTATGGCATCCCGGCGGATAACCCGTTCCTCTCGAACGCGACCATCCGGCCTGAGATCTACGCTTACGGCTTCCGCAACCCGGCCTTCGCCACCTTCGACTCGGGCGGGAGCAACCGGATGTTCATTGCGATGGCCGGGCAGAATCTCTTTGAGTCCGCACAGGTCATCTACAAAGGTGGCGCCTACCCCTGGAACATCCGTGAGGGGACGCACAGCTTCGACCCGGCCAACGACACAGAGGTGCCGAACACCAGCAGTAGGATCACCAGCTACAGCGGGCAGCCACTGATCGGCCCGGTGGTCGAACTCGGTCATGACGTCGGCAACGTCATCGTCGGTGGCATCGTCTACCGCGGCAGCATCCTTTCCTCTCTTCAGGGATCGTACATCTTCGGCACCTGGTCCAACAGTTTTTCCACGGGCAACGGGACGCTCCTCGTCGCCACTCCACCAGCCGGCCTTGATTTGACGACCTTGCCCGATGATGCAGCGAACCTGACCGCAGCAGAGAACACGATGTGGACGACCTCGGAGATGACCGTCGCGAACAACGCGAACGGCCGGATCAATGCCTTCATTCGAGGTATGTACGAGAACGCCGACCATGAGGTCCTCGTCCTGATAAACCAGAACGGCGGCCCCGGAATCACGCCGCAGAACTCGGGCGAAGTCTGGAAGATGGTCCCCGCGAATACCTCCGGCCTCGTCCCCATCGGCAATGCCAGCGCGGAGTCAACCCCAACAACTACGACCACGGTGACTACGACTTCGGTCACAACCACGGCGACGACGCCTGCCAGCCTCAACACTTCGATCAATCTCACGGCCCAGAACCTCGCATTCAACCAGTCAACGATCACAGTTCCTGCCGGGGCGCAGGTCACGGTCACCTTCAACAACATGGACTCCGGGATGCCGCACAACTTCGCGCTGTACACGGATTCATCAGCCGCTACCACCATCTTTAAAGGATCGGTCATCACAGGTCCGGCGACCACGACCTACACCTTCACCGCACCGAGCACGCCGGGGACGTACTTCTTCCGGTGCGACGTGCATCCAACACTCATGTTTGGTCAATTCATCGTCCAGTAGGCCGGGAGAATCCTCCCTTCCCCCTTTTTTTCTCGACGCGATCCATCGATCCTGCTGGTGATCAGCGGCGATGGGAGCGGTGCCGGCATGGTCACCGTATGCACGATCAATGGCGTGACGGTGAACCTGACGTCACCGTTCTCTTTCAACACGCTGGAGATCGGTCGATTTTGAGACTGTGGAAGATATATACGTGGAATATTCCCTTCTCAGCCCCTGCCCCGTTTCGGGGTGAGGGGTATGGATATGACGAAAGAACTGGTGTTGGGGATCCTGCTGCTCATCGGAGGGATCGTTGTCGTTTCCGTTGGTGTAGCCGACCCCCATACGACAAGTAAGGGCCAACCCAATCAAAACTGCGAGGAAATTTTCCCTGGCGGGGATGTGGCGCCACCGGTTTTCACCACGGCAGGTTTCGCTCACGCGACAACCGTTTATGCTGGAGCCGGGCAGTCTCTCGAGCATGCCAACAGTCCGCATGCTGTCTCGCAGTACGACGTGGCCTGCTTTCAACAAGCGCAGAGAATGTTGCGGACCGGCTGATCTCTTCTCCTCCAGCAATCCGTGGTGATGACGGGTCGGCACCACCTGAATCGGCATCATCCCGTCACTCGATCGGACGTACTCCCACGAGTGACAGACCCAGCCTTAACTCTTCTGAAAAACGAAATCACAAAATCGGATGCTGCCATGGGGATTCGAACCCCAGTCGTCGGCGTGAAAGGCCGACATGATTGGCCGGACTACACTATGGCAGCGATTGCTCTACTTAATCTCACGCTCGGAAATAAATAGGTTGTGATGCCGGCTACCGTGATCAGTAGACCGGAGTTCCTTCTTTATCGGTGACAGCGGTGAACGCCTTCATCATCTGGGACGTCACCGGGCCGGGGCGCCCGTTCCCGATCGACCGGCCGTCGATCGTCACGATCGGAGCGACCTCAGCGGCTGTGCCGGTGACGAAGACCTCGTCGGCGGTGTACAGATCGAAGTAGCCCATGTTCTGCTCCTTGACCGTGAACCCGAGGGAGACGGCCAGTTCCAGCACGACGAGCCTGGTGACCCCGCGCAGGTTGTTGACGGTCGGCGGGACGAAGAGCACGCCGTTTTTGATGACATAGATGTTGTCCCCTGACCCCTCGGCCAGGTAGCCGTTGGTGTCGAAGAAGATCGCCTCATCGCCGCCCTTGTAGTTGGCCTCGATCTTGGCCAGAATATTGTTCAGGTAGTTCAGACTCTTCACGTTCGGCGGAAGCGCATCGGCCGAGTTCCGCCGGACCGAGACCGTGATCGCGGTCAGCCCCTTTTCGTAGAGATCGCCGTACATCGCTCCCCATTCGACCGCAATGACGATCACGGTCGGAACCGGACACTTCCGGGGGTCGAGGCCGAGATCCCCGTTGCCACGGGTGACGATCGGGCGGATATAGCAGTCCTTGAGGTTGTTCCTCCGGATCGTCTCCTTGATCGCCTCGGCCATCTCCTCCTTTGAGATAGGAACCTTAAGGTCGATCGTCTTGGCCGAGTCGTACATCCGGTCGAGGTGCTCCTCGAGGCGGAATATCCGGCCGCTGTACGCCCGGATCCCCTCAAAGACTCCGTCTCCGTAGAGAAGACCGTGATCGAAAACAGAGACCTTGGCCTCCTCCTTTGGGACATATGCTCCATTGAGATAGATGATCATAGTTACACAATTGGGGGTCTGATCTAGTATCCTTTACGCTTCGGTCCTGCCAGACCTGCAGGCGTGAAGAAAGGCCGCGAACATCTCCCTGCTGCTGACCGGGTGGAGATGGCAGTAGGCACCGAGCGTATTGTTGAAGAGCGCACCGTCGGCGTCCCCGGTGATCCCGACTCCCCGGGTCAGGGTGTAGGCGTACCGGGTCTCCTTGGTCAGGTCGACGTCTGAGTAGTGGAACGCATGGCCCCGGAACCGGGACGCCCCCATCGGGGAGTCGGCGGCGCTGCTCCCCTCGATATAGGTGACCACGCGGGCCGCCGGCATCACGGTCCTGCCGGCATAGACACCACACATCCGGTACGTCTGCTCCTGGGTGCTCTGCTGCCACCCCTGCTTCAGCACGATCGCCTCGGTCAGGTACATCAGCCCCCCGCACTCGGCATAGATCGGCGTCCCGGCCAGAGCTGCGGCCCTGACCGCCTCCCGCATCTGGGTGTTCGCCGCAAGTTCGGCCCCGAAGAGTTCGGGGTATCCTCCGCCGAAGATGTAGCCGTCTGCTCTGGGCAGGGCGTCATGGACCGGACTGAACCGGACGACCTCGGCACCCCCGGCGGCGAGGATGTCGAAGAGTTCGGCATAGTAGAAGTTGAAGGCCTCGTCGTAGGCCACGCCGATCGTCAGATCCCTGTTTACGGCAGGGCGGAGATACTCCGGGGACGGGGCGGGCGTGACGTCGCCGGCCAGTTCCAGGAGACGGTCGACCGAGACGTACTGCCCGATCAGGTCGGTGATCGCCTGGATCCGGTCGCGGAACTCGCTGCCCTCCTCCCCTTCCCGGAACGGGACCAGCCCGAGGTGGCGCATCGCGAGGTGCATCTCCTCGAGTCGCGGGATCGCTCCGATCACCGGCACCCCGCAGTAGTGCTCGACGGCGGTGATCGCCTTCTCCTTATGCCGTTCCCCCATCACGTTGTTGAGGATCACCCCGCAGATCTTCACCTCCGGGTCGAAGGCCATGAACCCCTTGACGATCGCGGCCGCGCTCCGGGTGATCGAGCGGGCATTGATCACCAGCACCACGTTCAGATCGAGCAGCCTGGCCACCTCGGCGGTCGAGCCCTTGTTGGAGAGGGCCTCCGCCCCCTCGTAGAGCCCCCGGACCCCCTCGACGAGGGCCACCTCGGCTCCCTGGCAGCCGTGGTTGTAGATCCCCCGGATCTCGTCGGCGGTCATCACGTAGCCGTCCAGGTTTCTGCAGGGCCGGCCGGTCACGCCCGTCAGGTACGAGGGATCGATGTAGTCCATCCCGACCTTGAAGGTCTGGACTGAGAACCGTTTCCTGAGCAGCGCCGCCAGCGCAAGCGTGATCGAGGTCTTGCCGCTCCCCGACCGGTCGCCGGCGATCAGCAGCGTCTTCATCGAAGGGACCTCAGCACCGCTCCGAACTCGCTCTCCACGATCGAACGGACGCCTAAGGTCTTTGGGTGCAGGTCCACCTCGACGAGCACGTGCTGGTGCCCCAGCTCCCGAAGGGGAGCCACCTGCCGGGGGCCGTTGGTGATCGAGAAGACCTCCCGCCCCTCGGTATACCGGGCTGGGACGGCGTGCGGAACCCCGACGAGCAGAATGAACTCCGGGTCGGTCTTTATGATCTCCTCCCCAATCTGGTCGCCGAGGGCCCCGTACTCGTCGAGCGCCCCGACCAGTTCGGGGGTCAGCCCCCCGGCCTCCAGCCCCTGGAGGATCCGCTCTGCATCCAACCGGACCTTGGGGAGGCCGCGCTGCTCCAGGTTGGCCAGGTACCGGACGGGTGCGTCGGGCGCCACCTCGTGCAGGGCGAGCAGTTCGTCAGCGAACATGTAGGCCGTCTCCTTCTTGGCGTTCATGACGGCCATCCCTCGGGCCCCACTTCTGGCCAGTTCGAGCAGCCGCTGTGCCGCGGTATGCTTCAGGTCCCCGCGCTCGGGTTCGATATAGGTCCTGCTCGCGGCTCCACGGAGCCGTTCGACTTCATTGGCCGCGGCCAGCAGCCTCCGCTGCCGTTCCAGTTCCTCACCGCTGATCCAGCCGGCCTCTGCGGCGGCGACCAGAGTGAGGATCACCCCTTCAATGTTCTCCTTGAACCCGGCATGGACATCGACCGCGATCGAGGGGACCGTCGTCGCATGCAGTGCAGACTGCAGGTCCTCGCCGATGATCATCGAGACGCAGGTGCCGATCACCGCCATCCTCTTTGGGTGGAACGTCTCTTCTGCACGGATGAGCACCCGCTCCAACGCCTCCTGGCCGCCGAAGATGAACTCGTTGTCCGCCAGCGAGGTGGTCAGCACCCGCATCCCGTCCTCCTCCAGCAGCCGGGCGTGTTTGAATGAGCATCCCGAAGGGCCGTGCAGGATCGCCACATCGACCTTCAGGTCCCTGGCGGTATAGAGTGCCGCTACGATTGAACTTGGTCTTGGTTGGATATAGTCCATAGGTCATCTCCACATCTTCACAGCGAGGACAATGGACCCTCCCTGTGGTGTCAGTTTCTCTGCCATCGGCACGGCTTCTGCGAGCGTCTCCGCCGCCAGGAATTGATCGTCCGGCAGGCCGGACAGCAGCGCCCGGGCCTTCTCCCCGACCAGCACCACCGATGCCGGCCAGGTCTCTGCGATCGCCGCCCTGATCTCCCGGGGGGAGAACCCCTCGCAGACGGCGTGGGCCTCCTCCCCTATCACCAGGGTCACCGGCATCTTCGGGTTCATGCTGCGGGCTGTATTTACAGCCTCTCTGGTCGTGACCCTGCTGACCCCGCTGTTTGCATTGTCCACGATCAGGGTCTGGCCTCTTGTACTGATCTTCATCCTCCCGTCGAGCGGTTCGAACCCCCCGAGCCCGGATGGGTCAAGGCCGAGGATCAGCGCTGCAGTGGTCGCCAGGGCTAGCGGAGAATGGTAGGCGGGCAGAAGGAGGAGGGTGTTCTTGAAATGACCCGTCGTTCTCTGGTAGGTAAACTGGCACTGGTCGTCGCGGATCGTGGTCGCCTGGTCGACACTGACCTGGTGCGGGTGGGCGGTCTGAACATCGAGGGGTGCAACGACGATCGATGCCGTAGCGACGGACCTGATCTTCTCTTCGAGCGCCGATCGCGTCCCGGCTGCACATCGGTAGTCATTCCCTGAGGTGAGTATAGCAAGGTCACCGGCCCCGGTCACCCCAAGGGAGACCTCTGCGATCATCCAGCCATCGATCGCAAGCGCTGCTTCTGCCGCTGCTATCTCTGAAGCTGGGGTGATGCTCGACTGAAAGAGGAGTTTCTTTTCCGGGTACTGGTAGGTGCCCGTCGAGGTGTGGAGGATCCCCGGCCCCTTCATCAGAAAGGCCAGGGCCGTTGCAGTCGTCGTCTTTCCCTGTGCCCCGGTCACCTCGATGAACGGATGGGGTACCTGGTTGCCGAGGATCCACCTGACCGCCTGGTGGTGGGTGATCGCCGGGCATCGATGGTGGTGGAGGAGGGGATGTGTCGGATCGAGGTGAACCGGTGCGATCAGCAGATCGTACTGCTGTTCCATCGCTACCTCCTCTGGAACCCCGCCTTCGCCGCGGTACACGTCCACCGCATCCACCTGGTGCCCCTGTGCGGCGAGCGCGGCTGCGATCACCCCGCCGCCGTGGATCGTATCCAGCACAAGGAGACGCATACCGGGTTCAGACCAGTTTCAGTGCGTTCTCTGCGTTCTTCAGCATCAGGTCGGCGAGCAGCGGGTCGACCCCAATCGGCTCTGCATAGACCAGGGGGATGGTCCCGTTATCGGTCTTGAACGTGCCCTTCCGTCCCCCCTCGGGGAGGCCGAGCAGGGATGGGATGTCCTTCTCGATATGGACGCCCTTTGCCAGGAAGAGGGGTACCACGACGAGCACGTCGATGGCTGTATGCGAGAACTCCTCAAGCATTTTTTCGACGCTCGGCTCGTTCATCGACATGAACCCGCACTTCACCATGAATTCTGAGGACTTGCCGGTGATCATCTTTCCTGTCTCAAGGATCAGTTCTTTATTATATTGTAACTTGGAGCCATGCCCCACCAGTAGTAATCCTTTGCTACTCATGTGGTACTGTGTACGACATTATGATCTAAAAAATATTACCAATCCGTTTTTTTGATCAGGGACCCAATATACCTGTATGGGTGATTTTGAGCTGGAGGTGGTTCACTGCTTCAACCGGTTCTTCGCAGAGGAGGGGCTGCAGGGTTTTGCCTACCGGCTCAAGCAGCAGAAGTTCAATATGCAGTACGTGGACGTGCTGGTCGATTCGCTCGATCCGAAGTATTACCTCTCGGTGGAGTGCAAATCCTTGAAGGGGAAGAAGGTCTACTTCACCCAGCATTTCCATGCCGACAAGCACAATGTCCATCAGGTCGACGGGATCTCGGCGTTCATGAAGAAGACCGGCCGGCGTGGGTACCTGGCCGTCGAGTTCCGACCGGGGCCCGGCAAGGCGAACGAGGCCTATCTGGTCCCCTGGGAGAAAGTGGTCCGCGCATATGGGACCTGCCCGGGGATCTCTATCGATGAGTGCAGGGAGGAGATCCCGCTGCAACGGTCCAGGGAGGGATACACCCTCCTCTCCCTCTGACCCAAATAACTATCTCAATAAAAACCTAATGAATATCACCACATGAGCGAGCAGTATGAGCGATTCGAACTCCTGATCAATGATCAGGTCGTCAAGACCCCGGTGGCCCTGGCATCGATGGCCGGAATGGTCGACGGTGCCTATGCGGCCGCCCGGGCAGCCCATGTCGGTGTTGCATTTCTTGGCGGATTCTCCATCGATAAACCGACGATGGAGGCCTCAGAGAGGTTGGTTGCGCAGGGACGGGCCGAATTCATCTATCTGGACCCGGTAGAGGCACTGACAGAGGAGCTCGAACTGCTGGAAGGATCGGACCTGGTGATCGGTCTGAACCTCCGCGGGTCGACCCCAGAAGCGTTCACGCGCATCGCCGAAGCGTTTGGAACCCGGGTCATCTATGAGGTCGATGCCCACTGTCGTCAGCCGGAGATGATGGAAGCCGGCGCAGGGCAGTACCTGCTCGAACACCCGGATAAACTCGATGCGATCATCCGCGCTCTGAAGAGTGCCGGTGTCGTGGTCTCCGTGAAAATTCGCGCTGGCGTCGTCCTCGACGACCGTGTCCTGGCGAAACGGCTCTGGAAGGCCGGGGCTGATATCCTGCATGTCGACCTGATGGACTACGGCTACTCTAAACTGCGGCAGATCCGGAACTCCTGCCCGCTGATGTTGATCGCAAACAACTCCATCACCTCCTTCGATCGGATGCGCGACATGTTCACCCATGGCGCAGATCTTGTCTCGCTTGCGCGACAGGCCGATGAACGGACCCTTGCCGGTCTTGATGCCGCGATCACCCGATACGCCGATGAAGAGGGATGGTACAACTCTCCCAAACAACTCTGCAGGGGCGGGGATATCCGGGCCCTGACCTTCTGCTGCATGCCGGTCAAGGACTGCCCGCTCCTCCCTATGCTGGAGAAGATCGGAATGACTCGGGACGATTACCGGCAGTTCAAGGAGCAGGCGGTCGAGAAGACCCCTCTGAAGGAGGGGGAGCACACCTGTTTCGGGTCGCTGGCCTGGTGTTGCAAGTCGTCGTCCCCGTGTATGTTCCGGGACATGACGATCCAGCAGTTCGGTTTCACCAAGAAGGACTATATGCGCTATAAACACCGGCTCGCCGACAGGATCATGGATCGGGTCTTTCATGAGGAGTAAAGGGGCAAGCAGGGCCGACCAGGCCCAGCTCGCGATGATGCTCGAGGTCTGTGCCTCCCCCAAGCCGGGAAATGTTGACCGATGCCATGATTATCCCGACACCCGGCTGGAGCACTTTCTTGCGTCGACGCTGATGGTCAGACCTGTCCTCGAACGGGCTGAACAGCGGGCTACCGGGATCGGAACGCTGATCCGGGAGGCCGTACAGGCGACCTCCTTCCACCGCGGGGGAAACACCCATTTTGGTGCGTTCATCCTATTGATGCCGCTGATCTGCGGAGGCGACCTCGTTGGAGCAGTGAGGGAGGTCAGTACGACGACGGTCCAGGACGCGGTTGAATTCTACCGTGCGTTCGGGCTGACCGAGGTACGGGTCTGTGCTGAGGATGAACTCGATGTGCATGACCCGGCAGCCATCGAGCAGATCAGAACCCGGGAAATAACCCTTTATGACCTGATGGTCCACTCTGCAGAGAAGGACATGGTCGCCCGCGAGTGGGTGAACGGGTTCGCCCTGACCCGGCGTACCGCAGACTTCCTGCTCGCCTATGAGGATTCGCGAGCTGCGATCCCGGCGGCGTTTCTGAACCTGCTCGCCACCGAACAGGACTCCTTCATCGTCAAGAAGTTGGGACGGGCGAAGGCCGAACAGACCCGGTTGATGGCGGCTGAGGTGCTGCGTGGACAGAAGTCCGTCGAATCGCTCGATGCCTGGTGTATCGCCGAGAAGGTCAATCCCGGGTCACTCGCCGACATCATCATCGCCTCGATCTTTACCGCGCTCGGGGAGGGCTGGCAGTGGGACTGATGAGGGATGGGATCAATGAGGTGATTGCGACCATTGCGATGAACGCCGCTCCGATTGGGATCATTTCACGCGCAGGTACTCTGCAGGCAGCGCTCTTCCTGACGAGCCACACGGCTGCACTGGTCGAGCGGGATCGTCGACTTGTCGCGAACCTGACTCATGACCCAGTCCTCTATGTCCAGACGGCGTTCTCTGATCTGGCACCTGGAGCGTTCACGCAGTTCACGGTCGACGGGGTCGATATGTGCCGGCTGGCTGATGCCGAGGCTTGGACCGCCTTCTCGGTTGAGGTGGTCCGGAAGACTGGAGCGACGCTGCTGGTGCATCTGATCCCGATCGCCGAGGAGATCTGCGATATGCAGGTATATCCGGTGAACCGCGGTTTCTCCAGCGTGATCGAGGCCACCGTACATGCAACCAGATACTGTGTCAACCGGGACCCCTGGTTGAAGCAACTGATAGACCATCACTCTGCTATCGTCAGACGCTGTGGTGGTCCGCGTGAACTTGAGGCAATGACTCTGCTCGCCGATGAGATCAATCGATGCCTCTCTAAATCGTGATCGTGGGTGACTTGATCTCTCTCATCTACCTCAATGTCCTCTATTTACCGTTAATTTTTAAAAAAATCCCAAATTTTCCCGAATTTGATGAACAGGTGGGTGGGGGTAAAATAATAACACTAATATGGACGTGTAACAAATACACATGCATTGCCACTGGTTTTCTTTTGAAGTTATACCGGTGATTCTGTTATTTATGATCGAGCAAGTGCATCTGGAGTGAAGATGAAGGGAAATTTGAGAACCAGAATTACAATGAGTGTGGTGCTGGGACTGCTCGTCGCCGGGTTGTTCCTCATCTCTTCAGCATCGGCAGTCGACGTAACTGGACCGGTGGTGATCGACAGCCCTGGGACCTATGAACTGCAGAAGGATATCACCAGCACCAGCGAACCAGTCTGCATTGAGATTCGATCCTCTGATGTCAAACTTGAAGGAAACGGCCACATAATTTCGGGGAATGATGTCAGCAACTCGTGCGGTGTCCTCGTACACGGCTCGTCCGCCCTGAGCAATGTGACAGTCCGCAATATTGTGGTCAAGGACTGGTACTTCGGTGTCTACTTCTGGAACGTCAAATCGAGTTCCATCCGGAATGTTGACGCCAGAAGCGACTACTTTGGTATCTCCTTAAACCCGGGTACTGGTGTCTCGATCACAGGCAACATCCTGCGCGGCAACACCCACGGGCTTGTGCTCACCTCCTCGACTGGGACGACCATCACCGATAATCATATCTTTGGGAATGAGGGTGATGGGATCTCCATCGTCTCATCCTCAGGGAACACCATCACCAACAATGAACTGAACAATGCCAAGAATGTCGGGTTCGTCGGGTCGACCGGGTCCAACACCTGGAGTGGATCGGTGACCAGCGGCAGAAATATCATTGGGGGACCAGTTACTGGCGGAAATTACTGGGCAACGCCGGCAGGGGATGGATTCTCCCAGGTCAATGTGGATAAGGAAGAGAACGGTATCTCCACCGTTCCTTACACACTGAAGTCCGGCAATGTGGACCAGTGCCCGCTCGTGATGGAGTCAGAGGACGGTGCTGTATCGAACGTCACTGCAAAGCCGGTCACGACCAAGCCGACCACCACGGCGAATGTCTCTCCGAACACCACGTCGACCACTTCATCATCTACATTCCAGGTCCCCTATGTCGGACACATTCTCCCGTCCCAGATCGAGGCAGAGGACTATGATATGGGTGGTGAAGGGGTGGGGTACCACTACTCTGGTTCATCCAACAAGTACAGCATCTACCGTGTTGGTGGGGTGAAGATCGAGCGGAATGCCACTGAAAAGTTCTACTATGTTTCGAATCTCAAGTACGGTGACTGGTTGAAGTACACCGTGTCTGTTCCCCAGGATGGCACCTATCAACTCACCTTCCGCGCAGCGGCGGTCTCGGACAAGCAGTACGTAGTCGTCACCGATGATAACGATAAATCGGTCAGTGCCGCGGCCTGGCTCCGGCAGACCCTGAGTATGGACCGTTTCGCTACCTCTCCAGCAGTGTCGATCCATCTGACCAAGGGCACCCATGTGTTGAAGGTCTTCTCGTACGGGAACGAGAACATCGATTCCTTCACACTCTCCCGTTGAACCCCAGGGCTCTGATGTCCTGCACAATTCTCTCTTTTTGATCGCCCTGCTGATGGTATCTCCTGGTTTTCATCTCCTGCAGGAGCACTAGACATAAACCAGAATACAGACAAGCAGTATCTGCAGATCATGATGATAATCCCGCTTTTAATCGCGGCAGTGGCGATCGGGTTCACGCTGCTGTACGCTTCGGTTCTCGATATCAGAGATCGACGTGTACCGTTTAAGACCTGGTACCCGATGCTGGTCATCTCGGTTCCTGCTGCAGTTCTCTTCTATCTGACTCTGTCGGACTGGACGCTCGGTGGGCGGTACCTGATCGCAGCCCTGATCTTTTCAGGTTTCTTCTATCTCTGTGCCTCGTTCGGTCTCTTCGGCGGGGCGGATGCCTGGGCTCTGATCTTCATCTCGCTCTTGATTCCGACTTTTCCGGCCCAGCCGTTGCTTGGTTATACCGCGACTGGCTTCTTCCCGTTCACCGTGCTGGTCAATTCGTTGATCTTCGCTCTGATCGCTCCGGTCGGGATCTTTCTCATCAACCGGATCAGGGGGAACAGGGGTCCGCTCATCTGTCAGTTCATGGGATTCCCGGTCAACAGTGCAGATCTGACCCGGACCTA
Source organism: Methanosphaerula palustris E1-9c (assembly GCF_000021965.1). Taxonomy (NCBI): domain Archaea; kingdom Methanobacteriati; phylum Methanobacteriota; class Methanomicrobia; order Methanomicrobiales; family Methanoregulaceae; genus Methanosphaerula; species Methanosphaerula palustris. Next base: position 684,009 of record NC_011832.1, read on the forward strand.
TGGATTTGTGATGGAGGAGTTCTCACTTGAGGGCGGTGCCCTGCAGCGCCGGTATTTCGGGTTCTTTGAGACGCTGAAGATGATGCTCGGGGGCAGACAGCGGGTCTACACCCGGAACCTTCGTCTTCACCCGGGGGATTATGTCGAGGAGACGCGGCTCTATCGAAAGGCTGGCACTGTCTGGATCTCGTATGCAGTTCCGTTCATCGTGCCGATCACGGCAGGGCTGTTGATGTCTCTGACCGTGGGGGATCCTATCTACTGGTTGTTAGCGCGGATGATAGCAGGATGAGCGTATGAATCCTCACTTCAATGAAGATGGACTGGTCCCGGTGGTTGTCCAGGACCAGAAGACACGGGATGTGTTGATGGTTGCTTATGCGAATGACGAGGCGGTCAGTCTCACCAGGGAGACCGGGTTCGCTCACTACTTCAGCAGGAGCAGGCAGAAGATCTGGAAAAAAGGGGAAGAAAGTGGTCATCTGCAGCATGTAAACCGGATTCTGGTGGACTGTGACGAGGATTGTCTCCTCTATCTGGTCGACCAGGAAGGGGCAGCCTGCCACATGGGATACCGATCCTGTTTTTTCAGAACTATCGATGGTGAACACGTCTTGTCGAAGGTCTTCAATCCAGACAAGGTATATGCTAATAAAGAATAATATCCTCTAAATTATGGTGATTTTTTATGAAACTGGTGCCCGATACGAGCGTCGTTATTGATGGACGCATCACATCTATGATAAAAAAGGGAGAATATGCCGGCGCTACAATAATAATACCCGAAGCGGTGGTGGCTGAACTTGAGTCGCAGGCGAATCAGGGACGAGAGATCGGGTTCAGTGGATTGACTGAACTCCAGCAACTCTGCAAAATGGCAGAGCAGAAATTGATAGAAATACAGTTCGTGGGTGTCAGGCCGACGCTCGAACAGGTGAAACTGGCCAGTGGTGGAGAGATTGATGCAATGATCCGAAACGTGGCAATAGAACATAACGCAAAGTTCATCACCAGTGACAGTGTGCAGTCTGAAGTGGCCAGGGCCAAGGGGCTTGATGTTCAATATATGAAACCGCAGATCGGCGACTTCACCCCCCTCGGCATCGACCAGTACTTCGATGAACAGACACTGGCAGTCTACCTCAAGGAACGAGTCCCCCCCTATGCTAGGAAGGGATCGATCACCGAAAAGCGGCTCGTCCGGATCAGGGATCAGCCATCCAGCGAGTATGAACTGATCGGACTGGCACGAGAGATCCTTGAGCGTGCAAAGCGGGATCCAGATGGATTTGTGGAATCTGAAGGACGCGGGATCACGGTCGTGCAGATTGGTTCGATGCGGATTGCCATCGCTCGCCGCCCCTTCTCAGATGGGATGGAGATCACGGCGGTCCGTCCTGTAGTCGATATATCGCTGGAGAATTATCGGAAGGCACACCTTGTAAAGAACAGGCTGGCCGATGAGAAACGGGGTGTACTACTGGCTGGGGAACCCGGAGCAGGCAAGACTACGTTGGTTCAGAACATCGCCATTCACCTCTCTGATCGGGGATCCGTAGTCAAGACGATGGAGGCCCCACGGGATATGCAGGTGCCTGACCTGATCACTCAGTACACAGCCCTGGATGGCAGTATGGAGAAGACAGCCGAGATGCTGTTGCTGCTCAGGCCTGATTATGTGATCTATGACGAACTTCGGAAACATGAGGACTTTCGAATCTTCTCAGACATGCGGTTGACCGGGGTCGGGATGATCGGTGTACTCCATGCGGAGAACGTCCACGCCGCCCTGCAGCGATTTTCGGACCGGGTGGACTTTGGTGTTCTTTCACAGGTAGTGAACTCGATCATCTTTGTCAGTGACGGGGATATCAGTAGCATCTATGACCTGAGTTTCGGGCTGAAGGTTCCTGCCTCGATGCCGGCGGAGACCCGGCATCTACCGGTGATCACGGTCACCGACGCTGAGACTGGTGGGCTGGTGCTCGAGATCTTCAGGACAGAAGGTGAGACGGTCATCATGCCGGTAAACCTCGGTGTTACCCCACAAAAGGAGACGGTCCCCGAACTGGTGGGTCCTCTGGAACCAGTAGAGGAACCTGTGCTCGAAGAGGCGGAGATCGAGCCGGAGACCTATGAGGAGAAGCCGGCTTGGCGGATGGTCGCCAAGGATATCCAGCGCGAGATCGGCAGGTACACCGACGGTTCGGTTGAAGTGAAGATGATCAGCGACAGTAAGGCCGTCGTGTACATCGAGGACAAGGACGTTCCTGCGGCGATTGGAAAGGGTGGAAAGAATGTCGCCTCCATTGTGAACAAGGTCGGTGTCGGGATCGATATCCGGCCCCTGACTGAACTGGAGGTGGCACGTCCGGTGGTGGAAGAGGTTCTCCCTGTTGAGGGAGGGATCCGGATCCGGACGGATAGAAAGCACCTCTCGATCATCTCGTCTGAGCAGAGCGGGAAGATCGTCGATGTCTTTGCCGGCAAGGAGTATCTCTTCACAGCGACCGTCAGCGAAGCCGGAGAGATCCACCTGGCCAAGAGCAGCACGATCGCACAGGAGATGCTGAAACGGTACACGAATGGAGAGATGATACGGATGAGGCCGGTATAACGAGGCGGTATGAATGAACGGATTTGATATGAACAAACTGGAGAGCGAATGCAGGGAACGGTGGGGGACCCTCTTTGAGGCGAACCCCTCTGATAAGGAGAAGTTCTATATCACGGTCGCTTACCCGTATCCGAGCGGTGCCATGCATGTGGGGCATGGCCGGACCTATATGGTCCCGGATGTGATCGCCCGGTTCTGGCGGATGCGGGGAAAGCAGGTACTCTACCCGATGGCGTTCCATGTGACCGGCGCCCCGGTGATTGGGATCTCCAAGCGGATCGCTCGCGGGGACGAGGCGGCTATTCATCTGTATCGCGACCTGTATCGGGTGCCGCAGCAGGTACTGGACCAGTTCACCGACCCGCTCGCCATCGTCAACCACTTCAGCAACGAGTACGAGCGGGTGATGCGGATGTGCGGCCTCTCGATCGACTGGCGGCGGCGGTTCACAACGGTCGACCCGACGTACAGCAAGTTTGTCGAGTGGCAGTTCTCCCATCTTTACAACGACGGTCATGTGGCCAAGGGTGCCCACCCGGTCAGGTACTGCCCGCAGGACGACAATCCGGTTGGCGACCACGACCTGCTTGAAGGAGAAAAGGCCGAGGTGATCAAGTTCACGCTGGTGATGTACCAGAGCGAGGAGGGACTGATCCCGACAGCCACCCTGCGTCCCGAGACGATCTATGGGGTCACGAACCTCTGGGTCAACCCGACGGTCACCTATGTGAAGGCAGAGGTGGATGGGGTCGTCTGGATCGTCAGCCGTGAGGCAGCGGACAAGCTCGCGATGCAGGATCACGCCGTAAAGGTGATCGGAGAGATCCCGGGCAGTGCCCTGGTCGACCAGATGGTCACCCATCCGCTTGCAGGTCAGGTCAGAATCCTGCCAGCTGATTTCGTCGACCCGGATATGGCGACCGGTATCGTGATGAGCGTCCCGGCCCATGCCCCGTTCGACTATATTGCGCTCCGCGACCTGCAGCAGCAGGGGCAGTACACCGATATCGTTCCGGTGCCGCTGATCACGGTCGAGGGCTACGGCAAGGTTCCGGCGAAGGACGCCGTTGAGCGTGCCAATATCACCAACCAACATGACGTCCGGATGGAGGCGCTGACCCAGGAGGTCTACTCAGCAGAGTTCGCAAAGGGGAAACTGTATCCTGAGTATGGGGGCGCCCCTGTGCGGGTGGCACGGGATACCGTCGCCGATCTGATGCTCGCCGAGTACGGTTCAGCCGTGATGTACGAGTTCGACCACCGACCGGTGATCTGCCGGTGCGGCAGCCGGGTCTATGTGAAGATCCTCCACGACCAGTGGTTCCTGAAGTACAGCGACCCGGTCTGGAAGGAGCAGGTCCATGAACACCTGCCACGGATCAAACTGGTCCCGACCGAGGTCCGTGCCGAGTTCGAGCGGACCGTGGACTGGTTGAAGGACTGGGCCTGCACTCGCAGGGTCGGGCTCGGGACGAAAGTTCCTTGGGATCCGACCTGGCTCTTTGAGCCGCTCAGCGACTCCACGATCTACATGGCCTACTATACGATCGCGCACAGGATCCGGGAGATCGATCCGGCGCTGCTGACGCCGGCGGTCTTTGACTACATCTTCCTTGGGACCGAGTCTCCCGACCTGCCGATCAGGGAGCAGCTGGATGCGCTCAGAGCAGAATTCATGTACTGGTATCCGTATGACTTCCGGTTCTCAGCGAAGGACCTGATCTCCAATCACCTGACCTTCCAGGTCTTCCATCATGTCGCGATCTTCCCAGAGCAGTATCAGCCCAAGGGGATCGTCGTCTTTGGGATGGGATTGCTGAACGGAGCCAAGATGTCCTCCAGCAAGGGGAACGTCTTCCTCCTCGAGGACGCGGTCCAGGAGTTCGGGGCCGATACGGTCAGAATGTTCCTGATGGGCAGTGCAGAGCCCTGGCAGGACTTTGACTGGCGGAACGAACTGGTCGCCTCAACCAGGAAACAGATCGAGCGGTTCTATGCGACCGTCACCGAAGGGATGACCGTCACCGGGGATCAGACCCCCATCGACGCCTGGCTGATCAGCCGGCTCCAACGGCATATTCAGAAGACCACCGATGCCCTCGAACTCTTCCAGACCCGCCAGGCGCTTCAGGAGTCGTTCTTTGCCATCGAAGCCGACCTGAAGTGGTACTGGCGCCGGGTGCCCGCAGGATCGGCCTGTAACGCTGCCATCCGGGAACTCTGCCAGGTCTGGGTCAGGCTGCTCGCCCCGTTCATTCCATTCACCTGCGAGGCCCTCTGGCACCAGATGGGAGAGGAGGGCTTCGTCTCTGTGGCACCCTGGCCGGTCCCCCAGCAGGAGAAGATCCTGCCGTCGGTCGAGCTGGCCGAGGAGTTGCTCGCCCGAACCGTCGAGGATATCGAGTCGATCATGAAGTTGATCCAGATCACTCCGTCGTCGATCGAGATCGCGGTCGCCCCTGCATGGAAGCAGCAGGTCTTCGCGCTCATCGCCAGTTCATCAGACCGGAAGGCCGGGGTGGGTGAGGTCATGAAGAACGAGGAGATGCGTGCCAGGGGGAAGGCCGCAGCCGAGACGGCTAAACAGTGCATCACCCTGGTCCATCGGCTCCCGCCGCAGCTGATCGAACAGTTGCTCACTGAGGCTCCTGACGAGCTGGCACTCTTCTATGCCGCACAGGGATTCCTTGAAGAGAGTTTTGGAATTCCCGTGAAGATCGTCGGGGCAGAAGAGAGTGTTCACACAAAGGCAGGATCGGCCCTGCCCTTCAAACCAGCGATAATTATTGAGTGATATCTTTAGTTCACTCAATCTTCTTCGCTTTTTTGACCCGCTCTTTTGACGTGAATCCGGTGACTGCCTGCAGATAGGTATTCCGTCTCCTGATCGTATCGAGGATCAACTGATCGTCATCGATCGAAGGGTCCGCCTCGATGTCGACGACGATACTCTTCCCGGCAGAACCCAGCGAGACATCGAACCGCTTCAGGGCCCCGAAGGTGATCGTGTAATGCCCGTCCGCCTCGACAGGCTCAACGTTGAAGCATTCGACCAGCTGCTGGACCATATTTTTATCGAGTTCTTTAGTAAATCCACGTTTAATCTGGAATTCTTCCATAATACTTTTTAGGAAGATGCACTATGTTAAACTAATGTCACCAGAAGCCTTGTATGATATCAGAATTATCTCAGAGCCCATCTCCGGGGACGGGGCCACAATTCTGATGGGGTTCCCCGGGAGCGGCCTTGTTGGTTCAATCGCCCTTCAGTATCTGGTCGATCAGAAGGAGTTCAAACAGATCGGGACGATGACCAGCAAATACTTCCCCCCGTTTGCGATGATGGCGAAGGGTTTGATCAATGTGCCGGTCAGGATCTATCAGAAGGATGCGATCGTCGCTATCGTTGCCGATATTCCGATCCATCCGATGATCTGTTACGAAGTCGCCAACGGACTGGTGGACTGGCTGATGCCTTTCCACATCAAGGAGGTGGTGGCCCTGGCAGGGGTTGTCACCACGGACGATCAGAAGAGGGTCTTTGGGATTGCGACCACCGAGGAACTGCTCGAGCGGATCAAGGATGTGACCGAGTTTCTGCCAGTGGGTTCGATCTCCGGGATCGCCAGCAGTCTGATGACCGAGTGCAAGATCCGCGGCATCCCGGCGATCGGTCTGCTGGGTGAGACCGTCAACGCCCCCGACCCTCGAGCAGCCGTTGCCTCTCTTGAGGTGTTGAACCACATGTACAACCTTGAGGTGGACATCCAGCCGCTGCTAGAACAGGCCGATGAGATCGAGGCGACGATGCATAAACTCGCCGAAGAGGTTCAATCCTCTGCTGAAGGGCCTCAGAAGAGAGAAAATCTACCGATGTACGGGTGATCTGGATGAAGTGTGCTGCATTAACCGGAATATCTGCTGAGGTTATCAAAGAACTGAAGCGCGGACGTCCACGCACCCTTGAGGTTCAGAGTGCGCACAATGTGATCACCGTCTCCGGGGTCGACCCGGGAAGCCATCTCTTCATGACCGATGTGGATCGCGATGACCTTGCTATCGGTGATAACGGGATCATTGTCGATGTACTCTCGATCGGGATCACGATGAAGCGGATCATCGAGTTCTCCTATGGTTCTCACTTCGAGGAGCGCGAACGGATGGCGGCCAGAATTCAGGTCCGGTACTGCGCGAACTCGTCGGTGAAGGAGGTCTCGCCGCTGGAGACGATCCAGCCTACCACAGTAGAAGTCTTAAAAGTCACCTGCTGCCATGCCGGATGAGGAAGTCCTCTTCCTCTCTTCGACGGATTAATAAACCGGGACTGCTAATATCAATTATCACGGGGCTTGTGGCTTAGCCAGGACATAGCGCCGGGCTTCTAACCCGGATGTCGGGGGTTCGAATCCCTCCAGGCCCGTCTTCTTTCTTGTTTTTTCCAGAGATCGCTCTTCCTGTTCAGTGGGATTGTTCTTCCGGGTACCTTCTCTAAGGGTGATTTGGAACTGATATGTCCTGGAGATTGCTGCATATAAACAGAGGATCTCATGGATTAGGAATAACAACGGTTTTCACTACAGACTCAATAAAATAACATGAGACGTTTTTCATGAATCCTGTCGCAGGTTCTGGCCCAGAGGAAGATGCCAAGACAGCCGGAGGCTATCGAGATCTGTTCGATGGGACGATCACTGAAACTCTCAACCAGGCGCTGCGGATCATTCGGGATGACCCAACCCTCTTGATCGCCGGCACCAACCTGTTCCGATATCAGAAAAAAGGTGCGCTCCTCCGCAGAAAGAACGAGAGAAAAGGGCTTCTTGTTCCACCAGTGATGATCGTGAGTGTCACCTCGCGATGTAATCTGACCTGTGCAGGCTGCTATATGAGACAACGGCAGAATTCGGCTGTACCGGAGATGACCCCTGAGGTCCTCCGATCGGTTGTCTTTGAGGCGGCGGATCTTGGCGTATCGGTCATCGTCCTCGCCGGTGGGGAGCCGCTGATGCGAAGAGCAGAGATCGTCGATCTCGCCCGATCGTTGCCGCAGATCCTCTTCCCGGTCTTCACTAATGGTCTACTGATCGAGGAAGAGACGGCTGCTTCGCTGGCAGCCCAGAAAAACATCGTCCCGGTCATCAGTATCGAGGGCTTCCGCCAGGAGACGGACTGTCGACGAGGTCCTGGGGTCTATGATCGTCTGCTCTCAACCTGCTCGATCCTGAAGTCCAGAAGAGGCTTCACCGGCTGTTCGGTCACCGTGACCAGCAGTACTATCGATCAGGTACTTGATGAACGGTTCATCGAATTTTTGCTCGATGCAGGTATCAGAGCCTTTGTATTTGTCGAATATGTTCCGATCGAATCCGGCACCAGGAATCTTGTATTGACTCCTGATCAGCGGAAGAGACTGAACACTGCCATCCAGTTGTTTTCAGAAAAATATCCGGCACTCTTCATTGAATTCCCCGGCGATGAGGATGTCTATGGGGGATGTCTTGCTGCAGGCAGAGGTTTTGTACATGTCAGCCCGTCCGGGGATCTCGAACCCTGCCCGGCATCCCCCTTTTCGGATGCCAATCTTGCAACTGTTTCGCTAAAGGAAGGTCTGCGATCGAACTTTCTGCAGAAGATCCGTGAGAACCACTCCAGACTGATTGAGACCGATGGGGGCTGTGCTCTCTGGACAAATCAGGAATGGGTGAAGGGATTGATGGAGAAATAGGGAAAACAGTTCTCTGGTGTTCGGTCCCCAAAGGAAAAAAAGGTTTTTTTAGAGATGAGTGGAAGAGTTTACCGGATCGGTGTCCCCGGCTCGACCGCCTGGTTGGGGGTCAGCAGGGCTGCATTATCGCCGGCCGCCAGGATCATACCCCTGCTCTCGACGCCGAAGATCGTGACTGGTTGCAGGTTTGCTATCACAACGACACTGGACCCGACCAGGTGCTCGGGATCGTAGAACTTGGCGATCCCGCTGACGATCTGCCGTCTCTCTGATCCGAGGTCCACGATCAACTTCAGCAGTTTTGAGGATTTTGGGATCTTCTCTGCCGATATGACCGTCCCGACAATCAATTTCATCTTTCCAAACTCATCGATGGAGATCAGTTCCTCGGTGGGTTGACCTCGCTTCTCTGCTTCTTCCACTCTCATCATCAGTGTCTTCTCCAGTGTCGCCACCTCTTTCTCCTCCATCCGTGCGAAGAGGGTGGTGGGGGGGGCGAGTTCGCCGGCTGTCAGAGGCTCTGTTGCCTCGGATGTTCGGTGGTCCCGGACCTGGTCCGTCTCTCCCAGCATCATCCAGATCTTCGACGCCGTCTCGGGCATCGTCGGGTCGATCAGCAGGGCCAGGGCCCTGACCAGTTGCAGACAGTTCCGGATCACCTGAACCGCGGCCGGCCGATCGGTCTTGATCAGTTTCCAGGGGGCCGCGGTCTGAATGTAGTTGTTACCGAAGGCCGCGAGAGTCATCACGGCGTCGACGGCGTTCTTGAACTCGAATGCATCCATGGCAGTGTCGACTGCCGCGATCGTTTCGTCGATCCGCTGCAGGATCTCCTGGTCTGCGTCCAGGTCGGGGATCCCGATCCCCTGGGCATGCGCAAAGTGCAGGGTCCGGTGGACGAAGTTTCCGAAGGTGTTCACCAGTTCGTTGTTGACCCGATCGGCGAAGGCCTGCCACGAGAAGTTCAGTTCCTTGGTGTGGCTGGTGTAGGCGAGCAGGTAATACCGGAGGTAATCGGCCGGCAGACCGAGGTCCAGGTAGTCATCGTTGGTCCAGACCACGTATCCCCGTGACTTGGAGAACTTGTGGTCGTCGATCTTCAGCATCCCGCTCGCCACGATTGCAGATGGCACGCCATATCCGGCACCCTTCAGCAGGGCCGGCCAGAAGATGCAGTGGTGATAGGTGATGTCGCCGCCGATGAAGTGGGTGATCTCCCCGTCTCCACACCAGAACTCGCGCCAGTCGCGCCCATGGGCGGCCGCCCACTCCTCGGTGAAGGCGATGTACCCGACCGGGGCGTCCACCCAGACGTAGACGACGAGGTCGTCCCGTCCAGGGAACTTGACACCCCAGTCCAGCGTTCTGGTGATGCACCAGTCATGCAGGTCGTCATTGACCCAGCCCAGTGCGTAGTTTTTTGCGTTGTCGGTACCCCTGACCCCTTTCAGAAACGTGCCCAGGAACTCTTTAAACGCGCTCAGTTTAAAGAAAAAATGCTCCTGACTCCGCAGTTCTGCTCTGGTCCCGCAGACCTTGCAGACCGGGTCTCTGATCTCACCCGGTTCGAGGTGCTTGCCGCACCCCTGGTCGCACTCGTCGCCGCGTGCTACAGCCCCGCAGTGCGGACAGATCCCCTCCACATACCGGTCCGGGAGGAACCTGCTGCAGGTGGTACAGTAACTCTGGCTGACCGTCGCCGAGTAGATGTATCCCTTATCGATCAGTCTCTGCATCATCTCCCTGGTCCGGTGATGGTTCGCCTTGCCATCGGTCATTCCGAACCGGTCGAATCGGATTCCCATCTTGATGAACGTCTCTTCAAAGTGATGATGATACTTCAGGGAGAGCTCCTTTGGTGTGACCCCCTGCTCTTCGGCACTGACGACGATCGGAGTGCCGTGGTTGTCTGAACCGCAGACAAAGACCACCTCTTCTCCACGGTGGCGGAGGTACCGGACATACATATCCCCGGGCACATAGGTCCGGAGGTGGCCCAGGTGGCAGGGTCCGTTGGTGTACGGCAGTCCACAGGTCACCAGTATGGGTCCTTTACTCATGATACACTATTAGTGGATGATGGCATAAATAGGTACAATATATGGCAGGAATGGTGCGAATACAGACGAGATCGCTGGGTTCTGAGGTGGAGACCCCTGACCTTGCCACGCTCTCGACCTGGGTGTCAGAGCGGCCGGTCGGGAGGGAGGCTGATCTGATCACCTATAAACTCGAATCCTCGTTGCGGCCTCAGATCCTGGCCGGGATCGATCACCCCTCGGCAGGTGGCCGTTTTTATGCAGAACGGGTCCTCTCTTCGTTAAAAGGAATCACCGACAGGGTGGTTCAGGAGGAGGTGTACGCGGATCCTGCAGAGGTCCGCATGGATGCAACCATCATCACCGGGTTGTACCGGGGTGGCTGGTGCGCCCTTCCCGGTTTATCTGAATTGGGACTGACCGATCCCGACCACTGCTACCGGGACGATGATGAGTTCGTGGAAGCACTGACCGGGGTCTACCGGGAACTGATGCGGGCGATGCGGGACGCCGGGGTGGGCGGTCACTTGGTTCACTGCGGCAGAGATCTGACCGAGTCCGAGGCTGACGGCCTGGCCGGGGGAAAGACCCTCCTCTTCATCGAACACCCCGACCCTGCAGCCCTCCGCCTCCTCCTCGAACACCAGCCTGTGATCGCGATCCCGCCTGCAGATCTGCCGGTTCTGGTCGATCTGATGGAGGAGTTTACAGTACGTCAGGTGATCCTGATAGACCCATCATCTGCCGACCTGACCCGTGCCCTCGGGGAGATGGATGCCGACCACCTGGCATCGGGCGGGTACTGCAGCAGCGGGGACTGCGAAGGCTACTGGAAGGAACGGATTGCGCAGTCTACTGTCCCTGCCCATCCCCGACCGTCCTGATCGCCCCGGCGATCGCGGTTTTGACAGCTGGGTCGGTCTCCCTCTCTGCTGCTCGGTGCAGTGCCGTTCTGGCCTGTTCGTCCCCTCTTCCAACCGCCCCAAGTGCGGTTGCTGCGGACCGCCTGACAAACTCGTTGTTGTCGGAGAGGGCATGGATCAATGAACTGATCTCTTCTGGCCCTCCGATTCTGCCGAGCCCCTTTGCTGCCATGTATCGAACATGATCCTTTTCATCAGAGAGCAGGTGAACCAGTGGCCTGACAGCCCGTGGATCTCCGATCAATCCCAGTGCCTCAACTGCCCTGTACCGGATCACCCAGTGATGGTCGGAGAGAAGGTCCAGCAACGGATCGACCGCCGGGGTACCGAGGTTTACAAGCGCCTGCATGGCCAGGTTCCGAACCCCCTTCTCGGGATCGTGCAGGGCTTGAAGCAGGTTCGGCAACGCCCGCTCTTCCCCAGTTCCTCCGAGCAGGTGGGCTGCGTACTGCCGGATATGAGGGTCAGGGCTGTTCTCCAGGGACCCGGCCAATCCAAGATAACCATCCTGTATCAGTTTCTCTTCATCAATGTTTCTCTTCTGCGGGTCGGTCATTGTCGACTCCCCCTGGTGGTGGGAGAGTTCCATCTGACGTGTACATGCATACTACAGATCTGGAGGTGAGCAGGAAAAAGGGATCTGTTCAACGAATTCGTTCAACTAATGTTGACATTCAATCTCTTTGAGCGTCCTATCTGCCAGTTCCTTCATGCGTGCGGAGATCCTGCCTGATGCGGAGAACTCAACGAACTTCATCGCATTGGCCAGTTCGGAGCCGAGGACAAAAATAGCATATTTGTGTTCCAGTTTACTCCTCTGCACATGTTTCGGTGTTATTTTCAGGGCATAATACTGGGTGAACATCAGTTCAGGGCTATTCTCTTCAAAATAGTTCTTGATCTCAGTGAGCATTTGATGGAGCATGATTAGTTCGTCCTTGTGAATAGTCCCACCTCTTCAGAACAAAATAGTAAGTTTTATTATATATACCTGTTCCGCCTGCTCACTGGGCGATTTTCATCAGTCGAATCGAGAGCGGACGTTTGATAATTCCATTAAAATCGCGTGCAGCAACGAATTCAACCCCTTTTCCCACCAGGCGGTCGAGCAGTTTCTGATCCACTACCCGATCGATTACCAGGCCGGACACCTCGGTGGTCATCTGATCGATAGCCATTTCGACATCGTCAGCTCTGGTCTCGTTCAGGATTGTAAACTCGGGTGAGAGAAATCGTGCGATCAGGTGCCCGCTTACCCGCTCCATGTGATCATGCAGGGTAACTGGAGGAGCTGGCTCTGATATAGGTTCAAAAGAGGTGGGTGTGGATTCGTTTTCATTCTCCACATTCTCCTTCTTTATTGAGTTCTGCTCGCTAGCCCCGGGCTTTTGAGGTCGGAGATCCTGTGTCCGCTTCTCCCCCGGCACATCCCCGTAGAACTGATCCCTGACATACTCCACTGGGACCTTGTTCCGAAGGGCTTTGATGATCTCTTTACGCGCCATATCCTCGACGCTCTTTCCCCGTGGGGAGAAGGCGACGTAGTCGATGTCTGCGACCTGGAGCAGTTCCCGGAGGATCAATTCTCCGCCCCGATCCCCGTCGAGGAAAGCCGTCGCGGTCTTCTTATCGGCGAGGTCGACGATCTGAGCGGGGACGTTGGTCCCTTCGACGGCGACCGCATTCTTGATTCCATACTTGAGCAGGTTGATCACATCAGCCCTGCCTTCGACGATGATGATGGCGTCGGAGTCCATCACATTCGGCCCTGCAGGGATCTTCTCATCCCCGAGTGAACCGATCTTCTCGACTCTGATCGCCTCCCGCACCTCATCGAGCAGTTCATAACTGTCGATGCTGCCGTCCTCGAAGTGATCGAGCAGCAGTTCTTTGGCACGATCGACAATCTTTCTCCGCTTGGTGACCCGGATGTCTTCGATCCCCTCAACCACCACATGGGCGACACAGGGACCGACCCGGTCGATTGTCTCAAGTGAAGCAGCCAGTATCGCGGTTTCAGCACGATCAAGGGAGGAGGAGATCAGAATGTCTCCTTTCGTCTCCCCCCTTTTGCTGCTGATCTGGACATCAATCCTTCCAACCCGTCCCGTTCTCTGAAGATCACGCAGATCGAGGTCTTCGCCGAGCAACCCTTCAGTCTGGCCAAATATGGCCCCAACTACATCGGGTTTCTCGACCACCCCCTCTGCCTGAAGATTAAGGTGAATAAGGTACTTGGTAGTATCTGGTGAATACAAGGCATAACACCCCCATGCATCTTGCTTTTGAATAATCGCTTGATCATAGGTACACTAATATTTATAATGTGACATTACTTAAAGGAGACACCTGTGCAAGGAAATTGAGGATCTATGCGGATCAACGGGCAATTTACGCCCTTTTGAAAAACGGCAGATCTGCCCCCGATCCCTCAGTTTTCCCCCAGAGGTTGGGGGTGTCGGTCTCTCCATCTCGGTGGTTTTTTTGCGGGATCGCCCGGGTTGTGATCCGCGCTTGTTTATGATCATATTACCTTCAGATCAGCTCTGACGTCAGCATGGCCCGGCATAGATCTCTGCACTCCCCTTGTCGCTGGGAGTATTTATATCTGGATGGACGATAGAGTACATTTCAGGTAATATCTCTGTTTAGATCAAGACAGATCACGAGGATATTCTGTGTCTGTCCGAGTGGAATTCAGTTCTGAATCCTGGATTTAAATGGTATGGAGACAATGATGAAATTTCAAACAATTATGGTGATTCTGGTATTTCTCCTGATCGGGGTTGCATCAGGGTCACTGCTGGTGACAGTATCTGCGGCAGCTCCCCTCTCTTTGTATGCGCAAGCCGAGAACTCAACCACCGTCCCTACATTCATCGAAGGCCTGACGACGGTGCCGACAGTGCCTGTGACATCTTTGACTGCGACAGCCTCGCTGACTGCAACGGCCTCATTGACCACACTTACGACGGCCCCGACGACATCTGCAGTTACCACGTCTTCGACATTACCAACGACAACGGTAACCACCACAACCCAGACGACGGCCCCGACCACCACAGTCCAACCCACAACCCAGACGACTGTTCAGACCACTGCAACAACAGTGACAACCCAGACAACGACTCCGATCACTACCATCGTCTCGACTCCTATTACCACGGTGGTCACCCCAACGACGGTGCCGACCTCGTTCATTACGATTGTGACTTATCAGAGCCAGACTCTGCCGGTTTCGATCGTTCAGACCGTGAATCCGAACTACACCCCGACCACTTATCCGATCGATACCGTGGTGTCCCGGACTCCTGATCTCGATGCAGGGATGCAACCATATGACGGTCCGATCCCCACTATCACCACGATTGCCCAGGCGGTGATATCGACCAGTTCAAGCACGCTGGTGACCGTAGTACCGGTGAATACATCGGTTGGGGCCCCGGTTCAGTCTGTTGAACAGGTTGCAAACATCTCCAATGTAAGCCCGTACCAGACCTATACGCCGGTTCCAACCCCGAAGAACCCCCTGGGATCAAATCCTTTCAATCTTCTGCTCCTTGCAGTGCTTGTCATTGCAGGAGGGGGTGGCATCGCTCTCCTGAGCAGGTACTATCGTGGTCGGCAGGAGGAACCTGAAGAAGACGTCTCCGCAACCTCGGACCATGGTGCGAACCCAAAGACGGGGGAAAGCGCGGCTGCTGCAGGTTTTGTCTCTGCCGGGGGGCATACTACTCTCGATCAGATCGCAGATTATGATCCTGCGACCACCGAGGTCGACCACCTGATGCAGATCTTGAATAATATGGTCAAACACTCGCAGAAATCCCTCAATAATCCATCGATCCGGCTTGATACCATGGTCCGCCTCTCTGGAATCCCGACTCTGCCGATTCCAGAAAGGGTCGCCCAGTGGGGTTCTGATCATGGATACGTAGTCGTTTCGAGGGATTTCCAGAATGAAGCGCTCCTCTTCCGACAGATTCATGTACCGGGGGAACCAGATTTGGGAATCATGTATGTGGGGGACATTATGGCAGATAATGAGATTCAACCTGAACCTAAAGACCCCGACACATCGAGGGATCGTCTGGATGAATGGGAAGGGACACGATAACCTATCTCTCATTTTTTGTAGGATCCCCGCCTTCTTGATGCACCGGTCCGATTGAGTAGACCGGATAGATACGCTAAAGGGTCTGCGGTAATGCCGGCGGCGCGTTTTTTCCTGCGATGACCTTAAAGACCAGAAAATCAGGATCTGTTCATATGAGTCTGCCCGGTGAGATCATGCTTCCCCCAGAGCCCTTCACCGGCGGTGATGCTGTTTTCTTTGTGATTACCTGGCAAAACACCTTCGAATGCTCTGCTCTCTTCGACATCAAAGAGGAGATTGTTCCTGTCACTGCTGTCTTCAAATATGATCGAGAGGAGCAGGTCGAGGTGCCTGGAGAGAGGAAGGTGATGTTCTCTGTCCCGGACAGACCCCGATCAGTCAAGGGATTTTAGCATTGCTCTCTGCTCCCCAGAGATCGCTGGGAGAATTTATATCTGGGTTGATGATAGAGTACTATTCAGGTATTTTATCAGGTCAGCGGTGATACAGATCACAAGAGCGATCTTTGGATATGTTCATCAGGGTGGCTTTAGCCGGATTTCCCTGACTTGGATTTTATGGAGACAATGATGAAATTTCAAACAATTACGGTGATTCTGATATTTCTCCTGATCGGGGTTGCATCAGGGTCACTGGTTGTGGCGGTCTCAGCGGGAGTTCCACTCTCTTCGAATGCACAGGCAGAGAGCTCAACCACGGTACAGACCACACCTGCAACGTCTCTGGATTCAACAGCATCGCTTGCTTCAACGGCTTCGCTGTCCACCACCGTGCCGACGGTTCTGACAACCACCCAGACGACAGTTCAGGGCGGTCATTCAACCGGCACGCTCTCCTGGGCAGGCACCGGTTACTATGCCTCCGATCTCTTCACCCTCTCACCGGGGCTTGCAAAACTGAGTGTTACGGGTGATCAGATCACCGGGGTGTACGTGAAAGACAGTACTGGACAGACAATTGGCTCCACCTCGGCGGGCCCACAGCCAGGTTCGAGTTCTATTACGATCCCAACAGCCGGCTCGTATTTGATCGATGTGATCAGTTCAGGGACCTGGACGGCCTCGGTCAGCATGATCTCCACCCAGACCTTAACCCCGATCACGACGATACTAACGACGATCCCGACAACAACTCTTACGACGATCTCAACCTCGATCCCAACCTCGATTCCAACGATCATCCCTACAACAAATATAACGACACTTCCAACGACGATCCCAACCACCATTCCGACCGTGTTCATCACGAATGTGACCTTCCTGACCCCGACCGTCGAAACCCTGAACCCGAACTACACCCCGGCCACCTATCCGATCGATACCTCGACGTCTCGAACTCCCGATATCGATACCGGGATGCCGGCATATGACGGACCGGTTCCCACCCCGACCACAGTGGTTCAGACGGTGACGCCGACCAACTCCAGCACGTCGGGGATCGTGGTCCCGGTGAACACGTCAGTTGACGTTCCGGTGCGGACCGTCGAACGGCTTGAGAACATCTCCAACGCCAGCCCGTACCAGACCTATACGCCGGCCCCGACACCGGCGCCGGCCAAGGGTCCGGACTACCTGAAGATCCTGCTCCTTGTGGTGCTTGCTATAGTGGGCGGGGGCGGGATCGCCCTGTTGAGCAGGTATTATCGTGGCCGACAGCAGGCGTTAGGAGAGGTTGTTCCAGGGACCGAGGATGGGGGAGCGATCCCCGTGGTTAAAGATGGAACGGATGCTGTCGGGGAAGCCGCACCAGAAGGACAGATCCTCCTCGACCAGATCGCAGATTATGACCCGGCAACCAGTGAGATAGAAAACCTGATGCAGATGCTGAACAAACTGGTTCAGAACTCACAGAAATCCCTCCATAACCCCTCGATCCGGCTCGATGATCTGATCCGCCTCTCTGGGATCTCAACCCTGCAGATTCCCGAACGGGTCGCTCAGTGGGGTGCCGATCATGGCTACGTCGTCGTCTCAAGGGATTTCAAGAATGAGGCGCTCCTCTTCCGGCAGCTTCCGGTGCCGGGTGAACCCGACCTTGGGATCATGTATATCGGGGATCTCATCAGGGACAATGAGATTCCTCCTGCACCCAGTAAACCGGGATTATCAGAGGACGTTCCTGATAGCCGGTAAGAGGTGATACCTCTTTCTCTCTCTTTGATTTATTGTAGATTCCGATATTTCCCTTCTGGATGAAACCCATGCGACCGAGTAAACCTGGAACGTGCATTATCCGGCCGGCGGTAAAACCGACAGCAAAGCCAATGGCACGGCCATTTTTAAAATGGGCAGGGGGAAAGACCCAACTCCTTGATCAGCTCCAGCGACGTCTGCCCGGAGAGATCCAGCAGGGCGAGATCACCCATTACCTTGAACCCTTCGTCGGCGGAGGTGCAGTCTTCTTTGCGATCAACCAGTGTTACTCCTTTGAATGCTCTGATATCTGCGATATCAACGAGGAACTCGTCCTCGCCTATACTGTCGTCAAACGCGATGTCGAGGCTCTGATCGAAGTGCTCGACAGAATGGAGACGGAATATTATGCTCTGGACGAGGCCGGCCGGTCAGGTTACTTCTACCAGGTCAGGGAGATCTTCAATGCAGAGAAGGAGGGCACTTGTTTTGATCGGTATACCCGATCATGGGTCGATCGGGCTGCTCTGTTGATCTTTTTGAACCATACCTGCTTCAACGGGCTGTACCGGGTCAACGCCAAAGGTCACTTCAATGTTCCGTTCGGCAGGTACCGGTCTCCACGGATCCTGGATGCAGAGAACCTCAGGCTGGTATCAAAGGTGCTCGAGAGGACCGCGATCCATCACGGCGACTTCACCGGCTGCGAAGGAATGGTGAATGAGCGGACCTTTGTCTATCTTGACCCTCCATACCGCCCCCTGAACAGCACCGCCCAGTTCACTGGTTATTACCGGGCCGGCTTTAATGAGGGGGACCAGGTCAGGCTGGCCGAGTTCATCGGGACCCTGGATCGACGGGGGGCAAAGATCATGCTCTCCAACTCGGACCCCTGCAATGAGGATCCCGATGATACCTTCTTCGATACCCTCTATGTAGGGTACACGATCGATCGGGTCTCTGCAAAGCGGACGATCAACAGCAATGCCGGACGGCGCGGTGCGATATCTGAACTGGTCATCACCAACTATCCTCCCGTCATATGAATGATCTGTCTGGTGCAGAACACCCTTGTGACGTATCTCTCCTCTGCCCTCACCGATTCAATCGTTACCTTTGAGGAATAAGGGGGGGCCTGTGATATGGAGTGTTTGAGATACAGAATCTCCACGCACGCGTGGGGGATCGTCGCAATGTGGGATGAATCGCTGAAAAAGAGACAGAATCTCCACGCACGCGTGGGGGATCGGGAGATTCTTCATGATGTCACACTCACGGTCGGGACTGAACTCTCGCATGAAGCAGCCGTGGGTAAGATCGCCCGGGACGAGATCGATTATCTGGTCTCCCGCGGACTCGATGAAGAGGTCGCGACAGCGACGATCATCCGGGGATTCCTGGATGTGAAGATCCAGGGGCTTCCCGACGCTCTGCAACAGCAGATCGAAGCTGCCATCGACGTGGCCGAGCAGGGATTCTGATCCCGGTATGGCAGTGATGTAAAGAGGGACTTGTCCCTCATACTTCTACTGTGATGATCTCGACTGGACACGAGTCCGCCGCGTCCTGTGCACAGGCGAGAAGTTCTGTGGACACTTTTCCTTCAGCAGGGTTCCCGCCGGTGCTGAATGCTTCAGTTATTCTGCTCTTCCCATCCTTGGGATCTTCTTCAAAGACTTCCGGGCAGGTCTCCCAGCAACTGGTGCAACTGGTACACTCTTCTCTGTTGATTGTGACTGTCGGCATGATTGGAACAGGGGTCGTTCTGGTAAAAAAACGTATTTATCTGATCCTCAGTCTCCTGAATTGATGCAGGCCCCGCTGGCATCATAGGTGCCGTATTCTCCTCTGTAGAACCAGTTCCGATAGATGATGGGGGTGATCACCGTCGTGAGCAGACTCATGATCACGAGGACGACATACACTCCCTGATCGATGATGCCGGCGTTGAGCCCGATCAGTGCCACGATCATCGCCACCTCCCCACGGGGTGCCATCCCGAAACCGATGATCAGGGAGTCCTTCCTGTTCATTCCTCCGAGCCGGGCGGGAAGTCCGCACCCGATGACCTTGCTGATGATCGCTACGATCGTCAGCGCCACGAGGAAGACCAGGATCTCCGGGGTGACTGCCCGGAGGTCAACAAGGACCCCCAGCGAGACAAAGAAGATCGATGCAAAGATGATCTGGAGATACTCGGCCCCTTCCTTGAGACTTTTACTCTGGTTCAACTCCACATCCTTGAACGAGACACCGGCGATGAATGCGCCGATGATCGTTGAGAGCCCGACCATCTCGGCGCAGATGGCATAGAAGAAGGCGAACATCATGGCAAAGATGAAGATGAACTCGGGGAACCTCTTCACAAAATCGGTCCTGTCGAGGCGGACGAGATATCTGCCGATCACCAGGGTTCCGAACGCGGCGCCGATGACGATGAACAGCAGTGCTTTTATTGTGATCAGGGCGATTCCCCAGTATGAGAACGAGCCGTTGACGACGGCGGTACTGATGGCGAGGACGATCAGGGCGAGGACGTCATCGATGACCGCAGCCCCGATGATCGCTTTGGCTGCCGCGGTATGAAGTTTATCCAACTCTCTGAGCACATTCGCCGTGATGGCGATGCTGGTGGCGGTCAGGGCGGTGCCGATGAAGATCGCACTGGCTGAACTGTAGCCGAAGAGGATGGCAAGCTCCCAACCGCAGAACCATGGCACGATCACCCCCACCAGGGCGATGGCAAAGTTACGGGGGTGTATGATCTCGCGAAGGTTGAACTCAAACCCGATGACAAAGAGGAGTATGACCGCTCCGAGGTGGGCGAGGCTCTGGATAAAGTCTGTGTAGGTGATCCAGCCCAGGACGCTGGGGCCGACGAGGATCCCGACGAGGATCAACCCGATCACCGCGGACTGGTTGATGCGTGATGCAATAAGATACCCCCCGAGGGCCACAAACAACAGGAGGCTCATCTGGAATTCCGGCGAAATAAAGAGGTCTTCCATCAAAACAACTGGGAGATAACTCTACATATCCTTTCCGCTTCTTCTCCTTATCCTCAGGAACGATGAGTGTTGATGGTTCTACCGGATGATGACCGAGGCCGACTCATCGAATGGATTTCTCCGCAACTCAAGGCTGAAGAGGTAGGGATACTGCTCCTTGAGATACTCCATGTATACGACCCATTCCGGGAGCACCAGTGAATAGACCCGCACGATGTCGGTTGTGAGATGGGCTATGTCTGAAGATGGCAGTGCAGTCAGGTCGTCCCGGGCTTTTACTTCCTCGGTCAGGTGGTTGATAGCGAGGATCAGGTCGGTGAACGATTCATGTTCAAGGATCACCGGATTTTCAACAAGCCTGAGCAGAAAATCCTCCTGATTCACCAGGAATTCACGCAGATCCTCCATCTGGATTTGGTCCATGACAATGCTGGACGTGTGGGTCTTCAGATAGGTCTGTACCTCCTGAAACATCCTCGTGTTCCATTCGGTGCCGAAAACAAGCCGATCTTTGATCTGCCCGATGGTTGGGTCGGCGCTGGCCACCACCCTGAGGAGGGGTGTTCCCACCGTTGAAAAGAAGGTACCGATGACCATCTTCACCTTCTCCATCCGTTGCTTCCTCTCGCGTGATTCGAGCATCTGGTTGAGGATCAGGGTGACGACCAGCATTTCGATCGGGATGAAGGCCAGATCCCCTACAAAATAGAAGAGCAGGTTGTGAAGATCCTGGAAGATCAGATAATCGGCACCATAGAGCATAAGGGATACTATGAGCAGCCCGGTCCCCACAATGATCATCCATCGGGTATCCGCTTTCATCGTGGATCACTCTTGGCGATACAGAAAATAAAACATATACTCTGCTCTTCAGATCAGAGGTCTTGTAAAAAAGGGAGAGATCAGAGTGCCAGCAGCACGATCAGCATCGCGCCGGTGATCAGGGTTAACAGGATGGCGATCACTGCGGACTTTCTGATCACCTCGCCCTCGATCCCGATCTGATCGATCACCGCCGCTGCGTTGACGATCTTTGCCGGGGCGATAGAAGACGCGATCCCGCCTGATACACAGTGAGCTGCGTAGACCTTGATGAAGTCCAGGTTCAAGACATCAGTCGACTTCTTCAGGATTCCGTGGAACATCACGTTCGAGGAGGCTTCACTCCCGGATACGAAGGTGCCCAGCAGGCCGAGGAGCGGGCTGATCGCAGGAAATGCGACCCCAAACGTCATTGCGAGGGTCAGGCCGATGATGGCGTTCATGTTCAGGTCAGCCGCCCCGGGGGCAAAGGTCAGCGTGTTGTTGATGACACTCTGCGCAGACCAGTCCATCACGTAGGCTATCGCAAAAAAGACCATCGCTGCGAGGGTGGGGGCCCATGCCCGCCTGGCCCAGGTTTTGAGGATCTCCTCGGCCTGTGCCCTGCTTTTCACCAGCACTGGGGCCGCGAGCAGGGTACTGATCATCACCCAGAAGTAGGCCTGATTCAGTAATTTCAGGTCCACGATCTTATCTGCGATCACCTGGATCTTCTGGGCGTTCCCGAGGGTGGCATAGAGGCCGGCCTGGATGATCGGGATGCTGATCGCGACACAGAAGATCACCAGCAGCAGCCAGGGCAGTGAGGCCTTCCAGAGCGGCATGATCGGTGTTCCGTCGTCCGTCTTCATCCTCTGGAGATCCTCGTTCTTTGCAATGATCGGCTTGCCTTTGATGTACCTGAGGAGGAAGAGGACCGCGATCGTGACCAGCCCGGAGAAGACCCCGACCAGTCCGATGGCCGAGGCCGGCAGCACCCTCACAAAGATGTTGCAGGAGATCCCGAGGGTGACCCCTGCGATGATTCCGGGGACCAGCCCTTTTTTGACCCCGGCCATGCCGTCTGCGATCCAGAGCATCCCGAGGGCGAACCCGGTGGAGATCACCGGCAGGAAGAGTGCGATCGTCCCCCCGAGGAGGCTGACATCGATGTTGAAGACCGAGGCCGGCAGGGTGATCGGAACCGCCAGCAGGGAGAAGGAAGTGAGCGGGTCATATCCGAGGCAGGGGAGCGCCACGGCTGCGAGTGGCGAGAACCCGAGGGCCAGCATGATCGGCGGCAGCATCGTCACCGGGGTTGCGCCGATCGAGACCAGGAACGAGCCGAAACCCACGTTCAGAATCATGATCTGTTCGTATCGTTCTGCCGCGATCACCTTGATGTAGGCGGTGATGCTGGTGATCGCCCCGGTCACGTCCATCATCGTGACCTGGAGGATGGTGAAGAGCACCATCAGAGAGATACCGAATGAGGAGAGTACCCCTGATTCGGAAGCAGAGAGTGCGATCCGTGGCGATGTCCCGAAGAAGAGCACGGCCAGTACGACGGTGAGTACCCAACCGATGATCCCCATTAGCGTTCCCGATTTATTTAAAAAGACGAGCCCGACGAAGATTACGATGATAGGGAGAACTGCCAGTAGAAAGGAGAATATCAGATCCAATACAATCGACCATCCTGGTTTTGCAGTACTATGTCATGCTATAGCATAACATGAAGTTTGCGGAATCTATCCGGAGATAGACTGGGGTGCGCCTGACGGTGGCATGGGTCTGAGTATTCACAAAAAAAGAATGTGGGAGACTTATTCGTTCAGAACCCTTCGATATCGGCTTTTTCCCATCGGGGATAACTGCGCCTGACGAGGAACGCTGCCGGGATGAAGAGGAGCACCGCCGCGAGCGGATAGAGCGGGTTCATGAAGGAGAGGACGATCAGCGGGACGATCACGACGGCCATGCTGATCAGGTAGGTGACGAGCACCTTCGCGTCGTAGATCAGCACGTTCGGTGAGAGACCGGTCAGATAGACCGTGACTGCGAGGCCGAAGAACGAGATGGCGAGGCCGAGCACCAGCACTGAAGGCAGGTACTGGCCGGCCCCGGTGGTGAGGGCGAGGATCGCAAGGAAGACCACCGGGATCACCTGCAACAGGGAGAAGGTGCAGATCTTGCTGAAGATGATCGTCCTGACCGCTATCGGGAGGCATCCATAGGAACCGACTGTATCGAATGCGGTGATCCAGGTGTACATCGTCGAGGCGAGTACCCCCGTCAGGATCGCAAAGAGAAGCAGCAGCGCGGCGTGCGGTAAGAACGAACCTATCAACGAGAGGAAGAACCACATGAGGCCGAGCGGGAGCAGAAACGAGAAGATCGTCTGTCCCACGGCAGCCCCGGTTCTCATGAGGTCGAGCAGATCCTTGGCAGCGAGGTAGGGATACGGGAAGAACGAGAGGCGCTTCATCAGGGGGGTGAGCCTGTCCGGGTAGCGTTTCGTTGCGTCCGCCTGTTCTGTGGTGAAGGTCTGGACTGCGATGACGAACGGGACGATGATCAGGAGCAGGGCCTCGATCAACACCACTGGTGAGAAGGCCTCGAAGAGGGCGAGCGGAGGAAACATTCTGAGCAGATCGACCCCAAAGAAGAGGTACGTCCCTCCGAAGACCGCGACCAGAAACAGACCGGCCAGAGCAAGCCCACGCTTGGAACGGGCATAGATCGTCGAGAGGAGGAAGACCCAGGCGAGACCGGTCAGGAATGTCAGGGTCAGCGTCAACAGCAGTGACAGCGGGTACAGTAGCGATATCCCGAGGATCGGGGCAGCGATGCCGAACCCTGCGACGAATGGGAAGACCCAGAGGATGAAGTAGTAGACCGTGTCTTTGATGACGAAGTTCAGGAAGATGAACCGTTCAGAGAGCGGCAGTGTCCGTGCCGAGTACGCCAGCAGGCTGGCCTGCCCGAACCGCCT
Organism: Methanosphaerula palustris E1-9c; assembly: GCF_000021965.1. Taxonomy (NCBI): domain Archaea; kingdom Methanobacteriati; phylum Methanobacteriota; class Methanomicrobia; order Methanomicrobiales; family Methanoregulaceae; genus Methanosphaerula; species Methanosphaerula palustris. The sequence continues at coordinate 708,366 of NC_011832.1, forward strand.
GTTCATCACCTCGTTACCGAGCAGCCCAAACCCGCCGACCATCACCCCGAGCAGCAGAAAGAGGGCATGGGTGATCAGGATCAACTGTACGATCGGAATCACGGTCCCGAAGAGCGGCAGGAGAAAGGTGCTCATAAACGCGATGCCGGCGATCATCACTGGGAAGAGGGCGAAGCTGAGGGATCCGAAGATCGTCGAATGGATTCGCCACTCCTCCTTCATCATGCTCGTGAAGAGTTCAAACATGGTTGTCCTGCCTGACCCTCGTGAGGAAGAACTCGGAGAGGTGTTCATCGCCGATATCGTCGATGGCTCCGGTATAGAGGAGGTGCCCGTTATGCAGGATCGCAAAGTCAGAACAGATCTCCTCTGCGATCTCAAGGATATGGGTGCTGATGAAGACCGTGCCGCCATCCTTCACATAGGTCTGCAGGAAGTCCTTCACCTTCATCTGCATGATCGGATCGAAGTTGATCAGGGGTTCATCGATCAGGGCCAGCACCGGTCGGTGGATGAAGGCCTGGGTGAACATCAGTTTCTGTCTGGTTCCCCTGGAGAGGTCCTTGCAGAGTACGTCTCGCTTGTCCTTAAACTCCAGGAAGTCGAACCACCAGTCCGCCCTCTCGTCGAGGTCGGGGATCCCTCTGACAGCCCCGACGAAGTGGAGGTACTCCTCGGCTGAGAGAAAACTGGGCGGGGTCTCCTGTTCTGGAATGATCCCGATCCGCTCCCTGACGGTGATGGGATCCTTCTCTACATCCAGGTCGAGGACGGTGGCCGACCCGCCGGTCGGGCGGACCTGCCCGGTCAGCATCTTGATCATCGTCGTCTTTCCCGAGCCGTTCGGGCCCAGAAGGCCAAAGAGCGCGCCTTTCTGGACTGAAAGGGATACACCGTCCACAGCGATCGTACTCCCATAGGTCTTTGAGAGGTTCATCGCTTCCAGTAATGCTGCCATTATGGTACTGATCCTCTCCCTGCCATTTAAAGGTATGTTATTGGGGAACTGCCGTTACTTGCATTATTCGAGAATTCCCGGTCCCTGTTCCGTCTCATTGGATAGATCATGATTGGGTGTGGGTGCCAGGTTCTATGATATTCTCTCCAGACATTCTCTCGATGGTTGTCGTCTCCTATCAGGTGAATGGGTGATGAATATCAGGTACAGAGATCACGTACTTTTTCGATAGGTATCTTCAGTACCTTCCCGAGCTCGCGGAGTTCATCATCACTGAACTCGATCGATTCGCCTGCCGGTTTATCGCGGCTCTCCTTGATCAGGGTGTCGGCGATACTCTGGAATGACTCTGCTGAACGTTTCTGTGATGCCCTGGCGATCCGTTGACTGAAGGTCTCGGCGGGAGGAACTATCTGAGCAGGATCTTCTTCGGCGCTCATCTTCATGTATTCTTGCGTGTGATCATTATTGAGCTATCTCCTCTCCAGATAATGTCTCTGATCACAGACCGGGGGTTTGATCTGGGTTTGGGTGTGAGGACTGGTTGGATCTCATAGTTTGACCGTAAAAATTAAGAAAACTATTTATATCATTAGTGTTATGTAGATATTTGGTAGCGTCTTTGGAAGGGCTTCATCTCATCGATCGTTTTGATCATCATAAAGGTGAACTGATGATTTCGATCTCTGAGCATCCGGAAAGTACGGATGAAGCGCGTAAGCACTTCAGCGCTACCGCCTCTTCCCGACGTTTTGATGTTCGATCCTCTTCTTATTAAAACCGTGTGATGGATCAGAGATTATCCGAATCCCTCTTCTGGTATTGTGAGTGCCAGTTTCCTCACCCGTTGGCCGTGGTCCTCAACGAGGTGTTCCCTCTTGGGAGAGGAGGGTTTTTGCCTAGATCATTTATGATGCCGGTGGTGATCTGGTCCAGAAGATCCCGGACATCCATGAATTTCAGACAAAGGTCCACAGACTGACATGGGTCTGAAGACTGAAGTTTTGAGAAATCCTTTTGAGATAGCATGACCTCTCTGAAAGAGAGAACAATGAACGTGATCACCATATTCCATTCCTACTCCGGTATCACCCGTGGTGTGGCTGAAAAGGTGAAGACCGCCTGCGGTGGCGATCTCATCGAAGTAAAACCAAAAGAGAAGTATTCGTCGCTGAGTGCCTATTCGCTCGGTTGTTTTCGTGCGTTGAGGGAGGAAGGGGAACCGATCGATCCGGAGACGATTGATGTCGCTGCCTATGACCTGATCGTGATCGGGACGCCAGTCTGGGCCTGGAAAGCGACTCCGCCGATCAATGCAGCGATCGCCGCTCTCAAAAACTGCAAAGGAAAACGGGCGGTGCTCTATGCAACCTGCGGGTCATCGGCACGTGATACGCTGTCGATCCTCAAAAAAGCCCTTGTAGCGAAGAGTGTCGACGTGACCGGGGAGTTCGTCCTCTCCAGGAAGGATATCGACGAGGGGACGAAGATTGCAGACCTGATCGCCGGGGTGAATGCAGCACAGTCGTTGTAACGGTCTCGCTGCAACCACCGCCTGCTTTAGGGACAGTGCCGGCATGCTGATCGTTTCATCTCCCTTTTTTCCAGAACATCCTCGCAGGCATCTTCCTGGAGAGGCTGGAGATGAATACCCTACTCAGATCTAGGTCGATGGGGATACTGTTCAGCAGTCATTAAATGGTGAAGATGCCATTGGGAGGATGAGAATGAAGAGAAAAATTATCACGATCGATGAGGAGCGGTGCACTGGCTGTGGACTCTGTATACCTGATTGTCCGGAAGGAGCGCTTCAGATCATCGAAGGGAAGGCGCGGTTGGTGAGCGATCTCTTCTGTGACGGGCTCGGCGCATGTATCGGTACCTGCCCGGAAGGGGCGATAAGAGTCATTGAACGGGAAGCGGGTGCGTACGATGAGACGGCCGTGATGGAGACGATCGCGCCACAGGGGGCTGCTGTCATCAAGGCACATCTTGAGCATCTCAATAGCCATGGGCAGATCCCTCTGTATAATGAGGCGATCGAGTACCTGATCGAACACACTATCCAGATCCCTGACCATCAGGTCACCAAACCTCGGGCAGCGCCTGCGAAACAGACCCTCAATTCGTTTGCAGGTTGTCCGGGAGCCGCAGCTCGAAGTATTGAAAGGGAGGATCAGAATGCCGGCGATGGCAAGCCTGGGGGATCAGCATCAGAACTGCGCCAGTGGCCTGTGCAGTTGAAGTTGCTGAACCCTGCGGCGCCATACTTTGACAACGCCGATCTCTTAATAGCCGCTGACTGCGTTCCTTTTGCCTACGCCGGTTTTCACCAGGACTTTCTTCGTGGGAAGATCGTGATCATCTTCTGTCCGAAGCTGGATGCCGACATCGAGGGGTATATCTCCAAACTCGCCGAGATCCTCACCCTGCACACAATCCCCTCGATCACGGTCATCCACATGGAAGTTCCCTGCTGCAGTGGCGTGAAGTATGTTGTCGACCAGGCCTTGGAGAGGGCAGGGAAGAAGGTCCCGGTGAAGGATATCACCATATCCTTACAGGGAGCGATCCTGTAGACCTGGACTCACATCATCATTGATACAGGAGTTTCGATGACCGCCGTTGCGGTGGGACCCGCAGCTGGCTGTCGCTCTGAGGACGAGATTGTGAAGAGGATCTCGCTGTCCTGTGAGATCATCAGGCAGATCATCTCCGGATATAAGATTTGATCTGTCATCTACTCCCGGCGAACCGATAATTCCTCTTCGGAATGGTGATCTCGAACCGGACACCTTCTCCTTCGATGCCGGTCTCCCTGATCGTGATGCCGGTTAGGGAGAGGATCTCCCTGACTAAAAAGAGTCCGAGACCTGTATTCTTTCCATACCCACGAATAAAGATCTGGTCTTTTTCATTGATGGGGATGCCAACTCCGTCATCCTCCCATACTATTGTCAGGTTCTCTCCTTCCTGCCTGGACGATACCTGTATCCTGGTCACCTGCTGGCCGTGCCTGATCGAATTATCGAGCAGGTTGAAGAGGGCCTTTTCGAGCATCGGATCGGCGTTGACTTCGATACCCTGCAGACCTATGGTCAGTGTGATCTGGGGAGGGATCTGTAACTTGGAGAGAATCGCTTCTAGCCTCTGCCACTGCGGCTCGTTGGTTCCAAGGTCCTGGTAGATCCTGGTGAATCCAATCTGCGCCTGAATTGCGCGTGTGGCCAGTTTCATCTTCTTCAGGTACTTCTCCAGATCCGGGTCTGTGCATTTTACTTCTGCCATCCCCAGGTATCCGAGGATGACTGTGACATTGTTGAGGATGTCATGCCGGGTGATGCCGGAGAGTAGGGAGAGCTGCCGGTTCGCCTGTCGCAGGGCAATCTCAGTCTTCCTCCGGCCCGTGATATCGGCATTTATTCCGATCACCCTGGTCACGTTCCCCTCCTCGTCCCATTCGATTGCCTTTCCGCGGGCATCTATCCAGCGTTCGTCACCATCTTTTGTTCTAGCCCGGTATTCGATCTCAAAGGTAGATCTTCGCTCTTTTATCTGCTTCAAAAGGTCAGACGTGACCTTATACTGTTCATCCGGATGGATCAGGGAAGTCCAGGACTCAAAGGTTGGTGGAAAGTCTCTGGGTTCGAATCCGAGCATCGTATAATACTGTAAACTGAAGTACGCGTTACCAGAGGGGATATACCAGTCCCAGAGCCCCTCGCCAGCACCATCAAGGGCAAGGTGAAGCCGGTTCTCACTCTCTCTGAGTGAGGCTTCTGCCCTTCGCTGTTTTATGATCTGCCACAGCCCCTTGGTCAATAGCGAGAGTTCGCGAAGATCCCGTTCATCGTAATCAGACCGTTTATTCCCCACACCTGCGACCATCACGATGTGGTCATCGTCTATGATGGGGATATTCATGTGCCGGATGATGGGGATATGGCCCTCTGGATATCCCTTCTTCTGGGGGTTGGGGACTGCGTAATCGTTGGTGATCACCGGACGGCGCTGCCGGACGGCCTCCCCCCATAACCCGGTTGAGGCGACTGAATATCTGATCGGTTTCTCACGGATGGTGCACTGGTTCATCGCCTCCGATGACCAGGCATACATCGTCATCATCGTCTCCTCCTCCTCGACAAAAGCGAGGTATCCGATGGTACTGGCGGTGATCTTCACCAAAATCTCAATGGCACGGGTCATCAGTTCCCTGAGCGGCGCATCGACCATCTGGTAGAAGGAGACGAGCGTTTCGAGCCGGCTTTCGTCCTGTTTCAGTGCGTCGGCGGCACGTTTCCGTTCCACCCCTTTTTTGATCATATGTGCAAGTTCGGCAAACTCCGATGTCGGGTCCCCCCCTTTCTGAAGGTATGCATCGACACCGTTGTTGATGGCCTCGATGACCACATCCTCGCGTCCTCTCCCGGTGAAGAGGATGAAGGGGAGATCCTCATAGGTCACTCGGATCTCTTTGAGAAGTTGGATTCCGTCCATCAGAGGCATATGGTAGTCGGAGACGACGGCATCAAAAGGAACCGATTCCATGATGGCCAGTGCCTCGGGTGCGGAGGTGATCGTTGTGATGAAAAACTCCCCGGTCTCTTCGAGGATCAGTTTTGCGATCGCAAGGAGCATCGGTTCGTCATCGACAAAGAGCACGTGATACATCAGGGGCACCAGAACGTAATGCGGTATCTCTGTCAGGGAATTTAAAATAATGGTTCGTGGTGATGTCGTCCCGACACGGTGACCATCATCTCTCCAGTTGGTCGTCCTGACCCGACCGGATGATCTCTCTTCACCAGGTCCATCCAATCAGCAGGAGGAAGCCGGCAACCTGCATCAGGAGAAAGAGTGGAATAGAGAGGAGGAAGATGGTCTTCTTTGTCTTGTGCCGGAAGAACTGCATGCCGGCGAAGGCACCAAAGGGGCCGGCGATCGATGAGAGGAGGAGCACCCGCTCGGAGATCCGCCACTCGCGTCGTTGTGCCTGTTGCTTGTCATAGCCATAGAGGAGGAACACGATCGTATTGATAGCAAAGACGGCAGTTATGAGCAGAGGATCCTGGGCTGTCATGGTCACTGGCGGGACGCCCACACTTGGTCTTCTTCAGAGTCACTCTTCTTGCTGCCGGTCAACACCACAAAGGTCCTGTTCCGGTAGATCACATCGACATTGGAAAACCCGCTCGTTTTGAGCCAGGTGAGCTGGTCGCCAAGGTTTGCACTCTGATCGAGGGTATCGCGCCGCGTTCTGATCACCGCCTGTTCTGCGGGGGTCAACGGCCCGTCGGAGAGGAACGCATCCCAGTATTCTATGAATCGCCGGTCCAGGGCGGGAGTATCCCCTCTGGCCTGATCTGCGTTCACAAAGACTCCGCCCGGGTTCAGGGCGTCGTATATCCGGTGGTACAGGCCGGCCTTCTCCTCGTCCGGAAGGTGATGGATGGAGAGGGCAGAGCAGATCAGGTCGTATCCTCCGCAGAGGTCCACGTCCCGGTAGTCGCCGGTGATGTAGCGCAGATCCGTCCTGCCGGCGAATCGTTCCCTGGCTACATTGAGCATCTGCTCTGCAAAGTCGAGGAGGGTCAGGTGCGCCTTCGGGTACTTCTCCTGCAGGAGGGCGGAGAGCAGTCCTGTTCCGGCTCCGATATCCAGGATTTTGGGTGTATCTCCCTTCCACTCGGCCGCCCAGACTGCGGCGCTGTAGAATGCATCTATGTCCGGGATGATCCATCGCCGCTGGGCATCATACTCTCCGGCGATCGTATCAAAGGCTCTGCGAATATGTTCCATGCTTTTATGCAGGTTGGAAGTATTGGGTATTCAATGCGATGGGGATACGGGACCCCCGTTGTCCTGTTGATCGGAGTTCTGCCGGGTTCTGGCCCTTGTGTGTTGTTAAACTACCATAATGACATAATAATTTAACAAAATGTTAGTTTTATTGCTCTAAATGAAACTTTTAAATGGCAAAATGTCAGATAGAATCTGTGGAACAAGACAGATCTGTCGAAAGATCATGACATCACGAGAGAGTATACGTAAAGGTCTGGGGGTTCTGATCGGGGCCGCCGGGCTTGCATACCCCGTCTGTGCTGCCGTCTGCCCGCGGGGAAAAGGGGATTGCCCGTATCCGGGCAAGTGCTTCCTGTATACTGATATGGATACCAACTCGATCTGTGATTATACCCGGTCGTCGACATCGTCTTCGGGTAGCAGCAGTTCGGTTGCTGTCCAGACAACCTCGGCGACCCCAACCCCCGGGGTGACAACGGCAACGACAACGACAACGACCACTTCGGTTCCGGTCTCTCCTGGCCCGAACACCCTCGGTCTCCTCCCATTCAGTGCCTTACTGGCCGGCGTGCTCGCCTTCATCGTCGCGACAGCCGTCCTCTTCATCGGATTACGTTCGGGACGTTTTGGGGGTCGTACTCCGGGCCCGGGCCCTGCTCTTGCGCTCTCATCGTTCTTCGGCCTCGGGGCCGCCGAGATCGTAACGTACCTGCTGATGGACCAGAACACATCGGCTTCGCTCTTCGCAGCCGTCTACCTGCTCGCGGGTACCGTGTTGACTGCATACGCCTGGAGGGGCGGGGCCCTGTCGCGGACTATCGTGCTGGGGCTCGCGGTCATGAGCGTGCTCTTCGGTTTTGTCTTCCTTGCCCCACTGATGCCGATCGAGTTCGTCGGACTCGTCGGGCTTGTCACCGGCACCCAGACCCTGACGCCCGGGATCATCGGTATCCTTGGAGGAATCGGTCTCGCCCTGATCACCGGCAGGACGTTCTGCGGGCATATCTGTCCGGTTGGGTCGATCCAGGAACTGGCCTATACCGTGCCAGTGAAGAAGATCACCAGTCTCCAGGGCCGGTACCTTGAGATCCTGCGGGGCGTGATCGCCGTCGCATCGGTAGTGGCTGGTATGTTCCTGGTCAGCATCATGGAGTACACTGGGGTCTACGACTTCTTCTCGCTGACCCTGTCGACGGGCTTCCTCGTCTTCGCAGGGCTCCTGATCATCTCAGCATTCATATACCGGCCGGTCTGTCGGGGACTCTGTCCGTTCGGCCTGATCTTCTCCATCCCGTCCCATTTCAGCCGGTACCGGTTGAGGCGAACCGGGTCGTGTATCACCTGTAAAAAATGTGAGAAGGTCTGTCCTGCCCAGGTCGCCGGCAGGGACGCCTCCAGGCGAGAGTGCTACCTCTGCGGCAGGTGTTCGGATGTCTGCCCGGTGGAGGGTGCGCTTGTCTACTCGGCTTAAACGATTCGTTGGAATTCATCAGGAATGCCAATCCATTGAACTATTGGATGGTAGGAACCTCTCTTCGAGGATCATACCACCAGTAACATAAATGCCTGTGCCGTAATACTGGTTATGACTGCTCGTTCGTATGGATTCTCCCCAGCCCCCTGTTCCCTGGAATCGATTTCGATTTTGTCGTGGTCGACGGGATGGAATCCATGACAACGCAGGGCAGTTCTACCATCGCGGTCGTCGCGGCTATTACCGGCAACCTGATCATCGCAATCATAAAATTCGCTGCGGCGGCTATCACTGGCTCCTCGGCCATGATCTCAGAAGGCATCCATTCGCTCGTCGATACGGGAAACGGCGGTCTCGTGCTACTGGGGATGAACCGTGCCAGGCAGCCTGCCGATGAGAGTCACCCATTCGGTCACGGCAAGTCGCTCTACTTCTGGACGCACGTCGTGGCGGTCTCCATCTTCGGTATCGGTGGTGGTATGTCGCTCTATGAGGGTATCATACACATCCTCCACGTCACGCCAGCCGCCGAGCTGGGTGACCCCACCGTGGCCTATATCGTGCTCGCCATCTCGTTCCTCGTCGAGGGCGGATCATTTTCGGTGGCCATGAAGCAGTTCCTGCAGGCCAAAGGAAATAAGGGGGCCTGGCAGTTCATCAATCAGTCAAAGGATCCGAGTATCTACACAGTCGTGCTCGAGGACAGTGCTGCCTTGCTGGGTCTCATCTTCGCATTCCTTGGGATCTTCTTCGGTCATCTCTTCAACAACGCGTATCTCGACGGGGTGGCATCGATTGCAATCGGTCTGCTGCTGATGAGTGTGGCCGGTTTTCTCGCGTCGCGAACGAGGGGTCTGCTGCTGGGGGAGGGCGTGAACCCCGACGAGCTCGCGGACATCCGGCGGCGGGTGGAGTCAGATCCGGCAGTCGAGAGTGCCGGTGATATCCTTACCATGTATATGGGTCCGCACGATCTGCTCGTGAACATGGGGGTGCGGTTCACCCCTGGTACCACCGCCGAGCAGATGCACGAGGCGATCCGTCGCATTGAAGCCGACCTGCACAGTGCATATCCGGAGACCAACCGCGTCTACATCGAAGCCGAATCGCTGCCGGCGACCGGGGTTCAGCAGCGCCTACCGAAAGTGTGAGATGGCCTGCTCGGTCGAGGAGGGGCCCGTACTCTCGCTGGCATCGAATCATCAGCCCAGGTCTTTTAGTGAGTGTATCTGGGGATAGATTTCATCCAGATCACGTGCTCGCTGATCCATAAAGACTTCATCTGGATACCACCTGGCGCTAAAGGCGATGAAGCTCATGAGGATCGGTATGGTATCCATCCCTTTGTCAGTGAGTTCCCACTCGACAATCCGTGCGGTATCGTGTATCATGACCGCCCGTATGAGTCCTTCTGCTTCGAGTTCGTGCAGTCTCAGGGTGAGGACACGGGGTGTGAGACCTGGAAGAGAGCGGAGGATCTGGTTGAATCGATTGATCTTTAAAAGCCCGATATCCCGGAGAATCAGGAGAGTCCACTTCTTTCCGAGAATCCCGACACTGATGAGGATGGGACAATTTCTGTAGGGTACGGCGGGAGTCAGGGGCTTCCTGGTATCTGCTGTTTGTATCCCTGGGTGCATAGTATACTTCTGGTTCCTGCCTGATTAAAGTAGTATTATTAGTATACTAGTTTTATCAAAAATACCTGATATTTCATCCAATAATTTGGATATTCGGATCGATGAACAGGCATCTGATTGTCATCAGATCTGCCGGAAGATGACCGCATTACACTGAAAACTTCAAGATAACATATGATGGGGTTCACAAGGGACACTTCTCATCCCCACATTGTGGAGTCTGAAACATGAAATCCAGATCAGAGAAAAATGGAATGAGTATGACAGGACCGGGTATAGCCGATGTCTCCGACTGATATCACCCCTAATGAAGAGAAGCCCATTCATCAGGATCTGCAGATGGCGAATGACGATGTGGCTCTCTGGCTGGAACGGATTATCAAGGAGTACTGGATGCACTCTCCTGAAAACCGAATGGGAGACGGAGGGGAAGAGAAGGCCTTTGATGAACCGCTGCTCGGCTTTTCAAATGGTGACGATCCCCTCTACCGGGAGATCCAGGCAGATGTCGGCTCTCCATGTCTGACTCCTGTAGAGGTCTTTGAACGGGCCTTTCCTGGCTGTGCGATCGCTCCTGACGAACTCACCGTGATCAGCTGGGTGCTGCCCCAGAACCGGGCGACCAGGAAGGATAACAAGAAGGAGACCTTCTACCCGTCAGAGCGGTGGATTCGTGCCAAACATTTTGGAAAAGAGTTCAATATCCACCTCTCCCAGTATGTGGTACAGGCTCTGCACGATGCCGGCTCAGATGCGGTTGTTCCAACCCAGACTCCGTTCTTCACCATCGAAATGACTCAAAAATACGGGCTGGCATCCAGCTGGTCTGATCGGCATGCTGCGTATGTCTCTGGCCTCGGGACATTCGGTCTCTGTGACGGTCTGATAACCCCTCGAGGCAAGGCGATGATCTGTGGGTCGGTCATCGCCAGACTATCGATTCCCCCGACTCCCCGGCCGTATCAGGATCACCATGCCTATTGTCTGTACTTCTCCCAGGGGACCTGCGGTCTCTGTATGAGGCGATGCCCGGTGAATGCGATCTCAGATCATGGCCATGACAAGAACCGGTGCAGGGTGCACTGTTTTGAGGTCGCTCAGCCGTATGCGAGGGAGAGATTCGGGATCGACGAGTATGGCTGCGGGCTCTGTCAGACCGGCGTTCCCTGTGAATCCGGAATTCCTGTTCGTCGTCGGTCATCTGATAGCAGGCTATGAACGGCTCAGATCTGTTACTCCGGATTCAATCTGATCTTGAAGAGATTTCCGGTTACACCTCCCGGATAGCAGTGGAGATCCCGCTTCGGTCAGAAGAACCCTCGACGATCATCAGCCGGCTTGCTGTGTATAATTACCAGACCTATCTCGAGATCCGATCTCTTTCTGGGATTGCACCAGATTTTGAGATTGACGAGAAACGACTTGGTCAGATGTACAGCGTTCTGGCTCACTATCTGGATCGTTATGCTCCGGGGAACGAGGATCTCCATTGCTATGTGACGGCGATCTCGATCTATCTCACCTTTATTGCGCACAAACCACTGCATCCCCCGGGTTCCTTCTCCGAGGAGATTCAGATCGTTCGGCGGGGGTCCCTCTATTACTGTAGCGGGAGACGGAAATTCATCCGGGATAACCCCTCGCTCTGCCGGTTCTGTGTTTGCCAGCCGGCATGAATGTGGGGATATGGACTCTCCTCCCTGAGAGATGACTGAGTTCTCCATCACCGTCTTGGTCCTGCAGAGGGGAGGCCAAACCCTTATGTGGGCCCGTTTCCAGTATTTTTACATCCAGGTGAATTCCTATGCGAGAGCTTGTGACCATTCTGTATGATGAGTTTGAAACACTGGACGTATTTGGACCGATTGAGATTCTCGGCAGGTTGTCCGATCATTTCAACCCGCGGTTTTATTCTCTGACCGGGGGAATCGTCACCAGTTCCCAGCAGGTTCCGGTGATGACCGGGTCTCTGTCTGATCTGACCTCCACCCGGTATGTTCTCCTGATCCCAGGCGGGACGGGGGCGAGGGATCTGGTGAACGATGAGACGTTCATCTCATCTCTTGGATCCCTGGCGGAGCATGCCGAGTTCATTCTGACCGTCTGTACCGGTTCGATCCTCCTCTCCCGGACCGGTATTCTGAATGGGAGGCGTGCCACCTCAAACAAACGGGTGTTCGCCTGGACGAAGACCGCACCTGGGGTGACCTGGGAAGAGAAAGCCCGGTGGGTCAGAGACGGGACCATCTATACCAGTTCGGGTGTCAGCGCCGGCATGGACATGGCTCTGGGTTTTGTAGCAGACCTGCTGGGGTCTTCGCTCGCTCACCAGGTGGGCCGGGAGATCGAATATGAATGGAACGAGGATTCCGGCCATGATCCGTTCTCTGCTCTCTGCCAGTGATGGGGCTGGGTTCTCAAAAATAAAATTTAGGGGGAAATTTTCCCCGATTCCCTGTTCTTTCAGTACCTCTTCTTTATTCACATCATAATACCTGGGCCGGTGTTACGTCGTTGGGTTCATGATGCTGTCCACATCGCTGTCACTCAGGTCATACCCAAAGAATGTCTGATAGAAACTCTTTGTCTCATTGTTGATATCCAGGAATCGGAACTTATCCGGGTACAGGGTCTTGGCTGCTCACTGGATCTGCAGGGCTTCTTCTGCACCGTAGCGATCCCAGAGAAACGCTCCCTTCGGGTTCACGTAGACTCTGCCATTCTGAACGGCCTTCGTCTGTTTCCAGATCGTGTCGTTCATGATTGTGGCCCTGTCCTGTACCGTTCCGCCTACGATGATCACATCCGGATTCCACTTCTGGATACTCTCCATCGAGGAGACGGGTTGCATGTTGCCCGATATGTCCTGCCTTACAGCGTTCACACCGCCGGCAGTTTGGATCCATGTGTCGATGAGCGTGTTGTTGCCATCCACCTGGAGCGGCGACAGGCTCGACAGGTGCAACACCCTGACCTTCTGATCGGCGGGAATGGTCGACGTCGTCTCGTTGAGCATGGCGAGCTTCGAATCCAGATAACTGTTATACACCAGTGCTTTTTTCAGTTCGCTGTCGCCGAGTATAGAGCCGGTGAACAGGAAGCACTGCTTGAGCTGGTCAAAGGTCGTAAAGGCCAGCGTCACAACCGGGAGACCGGTCTGTGTCAGCTTCGCACTGGTGGCATTGGTGCTCGTAGAGATGAAGACGATGTCTGGAGACGTATTCAGGAGGACCTCGGTATTCGCATCAGAGGCGGTGAACGCGGCCGGCGCTGTTTCAATACTCGGATCGATCTTTTTGAACCATTCCAATCCTTTTATCGTCGTGGTCGTGGCGACAATCTTTTTTCCGTCGCCAGCATGAGCACGACTTCGTTATGAGCATGCCACCCGTCTGCTATTCGATTGATCGTCGTCGGTATTGTGACTGTGGCGCCGCTCATATCCGTTATCGTCCTTGTCGTATTCTGCGACGATGAGGCCGCCGCTGTGGCAGACGTCGACGAATGCTGTGTTGTGCATCCCGCGAAGGCGGTGGCAAGTAACAGGATCGCAATCACCGCTATCAGACCGATCATCCAAAATTTTTTCTGGTTTCATGGTATACCTCATCGTTAATCATGCGATAAATCCCTAAAATTTATTTATCTCTGAAAATATTCCAAATCCTGTGAAAAAAGATGTTTGTCAACCAGAATGGTTCTTATTCATTACGGGGAAAAGTATTGGATACAAGCACCACAACAAGTTGACAAATTAAAATTGTTAATAATTAAATTTAAACATTTTGGCTCTGTAGAAATTCCACCATTCCCGGGGGAAATGTCAGATTATAAAAGGAATGATCATTACTTAACAAATTGTACTCGATGTTTTTTCTTTTCATCAGCGTTTCTCGTTTTTTTCGGTTATCCCTGGTTCTTGTGGCTAGATATTTTCCGCACGACCAGTACAGTTCATCGCAGGGTCTCTCTGATCGGCACCAGGAACTGATCAAACAGAACGCGCAGTTCCTGGATCCTGTTTCATGGATGAGAATCGTATCTCACGCGTCGTCATCCGGCGGTTCTAAAGAAAAAGAGATGATATGGGTTTAGAATCGGTTCCTCAGATTGCACATCAGGTACGTCGACTCGATTCTATATCCATATCGAGAGGTTCCATGGATCCGCTGGGAATTCCAGAAGATGCCATGTATCACCTACTCAGTGTTTCGAAATGCTCTCACTGGTTTTCATGAAAATTCCAATAACTCGTTATCCTCGGGGATAAAGAATTTTTTAACACCAATTTCTGCAAGCCGTGCAGGTGTAAAATATTCATGCAGGTCTTCCCGTGTCTCGATACAGTGATTGAATGTGTCGAGATGGACGATGATAAAGGTGAGATTGGGATCGATTCTGAGCGTCTCTTCAACATCGATGATGTTCATCACAATATGACTGCTGTTCAGGAATTTGGGAGAGCCTGCATTTATTATTAAAATATCTGGATGGAATTTTTCGATGGTTTCCGAAATCGATTCATGAAAGACTGTATCTCCTGTGATGTACAGGGTCGGTTCATTCTTCGATGATAGGATATACCCACTGCTGGGTCCCATAATCTCTCCTGTAACTCCCGTTCCATGGTGTGCTTTGACCCGGGTGATCTCGATATTTCTGATCGTTATAGATTCATCAACAGGGATGATGTTTTGAAATCCAGATGAACCCAATGTCTTCACATCTTCAGGCTGACAGATGAGTTCAATTTTTTTATCCAGCAGTTCTCGTGCCCGATCGTCGAAATGATCCCCGTGCGTATGGGTGGAGAGAACCATATCAACATCCAGCAACTTATCCATTGGAGTATTCAGGTCGACAAGTGGATTTCTTCTCCTGTTCGGTGTTAATGGAATCGGGGGATACTGTTCTTTTTCGCTGAAAACCGGATCGGTGAGAATCCTAGAACCCGCATAGGTCAGTAGGGACGTAGCATGTCGTACATGTAATATTTTCATTGGAGCCTCCTCTTCATTTTTCTAAGTTTTTTTTGGCACATTATTGCAGTCTTTTGAAAACCTTGATTCATTCCTATCACACGATCCTAAATCATCATCCGTTTTAAGCACAGAACTACCGAATCATCCATTTTTTTTCTGCTCATTTGGGGAGATGATGAGTGCTGGGTCTCATTATTTAGTGCATGAACACCCAGTTCAGATTTGTGTATTCCAGTACGGCGATACTCGCTGATGTTGTTATCATCTGGTGGCGAGAAAAATTTTGTAGTGGAGTAGCCCGGGTACCTGATTATATATTTCGAATGAATTGAAGTTCACGCATCTGTCGACGAGACCTCGGAATCATCAAAACCCAGGATCACCTTACCCATCTCATGATACCGGGCTCTGATCTCTTCCCTGCTCATCCCTTTTAGGATGAGATTGGTTACACCGTTCATCAGGAATATCATTGATATCGCGAGGGTCTTCGCGTCAACATCCTGCCTCGCCTTTCCTTTTTTCTGTAAGCAGATGATCCCGAACGTTGCTCGTTCAATTACGGCGTTCATGTGTTCTTCATAGTTGATCCGGAGAACCTCGCTTCGCGTGACTAGGGCAAGGATGTCGAAGTTTAAACCGATACGGTTTAAGTCCCATTTTAAGAACAGGTCCAGGAGACCTGTATAGGCATCAAGGGTTGATTCGGTATGAAAAAGATCAATCGCAGTATCCTGGATCTTCTGGTGAACATCCTTGACGATCTCCACCACCAGATCATCCTTATTTTTAAAATATAGATAGAGTGTTGTTTTACTGACACCGACATAACCGGCGATATCATCCATGGTGGTGGTTTGATATCCCTTTTTAGACATCACCTCGAGACCAGCAGCGATGATCTTCTTTCTCGCTTGTTCATGGTACTCGGGAAGTACTTTCGGCATTTTATCACTAGTGTTCGGTTCGGGAGGGATATAATAATAGTCCTAAAACTTACTCAAAAGTAAGTTTTAATACTTTTAATTAATAATTAGTTCTAATGGGACTTAATAGTAATTTTGACGAATTTTCTCATATTCTCCAGATTCCTGTGAAATTTGAAGATATTTTAGAGAATGTGAATGAAATGGATCGAGAAGATTGGGGGAAATTCGGTGCGTCAAACGGAACACCCTGGAATTCGGGAGCAGTCTATGTCTGATGCTGAACCGGTGCGGAACGTCCCGATGATCATGGGAAGCGTGATGCTCGGTCTCTTCCTTTCAGCGATGGACGGAACGATCGTCAGTACCGTGATGCCGACGATTGCACATCAACTTCAGGGGATGGACCTCTATGTCTGGCCGTTTACGGTCTACATGCTTGCATCGACCGTTGCCATCATCATCTTTGGAAAGATATCGGATATATTTGGACGAAAACCAGTGTATCTCCTGGGAATCGGAATATTTCTCGCTGGGTCCATGCTATCCGGTTTGTCGGCCACGATGAGTGAAATGATCCTCTGTCGGGGAATTCAGGGAGTTGGAGGAGGGATCATTGTTGCCATCTCGTTCGTCATGGTCTCTGAAATATTCCCTGTCTGGGAGCGGGGGAAGTATCTTGGGATCCTGGCATCGGTATTCGGGATAGCGAGTATCATCGGCCCGATCCTCGGCGGTGTGATCACGGAGACGATTGGATGGCCCTGGGTTTTTTATCTGAATATTCCGATAGGTCTCCTCTCTGCAGTCCTCATCAAAACAAAGTTCCCGAATATGCCGGCTGTTTCCCCTTCAGGAGATATCGATTATCGAGGGATCATCTGTTTTATCGCTCTGATGATCCCGCTCTTCCTCGGTCTCTCCCTGGCCGGTGTGGTCTATCCCTGGGTCTCTCTTGAAATTATCGGTCTCCTCGGGTTGTCTGTTCTCCTCCTCTTCATCTTCATCAGGATAGAACGAAACGCCAGACATCCGATCCTTCCCATCGATCTCTATAAAAACCGTGTATTCCAGATCTCGATGGGGGCAGTGTTCCTTGGGAACTCGCTCTTCTATGCCGGCATCATCTATCTCCCCCTCTTCGTCCAGGATGTGATCAAGACTACCGCCAGTGGAGCCGGCCTGGTCATCACACCGATGATCATCTCACTGATCCTCTCGGCGAACATCACCGGACGGCTGATAGCACGGACCCGACGGTATAAATACCTCGCATTATCGGGATTCCTGTTCCTGGGGATCGCTATCTCCATCCTTACTATGGTCCGGATCGATACGCCGATCACGGTACTGATCCTCGCCTCGATCCTCCTCGGGTACGGGATGGGAGTTATGTTTCCAACTTTCTCGGTAGCGGCCCAGAATGCCTTTTCTGTAAAGGAGATCGGGGTGATCACCTCCTCCCTCCAGTTCTCCCAGAACATGGGGGCTACCTTGATCACCCCGCTGTTCGGCATTATCATCTCCACTGCTCTGAACTCGTCAAAGAAACTGACCGATTATTCTCTCGTGCCGGCTGACCTGCTCAGCCATGCTATATCACTGGTCTTCGACGCCTGTCTTGGTATTGTGATTCTGGCGATTCTGGTCACACTTCTATTGAAGAATGACCTTATCGCGCCACGCAGTCCTCAGGCATGAATTATCGATGGTTCCTCAGATAAACCGGGGAGATCGAATGCCGGGGTGCCGGGACGGGACGACCCTGACCGGTACCCGGTCTTCACGGTTGGATCCCAGCGATCCTCTCCACCGGTCTGGACCGGGAGGAGGTGCGTGAATCCCCGGCCTTCGAAGGTCTCTCAGTCTGCCGGCTGACAGACGAGATCGATCGTCTTATCCAGCATCTCTCGCGCCCGACCGTTGAAGTGGTCCTGGTGCGTATGGGTGGAGAGGATCAGATCGATATTCAGCAGCGTCTCCAGCGGGAGTGCAAAGATCGATGAGCGGGTTATTCCTCTGGCTGGATGTCAGTGGGATCGGTGAGAACCGCCCTCTGAATGCGAACGACGCCACCGGGATCACGATCAGAGATCGTGCGGGTCCTGCTCGTCATCTCGATCCCTTACAGGATTTCTGCCCGATATCTCTCCACCGTCTCAAGAAGTTCAGAGACCACCGCCTCGTGACTGGCCGATCGGATGTCCACGACGACCTGACTGGTCATCGGCCATCTCTCAGCGATCGCATCCACCAGACTGCGCCTCACCGTCCAGATCATGGGAGGATAGGGCATCGTGACGATACGATCGATTGAGTCCGCCCAGACTGCCCCTCTGAGTTCGAACCGCCCCACCTCGTCGATGACGAGGAGGTCGGTGGTTTCACGGGGATCGAGGTGGAGCGCCCGGTGTCCGAGAGAGAGCCCGTCGGGTCGAAAATAAAACCGTCCGAGATGTTCAGACTCAAAAGAGGGGATCACCGAACAGAGTTCCCTGGAGATTCCCGTCCCCAGATCCTGAATCGTGAAACCCGACCGGCGACCATTGCAGATATGGCCAGGGGCTGCGATCCCTCTGATCTGCAGACCTTCTGCGGAGAGGACTGCCAGAACCCTCATGAGAAAACTGGTCTTTCCCTCACCCGGGTCGCCGGTGATGATGAATACCGGCGGTCTCTGGTCGACCGATCCTGGAGATCCGTTCGTCATGCCCTCACCTCAACCCAGTGACCAGGGTGCACCTCGACCATCTCGGGCATTCCGCCAGAGGGAGACTCCGGGAGAGATGGGGGAACATCGGCATCTCTGGTCGATGCGGCAACGAGTCGACGAGTGTACCAGTGGCAGGGGTGATCGAGGACGTCTGAGGTCGGTCCGATCTCCACGATCCTCCCCTTCACCATGATGGCGACCTGATCGCTCATCGCCCTGATGACGCCGATGTCGTGAGAGATGAAGAGGCAGGTCGTATCGCAATCCCGTGCCAGTGCGCGAAAGAGCGTGAGGATCTGGGCCTGAACCGAGACGTCGAGGCTCGAGGTGGGTTCGTCTGCCACGATGAAATCGGGTTCCAGGGAGAGAATGCGGGCCAGGACCACCCGCTGGTTCTGCCCCCCTGAGAGCTCGTACGGTCTGCGGTTCAAGAGGTCCTCGTTCAGCCCGACCCTTGCGATCAGTTCTCTCACCCGTCGATCGATACCTGCCCGGTCCCCGCGTTTCATAAGTCTGAGCGGCTCTGCGATACTGTCGTACATGCGTATCCTCGGGTTGAGCGAGGCGTAGGCATCCTGGAAGATCATCTGCATCCTCGGTCTGAACCTGCGAAGTTCTGAACGAGAGAGCCCCGTGATCTCGACCCCGTCGATGAAGACCTGCCCATCAGTGGGTTCGATCAGGCGGAGAAGGGAACGACCGAGGGTCGTCTTCCCGCATCCGCTCTCTCCGACCAGTCCGAGGGTCGTTCCCTTCTCAATCTCCAACGAGACCCCGTCGACCGCCCGAACCTCAGTCCGGCGGAGAATTCCTGACGAATAATACGTCCTTAAATTACGAACCTCTATCATAGTAAACCAGACACCGTGCAAACTGACCTGAGCCGATCTCGATGAGTTCGGGATGTTCTCTCTCACATCGTCTACCCGCGCAGGAACACCGGGGGGAGAACCTGCACCCGGTCGGGAGATGGAGAGAGGAGGGAGCTGATCCCGGGATCGGCTGCATACCCCTCTCGGGTAAGGATGCCAGGAGACCGCGGGTGTACGGATGTGCAGGGGCGGTGAGGACCGCATCGACCGGCCCGAGCTCGACGATCTCTCCGGCGTACATCACCGCGACACGCGAGGCGATGGTCGCGGCGGCATCAATGTCATGGGTGATGAAGAGGACCGAACGGTCCTGATTGATCTCTCCAAACAGACCGAGAATCTCCCGTTTTGTCACCGGGTCCAGTCCCCGCGTCGGCTCGTCAGCGATCAGGACGGACGGACTGCAGGCGAGTGCGAGGGCGATGAGCGCACGTTCCTGCATTCCGCCGCTGAGCCGATGCGGATACGCTCGGGCAGTGCTGGTGGGATCTGAGATCTGTGCGGCACGGAGGAGATGTAACGCCGCCGCATCTGCGTCTGTCCTGTCCAGTGTGCAATGAAGCATGATCGCCTCGGCGATCTGGTCGCCGACCCTGAGCACCGGGTTGAGCGATGTTCCTGAATTCTGGAGAACCACGGCGATCTCCTTCCCCCTGATCTTCTCCATCTCCCTCTCGGAGACGGAGAGAAGGTCTCTGCCGCGGAACAGGATCTCCCCTTCGATCCGGGTGTTCGGCTGGAGAAGACGGGGAATCGCCATGCCAAGCACCGTCTTCCCCGATCCCGTCTCACCGAGAAGCGCGAGCGTCTCTCCTGCCCGGATCGTGAGATCGACCGTATCGGATGCCATCACCAGGCCGTCGATGGTGGGAAAACCGATCTTCAGTCCTCTGATCTGGAGGAGGGGATCGTCGGGGGTCATATTCGCATCACCTGGAGATGTGGATTCATCTCGTCCTCCAGAGCATAGGCGAACCATGCAAGGGCGAGGGATATGCCCGTCACAGCCAGGCCCGGCGGGATCAGCCACCACCAGAGACCGAGGGTGATCCCGCCGTTCGTGCTCGCCCTCTCGATCATCTGCCCCCAGTCCACGACATTCGGATCTGCCATGCCGAGGAAACCCAGTCCGATTCCGACGAGCATGAAATGTTGAGCCGACGTCACGAACTTCATGCCGACGAGGGGGAGAATGTTCGGGAGGATGTGCCGGACCATGATATATCCGTCGCGGGCACCGAGCGCCTTCGTTCCGATGATGAAATCGGCTGCGGCAAGGGAGAGGGTCTGGGCCCTGATGATCCGCACACAATTGAAACTGCCAAGAAGACCCATGATCACCGCGGTCAGATAAATCCCTGGACTGAAGAAGAAGGTGAGGAGGAGCAGGAGTGGGAACGAGGGAATGGTCATGATCACGTCGAGAATCCGCATGATCACTTCGTCGGTCCAGCCCCGGTAATACCCGGTGACGATGCCGACGGTCGTACCGAGGGCGGTCGAGACCACGGCGCCGAGAAAACCGAGGATCAGCGTCGCTCTCGTACCCCAGATCAGCATACTGAAGATATCCTGGGCAAGATCGTTTGTTCCGAGGAGATGTGTGGCGTCCGGATGGACCAGAGGCAGGTCTGAACTTGCTAGGGGATCGAAGGGGGCGATCACTGGCGCAAAGAGGGCCACCGCACAGTACACAAGAACAATGCCGAGGCTGAGGGAGAGGGAGAGGTTATGGTTGGAGATCGTCCCCCACCTCCACGCGTGGATCGATGTACGGATAGATCAGATCGACACAGATGTTGGCAACAATGATGATCAGCGTGTCGATGAGCAGGATCCCCTGGAGCAGGGGGAGGTCGCGAACCTTGAGGGATTCATAGGTGAGCAGTCCGAGACCCGGCCAGGAGAAGATCGTCTCGATAAAGATGCTCCCGCCGATCATCCCGGCACACTGTAAGGCGACCATCGTCATCATCGGGAGCAGGGCGTTTCTCAGGGCATGACGCCGAAGTATCTGCTGGTTGTTCAGGCCCTTCGCCCGGGCCGTGGTGATGTAATCCTCCCCGGCCGTCATCAGTATCGAGTTTCGCATCAGATAGTACGTCCCGGTCACCGAGAAGAGGAAGAGCGTGAGGATCGGCAGAGCGGCGTGAGTCAGCACGTTGAGGGGATCGATCCCCGTGTTGAGGGCGCTGAGACTCACATACCCTCCGAGCGGAAAGAGCTTGAGGTAAAAGGCGAAGATCAGGAGGATCATGAGAGCGAGCCAGTATGAGGGGATCGCTCTGAGAAAGATCATCCCGTTCAGGAGGGCGATATCGGCCTTTGAACCACGTCTCCATCCAGAATAAGCTCCGATCGCAATGCCGGCGATGCTGGAGAGGACTGTCGCCGGTAGCAGGATCACCAGCGTCCAGATCAGTTTCTCATCGATCACATCCAGAACCGGCCTGTCGTAACTGAGAGAATATCCCCAGTCTCCCTGAAATACACCAAGAAGATAACTGAAGTACTGGTCGATGAGCGGACGGTCCAGACCGTAGGCGTGGTTGTATGCAGTGACGACCTCAGGCGGCGCAATCACGTAGAACGCCTTCAGGTACTGGGTGATGAAGTCCCCCGGAATGAGGTGGAGGATGACAAAGGTGATCGTGATGCTGACACCAAAGGCAAGCCCTGAGTACAGAAGCCTTCGCAGAAGATATGACGCTCTCATGGCTGTCGGTTCGACGCAGGTGCTTCTCCTCCAGTTCGGAGATGAACCTGGAGAAGGGAGAACTGGAAATAGACCATCTCGCCCCCTTCAGGTGTCGCTGTCTACCTGTTCACCTCCGTACTCGCAGGCTTGACATGTGAGAAGATGTTGATATCGCCCCCGTCCTTATGTATCAGGGAATCGAAACCGTAGAACCGGTCGGAACGGTAGGCATCGAAGGCGTCCATCGAACAGACCGGTATGCAGGGGATCTGCTCGACGAGGATCTCCTGAAGCTGGTC